>PHEB01000002.1 GCA_002842735.1 Alphaproteobacteria bacterium HGW-Alphaproteobacteria-7 | reverse complement strand
ATCGCGTCAGATTATGCCGAGCCGATCAGGGCGCAAACGGCCAAATTCCGCGCCCTTTGGGCCCCACGCGGCATAATCCCGGTCGCGGCATTATGCGACAACTCGTGCGCGAGCGTCGCGTAATAGTGGTGATAGGTCTCGAACAGTGCGGCGGGTGGCATGGTGACACGGTCCAGCATTGGCTCGTAGTAAGCCTGGTATCCGTGATGGCGCATGTTTGCGCCGATGCCGCCGAAGAATTGGTCGAGCCTCGTCTCCCGCCCTGCAGGTTCGACCGGGGCGGCCATTGGTTCGGGGTGATAGAAGGCGGGCAGGCCATCGCACTGGTCGGCGTTGAAGACCGCATAGGCCTTGAGCACGCGCCGGTTCTCGGTGTCGGTCTCACCTTCGGAGGTTTCGACCTCCTTTGTGTAGCTCTTGTAGAAGATCGCAATGGTCGATTTTTCACCTTGGCGGACCTGTCCGCCCAGGGCCTGGCACTGGCGATAGGTCATCCAGTATGGCGAAGCGTAACCGCATGCGTCGGCCACCATCCACAGCCAGAACGTATTCATACCGCGATAGGGCGTGCCGCACGATCGCAAGGGCCGTGAGACCGGTAATCCTCTCCACGGCTTGACCCAGGGCTTGGTGCCCTGTTCGAGCTTTTCGATAATGGCGTCGGTGATGCGCTCGGCTGGCGAAGTCGACGAGGCGCGACGGCGGTGGCTCATGGGATGTCTCCTGATCGCCGGGACGCCCATGTCCCGGCTCAGGAAAACCAGAGCCCACTCCCCTCTTCTTCCAGCATCAGGTCACCCGTCTGATCTTCGCATCGCTTGCGAGAAGCCTCGTGCAGTGCAAGAGGTACGAATTGAAACTGATCGAGAATATACGATTAGGCAAGATTTATTTGATAGTCTAAATACGATCTCTGAATTGAAATTTGATCCTATTTATGCAATCAATATGTGCACAACTGATCGTCAGGATACAATCATGGATACCAAGGCCCTCGCCCGCAAACATCTCGAAAACCGTCTCGCTTCGCTTCGGGAGCGGCCGGAGCTCGCGCGTCCGCCGCGCGGCTGGATCCGTGCTCTGAGAGATGCATACGGCATGACGACCCGCCAACTGGCGGCGCGGATGGGCAAGTCGCAGTCGGTTATCGTTGAGATGGAAAAGGGCGAAGCGCGCGACTCCCTTACCCTCGCGACCCTCAGACAGGCGGCCGAGGCGCTCGACTGCACGCTGGTCTATGCACTCGTGCCCAATGCTCCGATCGAGGAGCAAGTGCGTAAGCGTGCGCGCACGCTCGCCACTCAGCGCTTGTCCCGTACCAGCCATAGCATGGCACTTGAGAACCAGGGCCTTGATGCCGGGACGCAAGAGCAGGAACGCGACCGGCTGGTCAACGACCTGCTGCGAGGCCCTGCGGCGCGCCTGTGGGATGACAATCTGTGAGCGCTGACCTGTTCTCCGACGAGGACGGCAACACTCCTCTGTCTGCTGAAGAGCGGCTGGGGTTGATCCCCACTTACATCACGCTGCGACACGAACTGAACGAAGCCGAACAGATCAACATCACAGATGGGGAGAACTGGGCGACCAGGCAATCGCGCAACATGCTTGATGAAGACGTATTGCGCGAACTGCATCGACGCATGTTCGGAAAGGTATGGGCTTGGGCGGGCGACTACTCGAAGGAGACCAACCGAAGGATCGGCTCCGACAGCTTTCGGATCCCGCTTGATTTGCGACAGATGCTGGATGATGTGCGATACTGGATCAAGCACGACACCTATCCCGCCGACGAGATCGCGCTGAGATTTCATCACCGGCTTACCCAGATCCACCCCTTCCCTAATGGCAATGGCAGGTTTTCCAGGCTCGCTGCCGATCTCCTCGCAAAGCATCTGGGGCAGCCCTACTTTTCCTGGGGAAGGACCAGCCTGATCGAAGCCGGGGCAACGCGGGGGCAGTATATCGAAGCTCTTCGCGCGGCTGACCAGCACGATCTCGAACCTCTGCTTCAATTCGCAAGATCATGACTTGGTTGAAGTGTATCCAGGCAGAAAGGCGGCCCGTCCCGAGAGGGACGGACCGCCTGCCGAGTGACCTGGACCTGTCAGGAGGGGTCAGGCAGCCTGCTCGGCAATTTCGTCAATCGGGTCGTCGCTGACTGGTGCTACGGCTCCGTCATCAACTGGCACGACTTCCTCAGCATCAGCGAAACGCATGATCGCAGGGACCCAGGCCTGCGCCCGTTCCTTCACGTCGGCCTCGCCGATGAAGTTGCCCGAGAAGATGCGCTCGGCAGCGCTCGCCAGTTCGGCTTTCTTCGAGGCAGCATAGCGACTGACCAGCTCCGGGCCGCCTGCAGCATCGAGCGCTTCGAGCGCGCGGGCCTTGGCCACGCGGTCGAAGTAATTCGCCGCCGTGGGACGCCACCAATGCGCGGTCTCGATTTCTAGCAGAGCGCCAAGTGCTTCGTGCATCGGTACCGAGCGTTCGCCTTCACAGGCAAGGCTGGCAACCAGAGTTCGCGACACGACATGGCCAAGCCAAGCCGAGCGCGCCTCGTCGGATAGCGCCCGGAACTTGGCAAACCGCTCGACATCGCTCTCGCCCAAGCGCCAGGTGTCATCGAGCGAACCGGCGAACTCGGCCAGCGCAGCGCTCGCCGGTGCGTCCTTGGCCTCGAACCCGTTAACCGGACCCGACGCCACCGATCCTACGAGGGTCGACGCCTTCTTGGCGCGCCAGTCATGCCCGTCGGCATCGGCAAGCGTGAAAACCATGAAGTCAAGCGCCAGTGCCGGATCGTTGGCGAGATGGATCGCCAGAATATCGCGGCGTTGCATCGCGAGCTCGTCGAGCAGGCGCTGCGACAGCGAGCTACCCTTGGGCTTCGCCGCTCCGCTTTCCTCGATGGCCTCGACCACGCCTTCGTCAGCGATGACTTCGGTCTCGGTATAGAACTGCGGGACCAGGGTCGGCTCGCCATTGCGCGACAGGACAAGGAAGGCGCCAGCTTCGGGTCTCAGCTCGGCAGCGAGTACCGGGGGGCGATCGTTGAGCGCACGCATCGCGCGGTCGATCACGACCAGTTCCTGTTCGGCCCTGGCGATCTCGTCTTCGTCGCTGTCTTCGTCTTCGAGCACGGCAGCGACGCGGTCGTAGTCGGCTTCGAGCTGCCCAAGTTCCTGCGCTTCCTGCTCGGTCAGCGGCGCAGGCTCGCAGGGCAAGCGACCCAGACCTTCAACCAGGTCATGGCTGACATAGGTGCCAAGCGTCGGCCGCACCCAGGCAAGGCCATGTTCAAGCGCGGTCTTTTCAGCCGCTTCTTCCATGGCCTTGTGCGCGAGGTCCTCGAGCAGGGCGATATCGATCCAGCTCTCGCTGGCATCATCGTCGAACAGTTCGCGTTCGATCCGGCCACCTGCGGCGAGGTAGGCATCGCGTCCGACAAGAACCGCTCGCGGATCGCAGCCGCGCACCGTGGCATCGAGCACCATGCGGCGGATCGTGTCGGGCGTGATCTGGTACCAGGCATCCTGCAACTCGGCATAGACATGCGCCTGGCGCTCGACGTCGGAAATCGCGCCGTAGGCCTTGGCCATGTCGAGCGTGATCGTGCCTTCGGCGAGCGCTTCGAAGACGCAAGGCGCGAGGCTTGCCAAACGCAGACGTCCTTCGACGAAACGGACGGTGAGGCCGAAGCGGCGTGCCACGTCTTCGATGGTAGCCCCCGCCTCGATGATGGAAGCGAAGGCCTGCGCCTCGTCGGCCGGATTCATCGCGAGACGCTGGAAGTTCTCGGCGAGGCTGGCTTCGCGCACTTCGCTTTCCTCGCCTTCGATGACGAGGCAGGTGACCTCGTGGTTTTCGGGCAAGGTGCCCTCTGCGGCCAGCGCCTGGAGCGCGGCGAGGCGGCGACCGCCGGCCTCGACCTCGAACTTTCCGCGCGTTCCTTTGCGCACGACGAGGTTTTGCAGCAGGCCGCGCGCGGCGATGTCTGCCCGCAGTTGGAGGTCAGCGAGGACATCGCTCGACTTGCGAACGTTACGCGGGCTAGCCGCGAGCTTCTTCAAGGGTATCGACTGGATCATGGGTGTTCTCCTGATGGGATGAAGGCGCAGGTGAGGATCACAAGGCCCACAAGCCCAAAGGGCTCCCTCCACTCTCACCCTTGTGATTGGAATCCGCCCGAGGATCAGGCGGCAAGCGCGGGGAGGACCGACGAGGCACTCGACACCGGGACGAACAGGCGCGTGCGGTAGCGGATGATTTCGGTGAAGCAGCCCTTGCCCTTGTACCAGTCGAGCCGATCAGGCGAGAAACCGGTCAGTTCAAGGAGCTGTTCGCCGCCGACCAGGGAACGCTTCACGGTGAGTGGATCGTGGCTCGCAAGGCCCAGCGGTTTGCCGCTGGCGAAGACGAGGTCGCCGATCTGGTCTGGCGTCGGACCGGCAACTCCGGATAGGCAAAAGGTCTCGGCGATTGCGGTCAGATCAACATCGAGCACTTCGCGCCCGATGATCGACTGGCCATCCTCGGCAACGAGCCGGGTGACGCGAACATGATCACCGGGCAGGCGCTTCCAGATCGGCAGCAGCAGTCCGGTGGCGAGATGGACGCGCTCTGTTACCGGTGAAGCGGCGGCCTCCTCTTCCTCGGCCCGCCAGGCGCTGGTGAACGCGGTGATGCCGATTTCTTCCCAGTGGCTTTCAGCAAGTGCCTCAAGCGACCAGTTCGCGGATTTGAGCGGACGCAGCAGGCGCCGGCGTTCGATCACGGCCCCGTCGTCTGCGATGAGGCTCCGGGCCGGGACCGAGAGCGCGACATTGCCCGAGCGCGCATTGCGCATCGGGATTGCGTGCGGGGTTCCGATCTCGTGCATCCGAACGAGGCGCCGCAACCGCAATGGCCGAAGGTGCCTGGTCACTTCGAGCGAGACGAGCCGGGTCTCGGCTCCGGTGACAGGGTCGGTGCGCAGGAGTTCATCGGCGAGCACCGCGAAGTGATCGACCCTGACTGTTTCGAGTCCCTGGTCGAGCGTTCCCGCTTCGCGCGCGGCTTCGATCCGCGCCTCGACGAGGCCGAGGTATTCCTCGAATATGGCGTTCTGGAGCGCGATCGGCAGCGCTAGGATACGGTTGAGCCAGCGCTGGATCGTGGGGAGATTGTCGGTCAACCCGCCATCAGGGTTTTCAAGGCGGAGGCCGGTGCGTTCGACGAAGTTACCGAAGCTCGTGGCCTCGAGCTTGCCGTCATAGAGCAGCTGGAACCAGCGCGAGAGCGCGTCGCGCGCATAGTCGCTTTCGAGATTGTCGGCCGGATCGAACAGGTTCTGTCCGCCGGTCTGGCGCTGGCCGCGCGTCAGCGCGCCGAGGGAATCGAGCCTGCGCGCGATGGTCGAGATGAACCGGCGTTCGCCTTTCACGTCGGTGGTGACCGGCCGAAACAGCGGGGCCGAGGCCTGGTTCGTGCGGTTGGTGCGACCAAGGCCCTGGATCGCGTTGTCGGCGCGCCAGCCCGGCTCGAGCAGGAAATGAACCCGGCGCTGCTGGTTACGGCAGTCGAGGTCGGCATGGTAGGATCGCCCCGTGCCGCCCGCATCCGAAAAGACCAGGATGCGCTTGCTCCCTTCCATGAAACTTTGCGCTTCGGCGACATTGGCACTGGGGCTTCTCCGTTCGAGGCGCTGCTGACCATCGCGTCCCAAGACCAGTCTGCGGGTCCGGCCCGTGACCTCGGCCACGGCCTCGGTCCCGAAGTGCTCAATGATCGCATCGAGGGCTGTGGCAATCGGCGGCAACGCACAGAGCTGCTCGATCAGCGCATCGCGCGCAGCGATGGCCCGCGAGCAGAAAACCGGATTGCCCTCCTCGTCGCTCATCGCCTCGGAGCGAAGATTGCCATCCTCATCTGTGAAGACCTGCATCAGGCGCACCGGGAAGCTCTTGGAAAGATAATCGATGACGTATTCGCGCGGGGAGAGATCGATATCGAGCGCTTCGCGTTCTTCGTCGGAGAGGTCGGCAAGACGCCGGTCGAGCATGGCCTCGGCGGTCGAGACCAGCTGCACGACCACCGAATGGTCTTCGCCAAGCGCGAGCTCCATCGCGGGAATCAGGCTCGGCAGCTTCATCGAGAGCAGAAGCTGGGCAAAGAAGCGTTGTTTGGTGCCTTCGAAGATCGACAAGGCGGCAGCCTTGGCATTCCGGTTAAGCGTATCGCCGCTGTCCTCGTCGACCACGCGGGTTACCTCCAGTGCCGCTTCGAGATTGCGGTGAATGATCGCCCAGGCCTCGGCATAGGCATCGTAGATCCGCACCTGCGCTTCGGTCAGCTTGTGTTCGAGAATCTCGTACTCGACCCCGGCGAAGGACAGCGCGCGAGCGAGATAAAGACCCTGGGCCTTGAGATCGCGAGCAACCAGTTCCATCGCCGCCACACCGCCGGCGCGGATTTCGGTCATGAACGCCTCGTGGGTCGGAAAGGCGGTTTCCGGTCCCCAGAGACCGAGCCTGGCGGTGTAGCCGAGGTTGGCGATATCCGAAGCGCCCGTCGCTGACGCATAGAGCACACGGGCGCGCCGCAGATGGTTCTGCAGTCTGAGGCCTGCAATGCCCTGTTCGGAGCCCTTGACCTTGCCGCGGGTCGAAGAGCCTCCGAGCGCATTGGCCATGGCGTGGGCTTCGTCGAAGGCGATCACGCCCTCGAAATCCTCGCCCGCCCAAACAAGGATCTGGTCAAGCCGCGTATCCTCGGCGCGCCCCGAGCGCAGCGTCGGATAGGTGACGAAGAGGATGCCTTCGGACATCGTTACGGGAGACCCAAGTTTCCAGCGCGAGAGCGGCTGGATATCGAGCGCCATGCCGCCGAGCGCTTCCCAGTCGCGGCGAGCATCTTCGAGCAGCGCCTCGTTCTTGGTGATCCAGATATGGCGGCGCGCGCAGCCAAGCCATCGGTCCATGATGACTGCGGCGATCTGCCGTCCCTTGCCCGCTCCGGTCCCGTCGCCAAGGAAAAAGCCTTGGCGGTATGCCAGACCATCTTCGGACAGTTCCAGCGAGGTGCCTTCCTGGCTGACCTTGAACTGGCCGGGGAGATCGCGCGCAAATGCTTGGGCGGCGTAGACCAATGTCTCGCATTGCGCTTCGGACAGAAGGCCATCGGCCTGCCACCCTGCAGGGAGAAGCGGTTTAACTTCCGGCTGCGGCGCCGCGACCGAGCCCATGGCGACCGACTCCACAAGCGGGGTCGGATGGACGGGCGCGTCTTCGAACGCGATGCGGCTGGGGCGATAGGGAAGATAGATGCCTGCCTGTTCGGGCACCGGCGCGGGTTCGGCGAGGACCGAATAAGTGAGATTGGTCGCATTCGCTGTGGCTACTGGTGTCGCTGCGAAGGGTGCCACCGGCCGGACTGGCGTGCATCGCGTTGAAGTCTTGTCCTTGAGGCGCACTGGCCTGCCGACTGGCAGGCGCTGGAGGCTGGCAGAGTTCTGCGCGCGTCGCGGAAGCTCGGTGACAAGCTCGTGGAGCGCGATCAGGTCGCAGGTATCTCCAGTGATCACTGGCCCGGACGCGGTCTGCGTCTTGTCGAATACGGCCAGGCGAACAGCGATACCCGTACCCGTCCGGCGAAACATCTGTTGCAACCGGACATCGAGCAGGAGCGATGCTTCGGAATGTGCCTTCGCAAAGGTGGACGCATAGAAACCTTCGGGCATGATCGCGACAATCCTCGCGCCATTGGCAGCGGCCCGGATTGCACTGCGAAGGTGGCGCTGCGCCGTCTCACCGTCCTTGCCGCGTTCCTGGCTGCGAGCAAACGGCGGGTTCATCAGGACGACCGACGGAACAGGACCACGAAGCAGGTCGGCGATCAGTTCCCCGTCATGCGCAGTGATCGTGGCCGAAGGGAAGATGTGGCCCAGGCTGTCTCGTCTTGCCGGATCGATCTCGTTGAGGACCAACGAGGAGTTCTGGACGCTGCCCCAATGAGCAAGGGCACCATTGCCGGCGGAGGGTTCGAGTAGCGTATCGTGCGCAGAGACAGCTGCGGCCTTAGCCATCAGCCAGGCCAGCATTGGCGGGGTCGAGAACTGCTGGAGTTCTATCTGTGCCTCGCTGCGAACATGCCGGGGCGGCAAGGCGGCCTCGAGCCAGTCGAACCGCGCTTCGGCTTCGTGCGCGCTTGTCGCCAGATCGATGCGTGAGGACTCTCTAAGCCAGAGTAGCGCGCCGATCTCGACCGCGTTGTTGTAGTCGCCGATGGTCCAGGCACTTCCCCAGTCCGTGGCGCCGGTTTCCTCGGCGAACAGGCCGGAAATATCGGCACGGGTAAGATGACGGCCCGCTGCGAGAAGCTCGGCAATCCTGGCACCGATGACGTATGCTAGGGGTACTGGCGAGAGCTGCTCGCCGGCAGGAAACAGGTCTGATTGAAACATGGCAATTCGTCCTCCTGATGGGGGCATCGGGACACGCCCTCTGCCGGATCAGGAATTCGAGAAGCCCTCTCTCCTCTACCGCGCCGCCTTGCGGCGCAGCCACGCTGTCAGTTCGTCGTTCCAGTCGGTATCGGGTGATGAGGGTTTGCAGACTTGGATCGTCCGTCGATCGCCTGAGTAGGCTGCGAGGCCACGTGACGAAGCCAGCTCGCCGCCAGCATCGTGATCGACGAAGAGATGAAGCTCGGTCACGCTCTCGGGCACGCTCACGATGCCGAACCGCTCATTGCCAAGTGTCGCCCAGACGGGGATGCCGGTAAGAGCATAGGCCGACATCGCGCTCTCGATGCCCTCGGCGAGGCCGAGCTTGCCGGAGGCCGGAGCGAAGAGACGGGCGGCAGCTTCACCGAGAGCGCCAAGCGCGCGCTTCGGCTTATCGAACTTTGCCTTGGCATCGCCCGACAGGAACGTGCGGTGGATTGCGATCGGCCCCTCGTCGAGGCTGACCGCCGCAATCATGGCGGGCAAAAAGCGGGTTTGTCCTTTCGGGCCAAGCGGTGTTCGGGGATGAAAGCGGAGAGCTGAAGATGCGGCGAGGATACTGCGGCTCTCAAGATAGGCCTTAGCCGGACTGCCTCGCAGTGGCTGCGCTTCGCGCCAGATCCTCAAAGCTGCCGCTGATGGCTTGCTATTTCTCGTCGGCTCGGAATGGTCGGCAGCCGTAGACCCTGAGAAAAGCGTAGGTGCCTCGAAACCTTCGCGCGCCAATGCAGACAGCACGCTCTGCTGCTCGCATCCCGCAAAGCAGTGAAAGAGGATGGCCTGCCGACCGAGCGTCACGCCGAGTGACGGTGTCCGGTCGTCATGCGCGGGGCAGCAAGCCATCCCCTTGGTGCCCGACCATTTGCCGCCACGGGATTCGCAAATGCGGCGGGCGGTCTCGACAAGCGACCGGTTGGGATGAGCTTGGACAGACAGGGACATGCGAGCTCCTCAGCTTACAAAGTGGCCCTCTCACCAGCGCTCCTCTCCTCTCCCGAAGGCAAGCATCGAGAGCTTCCCTACAGACCTATGTTCTATATATGTTCTATTGCGATTCGAATCAATGGAGCACCAATCGAGATGATCTCCCTCAATTGTCTGACCACCATAACGGTCGCCTGTTTGGGAATGATCGCAACTTCGTCGCAGCAAGTCCGCGCCCAGGACTTCACCCTCTTCGAGCACGCGACCGCTCAACCGAAGGCGGAGCAACTGCCGGCAAGGCAATATCTTCCAGCGATCTACCAGGCTGAGCCAGCAGGCGTTTCCTACCGAGAAAGCCTGTATATGGCGGCAATAGCCGAGGCTGAGCGCCGCTACGGGCTTCCGACCAACCTGCTTCGGGCCTTAATCTGGGCCGAATCCCGCTTCAACCCGATGGCTATGAGTCCAGCAGGAGCTGCCGGACTGGCTCAGCTCATGCCTGCCACCGCGCGGGAACTGGGTGTCCGGAACCGGCATGACCCACTTGCGTCGATCGACGGTGGTGCCCGGTACCTGCGCGACATGCTGGATCGGTTCGACGCGGTTCACCTGGCTCTTGCTGCCTATAATGCCGGCCCGGGTGCCGTCTCCCGATCACGCGGCATTCCGAACAATGGTGAAACACCGCAGTATGTCCGATCTGTGTTGGAAAGATGGCGTGCAATTGGCACATATGATTGACGAAACAGCCTAATTTCTGATTATTGCCTCGCGACACCTTCCACATTAAGGTCGGACATTTCCAGTGCCTGAAAAACCCAAAGACCCGTTCGACTTTCGCAGAGCGTTAAAGGCAAACAAGCGCAGGAAGCTGAGTAAGGAGATTATGTTGGGCATGGGGGCATTCTCCATAGTATTTGCGGCAGGTATGCTGGCGCTCAACTGGCCGGTTGGGGATGCAAGGCTCGAAGGTGCGGGGCAGCAGCCCCCGACGCTATTTCAACAATCGGATTCCCCGCAGTTCGCTATCTGCGGTACGGTCAGGCGGACATGTGTCGTCGATGGTGATACTTTCTGGCTTGATGGGACCAAGATTCGTATTGCTGACATCGACACCCCAGAAATTGGCCGGCACCGGCTGACGCCGGTAGGATCATGGCGAGGGGCTGAAGCCGTTTTTGTGGGTATGTCGGTCGAGATAACGCATGATGATGTCATCGGTGATGTTGCCGGATGTGGTTGAGAAGTAGCCGCGTTGCCAGAAGCGTTGGCCCCAGTAGCGTTTGCGGATGTGCTCGAACTCCTGCTGGATCTTGCGCGATGATCGGCCCTTTGCCCGGCGCACGAAGTCGCTGACCGAGACGTGCGGTGGTATCTCGACGAACATGTGCACGTGATCGCGGGACAGAGCGCCATTCACGATGGTGACGCCCATCTCATCGCAAACCTGCTTGATGATCTCGCGCACACGCAGTCGGACCTCGCCGTGTAGCACCTTATACCGGTACTTCGGCGCCCAGACGAGATGATAGCGGTGATGAAATGTCGTGTGACAACCAGAACGATACGCCATAGCCTGTACCCTCGGAGAAAACGGAAGCTTCACGCCTTCGGCGGCTTCCGTTTTCTCCGAGGGTACAGGCTACAGGCCGAGTCCATGGCTGAAGCCAGTATCCGACTGAAGTCGGAGGGGTTCCTCCCAAAAGTGGGACTCTAAATGCCGGGCCGTTTGAGCTTCTCACCATCGGAAATCGGGATGAGGACCAATACGGTCGCAAATTGCGTGTCGTGACCCGCAACGGCCGGTCACTTGGCGATCAGCTGGTTAGCGAAGGGCTGGCCCGAACCTGGACCGGAAGGCGTGAACCATGGTGTTGAACCGTGATCAGGAGCGGTGGGCTGCCGCGCTATGGGTAGAGAAGAATCATGGTGATGCCGGACCAGCCTACATAGCAAAGCAAGTGGAACGGTTGGCCTTAGAGGGCGACGAAGCAGGCGTAGAAACCTGGAAAGCGATCGCCGACCGTTTCGATCAGCTTGCATGCAAAAGCACCGCGAACTGAGGTCTCGAAGCTGTGCGGCAATGGCTTCGAAATCTGGGGATCAGGATTGAGTTCGCCGTCCTCGCATCAGTGTCTTTGCTGGGGGTGTTTTTGAGCCTCCGATCTTGCTTCGGCTGACTAGAAGAGGCTCTCTCATCTCAGCCCCGGGCAAACTTTGCCTTTATGATCTTTCCTCCTGAGCGGAGTTCATCAAGGTAGTCGCTCCACCATTGAGCCATGCGCACCCGCTCATCCCAGTGCTTACCGCGGTGATAGATGCCGCGCACCGCATTGCTGTCGCCGTGGGCCAATGCGCGCTCGATGGCATCCGGGTTCCACAATCCTGACTCGTTCAGGAACGTCGAGGCTGTCGCCCGCAAACCGTGAGCGGTGACTTCATCCTTGGAATACCCCATGCGACGAAAAGCGGCATTGAGTGTGTTCTCGCTCATGGGACGCTTTGAGCTGCGAGCCGAAGGGAACACGTATCCTTCATAGCCGAGCAATTCGGCAAGGTCAGTGAGGTAGCCAACTACCTGCTTTGAGAGTGGCACCGCATGCGCACGGCGTGCCTTCATTTTTCCAGCAGGGATCTTCCAGACGCCATCGACGAGGTCGATCTCGCGCCACTCGGCATGCCTGAGCTCGCCAGGTCGCACAAATACATGTGGTGCGATCTGCAACGCGAACTTGGTCACCATGTAGCCGGTGTAATCATCGATTGCCCGTAGCAGGCCGCCCAGCTCCTTGGGCTCCAGGATGGCGGCATAGTGAGTGGCTTTCGGCGTTATGAGTGCGCCTTTCAGCATACTGGTTGGATCGGATTTGCAGCGAGTTGTCGCAACACCATATCGAAACACCCGACCCGCAAACGACCGGCACTTCTTGGCAGTCTCGTGCTTGCCAGTGGCTTCAAGCCGCTTGAGGGGAGCCAGCACTTCAAACGGCTCGATCTCATGGATAGGCCGGTTTCCGATGGCCGGTGCGAGCTGATCGAGAAAATAGTTGGCTTTGATGATCGTGCCTTCGGCGCGGCCATTCTGCACCATCATCTGTTCGATATATTCGCGAGCAACTGCCTCGAATGTCTGGGCGGAGAGAAACTCCTCGCGGATCTTCCGCTTGCGCTTCTCGAAAGCCGGATCGCCCCCTGAGGCGACAGCCTGGCGCGCCTCGAAGGTCACGTCTCGCGCCTCTTTCAGGCTGACTTCGGGATAGCTGCCGATCGCAAGCTTCCTCTCAACTTTGCCGAGCCGATATCGGAAACGCCACAGCTTACTGCCTGCCGGCGTTACTTCGATGTAAAGGCCTCGCTGGTCAGCGACCTTGTAAGGCTTGTCTTTCGTCTTGAGGGCGCGGAGCCGCGTTTCGGTCAGAGGCATTTGCGGGCCTTTTCCCAATGTGGTTTTCGCAAAGGCCCGCAAAAGGCCCGCAAAAATGTCTGGAACCCCCGAGAACAAACGGGACGATCCGGAACTACCGAAGGGCGGAATCCCTAGGGTTTCTGCGGGTTTTATAGATTATCTGGGAGAACAAGAGAAGAACAAATGGTGCCCAGAAGAGGACTCGAACCTCCACGCCCTTGCGAGCGCCAGCACCTGAAGCTGGTGCGTCTACCAATTCCGCCATCTGGGCACGGTTGCGACCGGTCATTGGTGCCGGAAGCTGGGTAGGGGCGGGCCAATAGCTGTGGGGAGGGGTGGCTGTCAACGCAATCCTCGCGCTTTTGCGTCGGTTCTTCTGGCGGCAGCTAAGGGTTGGCAAAATGCGGGGTGGTTTGATGGGACTATCAGGGGCCGACCACCGCTATTCCCCGCGCACAAGCGGCACTTCATCGGCTTAACCGCCACCTGCAATCATGCGTGATGCAAAATCGCTGACGGATGCATCAACCCGCCGCCAATTGCAGCCTTCGGCGGGCCTCCGCCTCACCGATCAGGGGTAGCAGTTCGCCCATATCGGGGCCGTGATCCATGCCGGTTAACGCTTGCCGCAAGGGTAGGAACAACGCCCGGCCCTTGCGCTGCGTGGCTTGCTTCAGCGCCGTGGTGAGCGTGGCCCAAGGGTTGTCGTCCCACGTCAGCAGGCGGGCGGCGTCGGCCAGAAAGGCTTTGTCTTCGGGCGTGAAATCGCCTTGGGTGATTGGGCCAGTCACCAGCCGCCACCATTCTCCGGCCTCATCGACACGCGCCAGATTGGGCCGGATCGCATGCCACCCGGCCTCGTCCATGCCCTGCGGCAACCGATGCTGAACCGCCGTATAGGGCAGTTGGTGGACGATCGCTGCGTTGAGACGATCGAGGTCTTCATCGTCAAACTTGGCAGGCGCGCGGCCAAAGGTTGAAAAGTCGAAACCGGCAATCAGCGCAGCCCGATCGGCAATGGGTTCAACCGGCTGCGACGTGCCGAGCCGCGCCAGCAATGCGATGATCGCTTCGGGTTCAATCCCGCGTTCGCGAAAGGCATCGCAGCCAAGCGAGCCGAGACGCTTTGACAGCTTGCCTTCACGCCCCACCAGCAGCGCTTCATGCGCGAATTCCGGGGCGCCTTTTGCTGCACCATTTGCTGCAGCAAAGCCCGAAGCAAAAAGTGCGGTAAATATCTGAATTTGCACTGCAGTATTGGAAACGTGGTCTTCGCCGCGCAGCACCTGCGTAACGCCCATATCAATGTCGTCGACCGCGCTTGGCATCATGTAGAGCCATGAACTATCGGCGCGGCGTATGACCGGATCGGATAGCTGCGCCGCATCGAATTTCTGCGGCCCGCGAATTGCATCATCCCATGCGATCGGCTCGGCGTGGTCGAGCAGGAAACGCCAGTGCGGCGTGACGCCCTCTGCGTGTTTGGCAGCGCGCTCTGCTTCCGGCAATGCCAGCGCCGCGCGATCGTAAATCGGGGGCAGCCCGCGTCCCAGCGCGATCTTGCGCTTCACTTCCAGTTCCTGCGCGCTTTCATAGCAGGGATAAATCCGCCCGGCGGCCTGCAAAGCGGCAAAGGCAGCCTCGTATCGGTCTAACCGCAAGGATTGGCGCTCTTCGCGATCCCAGTCGAGGCCCAGCCACGTTAAATCTGCACGGATAGCATCGACATAATCCTCCCGGCTGCGGGCAGCGTCGGTGTCGTCGATCCGCAGGATGAAGGTGCCGGATGATTGGCGCGCCAGCATCCAGTTATGCAGCGCGGTGCGGATATTGCCGACATGCAGGCGGCCAGTGGGAGACGGGGCGAAACGGGTGGTGGTGGGTGCAGTGGTCATGGCCGAGAGCGGTAAAGCGCGCACCGCCCGCCCGCAAGCGTTCACACCATTCGCATCTCCGCCGCGACCAGCGCCAGCGCGCCTTCCCACAGGCGGTGCATTCGGTCAGCCCGGATCAATCCCGTCAGCGCAGCTTCAAAGCCCACGCGGTCGCACGAAGCCGCCGCATCCACAAACGCGCCAATGGTCGCCTCATCATGGCTGAGCAAGCAGCAGCAGAAACGCGAAGCCTGGATGTTTTCGGGCCAACTCGCAGCGACTTCCTGCGCCAGCATCAGCGCCTTTGCCGCTACGTCGACCCCGTGCAGGCGGGCTGCCAATTCGGGCACCGGATCGCGCCCGATCCGATCATGCAGCGCGATCAACCGCAAGGCGTGGATGAAGCGGATCGCGATCGGCCCCAGCGCGTTGGCCCGCGGCGGCTGCGCCAAAGCGGCAATGATGGTGCGCGCGGTAGCGTTAGGGGTGTGGGGCCGGGACATGGAGCCTCGCTTGTGCTGCGTGTGAATGATGACCGCATGACTAGCTTAATTGCGAGTGCGTTGCAATAGCATTATATGCCCTCAGCGCGGCCCGCTGCGCACACTGGCAAAGACACTGGCAAAGAAAAGCCCCGCCGAAGCATTGGCTCCAGCGGGGCAATTCATGGATCGAAATAACGCCGGGGTGGATTACTCCTCGCCAGCGTCCTCGATATCCGATGCGGGGGCCGCGCCGGCCATCGCCGCCATCGCTGCCTTCATCTTCTCTTCCGAGCCGACTGCGTCCGCTGCGGGTTCAGCTTCGCGCTGGCCGCTGGCGGCGAGCGCATCCTGCTGCTTTTTCCACGCGGCCTTCAGCGCAGCGTCGCGGCTGTTGGCGGTCACGCGCAACCGGTTCATGCCCGCGCCGGTACCGGCGGGGATGAGACGGCCAACGATGACGTTTTCCTTCAGCCCGACCAGCGTATCCTTCTTCCCTTCAACCGCCGCCTGCGTCAGCACACGGGTGGTTTCCTGGAACGAGGCGGCCGAGATGAAGCTGCGGGTCTGCAGGCTTGCCTTGGTGATCCCGAGCAGGATCGGCACCCCTTCGGCGGGCTGCTTACCCTTGCCCAGCTTGGCATTATATTCCAGCATTTCCGCCAGATCGAGCTGTTCGCCCGGCAGCAGGGTGGTATCGCCGCCATTGGTGATTTCAACCTTTTGCAGCATCTGGCGAACGATCACCTCGATGTGCTTGTCGTTAATCTTCACGCCCTGAAGCCGATACACTTCCTGGATTTCGTCGACCATATATTCGGACAAGGCCTCGACACCCATCACCTCAAGGATGTCGTGCGGGTTGGGCGATCCGGAAACAAGGGTGTCCCCCTTCTTCACATAGTCGCCTTCCTGGACGTCAATCACCTTGGTCTTGGCGATCAGGTATTCCACCGAATCCCCTTCCTCGGGGATGATCGCGATCTTGCGCTTCGCCTTGTATTCACGGACGAATTCGATCCGGCCGGAAATCTTGGCGATCACCGAAACGTCCTTGGGCATACGCGCTTCGAACAGTTCGGCCACACGCGGCAGACCGCCGGTGATGTCGCGGGTCTTGGCGGCTTCGCGGCTGGCGCGGGCGACGATGTCACCGGCTTCAACCGTCTGGCCATCCTCGACCGAAAGCGTGGTGCCCGGAGCCAGCATATAGCGCGCCGCTTCGGTCTCCCCGCCCGCATCACCCAGCAAGGTCATACGCGGCCGCAGGTCTTCCTTCTTCTTGCGTCCGGTGGCGCGGTTTTCGGTCACCACGCGCTGGGCAATGCCGGTGGCGTCATCAAGCTGTTCTTCGAGCGTGATGCCCTCGATCAAGTCCTGATACTTCACCACGCCCGATTGTTCGGTGATGATCGGCAGGGTGAACGGATCCCATTCGGCAATCCGGTCGCCGATCTTCACATGGTCGCCATGCTTGAACATCAGCACCGTGCCATAGGGCACCTTGTGCATCTCGCGCTCGCGCCCTTCGGCATCGATCACCGCGATTTCACCATTGCGAGCCAAGCTGAGGATGCGGCCGCGTTTGTCGCTGATGGTCGGCATGTCGCGGAATTCGACGCGGCCTTCCGAAATCGCCTCAAGGTGGCTGGTTTCGTTGATCTGCGCCGCGCCGCCGATGTGGAACGTCCGCATCGTCAGCTGCGTGCCGGGTTCACCGATCGATTGCGCCGCGATAACGCCGACGGCTTCACCGATATTGACCGGGGTGCCGCGGGCAAGGTCACGGCCATAACAGCTCGCGCACACGCCCTGTTCGGCCTGACACACCAGCGGAGAACGGATCTTAGCCGACTGGACTTCAGCCGCCTCGATATCCACCACCATTGCTTCGTCAAGCAGGGTGCCTGACTTGACGATGACTTCGCCGGTTGCAGCGTTGAGGACATCTTCCGCCACGGTGCGGCCCAGAATGCGCTCACCCAGCGACGCGATCACGCTGCCGCCCTGAACGATAGCGCGCATTTCGAGCGCGTTTTCGGTCTTGCAGTCTTCTTCGGTGATGACGCAATCCTGCGACACATCGACCAGACGGCGGGTGAGGTAGCCCGAGTTCGCCGTCTTCAACGCCGTATCCGCGAGGCCCTTGCGCGCGCCGTGGGTGGAGTTGAAGTATTCAAGAACGGTCAGACCTTCCTTGAAGTTCGAGATGATCGGGGTTTCGATGATCTCGCCCGAAGGCTTGGCCATCAGCCCGCGCATCCCGGCCAGCTGCTTCATCTGCGCCGGCGAACCACGCGCGCCGGAGTGGCTCATCATGTAGATCGAGTTGATCTGCGCTTCCTTGCCGTCCGCGTCGATCGGGGTTGCCTTGATCTCGGCCATCATCGCGTCGGCAACCATGTCACCGCACTTCGACCAGGCGTCGATCACCTTGTTGTATTTTTCCTGCTGGGTGATCAGACCGTCCTGATATTGCTGTTCATAGCCAGCCACCAGTTCCTTGGTCTCATCCACCATCTTCACCTTGGCGTCGGGGATGATCATGTCATCCTTGCCAAAGCTGATCCCGGCCTTGAACGCGTAGCGGAAGCCGAGGCTCATGATCGCGTCGGCGAACAGCACCGTGTCCTTCTGGCCGGTGTGGCGATACACCTGATCGATCACGTCGGCGATTTCCCGCTTGGTCAGCAGGCGGTTGATGATGTCGAACGGCACCTTGTGGTTTTGGGGCAGACATTCGCCAATCAGCATCCGGCCCGGAGTCGTTTCAAACCGCTGCATCGCCACCTTGCCATGTTCATCGGCCTGCGGAACGCGGGCGATGATCTTGGTGTGGAGCGTGACCGCCTTGGTTTCCAGCGCCTGATGCACTTCGGCCATGTCGGAGAAGCGCTGGAGCCGCTCAACCTTGGTGCCATCGGCGTTTTCGAGGTATTCGGGGTGCTTTTCCTGCCGCTCCATCGAGAGGTAGTAGATCCCCAGAACCATGTCCTGCGACGGCACGATGATCGGCTTGCCGTTGGCAGGCGAAAGGATGTTGTTCGTGCTCATCATCAGCACGCGCGCTTCCAACTGGGCTTCGAGCGAAAGCGGCACGTGGACGGCCATCTGGTCGCCGTCAAAGTCGGCGTTGAAAGCCGCACACACCAGCGGGTGCAGCTGGATCGCCTTGCCTTCGATCAGCACGGGTTCAAACGCCTGAATGCCCAAGCGGTGCAGCGTCGGCGCGCGGTTGAGCATGACGGGGTGTTCGCGGATCACTTCGTCAAGGATGTCCCATACTTCCTTGCGTTCCTTTTCCACCCACTTCTTGGCCTGCTTCAAGGTCATCGACAGACCCTTGGCATCGAGCCGCGCGTAGATGAACGGCTTGAACAGTTCGAGCGCCATCTTCTTGGGCAAGCCGCACTGGTGCAGCTTCAATTCCGGCCCGGTGACGATCACCGAACGGCCCGAATAATCGACGCGCTTGCCGAGCAGGTTCTGACGGAAGCGGCCCTGCTTGCCCTTGAGCATATCGGACAGCGATTTCAGCGGGCGCTTGTTGGTGCCGGTGATGACGCGCCCACGGCGGCCATTGTCGAACAGCGCATCGACCGCTTCCTGCAGCATCCGCTTTTCATTGCGCACGATGATGTCGGGCGCGCGCAGTTCAATCAGGCGCTTCAGACGGTTGTTGCGGTTGATGACGCGGCGATAGAGGTCGTTGAGATCCGAGGTTGCAAAGCGGCCGCCATCCAGCGGCACCAGCGGGCGCAGTTCGGGCGGGATGACCGGGATCACTTCCAAGATCATCCATTCGGGGCGGTTGCCCGAATCGATGAAGCTTTCCACGACCTTCAGCCGCTTGATGATCTTCTTGGGCTTGAGCAGCGACTTGGTGGTCGCCAGCTCTTCCATCAGCACATCACGCTCGTTTTCGAGGTCAAGCTGCATCAGCATGGTGCGCACGGCTTCCGCGCCGATGTCGGCGGTGAAGGCGTCTTCGCCATATTCGTCCTGCGCTTCGAGCAGTTCGTCTTCGGTCATCAGCTGGAATTTCTCCAGCGGGGTGAGGCCCGGTTCGGTGACGATGTAGCTTTCGAAATAGAGCACGCGCTCAAGCTGCTTCAACTGCATATCGAGCAGCAGGCCGATGCGCGACGGCAGCGATTTCAGGAACCAGATATGCGCAACCGGCGCGGCCAGTTCGATGTGGCCCATGCGTTCGCGGCGCACCTTGGTCACGGTGACTTCAACGCCGCACTTTTCGCAGACGACGCCCTTGTACTTCATGCGCTTGTACTTGCCGCACAGGCACTCGTAATCCTTCACGGGGCCGAAGATGCGCGCGCAGAACAACCCGTCACGTTCGGGCTTGAACGTGCGGTAGTTGATGGTTTCGGGCTTCTTGATCTCACCATAGGACCACGAGCGAATCCGCTCGGGGCTGGCGATGCCGATCTGGATCTGGTCAAAGGTTTCAGGCTTGGCCAGCTGGTTGGAGAATTTGCTAAGATCGTTCATGACTGTGTTCCCTTAGGGGGATAAAACTCGAAGGCGGATGGCGCGGGGCCGAAGGGGCGGGGGCAGAACCCCCGCGCCCTATTCCGCTGCAATCGCGCTGTAATCGGTCTGGTCGGCGTCATCTTCGTCGAGGATCGACTTCAGTTCGACGTTCAGACCCAGCGAGCGCATTTCCTTGACGAGCACGTTGAAGCTCTCAGGAATGCCGGCCTCGAAGGTATCGTCACCCTTGACGATCGCTTCGTAAACCTTGGTGCGCCCGACCACGTCATCGGACTTCACCGTCAGCATTTCCTGCAAGGTATAGGCCGCGCCGTAGGCCTGCAGCGCCCAGACTTCCATTTCGCCGAAGCGCTGGCCGCCGAACTGCGCCTTACCGCCCAGCGGCTGCTGGGTGACGAGGCTGTAGGGCCCGATCGAACGCGCGTGGATCTTGTCATCAACCAAGTGGTGCAGTTTGAGCATATAGATGATGCCCACCGTCACCTTGCGGTCAAATGCATCACCCGTGCGGCCATCATACAGCACCGACTGGCCCGAGGAATCGATCCCGGCCTTGATCAGCATTTCCGACACGTCGGGTTCGCGCGCGCCGTCAAACACCGGTGTTCCCATCGGCACGCCTGCGGAAACATTGGTGGCGAGTTCGACAATGCTGGCGGTCGAACGGCTTTCGAGGTCTTCGAAATATTGTTCGCCGTAAACATCCCTCAAACGTTCCATCACGGCTTCGGGCGGTTTCACATTGGCATAGTCTTCAGCCGCGTGGGGATTGGCGCGTTTCCACTCTTCGAGCTTGTCCGCGATATCCATGCCGAGCGCCCGCGCGGCAAAGCCGAGATGGGTTTCAAAGATCTGCCCGACATTCATGCGCGATGGCACGCCCAGCGGATTGAGCACGATATCAACCGGCGTGCCATCAGCCATGAACGGCATGTCCTCGACCGGCAGGATGCGGCTGACCACGCCCTTGTTGCCGTGGCGCCCGGCCATCTTATCGCCGGGCTGCATCTTGCGTTTGATCGCCACGAACACCTTGACCATCTTGAGCACGCCCGGTGCCAGATCATCGCCGCGTTCCAGCTTTTCCTTGCGGTCGGCAAACTTGGCATCGATCAGCGCGGCGGCTTCGTCATACTGCGCTTTGATCGCTTCGATCTGTGACTGACGGCCATCATCGGCCACTGCGAATTTGAACCATTCGTAGCGGTCGATCTGGTCGAGCATCTCTGCGGTGATCTCGGCGCCTTTCTTGATGCCTTTGGGCGCGGCGCTTGCCACCTGACCCAGCAGCATGTCGTGCAGGCGATTATAGGTCGCGCGGTTGAGGATGTTGCGTTCATCCGCGCAATCCTTGCGCAGATGTTCGATTTCCTCGTTCTGGATCGCACGGGTACGATCATCGATTTCGATCCCGTGACGGTTGAACACCCGCACTTCCACGATCGTGCCCGCCACGCCCGGCGGCAGCCGCAGCGAGGTATCGCGCACATCCGACGCCTTTTCACCGAAGATGGCGCGCAGCAGCTTTTCTTCCGGCGTCATCGGGCTTTCGCCCTTGGGCGTGATCTTGCCGACCAGAATATCGCCCGGATGCACTTCTGCCCCGACATAGACGATCCCGGCTTCGTCGAGGTTGCGCAGCGCTTCCTCACCGACATTGGGAATATCGCGGGTGATGTCTTCCGGCCCCAGTTTGGTATCGCGGGCCATGACTTCGAATTCCTCGATATGGATCGAGGTGAACACGTCATCTTTCACGATCCGTTCCGAAAGCAGGATCGAATCTTCGTAGTTGTAGCCATTCCACGGCATGAACGCGACGAGGCTGTTGCGCCCCAGCGCCAGTTCACCCAGATCGGTCGACGGGCCGTCGGCGATGATATCGCCCGGTTCGACTGTTTCACCAACCTTCACCAGCGGCCGCTGATTGATGCAGGTGTTCTGGTTCGACCGCTGGAACTTTTGCAGCGTGTAGATATCGACACCCGATTGACCCGGCTCGACATCGCCGATCGCGCGGATCACGATGCGGGTGGCGTCGACCTGATCGACAATCCCGCCGCGCTTGGCAGCAATCGCCGCGCCCGAATCGCGCGCGACGGTTTCTTCCATCCCGGTGCCGACCCATGGGGCTTCGGCCTTGACCAGCGGCACCGCCTGGCGCTGCATGTTCGATCCCATCAACGCGCGGTTGGCGTCATCGTTTTCCAGGAACGGGATCAGCGATGCAGCCACCGAAACCAGCTGTTTCGGGGACACATCCATCAGCGTGACGTGTTCACGCGGCGCCATCAGGTTGTCGCCATTGTGGCGCGCCGAAACCAGTTCTTCGACAAAGCTGCCGTCGTCGTTCAATTCGGCGGAAGCCTGCGCAACCGTGTGCTTCTGCTCCTCCATCGCGGAGAGGTAGATCACGTCGGCGGTCACCTTGCCGTCGATCACCTTGCGATAGGGGGTTTCGATGAAGCCGTATTTATTGACGCGGCTGAACGAAGCCAGCGAGTTGATCAGGCCGATGTTCGGGCCTTCGGGCGTTTCAATCGGGCAGATCCGGCCATAATGGGTCGGGTGAACGTCGCGCACTTCAAAGCCTGCACGTTCGCGGGTCAAACCGCCCGGGCCCAAAGCCGAAACGCGGCGTTTGTGGGTGACTTCGCCCAGCGGATTGGTCTGATCCATGAACTGCGACAGCTGTGACGAGCCGAAGAATTCACGCACCGCGGCCACGGCGGGCTTGGCGTTGATCAGGTCGTTCGGCATCACGGTCGAGACATCGACCGACGACATCCGTTCCTTGACCGCGCGCTCCATGCGCAGCAGGCCGACGCGGTACTGGTTTTCCAGCAGTTCACCCACCGAACGCACCCGGCGGTTGCCGAGGTTGTCGATATCATCGACGTCGCCCTTGCCGTCCTTGAGGCCGACCAGTTCCTTGACCACCGCAAGGATATCTTCCTTGCGCAGCGTGGTCACGGTATCTTCGGCATCGAGGCCAAGACGCATGTTGAGTTTGACGCGGCCCACAGCCGACAGGTCATAGCGTTCGGCATCGAAGAACAGGCCTTCGAACAATGCCTCGGCGGTTTCCTTCGTCGGCGGTTCGCCCGGACGCATCACCTTGTAAATCGATTCGAGGCCCTCATCACGGTTTTCGGCCTTATCGACCTTGAGCGTGTTGCGGATCCACGGGCCGGTATTGATTTCATCGATGTCGAGCAGTTCGAGCCGGTCGATCCCGGCCTTGTCGAAAGCCTCGACATGTTCGAGCGTCAATTCGTCACCGGCTTCGATATAGATGCGGCCCGTGCCTTCATCGATCATGTCGCGCGCGGCATAGCGGCTGACGACTTCTTCGGTCGGCAGCAGCAGATCGGCGAGGCCATCCTTGGCCGCCTTGTTGGCAGCGCGCGGGGAAATCTTCTGCCCGGCGGGGAACACTTCTTCGCCGGTGGCGGCGTCGATCAGCGGGAAGGTCGGCTTGGACCCGCGCCATTGTTCGGCCACGAACGGGATCTTCCAGCCATCTTTCGCGCGGTCCCAAACGACCGTGTCATAGAAATGCTGCAGGATTTCTTCGGAATCAAGGCCCAGCGCATAAAGCAGCGCGGTGACCGGCAACTTGCGCTTGCGATCGATGCGGACGTTGACGATGTCCTTGGCGTCGAATTCGAAATCGAGCCACGAACCGCGATAGGGGATCACGCGGGCGGCAAACAGCAGCTTGCCCGACGAATGGGTTTTGCCGCGATCGTGATCGAACAGCACGCCCGGCGAACGGTGCATCTGCGATACGATCACGCGTTCGGTGCCGTTGACGATAAAGGTGCCGTTATCGGTCATGAGCGGCATGTCGCCCATGTAAACGTCCTGCTCCTTGATATCGAGCACCGAGCGGGTTTCGGTTTCCTGATCCACTTCGAACACGATCAGGCGCAGCGTCACCTTCATCGGCGCGGCATAGGTGATCCCGCGCTGACGGCATTCGGTGGTGTCGTATTTGGGTTCTTCGAGTTCGTAATGCACGAAATCAAGCTCGGCGGTGCCGGCGAAATCGCGAATCGGAAACACAGAACGCAGGGTCTTTTCCAGGCCGGAGACATAGCCCGTCGCCTTGTCAGACCGCAGGAACTGTTCGTAGCTTTCGCGCTGAACCTCGATCAGGTTCGGCATCTGCACCACTTCGTGGATGTCGCCGAAAATCTTGCGGATGCGCTTTTTCGCGGTGCCCTCGGCCTTGCGGCTGCGGGTGACGGGCGTCTTCGCCTTGGTTGCCATGGAGGAGATGTGCCTCTTTGATTGGGCCGCGCAAAGCTTATCCGCGCGGACAGGAAAATATCGTGTCGTTCCGCGCGAATGGGTGCCGATTGCGACGCACAAGCGCTGCGTGCCCTGCACCACTCTTCGAAGAATGATACTGGCAGCAGCCGTTCAAAATGCGTCGCGAAAATGGCGTGTCGCCGCTTCCATTCCCAGACCGATACCCGCGCATGAATCAGTCCTGCTCGAAGCGAGCGAGAACGCGCCATGTAGGATTACCCCCCGCGCCTGTCAACGCTGCGCGGGAATGATCGCGCCGAGTTCGACGGGTTTACCGAAAAACAACGCCTGATATATCGTTTTTCAATATTATTGATTGACGATAAGCCGCGAATCGGGTTAGAGGGGTTTTATCGACATACGATGTGAACATTAAAGGAAATCGATATGAGCCATGTTTTCAATCACACGCTTGCTGTTGTTGCCGCCTGCGTCCTCGCCTTTGGATCAATCGGTGCGATTATCACCGTTTCGCTGGAACAAGTTGCAGATACGCGGGCGCTCGCCGCGCCCGAAATCGCCTAAAACCCAATGAAAGGATAGCTGGACCATGACCATTCATCAAAGCCCGCTGATGAGCGGAACTCGCCTGTTTCTGAATACTCTCCTTTTCATGCTCTATGTCGTGACCGTAATTATCGCGGTGGCTGCCGCCGCAATCGTTGCGTTAATTTTGGCGCAGGGGCAGGCCTCCGGTTTCACAACTGGCGACACCATGTTCATGCTCACGATGCTTGTCTTCCTGTTTTTAGCCATCACCTTCTTTGGCTTGCTACGAGCTATCGTCCACAGCGTAAGCCAAGGCGACCCCTTCAATCGCGCCAATCCTGAGCGGCTCACCCGGCTGGGTTGGCTGGCGTTGGTCCTGTGGATGATCGATTTGGGCGACATATTCTGGCAAGCTGGTGCCTTCACCGGGCCTGCGGCCACGCCGGACCTAAGCACGCTCGCTGCCGATGCGATTAATCAGGCGTTCGGCCTTGTCGGCCCAGTCACGCTGTTCATCCTCGCTAACGTCTTCCGCCATGGCGCAACGATGCGCGCCGATCTGGAGGGAACCGTCTGATGCCCCCGATCAACGATGACATCGAAGGAACCCGGATCATGGTGAAACTCGACGACCTGCTCCACGCGCGCCGCATGACCCTGACAGATCTGGCCGAGAGGGTGGGCTTGACCCTCGCCAACCTCTCGATCCTCAAGACCGGCAAGGCCAAGGCGATCCGTTTCTCCACCCTCGCCGCGATCTGCCGCGAACTGGAATGCCAGCCGGGCGATCTGCTCGCCTATGAAGGGGAGTAGCGAAACCATGTGAGTCCCCGCGAAGGCGGGGATCTCGGACGGGATGGCGCTACATCGACTGAGACCCCCGCCTGCGCGGGGGCTCACACGTTGGAGATCGGGCTCTCACGCTTTTGATTGACTCTGCGCCCCCCGTCGCTAATGGCCCTGCCGACCCTTTCGGGGGTCATCCGTCCGAGACAGTTGGTGAAGGCAATTGGGCCTTCTTAATTTCCAGCCTAGACGGGGAAACGAGATTCCGGCGATTTTGCGCAAGCAATCGCCCGCGTGCTGGCCGTGATGCTTGCACACACCCTCCTTCCCTTTCGACGGACTCGCCCGTGTTCGGAGCCTCGGCCCCGCGCGCGGACAAACCCCCGCCTTCGCGGGGGCAAGCTGTAGCCGATCGTCCGGGAGCCATCCCGAACGGTCAAATGTGAAGGAGTATGGCATGGATCGTTCGCAGAAAGCCGACGCGGTTGCCCAGCTCAATGCGGTCTTCAACGAGGTCAGCGTGGTGGTCGTCACCCGCAATCTCGGCATGACGGTGGCTCAGTCCACCGACTTGCGCACGAAGATGCGCGATGCTGGTGCATCCTATAAGGTTGCGAAGAATCGTCTCGCCAAGCTCGCCCTTGAAAACACCGACTATGTCGGGCTGGATGACATGTTCACCGGCCCGGTCGGGCTGGCCTGGTCGAAAGACCCGGTCGCGGCTGCAAAGGCCGCTGTCGATTTCGCCAAGACGAACGACAAGCTTGAAATCGTCGGCGGTTCGATGGGTTCGGTGGTGCTCGATGAAGCCGGGATCAAGGCGCTTGCCTCGATGCCGAGCCTCGACGAGCTGCGCGCCAAGCTCATCGGTCTGGTCAATGCCCCGGCGACGAAAATCGCTCAGGTCGTTACCGCACCCGCCGCGAAGGTCGCCCGTGTTTTCGCCGCCTATGCGGACAAGGCAGCCTAAGAGACGTTTTTCGTCAGACGACACAATCTTGGGGCCAAGGACATGGTGTCCGGCCCCGCCACAATTTGGAGTGAACCATCATGGCTGATATTGCCAAGCTTGTAGAAGAACTTTCGAAGCTGACCGTGCTTGAGGCAGCTGATCTCGCCAAGGCGCTCGAAGAAGCATGGGGCGTTTCCGCCGCTGCTGCGGTTGCGGTTGCAGCCGGCCCGGCCGCTGCGGCTGAAGCTGTCGAAGAACAGACCGAATTCGACGTCATCCTGACCGGCGACGGCGGGAAGAAGATTCAGGTCATCAAGGAAGTCCGCGCCATCACTGGTCTGGGCCTGACCGAAGCCAAGACCCTTGTGGAATCGGCTCCGAAGGCGATCAAGGAAGGCGTCAACAAAGCTGAAGCCGAAGACATCAAGGGCAAGATCGAAGCAGCCGGCGGCACCGTCGAACTCAAGTAATCTTGTGATCAAGTTTTGCGGGTGTCTTGAAGCACTCGCAGATGGGAGGGCGGCGCCAGCGATGGTGCCGCCCTTTTTGCATCTCCACCGGCCTTTTCCGCCCTGCGCCCGCTTTGGCACTTTCCCCGAATCGCGGGTGCGCCTATCCGGGCCGGCTTGCCTGTCGGCAGGCACCGGAACGATCATGCAACAGGCCATACCCCTCAACACGCCCACTTGGGGCCAGGAACTGCGCGCCACGCTGGGGCTGGCGGGGCCGTTGGCGGCTGCCAATCTGCTGCAAATGCTGACCTATGCGGTCGACGTGATCTTCATCGCCCGGCTGGGTGAGGAGGAACTGGCAGGGTCGGCGCTGGCGGTGTCGCTGTTCGGGCTGGTGCTGTGGGCGCTGACGGGCCTGATCGGTGCAGTCGCGCCGCTGATTGCCGAATCGGTCGGCGCGCGCGCGCCTGCGCTGCGCCCGGTGCGGCGCTCGGTCCGGATGGCGTTATGGCTGGCGGTGATCGCCGGGATTGGCGGGATGGGTCTGTGCCTGCTGCTTGATCCGATCATGCGTGTGTCGGGCCAGCAGGCGGGCATTATGGCGCTGGCCAACCAGTATAATAACGTGATCGTGTTTTCGATGGTGCCGATGCTGGTGGCGGCGGTGCTGCGCAATTTCGTGTCGGCGCTGGGCCGCCCGATCTTTGCCACCGCGATCACCGGGCTGGGCATTTTCGTCAACGCGCTGGCCAATTACGCCTTTATTTACGGCAATCTCGGCGCGCCGGAAATGGGGCTGGCGGGGGCCGCCGTGGCCACGATCATCACCGCGTTCTTCACGCTGGGCACCTATATTGCCGCGATCCGGTTTGACCGGCGGCTGCACCGCTATCACGTGTTGGGCAGGATCTGGTCGCCCGATTGGGCGCGGATGAAGCAGATTGTCCGGATCGGCACTCCGATTGCACTGACGATCACCGCCGAGGCAGGCATTTTCGGGGCGGCAGCGTTTCTGATGGGGCGGTTTGGCGCGGCAGAGCTGGCGGGGCATACCGTGGCGTTGCAACTGGCGGCGATGGCGTTTCAGGTGCCGTTCGGGGTCGGACAGGCCGCGGCCATCCGGGTCGGCTATTTCTATGGTGCGCGCGATCCGGTGGGCGTGGCGCGGGCTGGCTGGGTGGCGCTGGGGATCGGCACAGGGTTCATGGTGTTGACCGCGGGCGCGATGGTTGCATTCCCCGAATTGCTGCTGACGATCTATGTCAATCCCGCCGCGCCGGCCAATGCCGCGCTGGTTGGTTTCGCGCTGCAATACCTGGTGCTGGCGGCGATATTCCAGCTGGCGGACGGGGTGCAGGCGGTGGCGGCTGGCGCGCTCAGGGGATTGCAGGACACCCGCGTGCCGATGTGGATCGCGATCTTCAGCTATTGGGTGCCGGGCATCGGCATGTCGGTCGGCCTCGGCTTTTTCACGCCGCTGGAAGGCACCGGCGTGTGGATCGGGCTGGCCACCGGACTGTTCTTTGCCGCCGCGCTGCTGATCTGGCGCTGGTATCGGCGCGAAGCGCTGGGCCTGACCGCGCGCTAAGCACTCGCGACGATGGTTCGCACTTCGCGCTGCGGGAAGGGAATGGTGATGCCCACTTCGCCAAAGCGGGTCTTGGCCGCCTCGGTCAACGCCCATGACAGCGCGAGGTAATCATCGGTCGCGCACCACACCCGCATCCCGATCGTGACCGAGCTGTCGGCGAGGGCAGATACAAACGCCACCGGTTCGGGATCATCCAGCACCCGGTCATCGGCCGCCGCCAGTGCCAGCAATTCCGTGCGCGCCTGTTCGATATTGTCTGAATAGCCAATGCCGATCAGCAGTTCGAACCGGCGGGTCGGCATCCGGGTAAAGTTGACGATCGGCTTGTTCCACAATTCATTGTTGGGAACCATTACATACAGCCCGTCATGCTGGAGGATTTCGGTGGTAAACAGGCCAATGCCCTGAACCGTGCCGGTGACGGTGCCCGCACTAATCGCCTCCCCCACCCGGAACGGGCGCTGGATCAGGATCATCACCCCCGCCGCGACATTGCTGAGCGTGCCTTGCAGCGCGAGGCCCACCGCCAGCGCCAGGCCGCCAAGCGCGGCGATGATGCTGGTGGTTCTCACCCCGAATTGGGTCAGCACTGTAATTATCAGCACCACCCACAGGGCATATTTGATGATGTTGCTGAGGAATTTGGCGACCGTCGGTTCAACCCGCCCGGAACGGATCAGCGCGCGGTCAGCCGCCTTTGACAGTAACCGGACAAGGATCACCCCGATCACCAATACCGCGATTGCCCCGGCTAATTGCGGGATGCTTTCGCGCAGCCAGACCAGCGCCTGCGCGGCGATATCGAACTCGTTTGCGAGTTTCGCGTTGAGATTGGCGAGCTTCGGACTGGTCATCGGGGGAATGGCTCCATCGGATGGGCCGCGCCTGCGCGGGATCGGTCGGGTTGCGGTGCCAGATAAACGACCGGGCCAGCGCTGACCACCCCGTGCGCCAAATCAACTGCGCAATCATCTGCACAGTGAATTTTTTTGCGGCTCAGCCCTTGATTCATTCGCAGCCCACGACCAAATGCGCCCCGTTGGCACTCTCAAGCGGAGAGTGCCAAGGCACCTCATTCATTCAAGGAAAGGTCATCATCATGGCATTTCGTCCGCTGCACGACCGCGTTGTGGTCCGTCGCATCGAAGCCGACCAGAAGACCGCTGGCGGCATCATCATCCCCGATAGCGCTCAGGAAAAGCCGAGCGAAGGCGAAATCGTCGCCGTTGGCGAAGGCGCCCGTGACGAAGACGGCGACCGCATCCCGATGGATGTCAAGGCCGGCGACCGCGTGTTGTTCGGCAAGTGGTCGGGCACCGAAGTCAAGATCGACGGGGAAGACCTGCTGATCATGAAGGAAAGCGACATCATGGGGATCATCGGCTGATCATCCCGTGAAACCCCGCGCAGGCGGGGATCTGATGCAATTCAGCACACGACCCCCGCCGTCGCGGGGGATCACCAAATTTTGAAAGGAACATTCAATGGCTGCCAAGGACGTAAAGTTCGGCCGCGAAGCGCGCGAAGGCATTCTGCGCGGCGTCGATATCCTCGCCAATGCCGTCAAGGTCACGCTCGGCCCCAAGGGTCGCAACGTCGTGATCGACAAGAGCTTCGGCGCACCGCGCATCACCAAGGACGGCGTTACCGTCGCCAAGGAAATCGAGCTCAAGGACAAGTTCGAAAACATGGGCGCGCAGATGCTGCGTGAAGTCGCCAGCAAGGCCAATGATACGGCTGGCGATGGCACCACCACCGCCACCGTGCTCGCTCAGGCGATTGTCACCGAAGGCATGAAGTCGGTCGCCGCCGGGATGAACCCGATGGATCTGAAACGCGGCATTGATCTGGCCGTCACCAAGGTGGTCGAAAACCTCAAGAACCGTTCGAAGGACGTGTCGGGTTCCTCCGAAATCGCGCAGGTCGGGATCATTTCGGCCAATGGCGACGTGGAAGTGGGCGAAAAGATCGCTCAGGCCATGGAAAAGGTCGGCAAGGAAGGCGTGATCACTGTCGAGGAAGCCAAGGGCCTCGAATTTGAACTTGATGTCGTCGAAGGCATGCAGTTTGATCGCGGCTACCTGTCGCCCTACTTCATCACCAACCCCGACAAGATGACCGTGGAGCTGGAAAATCCCTATATCCTGATCCACGAAAAGAAGCTGTCGAACCTGCAGTCGATGCTGCCGATCCTTGAAGCTGTGGTGCAGTCGGGCCGTCCGCTGCTGATCATCGCCGAAGATATCGAAGGCGAAGCGCTGGCGACCCTGGTGGTCAACAAGCTGCGCGGCGGGCTGAAGGTTGCGGCGGTCAAGGCCCCCGGCTTTGGCGATCGTCGCAAGGCGATGCTGCAGGACATCGCGATCCTGACCAAGGGCGAGATGATTTCCGAAGACCTCGGCATCAAGCTTGAAAACGTCACTGTCGGGATGCTTGGGGAAGCCAAGAAGGTTTCGATCGACAAGGACAACACCACCATCGTTGATGGCGCCGGCGCAGCTGACGACATCAAGGCGCGCGTGGCTGAAATCCGCACCCAGATCGATAACACCACCAGCGATTACGACCGCGAAAAGCTGCAGGAACGGCTTGCCAAGCTGGCTGGCGGCGTGGCCGTGATCAAGGTCGGCGGCGCATCCGAAGTCGAAGTGAAGGAACGCAAGGACCGCGTTGATGACGCGCTCCACGCGACCCGCGCTGCGGTGGAAGAAGGCATCGTTCCGGGCGGCGGCACCGCGCTGCTTTACGCCACCAAGGCCCTGGAAGGGCTGAAGGGCGCGAACGAAGACCAGACCCGCGGCATCGACATCATCCGCAAGGCGTTGCAGGCTCCGATCCGCCAAATTGCTCAGAATGCTGGCCATGATGGCGCCGTCATCGCGGGACGCCTTCTGGATGGCATCAGCAAAATTGAATCCGATGTTTGGCTCCATGCCCAAGTGAAGAATCATCGTGATGGTGAGACGAACTATGAACTCGGTTTCAACGCTCAGACGGACCAATACGAGAACCTCGTCGCCTCTGGCGTGATCGATCCGACCAAGGTGGTTCGCGTGGCGTTGCAGGATGCGGCCTCGGTCGCTGGCCTGCTGATCACCACCGAAGCGGCCATCGTGGAACGCCCGGAAGACAAGTCGTCCGCGCCTGCGATGCCTGACATGGGCGGCATGGGCGGCATGGGCTTCTAAGCTCTCGCGCTTGTGACATACCGGAGGCGGTAACGCCTTCGGGCAGAAACGGATAAGCCCCGGAGGTTCGCGCCTCCGGGGTTTTTCTGTTATCCCTTTCGGCAGTCGGGGCGAACCCCGGCTCTGGCCGCAGAAAGGGGAATTATGAAGCTTGCACACAAAGCCCACGTCGCCTTGCTGGATGGTGAGAATTTTTCACTGCTGCGCAACGACGGGCAAATCTTTGAACCAAGGCTGGTGCCCGAAGCGCGGCCCGAACTGGTGCCGACCAATTTCAGCGCCGGGGTGCGCCATCAGGATCAACTCGGCAAACTGCTGGGTCGCACGCAGCTGGATGAACTGGCGCACGGCGCGGCAGCCGCCGAATGGCTCAACGCCAAGGCGATTGCCGGCGAGATTGACGCGCTGCTGATCATCGCTGACCCCAAAACGCTGGGTGAAATGCGCCACCATTACCATGCCGAGCTTGAAAAACGGCTGGTTGGGGAGATCGACAAATCTTTCGCAGGCCGCCCGATCGAGGAAATTCAGGAGGCCATCATCGCCGCCTGAAACGGCGGGCGATGATGATTACCCCCGGCGCGCGAACCCGTCACCCGCCCTTGCGGCTGGCCTCGGCGGCCTCCACCACCGCTGCGTCCCACGTCACCCGTGTCTGGGTTTGCGGGTTGAAGCGGCCGCCTTCGTAGGTGGCCGCCTTGGCCGCGGCGATTTCCGCCTCGGTCAGGTGTTCGCTCGGCTGAAGCGCAAACACGTCAATCCCGCGCGTGATCTCGGTGCCGTAGATATGGCCGTTATACCAGTAGGTTGACCAGTATCCGCCCAGCACCAACTGCTTGGTATCAATCGGGCCGCGATCGAAATAGGCAATTTCCTTGGGGCTCGCGCTGTCGGTGAAGTCCATCACCGACAGGCCGCCCTGATACCACGCCTGCACAAACAGATCGCGGCCCGGCACCGGGATGATCGATCCGTTATGCGCGACGCAGTTTTCCATATCGGTCTGCGGCGCAGGCATTTTATAGTGCGCGCGGAACACCAGCTTGCCATCGACGATATCGTAGATCGCATTCGCGCCCCAGGTCTTGGGATCGGATGCCTTGCAGCGCGGCCGCCCGCCGCCGCCCCATTCGTCGGTAAAGATCACCTTGGTGCCATCATTGTTGAAGGTGGCCGAATGCCAATAGGCAAAGGTGGTGTCGGTCACCGCGTCGATCCGCTTGGGGTTCACAGGATCGCTGATGTCGAACAGGATGCCGTTGCCCGAACACGCGCCCGCCGCCAGCTTCAGCGCGGGGAACACTGTGATGTCGTGGCAGTGATTGGTCTGCGCGGTGCGCTGCGTGCCGTCGCCATGATCGCCGCCGCGCCACAACCCGGCGATTTCACCCGATTCGCTATCGGCAAAAACACGCGGGCTTTTGATGATCCGGGCTGCTGCGGGATCGGCCACCGGAATCTCGATCACGTCGACCGAAAACAGCGCAGTGCGGGTGTCGCCCGGAATCCCGCCGATACATCCGGCCAACTCCTCTTCCTCGCGCACCCCGGCGGTGCCGGAATTGTAGACGATCAGCCGCGTGTCATCGGCGCTGACGATCGAATGGGTGTGGCTGCCCCGGCAGGTCTGCACCCCGCCGACCTGCACCGGACGGGTGAGGTCAGAAATATCGAAGATGCGCAGGCCCCGGAACCTTTCGGTGCTGACCTTGCCCGGCGCGCCTTGCAGCCCGCAATCGATGCGCCCGCGAGTTTGCTCAACGCTCATCACCAGCAGGTTGCCAGCCACCGAGACATCGCCCTGCCCGCCGGGGCACACGACACTGCTCATCAGATTGGGCACGCCGTCATCGCCCAGCTTGTAGATGTTGAACCCGTGGTAAGAGCCTGCGACCATCACATCGCCAAAAAACGCGATGTCGGTGTTGGCGAAGTTGAGCAGCGGTGAACGTTCGGCAAATTCGGTCAGGCTGTCTTCGGCAGGGCGTTGCGGCGCGGGTTTGGCGATGGGCTTGGCCGCGTCCTCCTTGCTTTTCTTGGGTGCAGCCGCCGGACGCCGACCCGATGGGTTGGCAGGGTCAAAGAACCCGGCGGGCTTGGGCAGCGTGGCGACTTTGGTGAGGTTCAGGATCGCCTCACCTGCATTGCCGAACCCGGCAGCAAGTGCCGAACGCGGGTCTGCCGACAGGCCAGCCAGCAGCTTGTCCATCCGCTCGATCTCGCCGGTCTGTTCGTTTTCGATATCGCTGATGAAGCGGAACAATACCGGGTCAGCCGCGGTGCCATCTTCATTGAGCAGCTTTTTCACCATCTCCACCGCGCCTTCGTGGTGGGCTATCATCAGGGTGAGGAATTGCCGGTCAAACTCCACGCCCTTGGCCGCGGCCAGCGCCTGCATCTGTTCGGGGGAGGCCATGCCTGCCATGGTCGCGTGGGCGTGGTGACCGTGGTGGCCCTGCATCATCGGGTCTTCGGCAGGCTCCCCGCGCTCAGCCAGCCAGCCTTTCATGAAGGCGATTTCGTCGGCCTGGCTCGCTTCGATCCGCCCGGCAATCGCCACCAGTTCTGCGGTATTGGTGCGATCCTTGACCAGCACCGCCATATCCACCGCCTGTTGATGATGCACGATCATGTGCTGCATGAAGATCACGTCGGACGGCGTGTGGGTGGATGCCGCCAGCGTGCTCGCCTGATCGGCGGTCAGCGTGCGGGCCGCCTGCCCCGGCGCACCGGGCTGCACAATCGGCGCACTTTGCGCAAAGGCGATGCCCGAGGCAGACAGCATCATTGCGGAAAGAACAGCGCGGGTGGCGCGCAGCGAGGCGGTGTTGGTCATGATGTCCCCTTGTTTGAAAGCGTGGCCGCCAGACTGCCGGGATCACCGGTGCAGTCAAGCCCATGCCCGCACCGGCAAGCCCCCATTCGACGAACCTGCCATTGCGGTCGAGGAGCGGCGAATCGCGCCTGCTCGCTGCCCTGTCGCGACCTGCGCACCATTCATCGCACTGGTTACCATGAGGCCTTGTCGCGGCGAATCGGGCATGACTAGGATGGTTTATTAATCCGTCATAAACCCTGCCGGAGTAGCTTATCCCTATGGCACGCCCTCGTATCCTTGCTCTCGCCACTGGTTTTGCCGCTGCTTGTGCGGCCTTGGCAATGCCGGCCGCCGCGCGCGCTGACGAACTTCAGGCCAGTTTCGACAGCGCGTTTGGCACGCAAACGCGCGACCCGCAGAGCGTTGAGGCGATCTACGCCTCCAGCTTTGAACAACGCATCGCCGAACTTGCAAACGCCGACCAGGGCCGCATTGGCGTTGCCGCCATCGACCTTGCCACTGGCGAGGAAATCATGGTGCTGGGCGACCAATTGTTCCCGTTGGCATCGACCAGCAAGATCGCGATTGGTGCCGCCTATCTCGAAATGGTCGAGCAAGGGCGCTATTCGCTGACTTCGGAATTTCCGCTGATGATGGCGGTGCGTTCGGCCAAATATTCCTCGCCCAAGGCTCCGGTGCGCGAAGGGCAATACATGCCCGCAATCGACCTGATCGAGATCATGATCACCCGGTCGAGCAATCCGGCGACCGATGCGATGCTGGCCGCGATTGGCGGGCCGGCTGTGGTCAATGATTGGGTGCGGCGGCAGGGCATCAATGATTTCAGCATCAACCGCGATATCGCGACTTTGGTGCGCGATGATGGCGAATATAATCCGGCCAACCACATCGACCCGCGCGATGCCGCCACGCCGCGCGCGATGGTGCGTCTGCTGGCGGGCCTGTATCGCGGGGAGTTCCTGTCCGATCAAAGCCGTCAGGTCTTGCTCGGCGCGATGAGCCGCACCATTACCGGCAAGCGCCGCATTCCGGCGCACATCCCGCTCGAAGCGCGGGTGAGCCACAAGACCGGATCGCTGAACAACACGTCGAGCGATATCGGCATCATCGAAACCCCCGATGGCCGCGCGATTGCAGTGGCGATCTATGTGACGGGGCAGGGAACCAGGTTGGCCCGCGAACAGCGCATCGCCGCCATTGCCCGCGCGCTGTATGATGGTTTTGCGGTGCGCGCGCAGCAGAACCCGACCAAGAACTGGACCGCCGCCCCCTATTCAACCGGCGGCTGATCCTCGGTTCAATTCATGACAGGCAGCAAAAAGGGCGGCGCCTTGCGGCACCGCCCTTCTGTATGACCGCCACCGCAAAAGCGGCGCGGATCATATCCGATTACTCGGCAGCTTTGGTCGCAGCTTCGGCGGTCGCGGCAGCGGCATCAGCAGCTTCGGTCGCGGCAGCGGCGGTTGCGTCAGCAGCTTCAGCAGTCGCGTCAACGGCGGCGTCGGTGGCTTCGCCAGCGGCTTCAACAGCGGCATCGGCATTGGCTTCGGCGTCGGCAGCCATTTCGTCGACGGTTTCGGTGGCGGTTTCGCCGCTGCAAGCAGCAAGGCCGAGGGCCGAGGTGGCGATCGCGGCAGCAAGAATGATCTTACGCATAATATGAATTCCTTCTTCAGCGAATGTCACGCACCCCGCTTGGGATTGCGTCGAACCCGGCGACTGAACTCCGGTTCACCGCTGCAAATAATGGCAAGATTGCGGCAGTGCAAGCGAATTAAGGCACCGCCGCCCAAATTTCGCCGTTTTCCTGCCACAATTTAACGCCCCGCCAGCTGCGATCCCCCTCTACCCGCGCGCTTTGCCGGGTGCTAGCAGGGCGGCATGGCCGAACCTTCCAAACAGCACCTCTATCTCGTCGATGGATCATCCTATATCTTCCGCGCCTATCACCGGCTGCCCCCGCTCACCAATCCGCACGGCACGCCGGTCGGCGCGGTCTATGGCTACACCACCATGCTGTGGAAGCTCGCCGCCGATCTCGATGCAGCCGATGGGCCGACCCACCTCGCGGTGATCCTTGACGCAGGATCGATCAGCTTCCGCAATGGAATCTACGCCGAATACAAGGCCAACCGCCCCCCTGCGCCCGAAGACCTGGTGCCGCAATTCCCGCTGATCCGCGATGCCACCCGCGCCTTCAGCCTGCCTTGCATCGAGGAAGCGGGGCTGGAGGCTGACGATCTGATCGCCTCCTACGCGCGTGAGGCGCAGCGCATGGGATGGGACGTGACCATCGTTTCATCCGACAAGGATCTGATGCAATTGGTGGGCGAGGTTGATGGGCCGCACGGCCCGGCCCGGATCGACATGCTCGATACGATGAAGAACCAGCGCATCTACCTCGATGAAGTCGAAGAGAAATTCGGCGTCCCGCCCGAACTGGTGGGCGATGTGCTGGCGTTGATGGGGGACACGGCTGATAATGTGCCGGGCATTTTCGGGGTCGGGCCAAAGACCGCATCGAAACTGATCGCTGAACATGGCTCGCTCACCGCGGCGCTCGATTCGGCTCCGGCGATGAAGCCATCGAAGCTGAAAGACCGCCTGATCGAAAGCCGCAGCGATGCCGAACTCAGCAAGGTGCTGGTGACGCTGAAAGAAGATTGCGCGCTGCCGCAGCCGATTGCGGAAATGAAGCTTGGCCCGGTGCCGCCCGCCCCGCTGGCGGCTTTCCTTGAACAGCACGGCTTCACCTCGCTGCTGCGGAGGCTGGATGCAGGGCGCGGCAGCCCGTCGCGCACCACCGATTTGAACCCGCCCAAACCCGATACGCCAAGTGACAAGGGGGGCGACGCCAATGGCAGCGCCAACCGCCAGCCACTGCCCGATATGCCCCCCGTCGATCACAGCGCCTATGAAACGGTGCAGACGATTGAGCGGCTTGAACACTGGATCGCCCGCGCCTTCGCCGCGAGGGTGGTGGCGGTTGATACCGAGACCACCTCGCTCGATGCGATGCGCGCCGATCTGGTCGGGGTCAGCCTTGCGCTCGGTCCGAACGACGCCTGCTACATCCCGCTCGCCCACTATAATATCGAGGGGGGCGGGGACGATATGTTCGCGCAAAAGCCGCAGCAGGTGGGCATGGCCGCCGCGCTCGCCGCGCTCAAACCGCTGCTGGAGGATGCAGCCGTCCTCAAGGTGTTCCAGAACGGCAAGTATGATCTCAACATCTTCGCGCGTCAGGGGATCAATGTTGCCCCGATTGACGATACGATGGTGATCAGTTTTGCGCTGGATGCCGGACGCGGGGAAGAGGGCATGGGCGGCGGCCACGGGATGGACGAACTCAGCCAGCGCCACCTCGGCCATACCCCGATTGCGTTCAAGGACGTGTGCGGCACCGGCAAGAAGGCGATTTTGTTCAGCGAAGTGCCACTCGACCGCGCGACGCCCTATGCCGCCGAAGATGCCGATGTCACCCTGCGGCTATACCGCCACCTCAAACCGCGCCTCGCGATCGAAGGCGGCACGCGGGTCTATGAGCGGGTTGACCGCCCGCTGATCGCGGTGGTGGCCGCGATGGAGCGCGAAGGGATCCGGGTTGACCGCGCGCGGCTCGCGAAGCTGTCAGAGGAATTCGCGGTCGAAATTGCCCGGCTCGAAGGGGAAATCCATAGCCTTGCCGGGCAGGAATTCACCGTCGGCAGCCCGAAGCAGTTGGGCGATATCCTGTTCGAAAAATTGGGCCACAAGGGCGGAAAAAAGGGCAAGAGCGGGCAATATTCGACCGATGTCTCGGTGTTGGAAAAGCTCGCCGGGGAAGGCGCGCCGATTGCCCGCAAAGTGCTCGAATGGCGGCAGCTGGCGAAGCTGAAATCGACCTATACTGATGCGTTGCAAGCCGCGATCAACCCGGCCACGGGGCGCGTCCACACCAGCTACAGCCTGGTAGGCGCGCAGACCGGGCGGCTGTCTTCGACCGATCCCAACTTGCAGAATATCCCGATCCGCACCGCGATTGGCCGCCAGATTCGTGAAGCCTTTGTGCCCGAACCGGGCAATGTCCTGCTCGCCGCCGACTATTCGCAGATCGAATTGCGGCTGGCCGCGCATATGGCCGGGGTCGACACGCTGAAGGCGGCATTCGCGGCGGGTGAGGATATCCACGCCCGCACCGCCACCGAGATGTTCGGCGAAGTCACCCGCGACACCCGCGCGCGGGCGAAAACAATAAATTTTGCAATACTTTACGGCATTTCACGCTGGGGTCTGGCGGGGCGACTGGAAGTATCGCCCGAAGAAGCGCAAGCGATGATCGACACCTATTTCCAGCGCTTCCCCGGCATCCAGCGCTACATCCACGAGACGTTGGAGAGCGTGCGGGCCTGCGGCTATTCCGAGACATTGTTCGGGCGCAAGACATGGTTCCCGCGGATCAATTCGAAGAACCAGGCCGAACGCCAGGGCAGCGAGCGCGCCGCAATCAACGCCCCGATCCAGGGCACCAGCGCCGACATCATCAAGCGCGCAATGGCGCGGATGCTGCCCGCGCTGGATGATGCGGGCCTCCACGATGTGCGGATGCTGTTGCAGGTGCACGATGAATTGGTGTTCGAACTGCCAGAGGAACGCGTCGAAGCCGCCACTCCGATCATCCGCCGCGTGATGGCCGAAGCCGCGCTGCCATCGGTCGAACTCACCGTGCCGCTGGGGGTCGATATCGGCACCGGCCTGTCATGGGACGCGGCGCATTAAGGGCAGGCTAGACCCCCGCTAGACCCCCCTTAGACCCTTCCAGACAGCACGATTGCGGGGCGCGCAGCAATGTTTCACGTGAAACATTTGTGGAACTTTGGGGTGGCACGCCTAACGGAGTAAAGTCCTCAATCGTGCTTTTTCTCCCGCGTCGGGGTCAGCATATCCGGCGCGATGAAGCCGATCGGGTGAACTTCCGCCGCGCGCTTTTTCAATTCGCCGCGCATATTCTTGTATTCGGCCTCCATCGCCTCGGTCACGGTGGCGCGCGAATCCTTTAACGCTTCGTCGAAATCGAGCGCGCTGACCGCGTCCACTTCGCCGCCCACACGGCGCAGCGCGGACAGGCCGGCGCGGCGCACCACATCTTCAAGATCGGCCCCGGTATAGCGTTCGGTCTTGCCCGCCAGCGCGGCCAGATCAACGTCCGCCGCCAGCGGCATTTTGGCGGTGTGAATGCCAAGGATGTGCTCACGCCCCGGCTTGTCAGGGGTGCCGACGTAAACCAGTTCATCGAACCGCCCGGGCCGCAGCAACGCCGGGTCGACCAGCGCCGGACGATTGGTCGCGCCGATTACGATCACCGATTGCAGTTCCTCCAGCCCGTCCATTTCGGCCAGAATGGTGTTGACCACGCGGCCCGTCACCTGCGGTTCACCCTGCCCGCTGCCGCGCGCGGGAACCAGCGAATCGATCTCGTCGATGAACAGCACACACGGCGCAACCGATCGGGCACGGGCGAACAGCCGGGCGATCTGCTGTTCGCTTTCGCCATACCATTTTGACAGCAGGTCAGAACTTTTCATCGAGATGAAATTGGCCTCAGCCTCCTTCGCCACCGCCTTGGCCAGCAGGGTCTTGCCGGTGCCCGGCGGGCCGTAGAGCAGGAACCCCTTGGCCGGACGAATGCCCAGCCGCCGGAACGCTTCGGGGTTTTTGAGCGGCAGTTCGATCCCCTCTTTCAGCTTGTCGATGGCATCATCCACGCCGCCGATATCGCTCCAGCTGACATTGGGCATCTGCACCATCACCTCGCGCATGGCCGATGGCTGCACGCGTTTGAGCGCGGCGAGGAAATCGTCGCGGGTCACGCACAGGTCTTCGAGCACTTCGGGGGGGATCGTGCGTTCATCCAGATCGAGCCGGGGCATGATCCGCCGCACCGCCTCAATCGCCGCCTCACGCGCAAGCGCGGCGATATCCGCGCCGACAAAGCCGTGAGTGACGCGGGCAAGTTCGTTCAGATCAACCGCCGCCTCCAACGGCATCCCGCGGGTGTGAATGCTGAGAATCTCGCGCCGCCCGCGTTCATCGGGCACGCCGATCACGATTTCACGGTCGAACCGGCCCGGCCGCCGCAATGCCTCGTCTATCGCATCAGGCCGATTGGTGGCTGCGATCACCACCAGATTGGCGCGCTTTTCCAGCCCGTCCATCAGCGTCAGCAACTGCGCCACCAGGCGCTTTTCGGCCTCGCCCGGCACCTGCGTGCGTTTGGGCGCGATCGAATCGATTTCGTCGATGAAGATGATCGCGGGCGCCGCGCGGGCAGCCTCTTCGAACACTTCGCGCAGGCGCTTTTCGCTCTCGCCATAGGCGGAACCCATGATTTCCGGGCCGTTGATGGTGAAGAATTCCGCATCCGATTCGTTCGCGACCGCCTGCGCCAGACGGGTCTTGCCCGTTCCCGGCGGGCCGTGGAGCAGCACGCCCTTGGGCGGTTCGACGCCGAGGCGGATGAACAATTCGGGATAGCGCAGCGGCAATTCCACCATTTCGCGCAATGCGTTAATGGTATCGTCCATCCCGCCGACATCATCGTAATTGACTGCCGCCCGGCCATCGCGCGGCTCTTCGAATTCGGCGCGCAGTTCGACCTCGGTATTCTCGTCAATATGGACGATGCCCTTGGGGCTGGTCGCGGCGACGGTGAGGCGAATCTGGGTCAAGGCATAGGCTGGCGCGCGCAACAGCTGGCGAACATCGGGCGGCATGTTCTGCACCGGCTGCTGCCCGGTGGTCGCCACCAGATCACCGGCCACCAGCGGGCGGCGGAAGAAATTGCGCTTCAATGCCTGGGTCGGCCCCTGAAGCCGCATTTCGCGCTGGGCGGGCGCGAACACCACGCGGGTGGCTGGGCGCGATTCGGCTTTGGCGATGTCGACGTGTTCACCCGATCCCGCCTCGGCATTGCCGCGCTGCAACCCGTCGAGCCGCACCACATCGAGCGCGTCATCTTCCGGATAGGCGGCCATGGCGATCGCGGCAGTGGCGCGCTTGCCGGTGATTTCGACCACATCGCCCTCGGTAATCCCGAGCTTCTGGAACGCCGATCGCGGCATACGGGCAATGCCCTGCCCCGATTCTTCCTGTCGCGCAGGAGCAACCTGCAACCTGACGGTGCGGGTCGGAGCGGCGGTTTCGGCATCGGCCATGGAGGAATCCCTGTGCAGCTGGCGGTCTTGGGTCGAAACCAATAGCTAGGAACAAGGAAAGGTGAATGCAATCAGCAGGCGGCGCAGCTTGTCCGGCACGCGCGATGATTTGCGCCGGGCAAAAAAAGCCCGGCGGGCCTGGCGATTTGTGCCGGGCAAAAAAAGCCCGGCACGGGGCCGGGCTTTGAAAGTTTGGGAGAGGATGCCTGAAAGGCACTTCGCATATGCAGCAGGCATGGTTGTTGTGCAAGTGCGAAAGCCTCATTCATAGTTGCATAGGACGCAATGAATGAGAAAATCGTAGGGTTTCTATGCGAAAGGGCGCACACAACTGCTTGCAATATAAGCAGTTGCGTAATTATTCAGCAGTTGAATGGCAAAATCGCGCGCTGCATCGCAACATGAATATAAATTCATCTTTGGCGATTGCATGGCGTGACAGCGCGCTTCGAAGCCTCTAATCATCCTATGTGACATTCCGCAGACGGCCTGTGCGTGCCGATTGAGTGAGCGAGCAAACCAGTTCGATGACCAAAATCTACCCCGATGCCGCCAGTGCACTTGCCGGCGTCCTGAAAAACGACATGCTGATCGCCGCAGGGGGCTTTGGCCTATGTGGCATTCCCGAAAGATTGCTCGATGCGATCCGCGATAGCGGGGTGACTGGCCTCACCTTTGCCAGCAACAATGCCGGGATCGACAATCAAGGCATCGGCAAACTGCTGCGCACCCGGCAGGTCAGAAAGATGATCAGCTCCTATGTCGGCGAGAACAAGGAGTTTGAACGGCAATATCTCGCGGGCGAACTTGCAGTTGAATTCTGTCCGCAAGGCACGCTGGCCGAACGGATGCGCGCGGGCGGGGCGGGCATTCCCGGCTTCTACACCCGCACCGGGGTCGGCACCGAAGTCGCCGAGGGCAAGGAACACAAGGATTTCCCCGACCGTGACGGGGTGATGCAGACCTATATCCTTGAACACGGCATCTTCGCCGACCTCGCCATCGTCAAGGCGTGGAAAGCCGATGAAACCGGCAACCTCATCTTCCGCAAGACCGCGCGCAATTTCAACCTGCCCGCGGCCACCTGCGGCAAGGTGTGCGTCGCCGAGGTCGAGGAAATCGTCCCCGCAGGCGCGCTTGATCCCGATCAGATCCACCTTGCCGGGGTGTTCGTGAACCGCATCGTGATGGGCGCGCCCTATGACAAGCAGATCGAATTCCTGACCACACGCGAAAGGGAGGTCGCAGCATGAGCTGGACCCGTGACCAGATGGCAGCGCGCGCCGCGCGCGAATTGCAGGATGGCTATTACGTCAACCTTGGCATCGGCATCCCGACGCTGGTCGCCAATCATATCCCCGAAGGGATGATGGTGACGCTGCAAAGCGAGAACGGGATGCTGGGCATCGGGCCTTTCCCCTATGAAGACGAGGTGGACGCTGACCTGATCAACGCGGGCAAGCAGACCATCAGTGAACTTCCGCACAGCGCCTATTTCGACAGCGCCACCAGTTTTGCGATGATCCGCGGCGGGCATATCGACCTCACCGTGCTCGGCGCGATGGAAGTGGCCGAGAACGGCGACATCGCCAACTGGATGATCCCCGGCAAGATGATCAAGGGCATGGGCGGGGCGATGGATCTGGTCGCGGGGGTCAAGAAGATCATCGTGGTGATGGATCACACCGCAAAGGACGGCAGCCCCAAGTTCATCCCCGCCTGCACCTTGCCGCTGACCGGCGCGGGAGTGGTGGACATGGTAATCACCAATCTGGCGGTGTTCCAGCGGCCCGATCACGCCTCGCCGTTCCGCCTGATCGAAATGGCCCCCGGCGTGACCGAGGCTGACATCGCCGCCTCCACCACCGCGCATTACGTCGTGTGATGCGGCGTGGAATCGCGTTTGTCGGCCTGGCGTTGCTGCTGGTGATCGGCGGCATCCTCGCCTTCACTTCGCCACCGCGTTTGCTGTCGGCCTATGACTGGGCGATGGGCGGCGGCGCGGGCGCACGGCAGGTGGCCGAGGGCGTGCCTTTCGGCAACCACGGGCAGACGCTCGACATCTGGGCACCGGACACCGCAGTCAAGAGCAAGCTCCCGGTGGTGATCTTCTGGTACGGCGGCGGATGGGCCAAGGGTGACCGCGCCGCCTATGCTTTTGCCGGGCGCGCGCTGGCAAAACAGGGCTTCCTCGCCGTCATCCCCGATTACCGCAAGGTGCCGCAGGTGCGCTTTCCCGCCTTCCTCAAAGACGGGGCCGAGGCGGTCGCGTGGACGCGCGACAATATTGCCGCGCAGGGCGGCGACCCGACGCGGATCGCGTTCATGGGTCATTCGGCGGGGGCCTATGTCGCGGTGATGCTGGCGCTGGATACCCAATGGCTGACAGCGGCGGGGGTTGATCCTGCCATCACCAAGGCGGCGGTTGGGCTGTCTGGCCCCTATGATTTCCACCCCTTCACCAGCAAGCGTTCGATCGATGCGATGGGGCAATGGCCCCGCCCTGCCGAAACGCAGCCGATTGCCTATGCCCGCACAGATGCCCCGCCGCTGCTGCTGGCGACATCAGAGGGCGATACCACAGTGCGCGCGAAGAATGCCAACAACCTCGCTGCGAAACTGCGCGAGTTGGGTGCGCCGGTCGAGGTGAAGAACTACGGCCCGTTGTCCCACGAGGAGGTGGTGATGGCGCTGTCCACACCTTACCGCGCCAAGGCACCCGTGCTGGCCGATAGCATAGCTTTCCTGCGCGCGCATCTGGCGGCAGGCGGGGATTAACGCAATGTGGCGTAATCAGCCTCGCAACCCCGATGCGCCGCTTGCGGGGCTCAAGGTGGTGGAATTGGCCCGCGTGCTGGCTGGGCCGTTTGCGGGGCAGATCCTCGCTGATCTGGGCGCGGATGTGATCAAGGTGGAAAGCCCCGAGGGTGATGGCACCCGGCTGTGGGGGCCGCCTTGGGTAGAGCGCACCGATGCGCAGGGGCGGGTCCACCGTGAGGCCGCCTATTACCACGCCTGCAATCGCGGAAAACGCTCGATCATCGCCGATTTCGCGAATGCAGCCGACCTTGCGCGGGTCAAGGCGCTGATCGCCGGGGCCGACGTGATGATCGAAAACTTCAAAACCGGCAGCCTCGCCAAGTTCGGGCTCGATTACGCTAGCGTAGTGGGCGGCAACCCCGGCCTCGTCTATTGTTCGATCACCGGCTTCGGGCAAACCGGGCCGCGCGCGCACGAAGCGGGCTATGATTTCGTCGCGCAGGGGATGAGCGGGCTGATGTCGCTGACCGGGGAACCGCAAGGCCATCCGGTCAAGATGGGGGTGTCAATCAGCGACCTTGCCACCGGCGTCTGGGCAGCCAACGGCATTCAGGCGGCGCTGCTGATGCGGGCGCGGACAGGACGCGGACAACAGGTCGACATGAGCCTGATGGATTGTTCGGTCGGTCTGCTCGCCAATCAGGCGACCTATCTGTTCACTACTGGCGAAAATCCCCCGCGCATGGGCAATGCCCACGCTCAGGTTGCGCCTTACGGGGTGTTTGCGGTGGCCGATGGCCACGTGATCCTTGCGCCCGCCAATGACGGGCTGTTTCACAAACTGATGGCAGTGCTGGGGTTGACCCATCTGTCCGACGATCCGCGCTTTGCCACCAATGGTGATCGCACCGCCAATGCGGCGGCGCTCGATACCGAAATCGCGGCGGCGGCGGCGGGGTGGACCAAGCAAGGCCTGCTCGATGCCTGCCATGCTGCGGGCGTTCCTGCGGGGCCGATCAATCGCTTGGACGAGGTGTTCGCCGATCCTCAGGTGATCGCGCGCGGGATGCGGGTGGAGCTTGGCGGAATGGCGGGGGTGCGCAGCCCGTTCACCTTTTCCGATGCCGAACTGGCGCTCGACCGGCCATCACCGATCCATGGCGAGGATGGCTAGGACAGCGTCTTTGCCGCGCCGCGCCACAACCGCTCAAACGGGCCTTGCCCCCATCGTGCGAGCCACAGCGGCGACCATGCCAGCATCGCCGCAATCGGCACGAAACTGAGCGTGAAAGCCTGCGCGCGGGTGACTTCGCCAAACAGCCCCAGCCCCCACGGGGCGAAGATCGCGGCGAGCACCACGCTGGTCATCAGGTAGTTCGTCAGCGACAACCTGCCCACCGCCGCCAGCCGGCGGGTGAGCGCGTTGTCGCGCGCCAGAAACGCCATCGCCAGCGCCGCATAGGCCAGCCCCAGCAGCATATCGAACGGGGCCGACAGCACCAGCGCTACTGGCCCGACCAGCGCCGCGGGAAAGCCCTGAGCCACCAGCCACGCCGCCAATCCCAGCAGCTCCGGCAGCGCCGCCAGCGCGGCTATCCCCGCCACGCGTTGCAGCCGGAAGGTGCGCCATTCGCCCCGCAGCATCCCCGCCTTCCACAGCCCCATGCCCAGCGCAATGGCGGCAAGGTTGATCGGGATTGAGGCCATGATGGTCGCCAATTGCGCAGGGATCCCAAGGCCCCGCCGGACGATCCGTTCGCCCAGCCCCTCGCGCCCCTGTTCCAGCAGCATCGCCAACGCCGCCGGATCGCGGCCAAATTGCCGCTCCGCCCACAGCAGCGCGTCTGTGCCCCAATGTTTCACGTGAAAATCGACCAGGGGGGTGCCAAGCGCGGTCAAGCCCAGGGCAAGGTGCACCGTAACCAGACCGAGCGCGACCGCCACCAGTGCCCGTGCCGACAATCCGGCCAACAACGGCAGCGCAAGCCCCGCGATCGCATAGGCGCGCAGCACATCATTGCTGGCCAGCAGCGTCGCGTGGATCAGCCCGATCGCAAACAGCACCGCCATGCGGGCGTAATGCGCTCGCCACATACGCCCCGCGTCGCTCGCCCCGCCGCGCTCCAGCAGGATCAGGCAACCCACGCCAAACAGCATCGCGAACAGCGTGCGGAACTTGTCCTCGATGAACACAAAGCTGCCCAGCCAAACCCAGTAATCGACCGGGCTGGCCGCGCCGTAGGACATTGGATTGTAATAGGCCGGCCCCGGCAGCGCGAAGGCGAGGACGTTCATCCACACGATCCCGATCACCGCAATCCCGCGCAGCGCATCAAGCGCAAGGATACGTTCAGCGGGCGAGCAAGCAGGGGGCGGGGCGGGCGTCACCATCGGTTGCGCCCTACCCGAAAAATCAGGCCAGCGCTGCCTTCAGATCATTGACCAGATCCAGCCGTTCCCACGGGAAGAAATCGCCTTCGGCCTTGCGCCCGAAATGGCCATAGGCCGCCGCGCGCTGATAGATCGGCTTGTTCAGGCCCAGATGGGTGCGGATGCTGCGCGGGGTCAGACCGCCCAGCTTGGCGATGCTCAGCAGCGCCGCTTCGATCTTTTCATCGCCCACCGTGCCAGTTTCATGCGTATCGACATAGAGCGACAAGGGCTGCGACACGCCGATGGCATAGGCGATCTGGATGGTGCAGCGCGTGGCAAGGCCCGCCGCCACGACGTTCTTGGCAAGATAGCGGGTGATGTAGGCCGCGCTGCGATCAACCTTGGTCGGGTCTTTGCCGCTGAACGCGCCGCCGCCATGCGGGGCCGCGCCGCCATAGGTATCAACGATGATCTTGCGCCCGGTCAGGCCTGCGTCGCCATCCGGCCCGCCAATTTCAAACGCCCCGGTGGGGTTGATGTAATAGACGGTTTCGCGCAGCAGCACCGGCGGGATGATCTCAGCAACGATGCGCTTTACGTAGCTTTCCAGCTCACGATATTTGGCCGGATCGGCATTGTCCCCGGTCAGGCAATATCCGGGCTTGTGCTGGGTCGACACCACCACCGCGGTCGCCGCGACGGGGAGCGATTCTTCATAGCGCAGCGTCACCTGGCTTTTGGCGTCTGGTTCAAGAAACGGGGCCGCGCCCGAATGGCGGTCGGCTGCCATCCGTTCGAGGATCTTGTGGCTGTAATACAGCGTAGCGGGCATCAGATCGGGAGTTTCATCGGTTGCGTAACCGAACATGATCCCCTGATCGCCTGCGCCTTCATCCTTGTTGTCGCCGGCATCCACGCCTTGCGCGATATGTGCCGACTGGCCGTGCAGCTTGTTTTCAAACCGCAGCGTGTCCCAGTGGAAACCGTCCTGTTCGTAACCGATGCGTTTGACCGTGGCGCGCACGGTGGCTTCGATCTCTTCTTTGGCCCCCGGCACCCAATCGCCGTTTTCAAACACGCCCTTGCAGCGGATTTCCCCGGCGAGAACGACGCATTGCGTGGTGGTCAACGTTTCGCAGGCGACGCGTGCTTCGGGGTCTTTCGCCAGCAGCAGATCGACGATTCCGTCGGAAATCTGGTCGGAAACCTTGTCCGGGTGACCTTCGGAGACGCTTTCAGAGGTGAACAGATATTCGGTGCGCATGGATCCTCCGAGGGATTGAAAGTGCGGTGTCTGGCCGGATCAAGGCCCTTATGCAGATATAAGGAAACCTTTATGTCTGCCTGCTTGCCTGATCGCCCTAGCCGCGCCGATGGATGAGCGCAAGCAATCTTGGCGTCCCCAGCCCCAGCAGCAGCAGGGCCACCGCCCAGCCCAACGTCAGCCAGTGCCCGGCGCGCGCGAACAGGGTCGGCGGAAGGGCCGCGGGGACGATCCCTTCGAGCTTGTCCGCCTCGCCCCGTCCAATTGCGCCGCGCACGATTCCGTTCGCGTCGATCACCGCGCTGATTCCGGTGGTGGTGGAACGCAGCACCGGCAGCCCTTCCTCCAGCGCGCGCATCCGCGCCTGCGCCAGATGTTGCGGCGGGCCCCAAGTGCCGAACCAGCCATCGTTCGAGGGATTGAAGATGTAATCGGGCCGATTGGCAGCATCCACCACCGCGCCCGAAAACACGATTTCATAGCAGATCTGGATCCCGGCCTTGCCATGCTCACCCAGATCGAGCGTGCGCGGTCCCGGCCCCGGCGCATAATCAATGCTGCCCGCCACCAACCGCGACAGGCCCAGCGGTTCAAGAATGGTGCGCAGCGGAAGATATTCACCAAACGGCACCAGATGCGCCTTGGCATAGTGGTGCGCGATATCGCCGTCACCGTTCAGCGCGATCACCGAATTGCGCGCGCTGACCGCCCCCAAACTGCCGTCCTTGCGCGCGGCAATGTCAAGATTGACGACGCCCGCCAGCAGCGTCGATTGCGGCCCGATCACCGCACCGATCCGCCGCCGCGCAAACTCCGGGTCGGCCCCGGCGGTGGTTTGGAAATAATAACGTTCGGGATAGCCATCTTCGAGGTAATCGGGGATCGCGCTTTCGGGCCACAGCACAATCCGCGACTGCTCGCGCCCCGGCATGGTAAGGTCTGCGAGGCGGACGAATTGTTCCTCGAACTTGCTCGCATCGTTGATTTCGGACTGCTTGAGCAGCGGTTGCACGAGGGTGTAATTCAGGCCTTTGTTCGGCGGCGTGACATCGATTGCCGGAAAGTGCATCGACGCTGCAACAACCACAGCGCCTGCCCCTGCCGCGACCCAGCGCCGCGCAATCAGCGCCCACAGCAACAGGCCAGCCAGCACGACAGCAAACCCGGACAGCGCATAGGTGCCCATCCAAGGCAGCACCGCCGCAAGCCCCTGCGCTTTCCACCCGCCGAGCAGCATCAGCCCGACCGGCGGCCACGGATAGCCGGTGAAGAACGTCCCCCGCGCCCATTCGGCCAGCACCCACGCGCCTGCCAGCACCAGCGCAAAGGCAGGCAACGGCGCGCGCCGGGCCAGCAGGTGCGCAGCTAACGCGGCAAAGGCGGGATAGATCGCCAGATACATGCAAACAAGCGGCACCGCGACCCAGCCCAATGCCTCGGGCATCTTGGCCTGATGGGTAAAAGCGGTCGCGATCCAGTTATTGGCGAGCGTCAGGTGCGCCCAACCGAAACACCAGCCCAGCCACAACGCCGCGCGCTTGGTGGGGGCGGTGTAAATCAGCCACACGAACCCCGCCAACGCGGCAAGGCCCAGCGGCCACAGGTGCAGCGGCGGGTAAGCGCAGGCCGCGATCAGCCCCAGCACAATCGCCCCGAGCGCGGGGCGACGCTGAATCAGCGCCGGGATTGCGGAAATCCGCGCGCCCATTGTCCGGGTTTCCGCCACGGGGACGAACCGCGCCCGCGATCAATCAGCCGACCGCTTCGAGCGTGCCGTCGCCATCGCCAGAACCATTGCCCGAATCCTCGCCGCGGATCGACGGCGGGAGGATCGAGGAATCAATGCTCCCGCGATCAGCATCAACCGGCGGGCGCGGCTTGCGGGCGCGGGGGGCGGGCTTTTCAGCACGCTTTTCGGCAGGCTTTTCAGCAGGTTTTTCGGCGCGTGGTTCACTGCGTTCGGGACGCACGGCACGTTCCGGGCGGTCGCTACGCTCAGGCCGTTCACTGCGGGCATCATCACGCGGTTTGCGCGGCTGGCGGCGCGCATTCTGCTGGCGCGGCTGCGATTCGCTGCGGTTGCCATCACGGTCATCGGAGGCGGAGCTTTCGCCCTCCTGCCCCGATTCGCCATCTTCGGCATCGGCGCGCGGCTGCCTGCTGTCATCGTTCTGGCGATCATGCGAAGGGCGATCATTGCGGCGGCCCCGATCGAAATCGAAATCATCATCGCTGTATTCTTCGGCGGCTTCGCGCTCATCCGGGCGGCGTCCACCGCGCACTTCATCCTGACGCGCCTTGTTATCGGCGATCACGCGGAAATAGTGGTCGGCAAATTGCAGATAATATTCCATCTGCACCCGGTCGCCATTGTGATGGGCGTCCTGCGCGAGCTTTTTATACTTGTCGAGCATCTGCGGCGCATTGCCCCGCGCGCGGCTGTCAATCCGGTTGAGCTGACTGCCATTGCCACCCTGAGGGCGGTTGCCGCGTCCACGACGACGGTTATTCCGATTATTGTTATTCAAGGAAATTGTTCCTTAATCAGCGACCGGCTGCAAAAAATTCCTGCACGCGCGGTCAACAGACCCCTCGTCAAAGCGCGTCATCATCTTGGCTTGCCAAAAGATGCCGCGCGCTCCGCGCTGCCGTGGCCGGGGACAAGCCCAGACGGCCGATTCAAGCGAGTTTAGGAGCGTGGCTCAGCGATTTGCGCCCTTCGCAGATCATCTGGCCTGTTTTGCAATTAGCGATGCAAAAGCACTTTGCCAAGCCCTACAGCGCTTTTCCTCACCGAAGGGTGCTTACCGAAGGATCAGTGCGCGCGGCCGTCCGCCAAGATCACGGCGCAGTTCCACAGCAAACCCGGCCGTGGCAGCGATGGCGCTGACCGCCTCGGCCTGGCCTGCGCCGATTTCGAAAATCGCGATCCCGCCCGGCACAATCAGCTTGCCAAGCTGCGGGATCAGCGCGCGATAGTCGTCAAGCCCCTGCGGTCCGGCGAACAGCGCGCTGGCGGGCTCGAAGTCCCGCACCTGCCGATCAAGCGCCGCATCCGCCTCAACATAAGGCGGGTTGCACAGGACGAGGTCATAGGTGCCCAGCCCATCCGCCCAGCCATCGACGTGCCAATCGCGCTGATGCCACGCGCTGCGATTCGCCAGCCCCAGCGCATCGGCATTGCCCGCCGCCACCGCCAGCGCCGCGGCCGAGGCATCCACCCCCACGCCCTGCCAGCCCGCACGGTGCGCCAGCAGCGCCAGCAGCAACGCCCCCGATCCGGTACCAAGGTCAAGCGCGCGGCCAGCCGCCCCCGCAACTTCCAGCGCGGCTGCGATCAGCGTCTCGCTATCCCCGCGCGGGATCAGGGTGCCGGGGGTGACGGTAAGTTCCAGCCCGAAAAACTCCGCAAGCCCGGTGATATAGGCGACCGGCTCATGCTCCGCCCGGCGATCGACCAGCGCGGCGAAACCGGCGGGCGCGGGGGATTGCATCGCCCGCAGCAGCATTTCCGAGCGGCTGATCCCCAGCGTGTGGGCCATCAGCAATTCGGCATCAAGCCGCGCAGTATCGCTGGCGACGGCGAGCCGTTCGGCAGCAGCGCGGATGGCTTCGGAAACGGTCATTGCGCCCCAATTACTCGGCCAGCGCCGACAACCGCTTGCCTTCGTCCTCGGCAATCAGCGCGGCGATCAGTTCGGCCAGCCCCGGCCCGGCGAGCACTTCTTCGAGCTTGTGCAGGGTCAGCCCGATGCGGTGATCGGTGACGCGGCCTTGCGGGAAATTATAGGTGCGGATGCGTTCGGAACGATCCCCGCTGCCGACCATCGCCTTGCGCGCCTCGGCCTCGGCACCCTGGGTGGCTTCACGCTGCGCTTCATACAGCCGCGCGCGCAGCACCTGCATCGCTTTTTCCTTGTTCTTGTGCTGACTGCGGCCATCCTGACAGGTCACTACCGTTCCGGTCGGTAGGTGGGTGATGCGGATGGCGGAATCGGTGGTGTTGACGTGCTGCCCGCCCGAACCGCTGGCGCGGTAGGTATCGATTTTCAGATCGCCCGGATCAATCGTGACATCAACCTCGTCGGGCTCTGGCAGCACCGCGACGGTCGCCGCGCTGGTATGGATGCGCCCGCCACTTTCGGTCACGGGCACGCGCTGCACCCGGTGCACCCCGCTTTCAAACTTCAGCTTGGCGAACACGCCGGTGCCGGTGATGTTGGCGATCACTTCCTTAAAGCCCCCGATTTCAGAGGCGTTGATGCTGACCGGCTCGATTTTCCAGCCCTGCTCGTCGGCGTATTTTTCATACATCCTATACAGGTCAGCGGCGAACAGCGCGGCTTCATCGCCCCCCGTCCCGGCGCGGATTTCCAGCATCGCTGGCTTGGCATCGGCCGAATCGCGCGGCAACAATTCGATGGCGAGGCGGCGTTCAAGATCGGGGAGCGTCGCCTTGAGCGCGGCGAGTTCCTCCTCCGCCATGGCCTTCATTTCGGGGTCGGCGAGCATGGCGTTGAGCCCCGCCATTTCCTCGCGCGCGGCTTTTACCTCGGCGGCGATTTTGGCGACGGTCTGGAGTTCGGCGTAATCGCGGCTGGCGCGGACAAAGGCCTCACCCTCCAGCGTGCCCGACGCCATGCGCGCTTCCAGCTCCGCAAAGCGGTGCGCGATCTGGTCAAGGCGTTCCGGAGGGATTTGCATGGTTTTTCTACTATCGTCGGCCCGCACTTGATGCGGGCCTTGGCTTTCTAATAGCGGGCGGCGGAAAAGGAAGCCAAGCCCCGGATCAAGTCCGGGGCGACGGGGGGCGAAGAAACGCCCGGTCGGAATTTGCTGCGTCAATCGACACATCAAACCCGCAGCGGAGACTTTCCCAGATTTCGAATCTCAATTCAGCGATCTCTGGATAATCTGATCGCAACTCGACGATGATGGGATCATCCGTTTCCAGCTTTTCTTGAGTGAGAGTTTCGTTCACTTCCCAACGACGAAGAACGATCCGCACAGTTGGGTCTGCCTCACGAGCAGCTGCAAATTGCTTTTTTGCTTTCCCTCCGAAGCTTGAATGAACATTGAACCCCGAGCGCCTGAGAGTGGAGGCCACTGCGCTCGTATCGCTGCCACAGCGTGGATGGTCAGATATGACAGCGAAGTCAGCCTTCTCCTCCTCCCGCGCCCCCACCAGCATCGCCAACCGCTCAATCCCCGCAGCCCAGCCGACCGCAGGCGTGGCTGCGCCGCCGAGGCTCTCCATCAGCCCGTCATAACGCCCGCCGCCCAGCACCGTGCTCTGGCTGCCCAAAGCCGCTGCCGAAGCGCTGCCCTCGTCAGGGATGAATTCAAACGCGGTGTGGCGATAGTAATCCAGCCCCCGCACGAGGCTTTCGGCCCGCACCCACTTCACCCCCGCCGCATCCAGCCCACTGGTGACGGCGGCGAAAAACGCCTGCGCCTCGTCGGATAAAAACGCGTCGATCTTGGGCGCATCCGCCAAGAAAGGCTTGTCGCGCGGGTCTTTGGAATCCAGAATCCGCAGCGGGTTCTTCTCCAGCCGCTCCTGCGATTCTTCGGACAGGTTGCCCTTCACCGCCCCGAAATAGTCGATCAAGGCCGCGCGCCACGCCTCACGGCTGTCTGCATCGCCCAGCGTGTTGAGGTGGAGCGTCACATCGTGGATGCCCAGTTCCTTCAGCAGCTGATCCGCCATCGCCAGCAGCTCAACATCGGCCTGCGGCTCGCCCGCGCCGATCACTTCGGCGTCGATCTGGTGGAACTGGCGGTAGCGGCCCTTTTGCGGGCGTTCGTAACGGAACAAAGGCCCGTGGGTCGCGACCTTCAGCGGCGCATATTGCTGCCAGCCGTTGGTGAGGAAGGCGCGCGCGATCCCGGCGGTGAATTCGGGGCGCAGGGTCAGCGATTCCCCGCCGCGGTCGTCGAAGGAATACATTTCTTTCGACACCACATCGGTCGTCTCACCCAGTGAACGCGCGAACACCTCGGTCTTTTCAAACACCGGCATTTCTACCCGGCGAAACCGATAAAGCCGCCGCACGCGCTCGAATGTTTCGACCACAAAGGCAAAAGCCTCGGCATCGGGGCCGAAAATATCCTGGGTGCCTCTGATGGCTTGCGGGGTCTTTTTGCTCATAAGCGCGCGATTAAGCCCACGCGGGGTCTTTCGCAATCCTGCGCCACCGATTAAGGGGCGCGGCACAATTCAACCTCTCCGCCGCAAGCGAATACGCACGGCCCAAGCCAAAGAGACCACCATGCGCATCGACAAGATCCCCACCGGCAAAAACCCGCCCGAAGAACTCAACGTGATCATCGAAGTGCCGACCGGGGGCGAGCCGGTGAAATACGAGTTTGACAAGGAATCGGGCGCGCTGTTCGTCGACCGCATCCTGCACACCCCGATGCGCTATCCGGCGAATTACGGGTTCGTGCCGCACACGCTAAGTCCCGATGGCGATCCATTGGATGCGCTGGTGATTGCGCGTTCGCCCTTCATCCCCGGCTGCGTGGTGCGCGCGCGGCCGATCGGGGTGCTCAACCTCGAAGACGAACATGGCGGCGATGAAAAGCTGATCTGCGTGCCGGTGGACACGACCTTCCCCTATTATTCGGACGTGGCCGAAACCAAGGATCTGCCGTCAATCATCTTCCAGCAGATCGAACACTTCTTCACCCATTACAAGGACTTGGAAGCCGAAAAGTGGGTGCGTGTGGGCAAGTGGGGAGACGCCGCCGAAGCGCGTCAGGTCACGATCGAAGCGATCGAGCGGTATAAGAATTCCTGATGTTCGCGCGCCCGGCAGGGTGAACGGAAATCACAACCCCCCCAGCAACGCCTTGAAAATCACTGTCAGCACAAACGGCAGGCCAATCACCACCGCCCACAGCCCGATCACATCGCGGCGGAAGGCGGCGGCGTAGGCCATGTCGGCGGCCTGCGCATCATCGAGATTCAACCAGCGTTTTTCGAACCAGCGGAATACCGGAATGATTCCGGCTACCAGCACGATCAGCGCCATATAGGGCAACAGCCCCGATGTCCCTTCGGACAGCGCCTTTACGGTCACAAAAATTTGCAAAGCGGTGTAAACCAGCAAGCCATAGGCGACATGATCGCTCATCGCCTTGCGCCAGTCTCGCACCCGGCCATTGGTTCTGGCCTGCTCGGTTGCTTTGCCCATCATGCCCGCTCCCCAACGGTTTGTTGTGATGGACGCAGTATCGCAAAGGCGGCGCCGAGTTGCAAGCGGGCGCGCGGTGCGCAAAATCTTGTTACCCAGCAGGCATGAATGATTGCCCAAGCCGCGAGAATCGCACGCCCTTTCGCAGCCGACAGGTCAATTGTCGGCGATAATGCCGCAACTAAGCAAAAATCCTGCCAAACTGCTTGAAGCCCTTTCCAGCCGCTTCAAGACTGCTAAAGACCGCAGAGTATGAGCACGTCGACGCTATCCGAAGCGGGCAGCCCCGCTGAATCCGCCACCACCCCGATCCAACCGCTGGGCAGTGGGCTGGAGGTGATTTCGATCGCCAAAAGCTATGACAAGACGGCGGTGCTGACCGATATTTCGCTGCACGTGGCCAAGGGCGAAGTGCTCGGCCTGCTTGGCCCCAATGGCGCGGGCAAGACCACCTGTTTCTATTCGATCATGGGTCTGGTGAAGCCGGATTCGGGCCGCATCCTGATGGATGGCGAGGATGTGACCTGCCTGCCGATGTATCGCCGCGCGATCCTGGGGCTTGGCTATCTGCCGCAGGAAACCAGCATTTTCCGCGGGATGACGGTGGAACAGAACATCAATTGCGTGCTCGAACTGGTCGAGCCTGACGCAGCCACCCGCGCCGCGGAACTGGAACGCCTGCTCGACGAATTCGGCCTCACCCGGCTGCGCGAATCGCCCGCGATGGCGCTTTCGGGCGGCGAACGGCGGCGCTGCGAGATCGCCCGCGCACTGGCGGCCAAGCCTTCGATCATGCTGCTGGATGAACCCTTTGCCGGGATCGATCCGCTGTCGATCAGCGACATCCGCGAGCTGGTGCGCGATCTCAAATCGCGCGGTATCGGGGTGCTGATCACCGATCACAACGTGCGCGAAACGCTCGACATTGTTGACCGCGCCTGCATCATCTACGGCGGGCAGGTGCTGTTTTCCGGCAGCCCGCAGGAACTGGTCGCTGATGAAAACGTCCGGCGGCTCTATCTTGGTGAGAGCTTCACGCTCTAGGGCTGGCAGGCATGGCTCTCGGCCCTCGCCTTGATCTTCGGCAATCCCAATCGCTGGTGATGACGCCGCAATTGCAGCAGGCGATCAAGCTGCTGGCGGCCTCCAATCTCGAAATTGAAAGCTTCATTGCCGAGGCGCTTGAGGCCAACCCGCTGCTTGATACCGCCACGCCCGAGCCGGATGAGCCAGAGCGCGGCGAAGTGGTGGCGGCGCTGCCCGAAGATGCGCCAGCCGACCAGTTGATCGCATTGGGCGGCGGCGAAGGCGATGCGCCGCTCGATCTCGCTTCGGTCGACCGTGATTGGGACACTGGCGACGGCACGGCTGCTTTGGCCCGCGATGCCGAATGGGGCGCAGCGGCGGCGAGAGGGGGCGATTTTGGCGATGCACCCGATTGGGAGCAATTGCGCGCCGCCGAGGTAACGCTGGCCGACCATCTCGGCGGACAAGTTGGCGCGCTCGCCTCCGATCCGCGCACTGCCCTGAACGCGCGCCATATCATCGGGCTGCTCGATGAGGCGGGCTATCTGGCTTCCGCGATTGACGAGATTGCTGATGATCTCGGCGTCACGCCTGACGAAGCCGAGGCCGCGCTGGCACTGGTGCAATCGCTTGATCCCAGCGGCGTGGGCGCGCGCAATCTGGCCGAATGCATCGCCATCCAGGCGCGCGAGGCAGATCGTTATGATCCGTGCATGGCGGCGCTGATCGCCAATCTCGATCTGGTCGCGCGCGGCGAGGTGGAACGGCTGAAACGCCTGTGCCGGGTGGATGACGAGGATTTCGCCGACATGCTGCGCGAATTGCGCAGTTACAACCCGCGCCCCGGCCTGGCCTTTGCATCATCGGTTACCAGCACCGTGGTGCCCGACATCCTGATTGCCGCCAACAACGCGGGCGGATGGGACATCGTGCTGAACGAGGAAACCCTGCCCAAGCTGATCGTCAATCGCGGCTACTTTCTCGAACTCAATGCCGGGGTATCGGACAAGCAATCGCAAGGCTGGCTGAAAGAAAAGCTGGCCGATGCCCACTGGCTAATCCGCGCGCTTGACCAGCGGCAGAAGACCATCCTCAAAACCGCTGCCGAAATTGTGCGCCAGCAGGAAGGCTTCTTCCGCCGCGGCGTATCCGAACTGCGCCCGCTGACCTTGCGCGAAGTGGCCGAGAAGATCGACATGCACGAAAGCACGGTCAGCCGGGTGACGAGCAACAAATACCTCGCCTGCGCGCGCGGAACGTTTGAATTGAAATACTTCTTCACGAGCGGGGTTGCGTCAGCAGACGGCGAAGGCGCGTCGAGCGCGGCGATCAAGGCGCGGATCAAGGCGCTGATCGATGACGAAGGGCCGAAGAACATCCTGTCCGATCAGCAACTGGCGGAAATGCTGCAAAAAGAAGGCTTCGACCTCGCCCGGCGCACCGTGGCCAAATACCGCGAAGCGATCGGCCTGGGCTCCAGCGCCGAGCGGCGGCGGGCGAAGAAACTGGCGGGTGCGGGGTAACGGGGCGGTGGGCGCTGGCACTGTGTCTGCGCCGCACGCGCTTTGACGTTATTCTTCGGCTTCGTTCTGGCTGATATGCTTGACCATCCGGCTGCGCTGCTGGCTGGCGGACACGTTGTTGAACCTTATCCGGTACAGCCCTTCGAGCGTCAGCCGGTCAAAACGGCTGAGTTCCGGCGGCAGAGTTTCCGGGTCGTCGCCGGAAAACAGCCGCAGGATCGAGGTTGAGCGCGACACTTCGGGCGCCCTTTCGGTCAGGTCGAGCAGCAGATGCATGGTCGCAAAGGCCGCAATCTGGTTGAGCGACATGCCCGGCGTGCGTTCGAGATCGAGCACCAGATAGGAATTGACGATGTCGTAGCGCACGCTGCTGACCAGTCGCGACCCGGCGGCATTGCGCACAATCTTTGCCTGGCTGGGCGATCCGCCAATGTCCCCGGCGGGCTGGAGCGTTATGCCGTCGCGGCTGCGCATATCGACCGCGCGCCAGCTATAGGCCCCGCGAGTCTCCCCGGTGAGCCGGTCAAGCTGGGGTATGGGCATTCCTTCAAACAGGCCGGGCATCCGCTGGCGCAGACCCTTGACCAGATCCTGCGGATCATAGCTGAAGATGACCACCGCCGTCGGCTTGCACGGCGCCGGTTCGACCTTCATGCCGACCGCCACGACATTTTCGCGGATCAACTGCTCCAGAATCGGCGTCCATTCGGGGTCGAACCCGATCACCTTGGGGCAGAATTCGCTTTCGAACCGGGCGAGTTGATCGTCTTCGACCTCGATCAGATTCTTTAACTCCTCGCGGACTTCCTGCTTGCGCCCCTCAACCACGATGGATGGGCTGCCAGGAGAGGCCGGGGCATCTTCCTGTGCCTGTGCAGCGGTGGGCGCAAGCGTGAACAGGACGCTTGTCGCGGCAATGAAGGTCAAGGAATTCAGTTTCATGGCTTGATGATATACCCCATTGCGGCGCGATCCAATCGCTTTCGACAAAGACCATTTGTGCGCCGCCGGGCGGCAAACGCAGCTTGCGCTTGGGCCAAGGCTCGGGCGGGCGGGCGTTAGGATTTGTCTCGCAACGGATAAAACCCGATTCCCGAGGGTGATTTTGCCTGCAAACACAGTGTGACTCGAAAGACTCACTTCAAAACGTTAACGCCTTAAACCTCTTATTAACCTTTTTTGGTGACAAGTGTCGTGGTTAACAGGCGGCAACCTCTCCTAAGCAGGGGTTACCAAAGGCAAACAGGGGACCAGCGATGCGTGTGCTGCTGATCGAAGACGAACCGACTACCGCCAAGGCGATTGAGCTGATGCTCACTACCGAGGGTTTCAATGTCTATTCGACCGACCTCGGCGAAGAGGGCCTCGATCTGGGCAAGCTGTATGATTACGACATCATCCTGCTCGACCTGAACCTGCCCGATATGCACGGGTATGACGTGCTGAAGAAGCTCCGCGTCGCCAAGGTGCAGACCCCGGTGCTGATCCTGTCAGGCATTTCCGAAATGGATTCGAAGATCCGCAGCTTCGGTTTCGGCGCGGATGATTATGTGACCAAGCCGTTCCACCGCGAAGAGCTGGTCGCCCGCATCTATGCCGTGGTGCGCCGCTCCAAGGGCCACTCGCAGTCAGTCATCCGCACCGGCAAACTCGCGGTGAACCTCGACGCCAAGACGGTCGAAGTCGATGGCGCGCGCGTGCACCTCACCGGCAAGGAATATGCGATGCTGGAGCTGCTCTCGCTTCGCAAGGGCACCACGTTGACCAAGGAAATGTTCCTCAACCACCTTTACGGCGGGATGGACGAACCCGAACTCAAGATCATCGACGTGTTCATCTGCAAGCTGCGCAAGAAGCTGAGCCTTGCTTGCGGCGGTGAAAACTACATCGAAACGGTGTGGGGCCGCGGTTACGTGCTGCGCGATGATGAACAGGTGGTGGAAGCCGCGTAATCTGTTTTTCGCTCGCCCCTCCGGGCGAGCATCCTCGCTGCGTTTCGATCCTTTCAGGATCGAGCAGCTGCGGGCGGCCGGTCGGCCTTGCGGCCCTTCTGGCCGTGAAATTGCGTTACCGACAATGTGGACGCCCGGGGTGGAAAGACCCCGGGCGTTTTTCTATGGGCGGTGCATGACAGCGTTCAAGGAAGGCGATCCGACCACAATCGCACGGCTTTATGGTCGCAGCGTCGGTAAGAAATTGCGGACCCGGCAGCAGGGGCTGGTTGATAACCTGCTGCCGCAAATCGCCGTGCCTGCCGAAGGGCCAGTGACGAGCGAAATCCTGTTCGGCGACCAGCGCCCGCTGCATTTCGAGATCGGCTTTGGCGGAGGGGAGCATCTTGCCTACCGCGCTGACCTGCTACCCGATCACGGGTTTATCGGGGCCGAACCCTTCGTCAACGGCGTGGCGCAGGCGCTGACCCATATTGCCGATCAGCAGCTCCCGAATATCCGCCTGCATCTGGGCGATGCGCTCGATGTGCTGGCGCGGGTGCCCGATGGGGCGCTGAGCATGGTCTATCTGCTCCACCCCGATCCCTGGCCCAAGGCCCGCCATGCCAAGCGGCGGATGATGAATGACGGGCCGGTCAAGCTGATCGCGCAGAAGATTAAACCGGGCGGAGAATTCCGGTTCGGCACTGATCACGACATCTACCTGCGCCACGCGCTGATGGTGATGCAGCGCCACACCGATCTGTTCGAATGGGTGGTGGAGAAACCCGCCGACTGGCAGGTGCGCCCGTCAGGCTGGCCCGAAACGCGGTATGAGCACAAGGCCCGCACCGTTTATGGGCACGAGGTGTGGTATTTCCGGTTTCGGCGGCGGTGAACCTGACATCGCTGGAGCCGATATCAGCCATCGCAAATACCCGTTTGCCCGCCAGCGGGGATTCGCCCATGCGTCATGGCGCAAACGAGGGGAGAGTTTCAATGCTGGCAGCAGTTGAAGGCGCATTAGGGCGCGCACGGCGTTATTCAAATATAGCAGACCCGATGTTCCGTCTGCTGACCAGCCTCATTTTCATCGTTGGCGGGCTTGGTCATTTCGGCCGTGCCGACGACATGATCGCGCGCATAGCTGAATCTCCCTGGCGAGAGACGGTTGAAGCAATCGGAGATCCGCTTTGGCTTTTGTGGATTTCCGGCGCGGTGTTTATCGTTGGCGGCGTCACTCTTGCATTGGGCTGGATGACCCGCCTCTCTGCACTTGCGTTATTCGTGACACTGGTGCCCATCACCTTGGCAATTCACCTCGCCCCAGACCATACCGGGCCGCTGCTCAAGAATATCGCGATCCTTGGCGCGCTCGGTTTTATCTTTGTGCGCGGGCCGGGCGCCTGCGCCATCGATAATCGGCGGACGAGCTAACCCACAACCCCCGCACTCGCCAGCACGGCGAGCGTCAGCACATCGGGCACAGACGCGGTCATCGGCACGATCTGCACCGGCTTTTCCACACCCAGCAGCATCGGGCCGATGGTGGCGTTGCTGCCCAATTCGCGCAGCAGCTTGGCCGAAAGGTTCGCCGATTGCAGCCCCGGCATGATCAGCACATTGGCCGGGCCAGACAGGCGGCTGAACGGGTAGAGTTCCATCACCCTGGGGTTAAGCGCGGCATCGGGTGCCATTTCGCCTTCATATTCAAAGCCTGGCTCCTCTCGATCAAGGATCGCCACCGCTTCACGGATATTGCCCAGCCATTGGCCCGACGGGTTGCCGAAGGTCGAATAGCTGAGGAACGCAACGCGCGGTTCATGCCCCATGCGCCGCGCAACCGCTGCGGTTTCGCGGGCGATATGGGCAAGTTCGGCTGCGTTGGGGCGTTCGTTGATGGTGGTATCGGCGAGGAAGGTGGTGTGGTTCTTGCCGATCATCATGTGGATGCCGAACGGCAGCGCGCCATCCTTGTGATCGAGCACCAGGTTCACCTCGCGCACGGTTTGCGCAAAGGTGCGGGTCATGCCGGTGATCATCCCGTCGCCATGGCCCAGCGCCACCAGCAGCGCGGCAAACACGTTGCGTTCCTGATTGACCATCCGGCGCACGTCACGTTCGGTAAAGCCGCGCCGTTGCAGCCGCTTGTAGAGGTAATCGACCATCGCGGGCACGTGTTCGCTATCGGCCGAGTTCTGGATTTCAAAACTGCCCGGATCGGACACCGAAAGCTGATGCAGCTTATCGACCACTGCCTTGGTGCGGCCCACGAGGATCGGGGTGCCATAGCCGAAATCGCGGAACTGGATCGCGGCGCGCAGCACCACTTCTTCTTCCGCCTCGGCAAACACCATGCGTTTGGGGTTGGCCTTGGCGACTTCGTAAACCCCGCTCAGCACCGAGGTGGTGGGGTTAAGGCGCGAACGCAGCTGGATGCGATAGGCGTCGAAATCGTCAATCCGCGCGCGGGCCACGCCCGAATCCATCGCTGCCTTGGCCACAGCGGACGACACGACTTCGATCAAGCGCGGGTCAAACGGGGCAGGGATGATGTAATCGGTGCCGAATTTCTGGTTCTTGCCATAGGCGGACGCGACCTCTTCGGGCACGCTGCGACGGGCGAGTTCGGCAATCGCCTCGGCTGCGGCAACTTTCATCTCTTCGTTGATGGTGGTCGCCTGCACATCCAGTGCGCCCCGGAAAATGAACGGGAAGCCCAGCACGTTGTTGACCTGATTGGGAAAATCGCTGCGCCCGGTGGCGATGATCGCATCGGGGCGCACGGCCTTGGCAGCGTCAGGCATGATTTCGGGAACCGGGTTGGCCATCGCAAAGATGATCGGCCTGTCCGCCATCTTGCGCACCCATTCGGGCTTCAGCGCGCCCGCCGCTGACAGGCCGAGGAAAATGTCCGCGCCCACCAAGGCTTCTTCAAGGCTGGTGGCGGTGGTGGCGACCGCGTGGGCGCTTTTCCACTGATCCACGTCTTCGCGGCCCGGCGTGATCGGGCCGGTGCGGTCACACATGATCACATTATCGTGGCGCACCCCCATTGCCTTGATCAGAGCGGTGCAGGCAATCGCCGCCGCGCCTGCGCCATTGACCACCACCTTCACATCGCGAAAATCGCGCCCGGTCAGGTGACAGGCATTGAGCAGGCCCGCCGCTGTGATGATCGCGGTGCCGTGCTGATCATCATGCATCACCGGGATTTTCATGCGTTCGCGCAGCGCGGCTTCGATGATGAAGCATTCGGGCGCTTTGATATCTTCAAGGTTGATGCCGCCAAAGGTCGGCTCCATCAGCGCGACCGCATTGATGAAGGCTTCGGGGTCTTCGGTATCGAGTTCGATATCGAACACGTCCACGTCGGCAAACCGCTTGAACAGCACCGCTTTGCCTTCCATCACCGGCTTGGAAGCGAGCGCGCCGAGATTGCCCATGCCGAGAATCGCGGTGCCATTGGAAATAACTCCGACCAGATTGCCTTTGACAGTATAGCGCGCGGCGAGCGAAGGATCGGCGGCGATGGCCTCAACCGGCGCAGCAACGCCCGGCGAATAGGCGAGGCTGAGATCGCGCTGCGAGGTCATCGGCTTGGTCGCGACGATCTCCAGCTTACCCGGCCGGATCGTCTCGTGATAGAACAATGCCTCGCGGGTGGTGAAGCCACCCTTGTTCTCTTCGGCCATGGTGCCTGATCCCTTTTTGTGTGCGCTTGGCAAAAACCGCGCCCCGCTTAACGAGGAGGGCGACGCCGCGAAAGGGCGGAAATGACGCAACTCCGGGGACATCCGTAAGGGCAGACATTCCGAATCGCAACGCTGGTGTCTAGGCAATGCAGCTATGGCCGCGCCCACCGAATCCAAACCCACCCCGATGATGGCGCAATACCTCGCGCTGCGCGAGGAAGCGGGCGATGCGCTGCTGTTCTACCGCATGGGCGATTTCTTCGAGCTGTTCTTCGATGATGCGAGGGCCGCAGCGGCAATCCTCGATATTGCGCTGACCACGCGCGGCGAACATGATGGCCAGCCGATCCCGATGTGCGGCGTGCCGGTGCATTCGGCGGAAGGCTATCTGGCGCGGCTGATCCGGGCGGGCTGCCGGGTGGCGATTGCCGAACAGATCGAAACCCCTGACGAAGCCAAGGCGCGCGCCAAACGTGATGGCACGCCGTCATCCAAGGCGCTGGTCGGCCGCGCGATTGTGCGGCTGGTCACCGCCGGGACGCTGACCGAAGAAGCGCTGCTCGAACCGCGCCGGGCCAATGTGCTTGCGGCGCTGACGGAACTGCGCGGATCAATCGGGATTGCCGCCTGCGATGTTTCGACCGGCGCGATGGTGCTGGAGGAATGCGCGCCCGAAATGCTCGGCGCGGCGCTGGCGCGGATTGACCCGAGCGAAGTGGTGGTGCCCGAAGTGCATCCCCGCGAAGGCGGGGATCTCGGGCAAAGTAGTGCCATGCTGAATGATATCCCCGCCTTCGCGGGGACTCGCGATATTATTATTCATCGCCCGCGCGGCACCTTTGCCAGCGATGCCGGGGCGGATCGGCTGAAAGCGTTGCACGCGGTGGCGACGCTCGATGCCTTCGGGGACTTTTCGCGCGCGATGCTGGCGGCGGTGGGCGGATTGATCGCCTATCTCGACCATGTCGGACGCGGAAACCTGCCCTTGCTGCTGCCCCCGGTGCGGCGCACCGCCGAGGCTGGGATGGCGATGGATGAGGCGACGCGCGCCAGCCTCGAAATCCTCGAATCCACCTCGGGCGGGCGCAGCGGCAGCCTGATCGGCGCGGTGGATCGCTGCGTAACCGGCGCAGGATCGCGCTTGCTGGCCGAAGACCTGTCTGCCCCGCTGCTGGATGTCACCGCGATCGAGGCGCGGCTGGCGCTGGTGCAATTCTGGCGCGATCGCCCGATTGAACGCGCGCAATTGCGCGATGGCTTGCGCGCGATCCCCGATCTGGGCCGCGCGCTTGGCCGGGTGGTGGCGGGGCGCGGCTCCCCGCGCGATCTGGGCCAATTGCGCGATGGGCTGTCCGAAGCCATGCGGCTGCATCGCTGGCTTTCCGGCGCGCCGGATCGCCCGGCGCTGCTCAATGATATGCTCGCCCACCTGACCGGCCACGGCGCTTTGACCGATTTGCTGGGCCGGGCGCTGGTGCCCTCACCCCCGACCGAACGCAGCAATGGCGGCTATATCGCCGATGGCTATGACGCCGCGCTTGATGAATTGCGCGCCACATCGGGCGATGCCCGCCGCGCAATTGCCACGATGGAGGCGCGCTACCGCGACGAAACCGGGATCACCACGCTCAAGATCCGCCACAACGGCGTGCTCGGCTATTTCATCGAGGTTGCCGCGCGCCATGCCGACCGGCTGATGGCACCCGATAGCGGCTTCACCCACCGCCAGACGATGAAGGACGCAGTGCGGTTCAATTCATTGACATTGCACGAGGAAGCCGCACGCATCGCCGAAGCGGGCGGCCATGCGCTGGCTGCCGAAGAAGCGCATTTCGAAGCGCTGGTGGCCGGAATCACCGCTGCGCGCGAAAGCATCGCTGCGACCGCTGCCGCACTCGCCCGGATTGATGTTGCCGCCGCCAATGCCGAACGCGCGGCCGAAGGCGATTGGTGCCGTCCGGAGATTGCCGAAGACACGGGCCTCGCCATCACCGGCGGGCGGCATCCGGTGGTCGAAGCCGCGTTGGCGCAGGCGGGTGAACGGTTTGTGGCCAACGACTGTGTGCTCGCGCAGGATAACCGCCTGTGGCTGATCGGCGGGCCGAATATGGGCGGTAAATCAACCTTCCTGCGGCAGAATGCTCTGATCGTGCTGCTGGCGCAGGCGGGGTGCTTTGTCCCGGCCACGGCGGCGCGCATCGGGCTTGTCGACCGCTTGTTCAGCCGGGTTGGCGCAGCGGATAATCTGGCGCGCGGGCGATCCACCTTCATGGTCGAAATGGTCGAAACCGCCGCGATTCTGGCGCAGGCGACAGGGCGCAGTTTCGTGATCCTTGATGAAGTCGGGCGCGGCACATCGACCTATGATGGCCTGGCGCTGGCATGGGCGGTGGCGGAAGCGGTGCATTCGCGCATCGCCTGCCGCTGCCTGTTCGCCACCCATTACCACGAACTCGCGCGGCTGGGCGAAACCTGTGAGGCGCTATCGCTGCACCATGTCCGCGCGCGTGAATGGCAGGGCGATCTGGTGTTGCTGCATGAACTTGCCGAAGGCCCTGCGGATCGTTCCTATGGCCTTGCGGTCGCGCGGCTGGCGGGGGTGCCTGATGCTGTCGTGGAACGCGCCAAGGCGGTGCTCGAAAAGCTTGAGGCCACCCGCGAAGCCACCGGCGGGATCGCCGCCGGACTGGGCGATCTGCCGCTGTTCGCCGCGCTGCGCCCCGAACCGCAGGCGTCGCCCGAACAACTGCTGGCAGAGCAATTGCGCGCCGCCGATCTGGATGCGTTGACCCCGCGAGAGGCGCTGGATCTGCTGTATCAATGGAAGCGCGCGCTGCCCAAAAACGCGCGCTGACATCAACCAAGGCTTAACCGCAGTCCGGCTATACTGGGCGACATGTACAAGACCGTGTTTCAGAACAGCAAGGCCGCGCTGATCTTTGCCGGGATGACGATCCTTGGCGCGGTGGCGATGGTTGGCTCCCCCGAAGATCAGGGTGTGCTCGACAAGGTAACAGACCGCTTTTCGCAGGAGCGTGAGGCGATTGTCGAGCAAGCGCGTGATTATGCCGAGACGCAAAGCGTGGGCGACGTGGCGGGCAATCCGATGATCGACCCGGCCGCCGGGTGGGGCAGCAGCCGACCAGTATTCGGTGAATATGCCACCGGTGAAACGGAGGCCGGCAGTGTCACGGCGGGCAATCCATCACCGGTCAGCGTCAAAAAGAAAAAGAACGCATCAGGGGGCATCCCCGGCCCGCAGCCAGTGGTGGCCGATTATGAAGGCACTCCGGTGCCGCGGCCTGACCAATTTCAGGATCAGGCCAGCCCGCCGCCGGTTCCGGTGATTACATCACGTCAGATGACAATTGAACCGCAATAGCCTGCATCACCGCGTCGGAACCGGCGCCTCGCCCGTGTAATCGTAGAACCCGCGCCCGGTCTTGCGGCCCAGCCATCCGGCTTCGACATATTTTACCAGCAGCGGCGCGGGGCGATATTTGGTGTCGCGGGTGGTCATGTAGAGCACGTTGATGATGTCGAGGCAGGTGTCCAGCCCGACGAAATCCGCCAGTTGCAGCGGCCCCATCGGGTGATTGAGGCCGAGCCGGCAGCCCTTGTCGATATCCTCGATCCCCGCGGTCGACTGGCCGAGCACAAACACTGCCTCGTTGATCATCGGCAGCAGGATGCGGTTGACGACGAAGCCGGGTTCGTCCTGGCTCAGCACCACTTCCTTGCCCAGTTCGCGCGCGAATTCGGTCACGCGGTCGGTGGTGGCCTGCGCGGTGGCAAGGCCGGGTATCACCTCGATCAGCCCCATTACCGGCACCGGGTTGAAGAAATGCAGCCCGATAAAGCGCGCCGGATCGGGCGAATGATTGGCCATGCGGGTGATCGGGATCGATGATGTGTTCGATGCCATGATCGCATCGGCTGACAGCACCTTGCCCGCCGCCAGAAAAATCGCGTTCTTGATTTCCTCGCGCTCGGTCGCGGCTTCGATGATCAGATCGGCCTCGGCCATCGGTGCGTAATCGGCAACCGGGGTGATGCGGGCGAGCAGCGCCTCGGCCTCGCCCGCTTCGATCTTGCCGCGCCCCATCAGCTTGACCAGCGCCTGTTCGACAGTGGCCTTGCCCGCTTCGGCGCGCGCAAGGTCAACATCCGACAGCATGACTTTCATGCCTTGAGCGGCGACGGTCTGAGCGATGCCGGTTCCCATCTGACCGGCGCCGATGACGGCGATATTGCGCATGGTATATTCCTTCGCAAGTGCAGCAAAGCGCTCGCCCTAGCGGGGAAGGTGCAGCCTGACTAGCTGCGTTCTCACGCGCGATGGGCGCCGGGCACCCATTTAATATCCGCCGTGCCATCATTATTGGCGGCGCGGCCCAGCACGAACAGATAGTCCGAAAGCCGGTTGATATAACGCAGCGCCGCCGGATTGGTCGGCTCTGTTGCGGCCAGCGCGGTCATCGCGCGTTCGGCGCGGCGCGTCGCGGTGCGCGCCAGATGCAACCGCGCGGCGGCCTCTGTTCCGCCGGGGAGAATAAAGCTGGTGAGCGGCGCAAGCACTGCGGTAAGCGCGTCGATCCGTTCTTCAAGCCATGCAACCTGCGATGGCACAATCCGCAGCACCATGTCCGATGGCGTAAAATCGTCATTTTCCGCAGGGGTCGCCAGATCGGCGCCCAGATCGAACAGATCATTCTGGATGCGAAACACGCTATCGGCGGGCGCACCGCCTAATTTGCGCAAGGCGAAACCCAGCGCCGCATTCGCCTCATCAATGGCGCCGATCGCCTCCATGCGGGCCGCATGTTTGGGCAGGCGCGATCCATCGACCAGCCCGGTCGTGCCATCATCCCCGGTGCGGGTGTAAATCTTGTTGAGCTTGACCATAGGCCTCAGCGCGCGACGGCAAGGATGATCACCACCACCACGATTGCCAGCGCCTGATACTTGATCCGCGCAAACATCGCCTTGTTCTGGGCGAGCTGCATATCGGTGGCGGTTTTACCCTCGCCGGTTTCAAGATCGATCCTGGTCGTCTTGAGGAAGGCAATGATCCCACGGATCAGCGAAAAGACGACAAGCCCCATCAGGACGAGCAGCACGGGCACAAGGACATAGTTCATGGGTGCATAATGGCCGTTTGCGCGTCAGGTTCCAAGCCGCAAATGCTGCAAGCGCAATTGCGCGGCAAGCACCAGCCCATCCTCGCCTGCCAGCCGCCGTTCGGCCAAGGCTGGCGAACCGCGCCGCTTGGCGAGTTTCAGGCCCGCATCGTCAGTCAACAGCGCATGGTGGTGCCAGCGCGGCACGGGCAGGCCGAGCAGCACCTGAAGCGTGCGGTGGACGTGGCTCGCCGCGAACAGATCGGCCCCGCGCGTTACCAGCGTCACGCCGTCCGCCGCATCGTCGAGCGTGACGGCAAGGTGATAGCTGGCGGGCAGATCCTTGCGCACTAGCACCACATCGCCCAGCCCGGACAGGTCAACCGGGATTGCCCCGGCAAAATCATCCTCCCACACCAACGCGCCGGTTTGCGCCAGCGCCCGGTCTGCATCGAGCCGCCACGCCGAAGGCAGCTCCGGGTCAGGCGGGTTATGCTTGCAGGTGCCGGGATATATCAGGCCATCTGTCCCCGCCTGCGCCCCGGCCTTGACGATCTGTTTGCGGGTGCAGGTGCAGCGATACAGCAGCCCGTGCGCGCGCAACGTTTCGGCGGCGGCGGCGTAGCTTTCCAGCCGGGTCGATTGCGCGGGCACTTCTTCCCATTCCAGCCCCAGCCATGCCAGATCGCGGCGAAATTCGTCCGCCAGTTCGGGGCGTGAACGCGGGCCGTCAATATCCTCGATCCTGAGCAGGAACCGCCCGCCACTGGCCCTCGCCAGATCATGCGCGATGATCGCGGACAGCGCATGGCCCAGATGCAGCCGCCCATTGGGGCTTGGCGCAAACCGGGTCACCAAAGGGGCGCAATTCTGCATCGCGCCAGCCATGCCACAGGACATAACCTTGCGTCATCCACAGATTTGCCCACAGCCTGTCCACAGGAGGCCACTGTGGATAGTCATCCTGTCATGGGTTTGACTCTTTAGATTGGCACGCCATGATCCAGTCAATCAGGGAGGAACGCGCACCGTGTTCAATGCCGAACTGATCGAAAAGGCGGCCCAGTTCCGCAGCGCGGACGGCGATCCGGCGCGCAACCTGTCGGGGTGCCCGGCGCTGGTGCTGAATGCCGATTACACCCCGCTGTCCTATTACCCGCTCAGCCTGTGGCCGTGGCAGACGGCGATCAAGGCGGTGTTTCTCGACCGGGTGGATATTGTCGCCAGCTACGAACGCGAGGTGCATTCGCCCAACCTCGACATGAAAATCCCGAGCGTGATCGCGCTCAGACAATATGTGAAGCACAGCGAATTTCCCGCCTTCACGCGCTTCAACGTGTTCCTGCGCGATCGCTTCCAGTGCCAGTATTGCGGCAGCCACGATCACCTGACCTTCGATCACGTTATGCCGCGCCGATTGGGTGGGCGCACGACGTGGGAAAACATCATCACCGCCTGCGCGCCGTGCAACATGAAAAAGGGCGGACGCACCCCGAAACAGGCGGCGATGCCCGTGCACCGCACCCCGATCCGCCCGACCAGCTGGCAATTGCAACAGCACGGCAAGCTGTTCCCGCCCAATTACCTCCACGAAACCTGGCGCGACTGGCTGTATTGGGACATTGAGCTGGAGGCGTAATACCAGCGCGCTGAAATGCTGACGGAAACGGCGCGGGAGTCGCCCCCCGCGCCGCTTGTTTCCCTATCTGGGAAACCTTTTCTTCAGAACACTTCGAACAGGCCTGCCGCGCCCATGCCGCCACCGATGCACATGGTGACGACGACATATTTCGCGCCGCGCCGCTTGCCTTCGATCAGCGCGTGCCCGGTGCAGCGTGCGCCGGTCATGCCATAGGGGTGGCCAATCGAGATCGCGCCGCCATTGACGTTGAGAATGTCGTTATTGATGCCGAGCTTGTCGCGGCAATAGAGCACCTGCACCGCGAAGGCCTCGTTCAACTCCCACAGCCCGATATCGTCCATTTTCAGGCCGGTTGCTTTCAGCAGCTTGGGGATCGCGAATGCCGGGCCGATGCCCATTTCGTCAGGCTCGGTGCCCGCCACCGCCATGCCGACATAGCGGCCCAAGGGTTGCAGCCCCTTTTGTTCGGCCAGCTTGGCTTCCATCAGCACCGAAGCCGATGAGCCATCCGACAATTGCGAGGCGTTGCCCGCGGTAATGCACATCCCCGGCCCCATCACTGGCTGAAGCGATTGCAGCCCTTCGAGCGTGGTCGACGGGCGGTTGCCTTCATCCTTGGTCAGGGTGAATTCGACATGGCTGACTTCGCCGGTTTCCTTGTCCTTCACTGCCATGGTGGTGGTGACGGGAACGACTTCAGCATCGAGATATCCGGCAGCCTGCGCGGCGGCCGTGCGCTGCTGCGATTGCAGCGCGTATTCGTCCTGCGCTTCGCGGCCGATATCGTAACGTTTGGCGACCGTTTCCGCCGTGCCAAGCATCGGCATATACACATCCTTGTGCATCGCGATCAGCGACCGGTCGGGCGACACCCGCATTTCCGGCGTCTGCACCATCGAGATCGAGTCCTGCCCACCGCCGACGACGATATCCATGTTGTCGACGATGATCTGCTTGGCAGCCGTAGCAATCGCCATCAGGCCCGATGAACACTGGCGGTCGATGGTCTGGGCTGACACCGTCACCGGGCAACCGGCGCGCAGCGCGACCTGGCGGCCAATATTGCCTGCCTGCGTGCCCTGGGTCAGCACCGTGCCCCACACCACATCATCAATCGCGCCCGCTTCGATCCCGGCGCGTTCAATCGCGGGGGCGAGGCTGTAGGCGCCAAGCGTGGGGCCGGGCGTGGCATTGAAGGCGCCCTTGTATGCGCGGCCAATCGGCGTGCGGGCGGTGGAAACGATAACGGCTTCACGTGACATGAGAGGTATTCCTTTATTCTAGAGGGTGCGCGTCTGCGTCTTGCCGAGGGAGGTTCCCGCCTTCGCGGGAACGCACATCGGGCTCACACAATTCTTAAACGAAGAACTGCGTGATCCATTCACAGATCAGTGCGGGCTTTTCCTCGCCCTCGATCTCGATGGTGATTTCGGCGGTCTGTTGCCACTGGCCGGGACGCTTTTCGACCATTTCGGTGAGTTTCCAGTGGCCACGAATGCGCTTGCCCGATCGCACCGGGGCGATGAAGCGGGTTTTGTTGCCGCCGTAATTCACACCCATCTTGATCCCGTCCATGCGCGGCATATCGCTGTTCGCGCTGAGGTAGGGGATCATCGAAAGGGTCAAGAAGCCGTGGGCGATGGTGCCGCCGAACGGGGTCATCTTCGCCATGTCCGGGTTGACGTGGATAAACTGGTGATCACCGGTCGCCTCGGCGAACTGGTTGATGCGATCCTGGCTCATTTCGGCCCATTGGCTGGTACCAATATTTTCGCCGACCTTGGCGGCCAATTCCTGCGGGGTCATCGGGCTCCTCCTTCGCGTTTGCGCCGACGAGATCCCGTGCCCGCCGCGCTGCTTGTGCGGCAGTGTCATGGCGCATCATCGGGGGGAGCGCAACGGCGGCGATTATGCCGTTACGGCACCGCGCATCTTGTGGCCGGCCGCCTGCTTGCGCGCGGTGCTGCGATCCAGCAACGCCCGCGCCGACTCGATCCGCTGGCAATAGGAATGCAGCCCGATCTGCAAACCGACCAGCATCAGCATCACCGGCTGATAGGCGATCCCCTGAAACAGCGCACCGACAAGATAGATCACCGCGCCCATCTGCAAGGCCGCCGCAAACGGCGCGATCCAGCGTTCCGCCTCATCCTCACGCCCGCGCCAGCGGCGCTGGATGCGCTCCATCTGCCATAGCCCTAGCCCGTGCAGCGCCAGCCAGATGGCGAGCCCCGGCCAGCCCTGTTCGCCCAGCATCTCGAACACCGAAGAATGGAACGCGCGGCCTTCATCGACCACTTCCTTGTATTCCAAGGTGGTGGTGTTCCCGGTAACCTGCTTGACCGGCATGACATAGGAAAAGCGATTGCCGCGATAGGCATCGAACCCGCCGCCAAATGGCTTTTCATCGACGTAATCGAGCGTCCATTGCCACACCGCCACGCGGGTCGATGCGCTTTCGTCGCCGCCCGGCGCGGCGATGGTGGCCATGCGTTCGTAATAGCTTTGCGGCAGGAACGGCAGCGCGGTGAGGCCCAGCACCCCTGCCCCAGCGACGAACAGCAATCGTCGCTTGGTATAACGCAGCATCAGCACGCCCAGCGCGGCGATGCACAGCAATCCGGTGCGCGCTTCGGTGCCGATTGGCACCAGCAGGCAGGCAAAGGTCAGCGCCGCCGCGAACGCCGTCACCGCCCAGTTCGGGCGAAACACCGTCCCATGCCGCACAAACCACCAGATCATCGGGATCAGCCCGATAGCCACGGTCGCCAGGGTTGAGCTTTCATAGATGCCGCTATTGTCGTTGACGAAGAATTTGAGGTTTTCATACCCGCCCCCGCCCAGCACCGTCTTCATTCCCGTGCCGATCACGATGGTGGCAATCGCCAGCACCAGCATCAACGCCAGCCCTTCGATCCGGGCGCGGGTGGTGAGCGTTAACGGCAGGAAGATTGCAAACATCAAGGCCTTCCACACCCAATCCCACTTGGTCGCGGCCTCGGCGGGGAAATCAGCGTTTCCGGTGGTCCACCAGCAATAGACGAGCAGCGCCAGCATCAACCCCTGCCGGATGGTAAAGCGCGCGCCTTGTTTGCGATCCAGCGCCAGCCACCCGCCAAACGCCGCAGCGAACGCGATCAGCGAAACCGGCAGGCTGGCAATGATCGAATAGCCGATCCGCTGTGGGGCCAGGATGTCGATATAGACATACAGCAGCACCCACAGAAACGGGCGCCGGATGCCGAGCACCAGCACATATCCAATGAAAGCAAGGAAGGCGAGGTCGAGCATGGGTTACGCGCTATCGCCGTGCTGCTGCGTCGCGGGATCATCGGGCTTGCGCGCGCGGCGCGCGGCGCTGCGGGCCGTCCCGCTATTCGCCTTGCGATTGGCCTTGGTGTCGGATGCCATCTGTTCGATCAGCGGATCGGTATCCAGCCCATCGCGCAGCACCAGCCGCAGCAACGCAATGGCAATCAGGCCATGACCCAGCGCTAGTGCAAAATAATCGATCATCTCAGGTGGCTCCGGGCCGCGATACCCCTCATCCTTACGCCGATGCAGTTGACGCCGCGTTAAGCACAGCTGCGGTAAGCGCTGGGGCCATGACCCGCGTGCTCCATGTCCTTGACCACTCGTTGCCGCTCCACAGCGGCTACACCTTCCGCACCCGTGCGATTTTGAAGGCGCAGCAAGGGCTGGGGCTGGAGGTGCGCGGGATTACCGGGCAGCGGCATAATCTTGAGGCCGCTGGCGGCGGATCGCCTGAGATTGCCGATGGCCTCAACTTCCATCGCACCGCAGGCCTTCCCGCAGGCCCGCCGGCACTGCGCGAGCTGGGCGAAATCAATGCGCTTGACCGCACAATCCGCGCACTGGCGGCAGACTGGCGGCCCGATATCATCCACGCCCATTCGCCCGCGCTATGCGGTGCGGCGGCGCAACGTGCTGCGCGCGCGCTGGGCATCCCCTTCGTCTATGAAATCCGCGCCTTTTGGGAAGATGCCGCAGTCGGCAACCTGACCGGAAGCGAAGGCAGCATCAAATACCGCCTCACCCGCGCGCTGGAAACGCGGGTGGCGAAAACCGCCGATGCGCTGTTCACGATTTGCGAAGGGCTGAAAGATGATCTGGCGCGGCGCGGCATTGCGCCGGGCAAGATCACAGTGATGCGCAACGGCGTTGACCTGTCGCTGTTCGGCCAGCCGGTTCCGCGCGACAATGCGCTGGCCAAGGCATTGGGGATCGCGCCGAGCACTCCGGTGATCGGCTATATCGGCAGTTTTTATGCTTATGAAGGCGTCGATGATCTGATCGCCGCGATGCCGATGCTCAGGCAATCGCACCCGCAGGCGCGGTTGCTGCTGGTGGGCGCGGGGCCGATGGACGCCGCGTGGCACGCGGCGGCGGCGGCCCTGCCCGATCCGCAAGCGGTGATCTTCACCGGACGCGTTCCGCATGATACGGTGGAACGCTATTATTCGCTGGTCGATGTGCTCGCCTATCCGAGGAAGGCGCAGCGTCTGACCGATCTGGTCACCCCGTTAAAGCCATTGGAAGCGATGGCGCAGCGGCGGCTGGTGGCGGCATCAAGCGTGGGGGGGCACCGCGAATTGATTAGCGATGGCGATACCGGCACCTTGTTCGCGCCCGATGATCCCGCCGCCTGCGCTGCGGCGCTCGCAGGCCTGCTCGATGCGCGCGAGGGGTGGGACGCGATGCGCAATCGCGCCGAAGCCCATGTGCGCGCTCACCATGATTGGGCCGCCAATGCGCAGAATTATCATTCTGTTTACCATCTTTTGTTAGCCCAAAGCCTAGGCAACAGCACGTCCGGCGCACGCGCCGCATCGCAAGCAGCGGGATGACACGCAAATGACCACGGGGCAGCAGGATCAACCGACGCAGCGCAGGCCGCGCAAGCTGTCGTCACATCCGGCCTTTGCACCAATGTTTGGTGTCTGGGGGGCGGCGCTGGCCGGACTTTCGATTATGGTCATGCCCCCTGTCCTGATCGCACAGTTCAGCAAAGGCACTGTTCTGATGCTGCTTGGACAGCAGGCGCAGATCGTGCTGGCTATCGGCAGCGCATTGCTGCTTGGCGGCGGGCTGTTCATGATTGCCAGCCGCGCCAGCCGTGCGGAACGGGGCGGCGCCGATGCGCCCTCGCTCGTCGCGCGCGCGGCAACCCATGTCCGCGCGATTGATCCCAAGCACGAACTTGGCAGCGCCAGCCTCGACGAGCCGCTGGAGGCCATGCCCTTTGCTCCGCCTGTTCCTGCGCCCTCTCCTGTCGCAGACGCGCCAGTGTTAGCACTTCCGCCGCCGCGTGCGCTTGATCTGGCGGAATTCGCGCAGCTGCCGGGCCGCAATGCGGTGTGGGTTGAAGAACCGCCCGCATCGCCAGCCGCGAACCCCGGCACCGCCGCGCTAACGCGTCTGCGCGCGATGCCAGTGCAGGAATTGAGCGTTATCCAGATGGTCGAACGCTTTGCTGGCGCGCTGCACGAACACCGCACCACTGCCCCCGGCACAGCGGGCAACCGCCACGACATCGCCGCCCGCGAAGCCGCATTGGCCGAAGCGATGAAGGCGCTGGCGGCGCTGAGCGGGGAGCGCGGCGCGGCCCCTGAGGGTGAGCCGCTGCGCGATGCCATCGCCCGGCTGCAAGGTCTGCGCGGCGCGGCCTGAACCACCGGGTAATAGGCGCAAAAGCTGCAAGCAAACCGGCGAGCTGATGCAGGTTACGCAATCTAACGATAGTTTGAATACCTCTGCGAGAAATAATACTTCGCGCAAAGCCATTGCCAAACCCGTCTCGCGTCGGCATGAGAAGCCCGAAATCGGGTGAGGTAGGCCGCCTGCGGTAAATCTTGTCCGGAATAATCGTCGCCAAGCGTGCGTCAGGCGTTTCGCCACCAAACGCACCTGTCGGCATCTGACAGATCGGACTTTGCCATGGGATACCCCTCCTCCCAGGGTCTCTATGACCCCGCCAACGAACATGACGCCTGCGGCGTCGGCATGGTTGCGCATATCAAGGGCAAAAAAAGTCAGGCCATCATCGCGCAGGCGCTGGAGATTCTCGAAAAGCTCGATCATCGCGGTGCGGTGGGCGCCGATCCGCTGTTGGGGGACGGCGCGGGGCTGCTGATCCAGATTCCCGATCCGCTGATTCGCAAATGGGCCGACGCGCAGGGACACGATCTGCCCGCGCCGGGCGAATACGGGATCGCCATGTGCTTCCTGCCGCAGGACGATGCGGCACGCGCCTTCGTCAAGGCGCGGATGGAAACCTTCACCGCCAAGGAAGGCCAGCGCTTTGTCGGCTGGCGCGCTGTGCCAACCACGATGGATGGCCTCGGCGCAGCGGTGATCGCATCAATGCCGGTGATCGAAATGGCGGTGATCGCACGCGGGCCGGACTGCGCCGATCAGGACGCCTTTGAACGCAAGCTGCTGACCATCCGCAAACAGGTGCAGAACCCGCTGGCCCAGCTCGCCGAAAAGCACGGCCTGCCCGGTCTGACCGATACCTATCTTCCCAGCTGTTCCACCCGCACGGTGGTTTACAAAGGCCTCCTGCTGGCAACGCAGGTCGGCAGTTTTTACGATGATTTGCGCAATCCCGATTGCGTATCGGCGCTGGGGCTGGTGCATCAGCGGTTCAGCACCAACACCTTCCCCAGCTGGCGGTTGGCCCACCCCTATAGGTTCATCGCCCACAATGGCGAAATCAACACCGTGCGCGGCAACGTCAACTGGATGAACGCGCGCCGCCGCACGATGGAAAGCGACCTGCTCGGCCCCGATCTCGACAAGATGTGGCCGATCATCCCGCACGGGCAATCCGACACGGCCTGCCTCGACAATGCGCTCGAACTGCTGATCGCGGGCGGATATTCTCTCGCCCATGCGATGATGATGCTGATCCCCGAAGCGTGGAGCGGCAACGCATTGATGACGCCTGCGCGCCGGGCGTTCTACGAATATCACGCCGCGCTGATGGAACCGTGGGATGGCCCAGCGGCGGTATGCTTTACCGATGGCCGCCAGATCGGCGCGACTCTGGATCGCAACGGCCTTCGGCCTGCGCGGTTCTGCGTGACCAAGGATGACATCGTCTGCCTCGCATCGGAAAGCGGCGTGTTGCCATTTGCTGAAGAAGACATCGTGCGCAAATGGCGGCTGCAACCCGGCAAGATGCTGCTGATCGATCTGGAACAGGGCCGGATCATCGAAGATGACGAGCTGAAGGCCGACCTAGCCAATGCCGAACCCTATGCCAAGTGGCTGGCACAGGCGCAGTACAAGCTGGAAGACATCACCGATATCGTCCCCGAACTTGCCGCGATCCCGCCACAAGAAACCACGCTGATGGAGCGCCAGCAGGCGTTCGGTTACACGCAGGAAGACATCAGCCGCTTCCTTGAGCCTATGGCGGTGGACGGCGATGATCCGATTGGTTCCATGGGCACCGACACACCGATTGCGGTGCTGTCGAACCGTGCGCGCTTGCTGTATGATTATTTCAAGCAGAACTTTGCCCAGGTCACCAACCCGCCGATCGATCCGATCCGTGAAGAACTGGTGACCAGCCTCACCAGCATGATCGGCCCGCGCCCCAACCTGCTAGGCCGCGACGCCGGGACGCATAAGCGGCTGGAGGTCGATCAACCGATCCTCACCAACGAAGATCTGGCCAAGATCCGCTCGGTCGAAGAGGCGCTCGACGGTGCGTTCCGCTGCGCCACGATCGACATCACCTGGGATGCGGCAAGCGGGGCTGATGGCCTCGAACTGGCGATCAAGGAAATGTGCTGGGCCGCGACCGAGGCGGTGCTGCAGGATCACAACATTCTGGTGCTGTCCGACCGCGCGCAGAGCGAGGCCCGCGTGCCGATGCCTGCGCTGCTGGCGACGGCTGCGGTGCATCATCACTTGGTGCGGCAGGGCCTGCGGATGCAGACCGGGCTCGTCGTCGAAACCGGCGAAGCGCGCGAAGTGCATCATTTCTGCGTGCTGGCGGGCTACGGCGCGGAAGCGATCAACCCCTACCTCGCCTTTGAAACGCTGGAAGCGCTGCGCGCCAAGCGGCACCCTGATCTGACGCCCGCCAAGGTGCAGCAGAACTACATCAAGGGCGTGGGCAAAGGCATCCGCAAGGTGATGTCCAAGATGGGCATTTCGACCTATCAGTCATACTGCGGGGCACAGATTTTCGATGCGGTGGGGCTGTCATCCGCCTTCGTCGAAAAGTTCTTCACCGGCACCGCCACTACCATCGAAGGCATCGGCTTGGCCGAAGTCGCCGAAGAATCGCTGCGCCGCCATGCGCAGGCTTACGGCGACAACCCGCTGTATGACGGGATGCTGGATGCTGGCGGGATTTACCAATACCGCCTGCGCGGCGAAGAGCACGCTTGGACTCCGCAAAACGTCGCGCAATTGCAGCACGCGGTTCGCGGCAATGACCCGAGAAATTACGCTGAATTTGCCGCCAGCATCAATGAACAATCCGAACGCTTGCTGACTATCCGCGGCTTGCTCGAATTCAAGAAAGCCGACCAGCCGATCCCGCTTGATGAGGTTGAACCGGCAGCTGAAATCGTCAAGCGCTTCGCCACCGGGGCGATGAGCTTCGGTTCAATCAGCCACGAGGCGCATTCGACCCTCGCCATCGCGATGAACCGCATCGGCGGGCGTTCGAACACCGGCGAGGGCGGGGAGGAACCGTTCCGCTTCACTCCCCTGCCGAACGGGGATTCGATGCGCAGCCGGATCAAGCAGGTCGCCTCTGGCCGGTTCGGCGTAACCACCGAATATCTCGTCAATTCGGATGATATCCAGATCAAGATGGCGCAGGGCGCAAAGCCCGGCGAAGGCGGGCAATTGCCCGGCCACAAGGTGGACAAGCGCATTGGCGCGGTGCGCCATTCAACCCCGGGCGTAGGCCTGATTTCGCCTCCGCCGCACCACGATATCTATTCGATCGAGGATCTGGCGCAACTGATCCACGATCTGAAAAACGTGAACCCCGTCGCACGGATTTCGGTGAAGCTGGTGTCCGAAGTCGGCGTGGGAACGGTCGCGGCGGGCGTATCGAAAGCGCGCGCGGATCATGTCACCATTTCGGGCTTTGACGGCGGGACGGGCGCATCGCCGCTGACCAGCCTGACGCACGCGGGCAGCCCGTGGGAAATCGGCCTTGCCGAAACCCAGCAGACGCTGCTGCTCAATGACCTGCGCAGCCGCATTGCAGTGCAGGTCGATGGGGGGCTGCGCACCGGCCGCGACGTCGCCATCGGCGCGCTGCTGGGGGCCGACGAGTTTGGCTTTGCCACCGCGCCGCTGATCGCCGCGGGGTGCATCATGATGCGCAAATGCCACCTCAACACCTGCCCGGTCGGCGTTGCCACGCAAGACCCGGTGCTGCGCGCGCGCTTTACTGGTCAGCCCGAACACGTGGTCAATTACATGTTCTTCGTCGCTGAAGAACTGCGCGCGATCATGGCCGAACTGGGGTTCCGAACGGTGGCCGAGATGGTGGGCCGGGTCGACCGGCTCGACACCAGCCGGATGCAGCGCCACTGGAAGGCACGCGGCATCGACCTTGGCCGCATCTTGCATCAGGTGGAACTGAAGGACGGCGCGTCGCTGCGCAACGTGGCGACCCAGGATCATGGGCTGGAAGGCGCGCTCGATAATCAATTGATCGCCGATTGCCGCAGCGCGATTGATACCAAAACCCCGGTGCAGATCACCCGCACCGTGCGCAACGTCCACCGCACGGTTGGTGCGATGCTATCGGGCGAAATCGCCAAGGCATATGGCCATGAAGGCCTGCCGATCGACACCATCCGTATCAATCTGACCGGGGTGGCCGGGCAAAGCTTCGGCGCGTGGCTCGCCCACGGGGTAACGCTCGAACTGGTTGGCGATGCCAATGACTATGTTGGCAAGGGGCTATCGGGCGGGCGCATCATCGTGCGCCAACCCGAAACCGCTCCGCGCGCCGCCCAGGACAACATCATCGTCGGCAATACCGTGCTCTATGGCGCAATCGCAGGGGAGGCATATTTCAACGGCGTCGCGGGTGAACGTTTCGCCGTGCGCAATTCGGGCGCGCTGGCCGTGGTCGAAGGCGCAGGCGATCACGCCTGCGAATACATGACCGGCGGCGTGGTGGTGGTGCTAGGCAAGACCGGACGCAATTTCGCCGCGGGGATGAGCGGCGGGGTCGCCTATGTCTATGATGCGGACGGTGACTTCTCCAGCCTCGTCAATCACGCACAGGTCGATCTGCTGCCGATTTCGGCGGCTCCCGATGCCGAGGAAGGAACGGGCCGCCCCACGCAGCGTCCGCGCTCGGTGAATGATTTCGGCATGGGCGACATGCTGCGTCACGATGCCGAACGCCTTCGCATTCTGGTGGAACGCCATCAACTCCACACCGGCAGCAAGCTGGCGGGCGAATTGCTGGCCAATTGGGATGCGGCACTGACGCGCTTCGTCAAGGTCATGCCGCGCGACTATGCGGCAGCACTGAGGCGGCTCGAAGCGGAACGGCTTGAGGCGGAAAGCGTCGCAGCGGAATAATGACTATTTTCTCGTCATTGCGAGCCGAAGGCGAAGCAATCCATGGCCGGTCGCCTCGATTTCGACCAACGGGCCATGGATTGCCACGGGGCCTGCGGCCCCTCGCAATGACGAAGTAAACTGAGGAACGAGACAGAATCATGGGCAAGGAAACCGGATTTCTCGAGCTGGACCGCCGCGAGCGGGATTATCTCGATCCGCAGGAGCGGTTGAAGAATTACCGCGAATTCATCATCCAGCCGGATGAAGGCACGCTGGCGGGCCAGGCCTCGCGCTGCATGAATTGCGGGATTCCCTACTGCCACAACGGCTGTCCGGTGAACAACCTGATCCCCGACTGGAACCACCTTGTTTACGAAGCGGACTGGAAGCGCGCGCTGGCGATGCTCCATTCTACCAACAATTTTCCCGAGTTTACCGGGCGCATCTGCCCCGCCCCGTGCGAGGCGGCCTGCACGCTCAACATCGTCGATCAGCCAGTGACGATCAAATCGATCGAATGCGCAATCATCGATCGCGCGTGGAAAGATGGCTGGGTCAGCCCGCAGGTGCCCGCGCACAAGACCGGCAAATCGGTGGCGGTGGTCGGCTCCGGCCCGGCGGGGCTGGCCTGTGCGCAGCAACTCGCGCGTGCCGGTCACAGCGTCACGGTGTTCGAAAAGAACGACCGCATCGGCGGCTTGCTGCGTTACGGCATCCCTGACTTCAAGATGGAAAAGCACCTTATCAACCGGCGCTGCCAGCAGATGGAAGCCGAAGGGGTGACGTTCAAAACCTCCAAGGAAGTCGGCGTCGACATCTCGTTCAAGAGCTTGCAGGAAAACTTTGATGCAGTGGTGCTGTCCGGCGGCGCGGAAGACGCGCGCCCGCTGACCATCCCCGGCGCGGAAATGACCGGCGTGCGGCTGGCGATGGAGTTCCTGACCCAGCAGAACAAGCGCGTGGCGGGCGACGACGAACTGCGCGCAGCCCCACGCGGTAGCCTGCTCGCCACTGGTAAGCACGTGGTGGTGCTGGGCGGCGGTGATACCGGCAGCGACTGTGTGGGCACATCAAACCGGCAGGGCGCCAAAAGCGTCACCCAGTTGGAAATTATGCCCAAGCCCCCGGAGAAAGAAGACAAGGCGCTGACCTGGCCCGATTGGCCGATGAAACTGCGCACCTCCTCCAGCCATCAGGAAGGCGTGGAGCGCGACTGGGCAGTGCTGGCCAAGCGCGTGATCGGCGACGGCGAAGCGGTGACCGGGCTGGAATGCGTGCGGGTCGAATGGGCGGGCGGCCAGATGCAGGAAATCGCAGGCAGTGAATTCACCATTCCCGCTGATCTGATCCTGCTGGCGATGGGCTTCGTCGGGCCGAAGAAGGCCGGACTGCTCGAACAGGCGGGCGTGGCGCTCAGCCCGCGCGGCAATGTCGATGCCGACACTGATAGCTATGCCACCAGCGTTCCCGGCGTCTTCGCCTGCGGTGATATGCGGCGCGGGCAAAGCCTGGTGGTGTGGGCCATCCGCGAAGGCCGCCAATGCGCCCGCAGCGTCGATGAAGCGTTGATGGGGGTCAGCGAACTGCCGCGCTGATGGAACGAAGGCAGTTTTCGTGATTTGAGCACCGAAAGCTGCGCTTCGGGTTACGACCCCGTTGCGGAAATCGTGGAACAAGGTAAATTCGTGCGATGACACTCATCCGCGGTTACAACCTGGTGCTGGGCGTCACGCTGTGTCTTGCTGCGTTCCTCGCAATCGGTTCAATGGCGCATGGAATGAGCCGTTACGCCGAAGAGCCGGAAGATGTTTGGCTCTTGGCCTTCTGGGCTGCGTTTCTCACGCCGCTCGCAGCCTTGTGTCTCGCGAACGGACTTTGTCGCAGGTTGGCTGGCTCGATCTGGCTTAGGGCCGGCAACCTGCTCGCCGTATCGGCAATCTGGTTGATCGTAATTATCGGACAAACCGATCCTGTCATCGTTGTTGCGGGTGCTTTAACTGTTCTCGGGCCGCTACCTGCTTTGTTTTTGTCACAAACTCGGGCTGCTGCTGAGCAAGGCAGCTAACCTCCCTTTCCTGGTCATTCCAATCAACACGGCGCGATACCAAAATCTGCTACCATCAGTCATCCCAGCGGAAGCTGGGTTCTCACGCGGGGAGCACTGCCACTTGCGGCCCTGGGCCCCAGCTTTCGCTGGGGTGACGGGATGTCAGCTCCCAACCCAATCCCTGCCGGCCTCAAACACCGCGTGCGTGGGTGACGATTTCACCCGCAATCCGATCAATCAGCGGCATCGGGATATCGTGGCCCCATCCGGGGATCGTCACCAGCCGCGCACCGGGGATATGGCGCGCGGTATCCTCACCCGCCGCCAGCTTGACCAGCGGATCATCCTCGCCGTGCAGTACCAGTGTCGGCACCCGCACATCGGCTAGGCGTAAGCGGCGGCAGCCATCGTCGATGATCGCAGCAAGCTGACGCGGGAGCCCCGCCGGATAGACCGAGCGGCGCACGTTCTTCAGCACCTTTTCGCGCTGCTGCTGCGGATCGAACGGGAAGCCGGGGCTGCCGATATTGCGCGCGATGTTGAGCCCGTGGGCCACCAGCGTTTCTTCATCCATCGCGGTCAAGGGCGCGATCAGCGCGTCCATCGCGTGCTTTTCCGCCTGCGGCAGTTTGCCATTGCCGGTGGTCGACATGATCGAGGTGAGCGAACGCAGGCGCGGGCCATGATGCACTGCCATCAGCTGCGCGATCATCCCGCCCATCGATGCACCCACAACATGCGCGGTGTCGATCTCCAGCGCATCAAGCAGTCCGATCCCGTCATGCGCCATGTCGGTGAGGGTGTAGGGCACCTTGGCAGGCCAGCCGAACTTCTTGCGCAGCACCTGCGTGGCGAGCGACGGCGCGCGCGCGCCTTCCATCTTCTGGGAAAGGCCAATGTCGCGATTGTCGTAGCGGATCACGCGGAAACCATCGCCCACCAGCGCATCAACCAGTTCATCAGGCCACAGCGTCAATTGCGCGCCCAATCCCATCACCAACAGGATCGCCTCGTTTTCGGGTTTCCCGTGGTCTTCGTAAAAGATTTCGATGCCGGTGTTGGACGTGGTGATGGTGGGCATGGGTGACGTGGCCTCTCGCGCTTGTTGTCGTTACGCGATTACTTCCACGCCGGGCCGCTGATGTCGAGGCCTTGCGCGGAAAGCCGGTCGAGCACGCCGTCGGTCTCTGCCAGTACCCGCAGCGGCACCACCGCGAGCGTCACTCCCGGTTGCCCTTGCGCCGCAGTGATATTGTCGACCCAGATGGTGCGTAATTCGCTGCCGAGCGTCTCATCCGCCCAAGGCCAGCACTGCCCCAACGCCTGTTCGAGCGGGTTCGCCATCACCGCCGGAATATCATAACGCCGCCAGTCGCTCCCTCGCTGTTCGACAATATCAGGGCCGGCTTCCAACGCATCCATCGCCGCAGTCAGGCATGGGATATGCGCGGCAGGCGGCGCATCGGCGAGGTTGTCGATGATATCCTCCCCGCGCAAAGTGGCAGCGCGGGTGGTGGGGACTTTGGCCTTGTCCGCCGCCTTGCTCACCACGTCCGACGCATCATCGGCGGTGTCGCGGTTGAAACGCAATTCCTTGCGCAGCATCTCGAACGAGGTGAACAGGAAGCTCTGCCGCGCATAATCTTCCTTGTGCGCCTCGCCCAGCGCCGCCAGCCGCGCCCATTGCGCGTCATCAAGATAATCGCTGGCGACAGTCTTTTTGGGCAGCTTGGTAAACTTCGAGCCGCTGAACATCAGCCGCAGGATATCACCCGGAGAAATCTTGGGCCGCGCGCCAAGGATCACGCGCTGCGCCTGCCCGGTCGCGTCCTTTAACCGGTCAGGCTGCCACGGGGTGGTCTTGGGGATCGCGCGGATCTCACCGACGAGAATGATGGTGCCGGTGGGCGTATCAATCGTCCACATCGGCGCGCCGGAACGCTGCGCGGTGACGACAATGGAATTTTCGGATGCGGCATCGTCCTGCGCGGTCGCGACGGTGGGGATCAGGGCGGCAAGGCAAAGCAAACCCAGAAACTTCGTCATCGCAGCGCCCCTTTGAAAGTTGTTTTGCGCGCTACTACCGCCGCACAGATGAACCCTGACCGAATTTCCCTACCTCCGTTCGTGCTGAGCTTGTCGAAGCACCGCAGTTTCTTTCAACCCAGGCTCTGAAGGGAAAAGCAGCCCTTCGACAAGCTCAGGGCGAACGGGTTTGGGTTTAGGGTTTGCAAGTGGGTTCGCGCATTAGGGCACCAGCACCGTATCCCGCGGCTCATCCGCCAGTTCGGGATAATCGAGCGTGTAGTGCAGCCCGCGGCTTTCCTTGCGGGTGAGCGCAGATTTCACGATCAGTTCCGCCGATTGCAGCAGGTTACGCAATTCAATCAGGTCGGTCGTCACCCGGAAGCTGCCGTAATATTCGTCCACCTCGCGGCGCAGCAGAGCGATGCGGTGGGCGGCGCGTTCCAACCGTTTGGTCGTCCGCACGATGCCGACATAGTTCCACATGAAGCGGCGGATTTCGGTCCAATTCTGCTTGATCACCACTTCCTCATCCGAATCGGTGACGCGGCTTTCGTCCCACGGCAGGATTGGCGGCGGTTCTTCGAGGCTGTCCCAGCGCGCAAGGATATCCTTCGCCGCAGCCTCGCCGAACACGAAGCATTCAAGCAAGCTGTTCGACGCCAGCCGGTTGGCGCCGTGCAGCCCGCTTTCGGTGCATTCACCCGCCGCCCACAGGCCCGGCATATCGGTGCGCGCGGCCAAGTCCACCACCACCCCGCCGCAGGTATAATGCTGCGCGGGCACCACCGGAATTGGCGCCGTGGTCATGTCGATGCCGATGGTCAGCAGCTTTTCATGGATGGTCGGGAAGTGTCCACGCACGAAATCGGCGGGCTGATGGCTGATGTCGAGATGGACGTAATCGAGCCCGTGGCGCTTGATCTCGGCATCGATCGCGCGGGCGACGACATCGCGCGGGGCAAGCTCCATGCGCTCTGCATCATATAGCTCCATGAACCGCTGCCCGGTGCGCGGGTTGATCAGCCGCCCGCCTTCGCCCCGCACCGCTTCGGTGATCAGGAAGTTCTTGATTTCAAGGCTGTAAAGGCAAGTCGGGTGGAACTGCATCATCTCCATGTTGGAAACTCGCGCGCCCGCCCGCCACGCCATCGCGATGCCATCGCCGGTCGCGCCGCGCGGGGCGGTGGAGAATTGATAGACGCGGCCCGCGCCCCCGGTCGCCAGCACGGTGGCGCGCGCGACATGGCGTTCGGCGTGTCCGGTTTCTTCGTTGAGCGCATAGACCCCCCACACGCGCCCGGCAGCCGAAAACTGTTCGCGGTGGCGATCGGTGATCAGGTCGATGCAGGTGCGGCCCGGCAGCAGGGTGATGTTAGGGTTGGCATTGGCCGCCGCCAGCAGCGCCGATTGCACCGCCCAGCCGGTCGCGTCATCAACATGGACGATGCGACGGTGCGAATGACCGCCTTCGCGCGTCAGGTGGAGCGAATCGGCATCGCGGTTGAACGGCACGCCCAATTCGCACAATCGGTCGATCGAGGCTGGCGCGCGCTCGATCACGAATTCGACAGTGGCCCGGTCATTCAGCCCCGCGCCCGCCACCATCGTATCGCGAACGTGGTTTTCAAAAGTGTCGCCGGTATCGAGCACGGCGGCGATCCCGCCTTGCGCCCAGGCGGTCGATCCGCCGGTGAGCGTGCCTTTGGCCAGCACCAGCACGCGGCGCGTTTGCGCCAGCGCCAACGCCGCCGTCAGCCCGGCCGCACCCGAACCGATAACCACCACGTCATGCGCGTGCCCGCTTGCATCCTGCATTGTCATGTCCGTGCCATGACGCGCAACGCTGCGTGGAGCAAGTGTGATGCTTTGTAACACAGGCTTAAGTAACAAAAGGTAGTGATCATGCGAAGGTAGCAGTGCAGCCTGCTGTTTTGTCCTGATGACCCCCGCGAATCAGCAGTGCCTGGCGCGGATGATCATCACCAAACACGCCTGCTGGCTGTTACGATTCTCTCAGTGGAGCATGACCGCCGTGTCCGTATTTTCATTTTTCGGATGCCGGGTAGGACGCCACCAGCCCTTGCGCCGCGATGTGACCTGGGATGGGTGCCACTATGTCGGCAGCTGCCGTCATTGCGGGGAACCGGTTCAGCGGCACGGACACCGCGACTGGCGCAAACGCGAGGACTGATGCCGCCGTCGGGCTGCCGCGCGGTTCAGCCAGCGGTGCCGGTCAACTGCACAAACACATCTTCCAGATCCGCCTCACGGGTGGTGACGTCTTCGATGGTAAGCCCCTGTTCCTGCAAGATCGCGAGCACTTGTCCGGCGCTGAGGCGATCCTTGTCATAGGTCACTTCAACTGCGCGGGTGCCGCCCCATTCAACGCGCACGAACGCCTCATGCGCGGGCGCGGCGGCAAGATCATCGGCGACAGTCACCGCGACGATCTTTTCGCGCGCCATGCCGATCAGTTCCTGCGTCGGCTTGTTCGCGATCAGCTGCCCGTGGTTGATGATGGCGATGCGGTCGCACAATTCCTCGGCCTCTTCGAGATAATGCGTGGTCAGCACCACGGTCACCCCTTCGCGGTTCAGCTCGCTGACCAGCTCCCACAATTGGCGGCGCAGTTCGACATCGACTCCGGCGGTGGGTTCATCCAGCACCAGAATCGGCGGCGAATGCACCATCGCCTTGGCCACCAGCAGCCGCCGTTTCATCCCGCCCGACAGCGTGCGGGCATAGGCGTTGCGCTTATCCGCCAGCCGCACCGCCGCCAGCAGTTCCTCGCTGCGCCGAAGCGCGCCGGGAACGCCGTAGAACCCCGCCTGATTTTCCAGCACTTCATAGGGCGTGAAAAACGGGTCGAACACGATTTCCTGCGGGACAATTCCGATTGATCGGCTGGCATTGCGGCGGTTGCGATCAATGTCGAAACCCCAGATTTCGCACGCGCCGCTGGTCTTGTTGACCAGCCCGGCAAGGATGTTGATCAGCGTCGATTTGCCCGCACCATTGGGGCCAAGCAGGCCGAAGATCGACCCTTCGGGCACATCAAAACTGACGCCGCCCAGCGCGAGCTTGCCTTCTATCGTCGTGCCGTTTGCACCCTTGGCCGGGGCATAGCGTTTGACGAGATTTTCGATCCGGATGGCGGGTGCTTCGGTCATGGGATCAGCCCTAGGCAAGCTGCCTTTCAAAGGCAATTGAACTCAGCGCCTTCGCCCTGTATCGGCTGTATCCATGAACATTCCCCCACCTGAAGTCCTGCTGGTCGATACGCGGCGCGTTAGCTGCGATGGTTCCAGCGGCATCCGCGGCGGCGCTGGCTATCGTCCTGCGGCGCTGGGCCACCCGCGCGTTTTCCTTGAGATTGACGAGCATGGCTATGTCGATTGCGGCTATTGCGACCGCCGGTTCGTGCTGCGCGGCGGCCCGGCCGATGGAGCTGATCAGGCGGCCTTGCCCGATATAGCTGCGGGGGCCAGCCCGGCGCGCGCCTGATTCCGCTCAGCGCCGGTTAAGGCACAGGGCGTTACGAATCGTCTGGTTTTCCCTGCGAGGAGATTGTGCGATGCCCCGTTTGCCTGTCCGTTCCCGCGCCATGATCGGCGGCTTGGCCGCCATGTTCGCGCTTGGCCTCGCCTGGCCCGTCGCCGCCCAGACCGAGGGCGCGCCGGAAGTTGAGGCAGAAGCTGATGCAGCACCGATGACCGAAGGCGAAAAGCGGCTCGCCAAGCTGCTCGAAGGCCGGGTCGCGGGAGAGCCGGTCAGCTGTATCCGCACCATGCGCAACATACAGATGCAGACCATTGATCGCACCGCCTATGTCTATGGTCGGGGCGAAACCATCTATGTTCAACGCACCCGCTCGCCTGAACAAATCGATAGCAACGACACGCTGGTGACCAACCGTTTCAATTCAAGCGAACTTTGCCGGGTCGACAATGCCACCACCATCGACTCCTTCACCGGCACTTTCACCGGCGTCGTCTTCTTCGACGATTTCGTGCCTTATACACGGGTCAAGGCGGATGTGCCCGGCGAAGGTTGACCGAGGGGCAGAACCTATTAGCCCCGCGCCATCACCTGCATCCGGGCGATGATTTCCTCGGCCTGCAGCATGATCCGGTCGATCAGTTCCTGACAGGTCGGGATGTCGTGGATCAGCCCGGCAACCATGCCGCAGCTCCACGCGCCCTTGTCCATATCGCCTTCCATCATGATCGACGGGTAAACCCCGGCGACTTCCGGCAGGATGTCCTGAATGGTGATGGCATCGCCCAGTTCCTTTTCCTTGATGATCAAGCGTTCGACAGCGGCGTTGTTGAGCACACGCTCAGTGTTCTTCAGCGAGCGCATCACCAGCCGCGTGTCGAGTTCGCTCGCGGCGAGAATCGCTTGCTTCACGTTGTCGTGCACCGGGGCCTCTTTCGTCGCGATGAAGCGGGTGCCCATGTTCATCCCCTGCGCGCCCATCGCCAAGCTAGCGATCAGGCTGCGCCCATCGGCCATCCCGCCTGACGAGACGAATGGGATTTCGAGTTCATCCGCCGCGCGCGGCAGCAGGATGAAATTGGGCACGTCGTCCTCCCCCGGATGGCCGCCACATTCGAACCCGTCGACGCTCACCGCATCGCAGCCGATATCCTGCGCCTTGAGGCTGTGGCGCACGCTGGTGCATTTGTGGATCACCTTGATCCCTGCGTCCTTCAACGGCGGCAGCAGTTCGACCGGGTTGCGCCCGGCAGTTTCCACCACCTTCACGCCGCCGTCGATCACCGCTTTGACCAGCCCCGGATAATCGGGCGGGGTCAGGGTCGGCAGGATGGTGAGGTTCACGCCGAACGGCTTATCGGTCATGTCCTTGCAGCGCGCGATTTCGTTCGCGAGCTTTTCTGGCGAGCCCTGCGTCAGCCCGGTGATGATCCCCAGCCCGCCCGCATTGGACACCGCCGCTGCCATTTCGGCAAAGCCGACATAGTGCATCCCGCCCTGAATAATCGGATGCTGGATGCCGAACATTTCGGTAATGGCGGTTTTCATGACGTGTGCTCTCCCGTGCAAGGCTGCGTTGGGGTAGGACACAAGCCTGTTTGGCAGAGGCTTTCAACCCCGCTTTTGACGAAGGCGCGCCGCAATGCTGCGCGCCGTAGCGTCAGTTGGGCGAGCGATCTTTGCGCTCACCCGTCAGCGCGGTGATTTGTCGGCCAATCCACCACGAAACGGGGATCGACAGCGCGAATCCGGCGGTCGCCGCCCACAGGATTGGCTGACCGGTCGCCCAGATGTCCATCGTCAGCACCGCGATAATCGCGATTCCCATAAGGGTTGTCGCCACCATCGGAAAAAGCACAAGCGCCAGTCGGTTCATCATCACGCCTTTCGTGTCGGAGCCGGGCGGCGGAGATGCGATGGGATCGGCTCACCTCTCATCCGCCCAGCACCCAGATAATGCCTGTCGCGGCGAAGGCCAACATTGATCCACCGCAAACTCCGCTCAGGAACGCGTGAACGAGAGCGTGAAGGTTACTGGCACCGCAGGCGTGATCGAGGGTAGCTGCGCCAGCGCGCGCAATTCGCCCAGTTCATCGGTCAGTTCGAACATGTCAGTGCTGATGATCACCGGCGCGGTCGGCACCACTGTTACGCGGTCTGCCGAAACGCGGGTGACAAGCACTTCGGTCTCGATTTCCTGCTCGACACCTTTGATCGCCACACTTGCCGTCAGCAGGCGGGTAATCGACTGGCCGACCGCCAGTCCGGCGAAGGCTGCCGGGTCAAGCTTTGCCGTCACCACCGCCTTGGGATTGCCCGCCACATCGAAGAAAATCTCGCGCATCCGTTCGTTACGGATGTCGATCCCGGTGTTGACCGAGGCCAGATCAATGTCGAGCGTCGCCGTGCCATCGGCCGCAACGCTGCCCGCCAGCGAATCAAACCGGTTGGCCTCAGCAATCTCGCCCGCCTTGATGCTGACGTAAGAAAGCCGCGAATCCGCCGGATCGAGCGTCCATGCGCCTTCGGTTAGCGGGGCGACCTGTTCGGCAGCGGGCACGCTGGCCTGCTGGCCACAGGCGGACAGACCGAGCGCGAGCGCGGCGGCAAGTGCGAAAGGGCGGAACATCTGCATCACGGGCAAAATCCTCTCAGGCGGGTGATTTCGGGAGTAGGGAATATGCGAATTGATGTGCCGCAGGAAGGGGGATGCGTTTCACCAAATTCAAAGCTCGTGCAGCGAAATAGGTTATCGCGAAAAGGCTGCAATTAGTTGATCTTTTAATACTTGAATCTCCATTTTTATTTCATCAGAAACATCCGTAGCCCTTCTGCACGAATACCAAATTTGCGCCGCACGCTTAAATGCTTCCATTTGTTCGAGCAATCGGCCATCATCGTTCAAAGAACTTATTAGATTATAATAACTTCTTCTATCTATCCGGCCATATTTAGCCCGTGTTCTACCATCAATATTTTCTGAGCTCGCGATTTTCTCGATTAAATTTGCAACTTCATTCCAAATCAGCGCGACTGCTTGCTTGTTGCCTTGCGCTTGGCCTTCCTCAATGCCTTGAGAATCGTCATAATCTCTGCTCTCATAAACCGCTGCTTGCGTCCGCGCAGCGGTATCTTGGACGCCGCCCAACGCTGCGTTAAGGTCATCGATATTACTCGTAATTTGTGAGAATCTCTCGTCAATAACGCTCTGAAAACCAGAAATCTTGTTTTGGATTTCATCCAGGCTGTTGGTTACATTTCGAACTTTTCCACCAAAGTAGTGATGTGCAATTAGCACGGCAGTGATCGCCCCCAAGGCCGTCATAGCCCCTGAAATCGCGCTGCCAACACCGGGCGTAATCCAACTTAAATAAATTGAAGGCACCAAATCACTCCCATTCAATCGTCCCCGGTGGCTTGGATGTGTAATCATACACCACGCGGTTGATGCCCTTGACCTCGTTGACGATGCGGGTGGCCACGCGGGTCAAGAACCCGGCGTCGTAGGGGAACACGTCCGCCGTCATCCCGTCGGTGGAGGTGACGGCGCGCAGCGCGCAGACCCAATCATAGGTGCGGCTATCACCCATCACGCCCACGGTCTTAACCGGCAGCAGCACCGCAAACGCCTGCCAAATTGCATCATAAAGCCCTGCGTTGCGGATTTCTTCGAGGTAGATCGCGTCGGCCTTGCGCAAGATATCGCAGCGATCCTTGGTCACTTCGCCGGGGATGCGGATCGCGAGGCCGGGGCCGGGGAAGGGGTGACGCCCGACGAAAGCATCGGGCAGGCCCAATTCGCGCCCCAGATCGCGCACCTCGTCCTTGAACAATTCGCGCAACGGCTCGACCAGCTGCATATTCATGCGTTCGGGCAGGCCGCCGACATTGTGATGGCTCTTGATAGTCACGCTCGGCCCGCCGGTGAAGCTGACGCTTTCGATCACATCGGGGTAAAGCGTGCCCTGCGCGAGGAAATCTGCGCCACCGATCTTGTTGGCCTCGGTCTCGAACACGTCGATGAAGGTCTTGCCGATGAACTTGCGCTTGGCTTCGGGATCGGTGAGACCCGCGAGCCCGCCCAGAAACAGCTCCTCCGCCTCCACATGCACCAGCGGGATGTTGTAATGATCGCGGAACAGAGTGACGACCTGATCGGCCTCGTTCATCCGCATCAGCCCGTGATCGACAAATACGCAGGTCAGCTGATCACCAATCGCTTCGTGAATCAGCACCGCCGCCACCGCCGAATCGACCCCGCCTGACAGGCCGCAGATCACCCGCTTATCACCAACCTGCGCACGGATTTCGGCAATCTTGGTCTTGCGGAATTCGGCCATCGTCCAATCGCCTGCCAGCCCGCAGACATGGCGAACGAAATTGGCGATCAGCTTGCCGCCATCGGGGGTGTGGACGACTTCCGGGTGGAACTGGGTGCCGTAGAACCTGCGCGCTTCGTCAGCGATCACGGCGAAGGGTGCGCCATCGGAGGTTGCGACAATCTCGAAACCGGGGGCGAACTGCGTTACCTTGTCGCCGTGGCTCATCCACACCTGATGGCGTTCGCCCACGCCCCACAGCCCGTCAAACAGCGCGCATTCGGCGGTTACGGTGAGGAAGGCGCGGCCAAATTCGCCGCCCTCTCCCGTCTCATGCCCCGGTCGCACTTCGCCGCCGAGCTGATGGCTCATCACCTGCTGGCCATAACAAATGCCAAGGATCGGCACGCCCGCATCGAACAGTATCTGCGGCGCGCGGGGGCTGCCATCATCGGGCACGCTGGCGGGGGAGCCGGACAGGATGATCCCCCTGGGCTTCAACCGGTGGAACGCCGCTTCGGCCTGGGTGAAGGGGGCGATTTCGGAATAGACCCCGGCTTCGCGCACGCGGCGCGCGATCAACTGGGTCACTTGCGACCCGAAATCGACGATCAGGATGCAATCCGAGACGACATTGGCCGAAGCAGGGGAATCGCCGGGTGCAGGATGGGAAGGGTGCGGGTTCATGGGCGCGAATTACGGCAGGGCAACCCGCGCTGTCCAGCGCTGCTGCGCTGCGGACGGATTATTTTGCACCGCTGTTGAAGCGCATCGATGGACACGCTGCACAAAGTCCGCGCCGCAACAGGCGTTACCACACTATTGTTGCGCTTCATGCAACTAAACTTGGCGTTTTCGCATTTGAATTCGATGCAATCGAACACCATTTGCAACCGTAAGCGATCGGGTGCCGGGCCCCCTCTCCAAACCGGCCTTCTCTTTGCGAGATGATCGCTCGGCAGTGCTGGCCGGATACGGCCTGTCTGCCCGCCTGCCTGACCGGCAGGATTGGCCAGCCCTCCCCCTCGCTCGGCCATCCTGCTCAGTCGATTGCTCGCCACCTCAGGGTTCGGGCACGCAGCGAAAGAGACGCGGCCACCCCCTCCCCCCTAGAATAGTGGCCGCGTCTCAAGCCGCACCTGACATCTGATACCGGGCTGCTGAGATGCTAACACATCACGCGCTGGTATAACGTGCATCCAACGACAGCCACATTCGGCCCGGTTGCCCAGCAGGGTAGCCGGGCCGGCTTGTTTTCGGGCGAGCCCTATTCCACCCCGCCCAGCCGCTCGGCTTCTTCGCGCAGCTCGGACTTGAGCAGCTTGCCGATGTGGCTACGCGGCATTTCAGCGATGGCGTAGAGCGCTGCGAGCCGCTGGGTCTTGCCCAGCCGCGCGTTCACCGCCGCCATGATCGCAGCGCAGTCACCCGTGCCATTGTTCAGCACGACGAATCCGACCGGGCTTTCCCCCCAGTTGCGTGACGGCACGCCCACCACCGCAGCCTCGATCACGCCCGCCTCCTTCAGCAATTCCGCCTCCAGATCGCTGGGGTAGATATTGAACCCGCCCGAGATGATCATGTCCTTGGCGCGGCCCACCAGTTCGACAAAGCCATCGGCGTCCACCCGGCCAATATCGCCCATCCGCATCCACGCCTCACCCGTGGCAGGATCAATCCACTGCGCTTCGTGCGTCTTGTCCGGGCGGTTTTTGTAGCCGCTCATCATGGTCAGGCTGCGGCCAATCAGGTTGCCGGGGGTGCCGGGCGGCACTTCGCGGTCTTCATCGTCAAGCACCTTCAGCTCGCTGCCCGGCGCGGGGCGGCCCACGGTGTGGAGCTTGTCGGGGAATTCGTGGCACGCCAGCAGGCATACAACACCGCCTTCGGTCATCGAATAAATCTCGATCAGCGCGCCCGGCATCCGCCGCAGCACCTCGCGCTTCAATTCCGCCGGGAAGGGGGCGGAGGTGCAATATTTGAGCTGGAGCGCCGACAGGTCGAAGCTGTCGAAATCCGCAAAATCCATCAGCCGTTGATACTGCACCGGCACCAGCATGGTGATGGTGGTGCGGTCGGTCTGCGCGTGGGCTAGCCATTTGGCGCAATCGAACTTGCCCATCACCCGCACACAGCCGCCCGCCAGCAGCACCGGCAGAAACGCCACCATCGTGGTGTTGGAATAGAGCGGGGTAGAAGCGAGCGAGCGGACAGCGATTCCGGCTTCCAGAAAGGACAACGCGGTCGTCGCGAACTGCCGCCAGCGCATCTGGTGCGAATGGACGATTCCCTTGGGAATGCCGGTGGTGCCGCTGGAATAGATGATGTTGAACGGATCTTTGGGATCGGGCGTAAAGGCGGGCGCGCAGGTTCCCGTAGGCGCCATCCACTGATCGATCGACTCCAAGGGCACGCGGATCAGGTCAGCCATGAAATCGGGGCCGAGTTCCGCCGCCTTGGCCGCGTCGATGAACAGATGGATCGCGCCCGAATCCTTCGCCATGCCCGCAAGCTGTTCGGGCGAAGCGCTGGTGGTGAGCGGCGCAGCCACCCCGCCCGCGCGCACCGCGGCGAGGAACACCAGCGCGTATTCGACGCTGGAGGTGCCCAGGATCGCCACCGATTGCCCGCGCTGCAATCCGGTCTCAACCAGCCGCGCCGCCAGCCGCTCGACCAGCTCAGCCAGTTCGGCCCAATGCACTTCGCGTCGCTCGTCCACCAAGGCGAGGTCATCCCCCTTGATCTGCGACCATTCCATCAGGATATCGAGGAAGGAGCCGAAGGGTTCGGCGAGGCGGGCGGTCATGATTGCTGTATTCATGCGAATCTGCATAACCGGGCCAAAGCCAAGCGCAAAGGGTTTGAAAGGAGGGTGATGATGATCCGGCAAGCAATAGTGGCGGCGCTGGCCGCATTGGCGATAACCCCGGCGGCGGGGCGCGGACAGGAACAGGTTGCCGAGCATTTTCGGGTGACCGCCGTGCTGGCGCATCCTGATGACGAACTGCCGATGGCCCCCGCGCTCGCTGCGCTGTCGCGGCAGGGCCATTTTGTCACCATCATCCATGCCACTGCGGGCGATGCCGGGCCGGGCGTTTCCGATCTTGCTCCGGGCGAACAGTTGGCGAAGATCCGCCGCCAAGAGGCGCAGTGCGCAGCCACGGCACTGGGGGTTTCGTTTTTAGACAACCTTGGCTGGGGTGACGGACGGCTATGGCAGGAAGCACGCGGAAAGGCGGCCCAAGCGGACACGCTTATTGCCTCAATATCCGCGCAAATCGCTGATGCTGACATCGCCCTCACCTGGGGCCCCGATGGCGGCTATGGCCACGCCGACCACCGCATGGTGAGCGCGCTTGCCACACAGGTCGTGCAGGCCATGCCCGCCGCGACCCGCCCCAAGCTGCTTTATGTCGGCATCCCCGCCGGACGCTTGCCGCCGGTGCCCGAAATGGCGCAATGGGCCACCACCGACCCCGCGCTGCTGACCGAAAGCATCGCCTACACCCCCGCCGATCTCGCCGCCGCCAGCGCCGCTGCGCAGTGCCACGAAACCCAGTTTGACGCCGCCACCCGCGCCGGGATGATGCCGCTGTTCGACGCGACGATCTGGCAAGGCGCGGTGCATTTTCGCGAAGCATTTGGGCGACCGTTCAACTGGCCGCCCGCCAAACCGGCGGAGTGAGCCGCCAGTTTATTTCGGATTCGCCAACGCCTTGACCAGGTCGAACAGATAATCGCGTCCGGTATAGACCGCCTTGACCTCAAGCCGTTCGTTGAGGCCATGGGCACCATTGCCGTCAGGATCGCCCCATGCGCCGGGAACGCCGTAGGTGGGGATCCCCGCACCGCCGATGTAAACTGCATCGGTCGCTCCGGTCGACATGGCCGGGATCACCGGCACGCCGGGAAAATACTTCGCCGCCAGCGCTTCCATCGGACCGATGATTGCGGGATCGAGCGGCGGGGATGTGGCGATCAGCTTGTCAGCCCGCGCGAACGAAATCGCGACCGCGTTGTCATCGACCACAGCGGCCAGCTGATCCTTGATTTCGGCGGGGCTATGGCCGGGGAAAATCCGGCAGTTGACGTTCGCTTCGACCCGCTGCGGCAGCGCATTGACCGCATGCCCGCCTTCGATCATCGTCGCCACGCAGGTCGTGCGCAGCATCGAATGCATCGCTTTGTCCTTGTTGACCAGCGCCATCGCCTCTGGGTTGTCGAGGTTCTCGGTCAGCGCGACCATCGCCTTGCCCAGTGCGTCGGGCCGCAAAGCGCCCGCCTTGGCGAAGAAGGCGCGGGTGGTGTCGTTGAGCTCGGCTGGAAATTCGTGCGCACCGATCTTTTCGAGCGCCTCCGCCATGCGGTAGATCGCGTTGTCGGGCACCGGCTGTGAGCTGTGCCCGCCCGGATTGGTCACCACCAGCTTATAATCCTGATAGACCTTTTCGCCGACCTGCACCGTCTGAACCATCAGATGGCCCTTGCCATCGGTGCGCCCGCCGCCGCCTTCATTGAGTGCGAACGCGGCATCGATCAGGTCGCGCTTTTGGGTGGACAGGTATTGCGCCCCATTGAATGCGGTGTCGGTCTCCTCACCGCAGGTCAGCGCCATTTTGATCGTGCGCTTGGGCTTGGCGTTGGCCTCCTTCAGCCGGATCATCGCATCAGCCCAGGTTGCGGCCATGAACTTGTCGTCGGCGATCCCGCGCGCGTAATAATAGCCACCTTCCTCGATCAGCTTGAACGGTTCGCGCACCCAATCTTCGCGCTTGGCTTCGACCACGTCGATGTGGGCGAGCAGCAGCATCGGCTTGAGCGACTTTGACGTACCCGGCAGCACCGCTACCAGCCCGCCATCCTTGGGGTGCTCGGGAACCGAAAACTGGATGATCTGGTCATCAGCAAAGCCCGCTGCCTTGAGCCGGGTGGCGATCTGCGCCGATGCCTGGGTGCAACTGCCGCTGGACACCGTGGTGTCGGTTTCAACCAGCTCCTTATAAAGAGCAAAGAACTGCTGCTGGTCGGGGCGCAAATCGCCCATGGTGCCGGTTGGCGTCTGTGCTGCCAGCGGCGTCGCGACCAGTGCGGCAGCGGCAAGGGCGGTAATCGGCTTCTTCATGTCAGCACTCCCAGATGACTTCGAGGCTGTCATAACGAATTCGCCTGTGGATGAAAGCCGCCACTGCGGCTTCCGGAACGGCCCCCTCGTGCCTATATGATCGGTATGAGCGAAACCCCTCCCGACAGTCCCGCCAGCACACCTATGAACCAGAAGCAAATGGGTGACTACGGCGCGGATTCGATCAAGGTCCTTAAGGGCCTCGACGCAGTGCGCAAACGCCCCGGCATGTATATTGGCGATACCGACGATGGCAGCGGCCTGCACCACATGGTGTTCGAAGTCAGCGACAACGCGATTGACGAGGCGCTGGCGGGGCACTGCGACCTCGTGCTGATCGAACTGAACCCCGATGGTTCTGTGTCTGTCGAAGACAACGGGCGCGGTATTCCCACCGGGATGCACACCGAAGAAGGCGTCTCCGCCGCCGAAGTCATCATGACCCAGCTGCACGCCGGCGGGAAGTTTGAAAACACTTCTGACGATAATGCCTACAAGGTTTCCGGCGGTCTCCACGGCGTCGGCGTGTCGGTGGTCAACGCGCTTTCCGAATGGCTCGAACTGGTGATCTGGCGTGAGGGCAAGTCGCACTGGATGCGGTTTGAACACGGCGATGCGGTCGCCCCGCTGGTCGTCACCGGCGATGCGCCGCCGGTTGCCAGCAACGGCGACGATAATGGCCTAAAGAAAGGCACCCGCGTCACCTTCAAGGCCAGCCACGACACCTTCAAGAACGTCACCGAGTACGATTTCGAAAAGCTCGAACACCGTTACCGCGAGTTGGCGTTCCTCAATTCGGGCGTGCGGATCAAGCTGCGCGATCTGCGGCACGAGGACGTGCTCGAACATGACCTTTATTACGAAGGCGGGATCGCGGCTTTCGTCAAATATCTCGACCGCAACAAGCAGGCACTGATCCCCGACCCGATTTCGGTCTCGGCGGAAAAAGACGGCATCGGGATCGATGTCGCCTTGGAATGGAACGATTCCTATTACGAAAACGTGCTCGCCTTCACCAACAACATCCCGCAGCGCGACGGCGGCACGCACCTCGCCGCGTTCCGCGCCGCGCTGACCCGCACGCTCAATAATTATGCTGAGCGTTCGGGTATGTTGAAGAAGGAAAAGGTCAGCCTGTCGGGTGAGGATATGCGCGAAGGCCTGACCGCGATTGTCAGCGTGAAACTGCCCGATCCCAAGTTTGGCAGCCAGACCAAGGACAAGCTCGTCTCCTCCGAAGTGCGCCAGCCGCTGGAGGCGCTGATGGGTGAGAAGATGAGCGAATGGCTGGAGGAAAATCCGGCGGATGCCCGCTCGATCATCCAGAAGGTGATCGATGCCGCCGCCGCGCGCGAAGCCGCCCGCCGCGCCCGCGAAATGAGCCGCAAGGGCGCGATGAGCATCGCCAGCCTGCCCGGCAAGCTGGCCGATTGCCAGGAACGCGATCCCGCCAAGTCCGAACTGTTCCTGGTCGAAGGCGATTCTGCCGGTGGCAGCGCCAAACAGGGCCGTGACCGCAAGACGCAGGCGATCCTGCCATTGAAGGGCAAGATCCTGAATGTCGAACGTGCGCGGTTTGACCGGATCATTTCGTCCAAGGAAGTCGGCACGCTGATCCAGGCGATGGGCACCGGTATCCGCGATGAATTCAATCTGGAAAAGCTGCGCTATCACAAGATCGTGATCATGACCGACGCCGATGTCGACGGCGCGCATATCCGCACGCTGCTGCTCACCTTCTTCCACCGCCAGATGCCCGACATCATCCGCGCCGGGCACCTGTTCATCGCCCAGCCGCCGCTGTTCAAGGTCGCCAAGGGGCGCAGCGAGGTTTACCTGAAGGATCAGCCTGCGCTCGATCGCTATCTCGTCGATGCCGGGCTACAAGGCCGGGTGCTGGAAACCGCAGACGGCGCACGCGGCGGAGCGGATTTGCGCACGCTGGTGGATCAGGCGCTGCGATTGAAGAACCTGCTGACCTTCGTGCCGCGCCGCTATGATAGCGGGATTGTCGAACAGATGGCGCTGGTCGGCGCGCTCGAACCGGGGCTGGCGGGAGAAGCGCTGACTGCCGCACTAGCGCGCGCCGCCGGACGACTGGGTGCGGGCGACCGCGAAGCCCGGTGGAGCGCATCGCTGCGCGACGATGGCTCGGTGATTTTCGAGCGTCTGTGGCGCGGGGTCACTGATGTGCACGAAATCGACGCGCGCTTCCTGTCCAGCACCGAAGCGCACAAGCTTCACAACCTCGCCGCCGCGCAGGCCGATGCCTACGCCTCGCCCGTTCAGCTGGTGCGCGCAGGCGATGCCGCCGCTGAGGAGCCGGAAACGGCACCCGTCAACGATGATCCGCTGGCCGGCGAGGCTGAGGAAGCCGCCCCCGCGCCTGCCGCCACGTTTGACGGTTCGATCAGCCGCCCGACGCAGCTGCTCGATGCGATCTTCGCCGCCGGTCGCAAAGGCCTTTCGATCAGCCGCTATAAGGGGCTGGGCGAGATGAACGCGGAACAATTGTGGGAAACCACGCTCGATCCCGACAATCGCGCGCTATTGCAGGTCAAGGTCGAGGATGCCGACGTCACCGACGAAATCTTTACCCGGTTGATGGGTGACATCGTCGAACCGCGCCGCGAATTCATTCAGGACAACGCGCTCAACGTGGCGAACCTCGACGTTTAGGCACTTACAGGGAACGAACCGAAGGCCATGAATCAACAGCCGCACCGCACCGAGGAATTGCAGCACGCAAGCTTCCTGATAATCCTTGCGGTGGTCAGCCTGCTGATGGCTGTCATCATCTTGCCGTTTGCCCAGCCGCTATTGTGGGCGGGGCTGGCAGCGATCATGTTCCAGCCGCTGTATCGCAATATCCTGCGGCGAATGGGCGGGCGGCGCAATCCGGCGGCGGGGGTATCGCTGCTGGTGATCTTCTTCGTTGTGATGGTTCCCGCGCTGTGGATTGCCGCGCTGGTGGCGCAGCAAGCGATCAGGCTGGTCGCCGCCTTGCAGCAGCAACCGGTCGATCTGGCTGCGCTGTTCAATTCTGTTTACAACATGCTGCCGGCAACCGCGCAGGAAGCATTTGACCGCAGCGGCTGGGCCGACATGGCGAATGTCCAGGCGCGAATACAGGAATTGCTCAGCGAAAGCGCCGGGATGATTGCCGGTCAGGCGGTTTCGATCGGCAGCGGCGCACTCGGCTTCCTCCTGTCGTTCGGCGTCGCGCTTTATGTAATGTATTTCCTGCTGCGCGATGGCGAACGGATCGGGCGAACGGTGCTGCGGGCGATCCCGGTTGAACGCAGCATTGCCGAACGTCTGTCTGAACGGTTCCTCGGGATCGTGCGCGCGACCATCAAGGGCACCGGCGTGGTGGCGTTGGTGCAGGGCGCGCTGGGCACGATCACGCTGATGATTGCGGGCGTGCCATCGGCACTGTTGTTCGGGGTGATCATGGCGATTTTCGCGCTGGTTCCGGTGATCGGATCGGGCGCGGTGTGGTTGCCGGCGGGCCTGTATCTGCTGTTGATCGGTGATTACTGGCAGGGCCTGTTCGTGCTGCTGACCGGGTTCTTCATCATCTCATCGGCCGATAATGTGCTGCGCCCGATACTGGTCGGGCGCGATACTGGTATTCCTGACTGGATCATCCTCATCACCACATTGGGCGGGATCAGCATGGCCGGGTTTTCGGGAATTGTCCTCGGCCCGCTGGTCGCCGGTCTGTTTCTGGCCAGCTGGTCGATCCTGCGCGAACAGCGTGACGAGGACGAGGAAGCACTGCGAATCGCGGTCGATGCGACCGGGCGGGTTCCGAATGCCGATGATAAGGACGCAAGGGGCAAGGGCACAGGGGACAGGGGCGCAGGGCCCTCGCCTGCCGAGGCTGGCTGAGGCCGATGCGATCGCTTGTTACCCCCGGCAGTCAGGGCGAAGCGGTCGGTCGGCTGGTGCTGGCCGGGTTGGTGGTGGTGATGCTGCCTGCGCTGCCATTTGGCACCTATCTGATCTATCCCTTCGCCATCCTGACAACCTGGTTTCACGAAATGGGCCATGGGCTGACGGCGCTGGCGCTGGGGCAGCAATTTCAGCAATTGATGATCTTTGCCAGTGGTTCGGGCGTCGCGCAGAGCCAGGTCGCGGCTGATGCCTCACGCTTCACGCTCGCCGCGATTGCTGCCGGCGGGCCATTGGCGCCGAGCGTGGTCGGCGCCCTTCTGATCGTCGCCAGCGCGCATCCGCGGCTGTGGCGACCCGTACTGTGGCTATCGGCGGCGGCGATTATGGCGAGCGTGGCGATCTGGGTGCGGTCGCCAGTCGGCTATACCATGTTGCCGCTGGTGGCTGCGGTGTTGGTGCTGGTTGCATGGCGCGCTTCGCCTGGGTTCGTGCGCTTTACCCTGCAATTCTTAGGTGTGCTGGGCGCGATGAGCATGCTGCGCGATTTCCATTACCTGTTCACCGAACAAGCGGTGATCGAGGGTCAGTCAATACTGTCAGACACCGGACAAATCGCTGCGGAAATGGGCCTGCCTCACTGGTTCTGGGCGGCGGCGATCCTGCTGGTATCGGCGCTGATGGTGGGCGCGGCGCTCAAATATGCGCTCGCCGAACAGCGCCTGCGCCCGCCGCCGCCCAAACGGCCCGCCAATGTGCTGCAGTTCCGCCGGGACTAATACCAAAGCTCGATGAGCCTGACTTATCGCGCTTTGGTCAAGCCCGTGCGGCGCCCCGCGCATTTCCAGCGCGTGATGCGCAAGCATCTCAGCGCGCTGATATAAATCGCTTTCAGAACGACGCCACTTTCAGCGTGTTGACACCCGAAGCATCCGTGCCGGTCTCGCCCGACAAGCCGATGAACATCGTGTCGACGATCCGTGCGAGTTTCTGCTCGGTCAGCTTCTCACCGAGATAGATCAGCGCATCGGGCAGGGTGTAGTTGGACATCATCTGATTGATCAGCGACAGCGCCTCATCAATTTCCAGCCCCGCAAAGAACCCTTCGGCCTGGGCTTCTGCAATCAGCTCGCACAGGTAGTGATCGGCCAGATCGACATAGGAACGCACCTTTTCAAAATTGGCAGCGCCCATTTCGCACAGGATAGTGAAATGTTCCGGGTCTTCGCGGAACCGCGCCTGCGATATGGTGAAGCGACGGCGGAAGAATTCGAACATCTTGCGCGGAGGCGGGAGATTGCTCGCCAGCACCTCCTCCATCACCGCCATATGCGGGGCAAGCCAGGTCTGGGCGACCGCATCGAACAGATCGTCATAATCGGCAAACAGTGCTTCGAACCGTGCGCGCGTCAGCCCGCTTTCGGCCATGGCGATAGTCCACGGGATCTCTGATCCGCGCGCTTTCACCAGATCGAGCACATGGCGCGCAATCCGCTCACGCTCTTCCTCGCGTAGGGTGGGGTTGAGAGCCATGGGTCAGCGCGCCTCCTTGCTGGGATTCAACATAGGCGAAGTGGCCGCTGGCTTAAAGGGCGCGACGTGCCATTTGTGCGGCGAAACAGGGCGGTTGGTCGATTTGAGCGGCTTTCGGCAGTTCAAACGTCGTTCTTGCCCGCGATAATATCGCGCGCCTGCTGTTCAAGCACTTTGAACCGCTCGTAATCGGGCAGCTTTGCGCGGAACCATTCGGCGATTTTCAGCAAGTCCTCACCATAATTGCCGGTCGGCAGCATTGGCGGGCCGAAGCTGACGATCAGGTTGGCATTATCGGCAAAGGCGGGGACGATCGGGACGTTCGCCGCGCGCGCGATATGGTAGAAGCCCGAACGCCACTTGCCATCGCTCTTGCGGGTGCCCTCGCAGGCGATCACCAGCGCCAGTTCATCACGGACAGCGAATTCGGCGGCGACCTGTTCGGTGGCGTTGGCGCTCTTGCGGCGATCAATCGGGATGCCGCCCATGTCGAGCATGAAGTTGCGCATGATGCCGGTGAACAGTGTGTGCTTGCCCATGAAGTTGGGCTTCACGCCTTCTTCGTGAGTCGCGCCGGTGAAGAACACGAAATCCCAGTTGGAAGTATGCGGCGCGCCTGCGATCACGTATTTTTTCAGGTGCCGGGGCAGGCCGCCATCGATCTTCCAGCCCCTGAGGCGCCAGATGGCGAGAATGATCCGGCGCACGATGCGCGAGAGCAGCGTGGGTTCGCGAATGACGGTGTGCGGCAATGTCTGGCCCCTCTTCCGATACGTGTCTGCCCGCAATCGAGGGAGATACGCAAGTGGCGGTGTGGGGGTTTCAGCTTAATCAGCTGACTTTGCTGGCAAGCCAGCGCAATGCATTCTTCGTTGGCAAGAAAGCCGCTGATCCAGGAAGGAGGCCCAGTTTCGAAAGAAAATCGTCGCCATTAACGAGCATAATAGCTTTCGAAGCTCGCAACGAAGCATCGGGGCTGCTTGCAACCTTCAGTGAAAGACGGCCAGCAGCAGAACTAAGTTCATTTGCAAGTAGACCGAGACCTTTCGCTTCCTCATGCTTACCAACGCCCTCTAACAGGTCACGTCTAGAGCGAATTCCAAGTACAACCCAATGAATGTGGGAAAATTTGGCTTCTTGATCCGCCGACCGATAAAATAAATAGCCAAAAACAATAAGAACGAATGCCGTTGAACCTTCTATCATCCCATCACATCCTGAACACGCCAAAGCGAGGCGCTTCTGCAATAGGTGCCTCAAGACACGCCGCCAGCGCAAGCCCCAGCACATCGCGGGTCTGCGCCGGGTCGACCACGCCGTCGTCCCACAGCCGCGCGGTGGCGTAGTAGGGGTTGCCTTCATCCTCGTATTTCTGGCGGATCGGGGCCTTGAAGGCTTCGGTCTGGTCAGCGTCCCACGAGTCCGCGTCGCGGTGGACGGTGGCGAGTACGGATGCCGCCTGCTCGCCGCCCATCACCGAGATGCGTGCATTGGGCCAGGTGAACATGAAACGCGGCGAATAGGCCCGCCCGCACATGCCGTAATTGCCCGCGCCAAAGCTGCCGCCGATCACCACGGTGACTTTCGGCACGGTCGCGGTGGCCACGGCGGTGACGAGCTTTGCGCCATGCTTGGCAATCCCTTCCGCCTCGTATTTTCCGCCGACCATGAAGCCGCTGATATTCTGGAGGAACAGCAGCGGAATGCGGCGCTGGCAGGCGAGTTCGATGAAATGCGCGCCCTTCTGTGCGCTTTCACTGAACAGCACGCCGTTATTGGCGAGGATCGCGACGGGCATCCCCCAGATATGGGCAAAACCGCACACCAGCGTGGAACCGTAGTGTTGTTTGAACTCGTGGAACTCGCTGCCGTCGACCAGCCGCGCGATCACTTCTTTCACATCATAGGGCGCGCGCACATCATCGGGGATGAGGGCGTAGAGATCATCCGCGTCGTATTTCGGCGGGCGCACCCCCGCGAAGGCGGGGGCCTCAGGCGAAAGCACACTGCCGCCTGAGGTCCCCACCTTCGTGGGGATTCCCAAATGCGAGACAATATCGCGCACGATGGTGAGCGCGTGCTCATCATTCTCGGCAAGGTGATCGACCACGCCCGATTTTCTGGCGTGCAGATCGCCGCCACCCAAATCCTCGGCACTGATCTCCTCGCCCGTCGCAGCCTTCACCAGTGGCGGCCCGGCGAGGAAGATCGTGCCTTGGTTGCGGACAATCACGCTCTCATCCGACATGGCGGGAACGTATGCGCCCCCGGCGGTGCAAGACCCCATCACGCAGGCAATCTGCGGGATGCCGAGCGCGCTCATATTGGCCTGATTGAAGAAGATCCGCCCGAAGTGGTCGCGGTCGGGGAAGACCTCCGCCTGATGCGGCAGGTTTGCCCCGCCGGAGTCCACCAGATAGATGCACGGCAGGCGGTTCTCTTGCGCGATTTCTTGCGCGCGCAGGTGTTTCTTGACCGTCATCGGATAATAGGTGCCGCCCTTCACGGTCGCATCATTGCACACGATCATGCACTGCCGCCCCGAAACGCGCCCCACCCCGCAGATGATCGAGGCGCCGTTGACGTCACCTTCGTACATCCCGTTGGCGGCGAGCTGCCCGATCTCAAGGAACGGCGAGCCGGGATCGAGCAGCCGCTCCACGCGTTCTCGTGGGAGCAATTTGCCGCGCGACACGTGGCGTTCGCGATGCTTCTCCGGCCCGCCGAGCGCGGCTTCGGCCACAGCGGCGCGAAGCTGCTGCGCCAGCGCCTGATTATGCGCGAAGCGGGCCGTGGCCTCCGGGCTTTCGCGGTCGAGTTTCGAGGTGAGGGTGGGGGCGGTCATTCTAAAACTCTCCGTCATGCTGAACTTGTTTCAGCATCCATATCTCCGTCCGCACCGAAGGCTCTTGTTCGCGGGATGGACCCTGAAACAAGTTCAGGGTGACAAGATAGCCAAGGCAGAACATTACCGTTTCCGCACAAATTCGGCGCGTAGCACGAGGCCCTTGATGCCGGGATATTTGCAGTCGATTTCCTGCGCGTCGCCGGTCAGGCGGATCGATTTGATCAGGGTGCCTTGCTTGAGCGTCTGGCCCGCGCCCTTGACGTCCAAGTCCTTGATCAGCGTCACCGCGTCACCATCCGCAAGGATGTTGCCGACCGCATCGCGCACCTCGACCCGGTTTTCCGCCGCCTGTTTGGCCGCCAATTCCGACGCAGCCATCCATTCGCCGCTCGCTTCGTCGTAAACGTAATCTTCGTCGCCGCTCATCCTGCTGCTCCAATCAATTCGCGTCCGATCAGCATTCGCCTGATCTCGTTCGTGCCTGCGCCGATGTCGAGCAGCTTGGCATCGCGCATATAGCGTTCCACCGGCCAGTCGGTGGTGTAGCCCGCCCCGCCCAGCGCCTGCACGCTTTCGGCGGCGACCTTGAAGGCGTTTTCGCTCGCGAGCAAAATCACGCCTGCCGCATCGAACCGCGTGGTCTGTCCGGCGTCACACGCCTTGGCCACCGCATAGGTGTAGGCGCGCGCCGATTGCAGGGCGACATACATATCGGCGACCTTGGCCTGCATCAGCTGGAACGACCCAATCGCCTTTCCGAACTGCTTCCTCTCGCGCAGATAGGGGATCACCGTGTCGAGGCACGCCTGCATGATGCCGAGCTGCAACCCGGCGAGCACCACGCGCTCGTAATCAAGTCCGCTCATCAGCACGCCGACGCCGCCGTTCAGCGGCCCCATGATGCGGTCTTCGGGGATGAAGCAATCGCTGAACACCAGCTCGGCGGTGGGGGAACCTTTCATGCCGACCTTGTGGATTTTCTGGCCGATGGCGAAGCCCTCGTCGCCCTTTTCGATCAGGAAGGCGGTGATGCCGCGGCTGCCCGCGTGGCCATCGGTCTTGGCATAGACCACCAGCGTATCGGCCTCGGGCGCGTTGGTGATCCAGAACTTGGTGCCGTTGAGGACGTATCCGCCCTGCACTTCCTCGGCCTTCAGCTTCATCGAAACCACGTCGCTACCCGCGCCCGCTTCGGACATGGCGAGGCTGCCGACGTGTTCGCCAGAGATCAGTTTGGGGAGGTATTTCGCCTTCTGCTCGTCATTCCCCCAGCGGCGGATCTGGTTGAGGCACAGGTTGGAATGCGCGCCATAGGACAGGCCGACGCTGGCCGAAGCGCGGCTGACTTCCTCGACCGCGATCACGTGTTCGAGGTAGCCCAGCCCCAGCCCGCCCCATTCTTCCTCAACCGTTATGCCGTGCAGGCCCAATGCCCCCATCGGTTCCCACAGCTCGCGCGGGAAGCGGTCTTCGCGGTCTGTGCGTTCCGCCAGCGGCGCGATCTGTTCATCGGCGAAGCGCGCGGTGGTGTCGCGGATCATCTCGGCGGCCTCGCCAAGCTGGAAGTCGAAATCGGGGGTGGCGCGCATGATTTGTTCCCGGCGGTGTAATGATTGTTCTGGCAATGCGCATAGCAAGCGGCGCTGCAAAGGCCAATCGGGCAAAGCTGGCACAATCGCCTGATCACCGCTAACCCCGCGCCGATGACTGCCGCCGCCCCCATTCTGCTGTTCGATCGCGTGATCTGCCGCTTTGGCGATATCACCGCGGTCGGCGGCGTTACCTGCGTCATTGCGGCGGGCAGTTTCGTGGCGCTGGTGGGCGCATCGGGATCGGGCAAGTCGACGCTGCTCAAAACGGTCAACACGCTGGTTGCGCCAACCGAAGGCCGGGTGCTGTTCGGCGGTGAGGATGTGAGCGCCCTCAACCCTGCGCGCCTGCGCCGCCGGGTCGGTTATGTGTTTCAGGGGGTGGGCCTGTTCCCGCATTTCCCGGTGGGCGAAAACATCGCCATCGGGCCGCGCCTTGCGGGCGAAAAGCTTCCGCCTGAACGGATCGCCGAACTGCTGGCGCTGGTCGAACTCGATCCTGCGATGGCGCGCCGGATGCCCGATGAACTCAGCGGCGGACAGCGCCAGCGGGTCGGGGTGGCGCGGGCGCTGGCGGGGGAGCCGGAGCTGCTGATCATGGATGAACCCTTCGGCGCGCTTGATCCCGTCACCCGCGCGGCGCTTGGCAACAAGGTGCGCGAACTGCACGGGGCGCTGGGCCTCACCACGGTAATGGTGACGCATGACATGGCCGAGGCCTTGTTGCTGGCAGACCGGGTGCTGGTGATGGATGGCGGGCGGATTGTCGCCGATGAAACCCCGCGTGCTCTGCTGGCGGGGGAAGGCGGCGACGTGGCGCAGGGTCTCGTCGCTGTCCCGCGCGAACAGGCCGAACGGCTCGCCGCGATGGAAGGCCGGTTGGCGTGAACGATATCTGGGACATCCTCCCCGGCCTGGGTGACAAGCTCGCCGCGCACGTAGTGCTTTCAGCCAGCGCGATCGGGCTCGCCATGCTGATTGCGCTGCCGATGGCGGTGTGGGCCAGCCGTTCGCCGGTGGTGGCGCGGATCACCTTGGGGCTGGCGAGTCTGGTGCAAACCATCCCCGCGTTGGCGCTGCTGGCGCTGTTTTTCCCGCTGCTGCTGTCGTTGCGCGCAGTGTTCGGTGAAGGCCTGCCGACCTTGGGCTTCCTGCCCGCGCTGATGGCGCTGACGCTCTATGCGCTGCTGCCGATCCTGCGCAACGCGGTGACGGCGCAGGCCAATCTCGACCCCGGCGTGCTGGAGGCGGCAGACGGCGTCGGCATGACCCGCTGGCAGAAACTGGCGCTGGTCGAAGCACCGCTATCCGCGCCCTTCATCATGGCGGGCATCCGCACGGCGTCGGTGTGGACAATTGGCGCAGCGACGCTTGCCACCACCATCGGGCAGCCGAGCCTTGGCGATCCGATCTTCGCCGGGCTGCAAACCCAGAACTGGGCGCTGGTGCTGGCGGGCTGTGTGGCAAGCGCGGGGCTGGCGCTGGCGGCGGATAACCTGCTGTGGGTGATCGAGGTCGGGCTGGCCAAGCGTTCGCGCATCCAGACCTTTGGCGGGGTGGCGGTGGTAATGCTGGGCATCCTCGCCGCGCTGTGGGCGCAGGGCGCAGGCAGCGACGACCGCCGGATCGTCATCGCCTCCAAGCAATTTTCCGAGCAATATATCCTCGCCCAATTGATCGGCGCGCGGCTGGAGGCAGCGGGTCACGCGGTCGAATATCGCGACGGGCTGGGCAGCGCGGTGGTGCATTCTGCAGTCGCGTCCTCCGCCATAGACATTTCGGTCGATTACACCGGCACGGTCTGGACGAATTACCTCAAACGTGCGGACAATCCGGGGCGTGAGGCGATGTATGACGCGATCCGCGAATGGGAGTGGCAGACAAACGGGGTCAAGGTGCTGGGCCGTCTGGGGTTTGAAAACGCCTATGCCTTCGCCATGCGCGAGAATCGGGCGGCGGAATTGGGGGTGGCCTCGCTCACCGATCTGGTCGCCGTCGCGCCGCGTCTCACCGTCGGCGGCGACCCGGAGTTTTTCGAGCGGCCCGAATGGATCGCGGTGCGCGATGCCTATGGCTTGCGCTTCGCCGGAACGCGCAATTTCGCGCCGACGTTTATGTATAATGCGCTCCAATCGGGTGAGGCGGATGTGATCAGCGCCTATACCTCCGATGGGCGGATCGCGGCTGACAGGCTGTTGGTGCTGGCTGATCCCAAGGGCGCGCTGCCGAGCTATGACGCGATGCTGATGCTGTCGCCCCGGATTGCGCAGGATCAAGGCGTGATCGCCGCGCTAACCCCGCTGATCGGCGCGATCAGCGTTGAGGCGATGCGCGAGGCCAACCTTGCGGTTGACCGTGAGGATGCGGCGAAAATGACGCCCAAGGCGGCGGCGGCACAATTGGCGGTAAAAGCGGGGATTTAGATCAGGCCGAGTATCAAGGCCTTATTCAAACCCCACCCCGAACGGCCAGCGCCGCCCGCACATACCGAGCACTTTGAACAAGGTGCCCATATGGGTTGATTCCACCAGCCGATCGCGTTGGCGTTTGAGCTTGTCTGCCTCTTTGGGGTTGCGCCGCTGGAGCGCTTCCAGCCGCGTGTCGATCCCCATCTGGCGGAGCCATTCGCCCTGCATCTGCACCCCCATCACGTCAGCGCCGTGCTGACGGGCGATCTGCTGGAGCAGTTCGAAATCAACATGCGCGGTGATATCCGCATCACCCGGATGCGCGAAGACATCGACCTTCTGATGCGCCTTGAGCGCCTGCAAGGTCGATCCGGCGCGCAATTCGGTCTGGCCATAATCGATGATCAGCGCCGCCCCCCCTTGATTGGTCAGGCGCTGCGCAAGTTCGCCCATCACCGCTACGGCCGCCGGACTGGTTTCGATCATCGATCCCTGACTGGCGCGCGCCCAGCCTGATGGCACCAGGTGATCCATCCGCTCCTTGCCCGTGCCAAAGGTGAAGGCGTCGCCTTCCAGCCCGACTACCCGTTCAAACCAGCCGTCTGCCGAGCGCACCAGTTGATGGATCGGCAATGCATCGAAAAATTCGTTGGCGACAACCAGCAGCGGGGCATCATCGGGCAAGGTCGAAAGATCGTGGTGGTGATGGCAGCCGGGAAATATCTCACGCTGGAGCCTGCGCAAGGTCGCTGAGGTTTCGACAAAATGCACCTGCGGCGCGAAATCATAGCGCGCCGCCGTGCTCAGCGCATCGCGCGCCAGCGTGCCGCGGCCGGGGCCAAGTTCGACAAAGTGGATGTGTTTGCGGCTGCCCATCCGCACCCACAGATCCGCCAGCCATAGCCCGACCAGTTCGCCAAACATCTGGGTGACTTCGGGCGCGGTGATGAAATCGCCTTGGTCGCCCAGCGGATCGCGGCTGGCATAATAGCGCGCGTTGCTTTCGCCCATGTAATGCGCAAGGCTGATCGGGCCGGTTTCGCGGATCAGGCGGCGCAGGGTCTTGCCGACGTCGACATTGGCGCGCGCGGCGACTTCGGCTTCGAGCCGAGCCTGTTCTTCGGCGGCGGCTTGCTCTGCGGCGGCTTCTTGGGCGGCGGCTTGTTGGGCGGCGGCTTTTTGGGCGGCGGCCAAGGCAGCGGCTTCGGCAGCTTCGGCTTCCAGACGGGCGCGCTCTTCGGCTTCTGCCTTGGCTTTGGCTTCAGCAGCGGCCTTGGCCTCGGCAGCTGCCTTTTCACGAGCCTCGCGTTCAGCGCGCGCCTCGGCTGCGCGGCGCGCTTTCTCCTCTGCTGCCGAGCGGGCTTTTGCTTCTGCGACGGCCTTGGCTTTGGCGCGCGCTTCGGCTTCGGCTTGTTTACGCGCTTCGGCTTCGCGGCGAGCTTGTTCCTCGGCGGCGGCCTTGGCCTCAGCTTCGGCCTTGCAGCGAGCTTGCTCTTCAGCCTCGGCCTTGGCTTTGGCCGCTGCTTTGGCCTTTGCTTCGGTTTCCTTGCGTGCCCTTTCTTCGGCCTCTGCCTTAGCCTTAGCCTTGGCCTTGGCCTCGGCGTCCGCCTTAGCCTTTGCTTCTGCCTTAGCTTTTGCTTCTGCCTTGGCCTTGGCTTCGGCGGCAGCCCGTTCGCGGGCTTCGCGTTCCGCGCGAGCCTTGGCCTCGGCTTCGGCTTTCCGGCGTGTTTCGGCTTCGCGGCGGGCCTTGTCCTGCGCTTCGGCGGCGGCTTTGGCCTTTGCCTCCGCTTTGGCCTGTGCCTCCGCCTCGGCTTGGGCCTGTTCGCGGGCTTGCTGCTCGGCAAGCGCCTTGGCTTCGGCATTCGCCTTGGCGCGGGCGGCAGCTTCTGCCGCCGCGCGCGCCGCTTCGCGATCAGCCTCAGGCTCGGGATCGATCAGCCGTAGCGCGCTTTTCCACGCGCGCGCACCGTCGGCCCCCGGCTCGGCGGTCAGGTCGGTTGCACGCCCCCGCTCGCCAGCGGTTTGTTCCGCAGCGCGAAGAACACGACAATCAATCCAGTCAGTATCAGCGGTATAGTCAGCCATTGGCCCATCGATAGCCCGGTCCGGGCGGCAAAGTCAGCCAGTTGTGCATCAGGCTGACGAAAAAACTCGTTAACGAAGCGCGCAATTCCGATGCCGAGTGTGAACACCCCCGCCAGCAGGCCGGGGTGATAACGCGCGCGGGTTTTCCAGAACAGCAGCATCAAGATGATCAGCAGCGCCAGCCCTTCCAGCCCGGCCTGATACAATTGGCTGGGGTGGCGTGGCAGTTCATCGGCGGCGGGGAACACCATCGCCCAAGGCACGTCGGTCACCCGCCCCCACAGTTCACCATTGATGAAATTGGCGAGCCGCCCCAGCAGCATCCCCATCGGCACGCCGACCGCGACATAATCCACCACCCGGATGAAATTCAGCCGGTCGCGCCATGATACCCACGCCATCGCGGCCGCCACGCCCAGCAGGCCGCCATGAAACGCCATGCCGCCATCCCACAAACGCAGCAATTTCCAACTGACAAAACCATCGCCCGAAAAATCGGTGAAGGCGCTGGGGATGCCGGTGTCCCCCCCTGTATAAAACGCCGCATAGCCCAGCCGCCCGCCGATAATTACCCCCAGCGTGCAATAGAAAAACAGATCATCGGCATGGCGCTGCGCCATCGGTGCGCCGGGCTGCTTGAGCATTTTCGAGGTATGCCAATAGGCAAAGATCACCCCGATCAGGTATGCCAGCGAATAGAACCGCAGCGTAAAAAACCCCAGATCGATCCCCGGCCGCAGGCCCAGTTCAGCCCAATAGATCGGATCGGCAGCGCCGCTTACGGCAAGTAGTGACAGCACGGGGCGAACCTCTTAATGACAATGGGAAGTCGTATCGGCGGGCCGGACATGGCCCTTGCCGCGTTGGCGCTTCTGGCACAGCGCGCGGGGTAGGGGAAGGGGCGCTCGGTTGCTACCAAGGCTTGGGACACGCAGCCCGGGACGCGCTCCATGTGCGCCCGGACTTGTTTATAAATGAGAGAGGAAGGACACCGCATGCCCACCCCACTGGACAATGCGCTTGAAGCGATCGTTACCGGCCTGACCGCACCGGGCCAGCCGTTTGCCACCGCGCCATTTGTGCGCGACGGCGTGGAAATGCCTGCCTTCGTCGCCGCTCCGCCGACACTGGCGCATTATTTTGCGTATTTCTCCAATGAACACAAAGATGCTCTGTTTCTCGTCGATGGCGATGTGCGGCTCAGCTTTGGCGATACCTATGCGGCGGCCACCTGCGTGGCGGAAAGTCTGGTGCACGATCACGGGATCGAAAAGGGCGACCGGGTGGGTATCGCCGCGCGCAATTCGGCCAACTGGATCATCGCCTATATGGGGATCATCATGGCGGGCGGCTGCGCGACGCTGCTCAATGGCTTTTCGTCGGGAGAAGAGCTCGCCTACGCAATCGATCTGGCCGAATGCAAACTGGTGCTGGCTGATGAAGGCCGCGCCGCACGACTGGAAGGGCGCGATCATCCGGCTGCGCTCGCGCTGTTCACTCACAGCAATCAGCCCGCGCAAGGCCTAGCGCAGATCTGGCGCGTGCCCGAAGGCACCAGCGCGGCGATGGCGATGCTGGGCACGCTTGGCCCGGATGACATGGCCACCATCTTATACACCTCGGGTTCGACCGGCAAATCGAAGGGCGCGTGGTCGGATCATCGCGGCGTTGTCAACGCCATCATGAACTATGTCTGCCAAAGCGCGATGGCCAAGGTGCATCTGGAAAGCCAGGGTGACGTGTTGAGCGATCAGCCCTGCGCACTGGTCGCGGTGCCGCTGTTCCATGTGACGGGCGAAGTGCCGCTGATGCTGCAAAGCTTCGCGATTGGGCGAAAGCTGGTGCTGATGCCCAAATGGGACGCAGGGCTAGCGATCCGGCTGATGGCAGAGGAAAAGGTGTCCTATTTCGTCGGCGTGCCGTTGATGAGCTATGAAATCGCCAATCACCCCGACCGCGAAAATTACGACCTGTCGGCGTGCAAGAGCTTTGCCGCAGGCGGTGCGCCGCGCCCGGTTGAACACGTCACCCGGATCAAGGAAGCCTTCCCCGGTGCCTTTCCGCTGCTGGGTTATGGTCTGACAGAAACCAACGCCATCGGCTGCGGCAATTTCAACGAAAATTACCTCGCCAAGCCGGGTTCAACCGGGCGCCCGTCAAAACCGATGGTCGATCTGCGCATTCTGGATGATGCCGGCAATGAACTTGCCAATGGTAAAGTGGGCGAGATCTGCATCCGTTCGGTCGCCAATTTTCGCGGCTACTGGAAGAATGACGAGGCAACCGCGGCGGCCTTTACCGACAACGGATTCTTCCGCACCGGCGATCTGGGCTATCTCGACGCAGACGACTACCTGTTCATCGTCGACCGCAAGAAAGACATCATCATCCGTGGCGGCGAGAATATCTCCTGCATCGAGGTGGAAGACGCGATCTATGCCCATGACGATGTCGGCGAATGTTCGGTATTCGGCCTGCCCGATGAACGCTTTGGCGAAGTCCCGGCGGCGGTGTACCGGATGAAGGAAGGCCATGCCGCGATCACCCCCGGACAGCTGCGCGCCTTCCTGCTCGAACGGATCGCGCCGTTCAAGGTGCCGCTCGAACATCAGATCTGGATCACTGACGAGGCGCTGCCCCGGCTCGGCACGCAGAAGATCGACAAGCGCGCAGTCAAGGCGCGTTATATCAATGCCACGGCGACGGCCTGATCCGCTGATCTGTGCGGGTCGCATTTCCAAACGCCGGGTCGGCGGGCTGATGCGGAGCGCCTTGGCATGAAGCCCCGGCGCGTCCCCGATCAGCGCGCGATCATTGACCGGCGCGCCTTGGCAGAGCAGGTCGCCGCGCTGTTCGCCGAGGACAGCGAAGGCGCGCGCGGTGATATCGTCAAGGCGCTGCGCCGCGCGCTTGACGATGGTCGCGCCGAGCTCATGCGCAGGCTGGCGGATGCGCCCTCAGCCGGACACGATGTCACCGGCGGCTATTCCTTCCTGACCGATCAATTGCTGCGGGTGATCCACGATCACGTCACCACGCATCTCTACCCCGTCCCCAATCGCACTGCGGCTGAACGGCTCGCGATTCTGGCCGTGGGCGGATACGGGCGCGCCGAAATGGCGCCGCATTCGGATATCGACATCGCCTTCATCACCCCGATGCGCCGTTCGCCGTGGTGCGAACAGGTGATCGAGGCGATGCTGTATCTGCTGTGGGACCTGGGCCTGAAAGTCGGCCATTCGAGCCGCACGGTGATCGATACGATGCGGATGGCGAAGGATGATCTCACCATCTGCACCGCGCTGCTCGAAGGGCGGTTGGTGTGGGGCGATCAGGTGCTTTACGAAGAACTGCGCACGCGGTTCTGGGGTGAGGTCGTCAAGGGCAGCGAACGCCAGTTCCTCACCCAGAAACTGGCTGAACGCGACGCGCGGCACAAACGGATGGGCGATAGCCGCTATGTCGTTGAACCCAACATCAAGGAAGGCAAAGGCGCACTGCGCGACCTGCAAACGCTCTACTGGATCGGCAAATATGTCCACCGCGTCGGCAGTGCCGCCGAACTGGTCGATGTCGGGCTGCTAACGGCATCCGAATATCGCAGCTTCCGCCGGGCCGAAGGGTTTCTGCTGGCGGTGCGCTGCCACATGCACATCCTTGCCGACCGGGCCGAGGATCGCCTGACCTTCGATCTGCAACGCGCCGTGGCTGAACGGATGCAATTTGCTGATCGTCCCGGCAAAAGCGCGGTCGAACGCTTCATGCAGTATTACTTCCTGCAGGTGAAACGGGTCGGCAGCCTGACCGGCGTGTTCCTTGCCCATCTTGACGAGGAATTCGCCAAAAAGCGCCCGCGCACCGGGTTCTTTGCCGGGTGGACCCAGCGCAAGCGCGCATTCAAGGGCTATGTCGTCGACGGCGGACGATTGCGCGCGCCGGGCGATGACTGGTTTCGCGATGACCCGGTGCGGCTGGTCGAAGTGTTCCAGCTGGCCGAGGCCGAAGGGCTGGAAGTGCACCCCGAAACCATGCGACTTGCTGGCCGCGATGCCAAGCTGATCGATAGCAAGGTGCGCCGTGACAAGCGCGCCAATGCGCTGTTCCTAAGCCTGCTTTCGGGACGCAAAGACCCCGAACCCGCGCTGCGCTGGATGAACGAGGCTGGGGTGCTTGGCCGCTTCGCACCCGATTTCGGGCGCGTCAATGCGCAGATGCAGTTCGATATGTATCACCACTACACGGTCGATGAACACACCATCCGCGCGATCGGCCTGCTGAGCCAGATTGAACGTGGGCTGCTCACCGCCGATCACCCGCGCGCCGCCCGCGAATTTCCCAAACTCGCCTCGCGCCGGGCGCTGTATGTCGCGGTGCTGCTGCACGATATCGCCAAGGGGCGCGGCGGCGATCATTCGGTGCTGGGGGCGGATGTCGCACACCGCCTATGCCCGCGCTTTGGCCTTGACCAGAAGGAAACCGATCTGGTCGCGTGGCTGGTTCTGCAACACCTGTTGATGAGCCGCACCGCGCAGAAACGCGATCTGACCGACCCCAAGACGATCGATGATTTCGCGGGCGAGGTGCAGAGCCTTGAACGGCTGCGCAATCTCGCGATCCTGACTGCGGTGGATATCCGCGCAGTCGGGCCGGGTACCTGGAACAGCTGGAAAGCGCAGCTTTTGGGTGAGCTTTACGATGCCACCCAGGAACGCCTGCGGCTGGGCCACAAGGGCACCGGGCGCAAACAGCGGGTCGCCGCCCGGAAAGATGCGGTCGCACGGCTGCTGGGCGATCGCGATGATCTGGTCGATGGTGCCGGAGCGCTGCTGGGCGATGCCTACTGGATTGCCGAACCCGAAGACATCATCGCCAGCAACCTTGCCCAATATGATGCCGCGCGCGCGGCGGGCGAACAGCTTTCGATCCACTGCGCGATTGACGAGACGCGCGGCGCAACCCGCGTCAGCGTGATCGCGGCTGACCACCCGGGGCTGTTCTACCGCATGGCGGGCGGCATCCACGTGGCGGGCGCAAACATCATCGATGCGCGCATCCACACCGCCAAAAGCGGCTATGCTTTCGACAATTTCCTGGTGCAGGATCAGCACGGTCAGCCTTTCCGCGAAGCCGCGCAGATGGACCGCATCGCCAAGGGTATCCGCGACGCGCTGCTCGCCCGGATCGAGCTGGTGCCCAAGCTGGCGGCGCGCCCGCTCGCCCATTCGCGCGCGCGCGCCTTCGATGTCGCCCCGCGGGTCGGGTTCGATAATGACGCGTCGAACAATTTCACCGTGATCGAAGTGACCGCGCGTGATCGACCGGCGCTGCTCAACCGCCTGGCCCATGCGCTGTATAAGGCCAACCTGATCGTCCATTCGGCGCATATCACCGCCTATGGCGAAGCCGCGGCAGATACGTTTTATGTCACCGATCTGACCGGCGAAAAGGTAAAAGCGCCCGACCGGCTGGCCGATATCGAAACGGCCCTGCTCGACGCGGCGAGTGATCGCCGGCAAGCGGAGATGGAAGAGGCATAGAGGCAACAGGTGATCGCCAAATTTGGCGGGCGGACGAGGAATTGTTTGCGTTGCGGATGGCTCGGTTGCATTTCGATATGCAAAGAACAAAATTCTCAAAGGAGGGGTAATTTATGAAAAGTATCACATCACTTCGCGCAATCGCCATGCTGGGAGCAGGCATGGTTCTGGCCCCGCAATCGGCGCTCGCACAGGATGCTGGCGCGGAAGATGACGATGCTTATTCGGGCAACGTCATCGTCGTGACCGCGCAAGGGCGCTCACAATCGCTGGCTGATGTCCCCGTGGCAATTTCGGCCATTTCGGCTGATATGCTTGAAAAATCGGGCGTTAGCGACATTCGCGATCTGACCCAGGTGGCGCCGTCGCTGCTCGTGTCGTCAACCGGCAACGAAGCCAATGGTTCGGCGCGTATTCGCGGTATCGGCACAGTGGGCGACAACCCCGGCCTTGAAAGCTCGGTCACAGTATTCGTCGACGGCGTTTACCGGTCACGTTCGGGCAACGCGATGAGCGAACTTGGCCCGATTGACCGGATTGAAATCCTGCGCGGCCCGCAAGGCACGCTCAGCGGGCGCAATTCCACCGCAGGTATGATCAATATCTATACCGCACCGCCAGAATTCGAGTTCAGTGGCTATGGCGCTGCAAGTTACGGGAACTTTGATTCCATCCGTCTCGAAGGCGGGATCAATGCCCCGCTCAGCGACACTGTGGCCGCGCGTGTTGACGGCGTGTTTTTCAAGCGTGACGGTTTCTACAAAGACCTGACCAACAATACCGATATCAACAACCGGGATCGTTACCTGGTTCGCACGCAGGTGCTGTTCGAACCCACCAGCGATTTCAGCGTTCGTCTGGTCGGCGACTATTCCAAGAAGACCGAAGCGTGCTGTGCGGCCACGTTCGTCCAGCCTGATTTCGCCCCGCTCGCGCGGATCAGTCCGGGATTTGATCCCTTTGCCCGTCCCACAACGGGCGATGCCCTGACCAGCACGAGCAACCCGATCATTCCGGTTTTGCTGGCGCTGGGTCAGGATCCGCGCGGCCTGACACAAGACACCTTCAACCGTGATCTCTACCCCACCGCCGGACGTTCCTACGAAGGCGAAACCGAAGATTTCGGCGTTTCGGCTGAAATCAACTGGGATTTCGGCGGGATCAAATTGACGTCGATCACCGGTTATCGCGAATTTGAAAACACGCAAGGGTCGGACACCGACTACACGACCGTCGATATCCTGTTCCGCACACCCGGCAAAGATGCAGGCGCGCGTGAGTTCAAGACTTTCACGCAGGAACTGCGGCTCAACGGCTCCTTGTTTAATGACAAGCTCGACTGGTTGGTGGGCGGCTATTATTCGAACGAAAAGCTGGAAACGCGCGATAACCTGCGGTTCGGCACCCAATATGGCACCTTTGTCGCTTGCCGCATCGCCATCGCCATCAATCCGGCACTGGTGAACCCGTCAGCGCAAAACTGCCTTGGCCCGAACGTGGCCGCGTTGACCGGTGCGAATGGCGGAGCGGGCGCATTTGGCGCAGCCACCCCCGCTTTCATTGCGGCAATCGACAATCTGGGCAGCATCAGCGATGCTGGCGGAATTAATGATGTCTTCAACCAGAAAAGTGAAAACTTCGCATTTTTCACCCACAATATCCTGCACATCACCGATACAGTCGATCTGACCGTGGGCCTGCGCTATACTGATGAAAGCAAGGATTTGCGCGGCGCCTTCAGCAACGACAACACGATCTGTCCGGCGAACCGGGCGCTGATGAACGGGTTTTTGGGCGTGCCTGCACTGGCTGGCCTTGCCGGTGGCCTGATCGCTCTGTCGTGCCAGGGCAATTCGACCTCCGAGCTTGACGGGGTCACGATTTCGGATTCGCGTGATGAAGATGAATTTACCGGCACCGCCGTGCTCAGTTGGAAACCGACACCCGATCTGATGGCCTACGGTTCCTATTCGCGCGGTTACAAGGCCGGCGGGTTCAACCTTGACCGGTCGGCGCTGGCGAACCCCGTGTTCTTCGATGCCAACAATATCAATGTCGGAAATCTGCAGTTCGGCCAGGAAAAGGTCGAAGCCTATGAAATCGGGGCGAAATACTCCACGCGTGAATTCGGCATCAGTGTTGCCGCATTCCGTCAGGAATTCACTAACTTCCAATTGAACACATTCAATGGGGCGGTGTTCCTGGTGCAGAATGTCAATTCTTGCGGAACCAGCCTGGGCGGCGCCGATATGGATGCCAGCGCAGCGACTGGCGCCTGCGCGATAGACGACATTAAACCCGGCGTGGTTGCCCAAGGCTTCGAAATCGAAACGACCGTCAACCCGACTGCCGATCTGAACTTTACCTTCGGCGTGACCTATTCCGATACCAGTTATGAAAATGACCTGATCGGCAATGAGACCGGTGCACCGCTTGACCCGGCCTTGCGCCTGTTGCCGGGTGACAATCTTTCGAATGCTCCGGAAATTACCGCCACTGCATCCGTTTCGTGGACCCCGGAATTGACGAGCGGCGGATTGCGCGGGCTGGTGTTCTTCAACGGACGCATGGTCGATGATTTCAACACCGGCTCCGATCTGTTGTTCGGCAAGGAGCAGGACGGTTTCTTCATCGTCAACGGGCGCATCGGCCTGACCAATATCGCAGGCCGGTTCTCGATCGAAGGCTGGGCGCAAAACCTGTTCAACAAGGATTACACACAGGTTGCCATCAACACGCCGTTCGTCGCACCGCAGCAAGTCTTCTCGGCATTCCTGGCCGAGCCGCGGACTTACGGTGTGACCGTGCGCGGCAAGTTCTAAGCGGTTAGCAATCACCCGCAACAGGGGGCGCTCCGGCAACGGGGCGCCCTTTTTTGTCGCCTACCGCTTCGCTACGTGAGGTGTTCTTGCTCGCCTACCGCTTCGCTACTTGAGGTGTTCTTGCTCGCCTACCGCTTCGCTACTTGAGGCGTTCTTGTCTGCCTACCGCTGCGCTGCTTGAGGCGGTTTACACCCGCGCGCCGAACAGCGCGGTTCCGACCCTTACATGGGTCGCACCCAGCATCACTGCAGTTTCATAATCGCCGCTCATCCCCATGCTCAGGCCGGTGATCCCATGATCCGCCGCCAGCTTCGCCAGCAGCGCAAAAAACGGCGCAGCTTCGGTGTCGGCGGGCGGGATGCACATCAGCCCGGCAAGCGGCACATAGGCGGCGCGCACGGCGGCAATGAACGCGGGCAGTTCGCTGATCGGGCAGCCGCCCTTCTGCGGTTCATCGCCGATATTGACCTGCACGAAACACGGCACGCGCCGCTCCGCCTTGTCCATCGCCCTGGCCAGCGCGGCGAGCAGGCTCGGCCGGTCGAGCGCGTGAATATAATCGAACAGCGCGACCGCCTCTTCGGCCTTGTTCGATTGCAACTGGCCGATCAGATGCAGTTCAATATCGGGATATTCCGCGCGCAGGGCAGGCCACTTGCCAGCTGCTTCCTGCACCCGGTTTTCGCCGAACACGCGCTGGCCCGCTGCGATCAGCGGGACAATCGTTTCGGGGCCGTGGGTCTTGCTGACCGCGATCAACGTGACATCCGCAGGCGCGCGCCGCGCGGGCTTGCACACCTTGGCGATATTGGCGCGGACGGTTTCGAGGCGGGAGGCTGCATTATTCATGGTGCCGCTCTATAGCGGGTCAATGACGCGCGCCAATCCCCTGCCCGCCCTGTGGCTGCTGAGCGATGAACGCAATGACGCGGTGCTGGAGCGCGCGCTCGCACACCTGCCGCGCGGCAATGCCTTTGTGTTCAGGCACTACCATCTTGACGACAAGGCCCGCCGCCAGCGGTTCGATGCACTTGCCGCAGCCGCGCGCGCGGGCGACCATCTGGTGATCCTGTCCGGCCCGGCCGAACTGGCGCAGGAATGGGGCGCGGACGGAATCTACGGCCCGCCGGAAAAGCTCGGCAAGCTCCCTGACCTGCTGCGCCTCGCGACGGCGCATGATGCGCGCGAGATTGCGCTCGCCAACCGCGCCGGGGCGCACGGGGTGTTCCTGTCGCCCGTCTTCCCGACCCGCTCGCATCCCGGCGACGAATGCTTTGGCCCCGAAAAGTTTCGCGAACTCGCCGTGCAGGCCGAAATGCCGGTGATCGCGCTTGGCGGCATGACGGCAGAGCGTGCCCGCGAACTCGATTGGCGGCGCTGGGCGGCGATTGATGGGTTGAGTTAAGAGCACGGTTTGTCGCACATCGCTTGACCCGGACTCGCGTAGGATTCATGATGTGTTCCACGCAGGAGACAAACACATGGCCAGCCGCGCGGCCCTACCCAGCAAACCCGGTCGCAAGACCGATGCCGAATGGCGCGCAGGTCTGCGCCGGTCGTTGCGCCGCCTTGCGCAGATGACAGGCGCGGGGCTGCTGCTGGCGGCAGCGGTGTTCCTAGCGCTGGCGCTCATCAGCTACACCCAGACAGACCCCAGCCCGTCGACCGCCGCCGATCCGGCGCAGGTCGCCAACTGGATGGGCGCGCCCGGCGCATGGGTGGCCGACCGGGTGTTTCTGATTTTCGGCCTGCCCGGCGTGCTGCTGTTGCCGCTGCTGTATATCTCGGCGCGCAAGCTGTGGCGCGATGTGGAGAATGGCGACGCGCCCGAAACCACGCCGTGGTGGCTGCCCGCCGGCCTGCTGCTGATCGCGATGACGCTGATCGCCGCTGTGCTGGCGCTCGCTTTTCAGTCGCCGGGCGGCACCTTGCCCGCACAGGCGGGGGGGCTGGCCGGGCTGCTTGGCGCTGGAGCGATTCAGGCAGTGGCGGCGCGGTTCGGTGCTGAGGCGCAGGGCTGGGTGATCTTCGGCGCGGCGTTTGTCTGTTTGGCGGTCGGGGTGGCATTGCTGACCCGGATTTTCGCGATCGATTGGCGGATGTTGCTCAGCCTGCCCGATTTCCTTGGCGGCGGATCGCTGGGCGGGCTGCTGCGCCGCCTGCCGCTGCCCGGTCGCAAACGCGCCGCCGCGTTGGCGTTCACCGGGGATGACGATGATGCCCCCACCGTCCGCCCGCGCCGCGTTGCCAAGGGTGTAACGCCCCCGGCCGATGACCGCCCGCGCCGCGCGCCCGAAATCAGCGATCCCTCCGCCCCGCCAAAACGCGCGCTGGCCCCCAAGACCGCGCAGGCCGATATGTTCGCCGCCTACAACCTGCCCAGCCTCGATCTGCTGGCCGAACCGCCCGCCGACAAAGCGCCAAAGCTCGACAAGATGGCGCTGGAACGCAACGCCCGGCTGCTCGAAAATGTGCTCGATGATTTCAATGTGAAGGGTGAAATTACCGCCGTGCGCACCGGCCCGGTGGTGACGATGTATGAATTAGAACCCGCGCCGGGGATCAAGGCCAGCCGGGTGATTGGCCTTGCCGAAGACATCGCCCGCAACATGAGCGCCATCAGCGCGCGCGTCGCGCCGATCCCCGGGCGCACGGTCATGGGCATCGAATTGCCCAATCAGGATCGCCAGATGGTGATGCTGAAAGAACTCGCCGCCTGCGCCGATTTTGCCGAGGCCAAGGGCAGCCTGCCGATCATTCTGGGCAAGGATATTGCGGGCGAACCGATCATCGCCGATCTCGCCGCGATGCCGCACTTGCTGGTCGCGGGCACCACCGGATCGGGCAAGTCGGTCGGGCTGAACGTGATCCTGCTGAGCCTGCTCTATCGCTTCACGCCATCCGAACTGCGGCTGATCCTGATCGATCCCAAGGTGCTCGAACTCAAGACCTATGACGATATCCCGCACCTGCTCTCCCCCGTGGTGACAGAGCCGCACAAATCGGTGCGCGCGCTGAAATGGGCGGTCGAGGAGATGGAGCGGCGTTACCGGATGATGAGCGCGGTCAGCAGCCGCAACATCCATTCCTTCAATGAAAAAGTCAGCGCCGCAATTGCCAAGGGCAAGCCGCTGGGCCGCCGGGTGCAGACCGGGTTCGATCCTGAAACCGGCGAACAGATGTTCGAGGAAGAACAGCTCGATTACCAGCCGCTGCCCCAGATCGTGCTGATCGTTGACGAACTCGCCGATCTGATGGTCACCATCGGCAAGGAAATCGAAGTGCTGATCCAGCGCCTCAGCCAGAAAAGCCGCGCGGCGGGTATCCACCTGATCATGGCAACCCAGCGCCCCTCGGTCGATGTCATCACCGGGGTGATCAAGGCCAACCTGCCGACCCGCATCAGCTTCAAAGTCACCAGCCGGATCGACAGCCGCACGATTCTGGGCGAACAGGGCGCGGAACAGCTGCTGGGCAAGGGCGATATGCTCTACAAACCCAACACCGGCGCGATGGTGCGCGTCCACGGCCCGTTCGTTTCGGATGAGGAAGTGGAAGCCGTCGCCGATTTCTGGCGCGGTCAGGGCGCGCCCGAATATGTCGACGCCGTGACCGAGGAACCCGAAGACGGCGGGTTCGGGTTCGAGGACGAATTCACCGCTTCGGACAACCCCGAAGAACGCAAATATCGCCAGGCCTGCCAGATCGTGATCGAAAACCAGAAGGCATCGGGTTCGTGGCTCCAGCGCCAGATGGGCGTGGGCTACAACACCGCCGCCAAGTGGATCGAGCGGATGGAGGAAGACGGCCTTGTCGGCCCCGCCAACCATGTCGGGCGGCGCGAGATTTACCGCGATCGGGATGGGAACCCGTTGTGATGCCGACTGGCGTGGCGATGCAGGAATGCAACGTCTTGGAACTGTAAAACCGCTGTAACGCGCGCTTCATCACACCGTCGCCGCGGCGTCACCAACACCTGCCACGGGCAAGGCCTCTCTCCACCAAGAAGGGCCTGCTTAGATGCTCCGCACCCCGCTTTCGCGCGTCTCTCTGATCGCGCTTACCGCCTCGTTGACTGGCGCGCTTGCCACCACCTCTCAGGCCGCGTTTGCGCAAGATGCCGAAGGCCCGGCGGCTGATGAAAAGACTTACGGCAACCAGATTGTTGTGACGGCCCAAAAGGTCGAACAGCGGGTTCAGGACGTGCCGATCACCATCACCGCCACCAGCGGCGAACGGATCAGGCAGCTGGGCGTTACCGATCTGGATGAGCTTTCCAATTACGTCCCTGGCCTGCTGATTCAGGAACAAAGCGCCAATAACCCCGGCATTGTTATCCGCGGCATCACTTCGGACAGCGGTTCCTCGCAGCAAGGCCCGCGTGTCACGCTTTACTACAACGGCGTCGACATCTCGCGCTCGCGCGGGTCGTATCAGGCGATCTACGATCTCGAACGCGTCGAGGTGATCAAAGGCCCGCAGGCGACCTTGTTCGGCACCGCATCCGCCGTGGGCGCGATCAGCCTCGTCTCGGCCCGCCCGCGCGAAGGGTTTTCGGGCGAGATCCGCGGCGGCTATGGCAATTTCGACCAGACTTTGCTCGGCGGACACCTGAACGCCGGGTCGGACGTGCTGGCCGCGCGCATCGCGTTTGAATGGCGCACCCGCGATGGCTTTATCGAAAACCTCAACCCGGCGCAGGAAGAAGAACTCTACGCGCAGGATCAGTTCGGTGTGCGCGGGTCGATCCGCTATGCACCCACGGCCGATTTCACGGTCGATCTGATCGCCACCTATGATCAGCAGCGCAATGGCGGCACGCCGTTCATTTCGGGCACCTTCCCGGCCTTCGCAGGCGCGCCGGGTGGCCCGGCCAATGCGTTCGAGGCCGCCAACCTCGGCGGCAATCCAGCGGGCGCGGCGGTGTTGGGCGACGATCAGCTGGGCCTGAACCGCGAAGTTTACGACCTCAATCTCACGGCCGAATACCAGTTTGCCGACGGTTGGACCTTCACCACCGTCAATGGTTACCGCGAATTCGACAGCCGCGAAGTGTTCGACGCCGATGGCACGGCTGCCCCGTTCCTTGAATTCACCGAGATCGCGGATGGCTGGCAGGTCAGCCACGAAGGCCGCTTTACCTATCAGGGCAGCGCTCTGCGCGCGAGCGCGGGGTGGAACATCTTTATCGAGGATGGCCGCCAGAACGTGCCCTTCGCGACCGAGGAAGGGTTGTTCCTGCAATGCCTGTCAGGCCTGTTCGGTGCGCCGCTGATCCCCGGCATCCCCTGTGTCGCGGCAGACGGTTCTGTCCCGTCAACGGCTGTCACGGGCCTTTTGACGTCAGGCGCATTTCAGGCGATCCCCTACGCTTCGGTGTTCGAAAATCAGGGCCGCAACGAAGCCTATTCGGTGTTCGCCGACGTCACCTGGATCGCCACAAATGCGTTGGAGCTGACCGCTGGCCTGCGCTTCCTTGATGAAGATCGCGAATCGGGCTTCTTTGCCAATGTCCCGAACAGCGTGCTGAGCGGTGCCCCGCTGATCCCCGGCCAGATCGATACCGGCGGCCAGACCTTCACCGCCAAGGACAGCTTTACCGCGTGGCTGCCGCGCTTCAACGCGCTTTACCGGATCAACGATGACGTCAACGTGTTCGCCACTGTCTCCAAGGGCCGCCGCTCGCCGGTGGTGCAGTTGGGCGCGCGGCGCGACGGGGCCAATGTCGTCCCCAACCGGACTGACGTTCCGCAAGAAACGGTGTGGAACTACGAAGGTGGGATCAAGCTGGCCAGCGGCCCCGTTTCGGGATCACTGGGCGTCTATTATCAGGAATATAAGGGCTTCCAGGTCAGCGTTGCGCAGCTTGATGACGATGGCAACCCGACCGGTGCCTTCGTCACCCAGAGCGCGGGCAGCGCATCGAACCTCGGGATCGAGGGGGAATTGTCGGTCGAGGCTACTGACTGGCTGCAACTGTTCGGCAATTTCGGCTATATCGACGGCGGCATCGACAAGGACGGTGCGTTCTCGCCCGCTTTCTCCGGCGCGCGGTTCCGCCTGCAGCCCAAATTTCAGGCATCGGGCGGTTTCAGCGTCGATTATGACATGGGCAACGGTATGCGCTTCTTCGCCACGCCCAGCGTCACGCATCGCAGCCGCATCTTCTTTGAAGTGCCGAACAATCCGCTGATCTCGCAAAAGGCGGTAACGCTGGTGAATGCGCGGGCCGGGGTCAGTTTTGGCGATGATCGTTATGAAATTGCCGGCTTCATCCGCAATGCATTCGACAAGAAATACCTGCTCGACGCGGGCAATACCGGCGGAGCCTTCACCATCCCCACCTTCATTCCGGCAGAATCGCAGTTTTACGGGGTGGAAGTGTCCGCCCGCTTCTGATCGGAATACCCGACCCAAGCAAAGATCTTGGGCATGAGGGGCGGAGGGCCGATAGCGGCCTTCCGCCCCTTTTGCGTTCTAAGAGGCGATCCCGACTATGGTTTATGACCGTGGTTAGGAATTCCTAAACACCCTTGCCGTAGCCCTACGTAAGTCAACGGGGGCTAACTCAATGAATCATTCCATGCGCGCGCTCAGCGCCCTGATGGCGGCGCTGTTTGCTGTGCTGGTTGCCAACCCTGCTTTCGCGCAAGATGGGGGCTGGCGGCTTGAACCCGATGCGCGGATCGAAGTGCAGACGGTCAGCGCCGAAACCACCACCCGCGACAGCGATCTGATCGTTGATGGCGAAGCGATCAGTGTGCGCGGGCAAGTGGGGGTAGCGCTGGAAAAGCGCGGGGTGCGGCTGCGGCTTGAAGCCGACCGGATCGAGGTGCTGCGGCTTGGCGAAGCGCGGCGCAACATTGCCCGCGACCGGTTCACCGCAACCGTCCAGACCGATATCGAAAAGGACTGGGAACTCCAGCTTCAGGCCCGCCATTTCGATGACATGGTTTCGGTGGAAAGCAACGACACCGATGAATGGCAGGGTTCTGCACGGCTGACGTGGGAATCCGATCGCAAACACCGCATCAGACTGCAAGGCACCTGGCGCGAGCGGGAATATGACAATGGCGCGCTGGCCGAAACCACCGGCGAAGGCCCGCGCGTTGATGCGGAATATCGCCGCCGGTTCGGGCGGTACCACTATCTGGCGTTTGATCTGCGCGCGGAATCGATCAAATCCGATGATCTGCGGCGCGGCTTTGAACGCGAATCCGCCGGGGTTGCCTATACCCGCCCGATCACCCCCGATCTGCGCGTGCGCCCGGCCATCGAAGTGATCCGCACCCGGTTCGACAACCGCCTCACCGATAATGGTGAACCGCGCCGCGACAACCTTGTCGCCCCCGAAGTCGAACTGCTGTGGTGGCCGGGCAAGTGGCGCATCGAGGCTGAGGCCAAATACATCTTTGCCGGCAGCAACGAACCTGCCCGCGATCGCGAGGGTTATCGGCTGTCATTATCGGTTGGATATGCATTCTGAGCTGATCTCCAGACTCAGCCAGATATGGAAGCGCGCAACCCCGCAGGTCAGGCGCCCTTTCTACATAGGCATAGCTGTCGGCGCGATCATCGCGGCGCTGGTGGCGCTTGGCCTTGCCAATACCTCGGCCTTCTTTGCCCTGCCATCTTCGTTCGAAGGGGTGGCGACGTCGCAGGCGATCTGGGGGCTGAAGCCATCGAACCTGCTGATGGTGTTGCCGCTCGGCGCATTTCTGGTGGTGCTGGCGCGCAGCTTTATCGGGTTGAAGGCGTTCGGGCTGTTCACCCCGATGCTGATCGCGCTGGCGTTCCTGCAAATCGGCCCGATCATGGGGCCGGTGGTGCTGGGATCATCGGTGCTGGCCGGCATGATTGTCACCCCCACCTTGCTCAAATTGCGGATGACGCGCGTGGGGTTTCTGGGCGTGCTGATTTCGCTGATCGTGCTGGTGCTGGTGGCCTTGCTGATGATCCTTGATACCCAGTTGCAGGTCGATGCCTTCCCGGTGATCGTCTGCGCGCTGGTTGTCGAACGCTGGTTCAAACAATGGGACAAGGACGGGCCGAAACCGGCGGCGAAGATGGCGTTCAACACCTTCATTCTGGCGGTGGTCATCCAATTCGTGATGGTGTCGGATTTTGCGCTGGCGCTGATCGAATGGTCGCCGCTGCTGATGCCGGCATTCACAGGTGTCGCGATTGCGGTGCTTGGCCGCTATCGCGGCTTGCGGCTTTCGGAAATCGGGCGGTTTGCGCCGATCTGGCTCGAACGGCGGCGGCAGGCGCGGCAAAAAGCCAACCCCGACCAGCTCGAACTTGATCTTGAACCGATCAGCCGGGAGGAAGCGCTGGAGCGCGCGCCTCCGCTCCACGGCGTTTGGGTGATCGATTCGCCAGCGGATCTCACCCCCGGGCGGCGAAGGCGGGTTCCGCAACCGATCAAACCCAACAAGGAGGCGCAGTTTGCGCCTCGTCTTGACGCATCCGGGCGGCCGCTGATTCACAACGCCTGGATCATCCGGACGGCAGAGGATGTTTGATATGTTCGGGCTATTACGCAAAAAGACGGTGAATTATGACGCGCTCAGCAAGCTGCGCCCCCCGCAGCTTGCCCGGATCGACGAGATTCTCGGCATCAATATGCGCAACGCGCTGATCCAGAAATATAATCCGCGCATCGCGATTGAGCGTGCGCGTGACAAGGTGGCGGCCAAGGTGGCGCTGCAGGCTGCCGGGATCGCCTGCACCGGCACGGTCGCGGTGATCGACACCCACCAGAAACTGGCAGAATTCAAACCGAGCCGCGATATGCCCGATGCCTGGGCGATCAAGCCCGCACGCGGATCGCAGGGTGACGGCATTCTTCTGGCGGTGCGCCGCGAAGGCAATACCTGGTTCAAGGGATCGGGCGCGCCGCTGACCGAAGAAGCGGTGATGCATCACATCCAGAAGGTGGTCGATGGCGGCTTTTCGGGCGATTCTGCAGCGGAGGATGCCGCGCTGATCGAACCGCTGATCATCGCTGATCCGGCGCTGGCCAGCATTGTGCCCGAAGGCCTGCCCGATCTGCGCGTCATCAGCCTGCATTACACCCCACTGATGGCGATGGTGCGGCTGCCGACGCTTGAATCCGATGGCAAGGCCAACCTCCATCAGCGCGCGATTGGCGCAGGGATCGACATGGTCACCGGCAAGATCACCCGCGCCGTGGTGAAAGGCACGCCGATCACCCATCACCCCGATACCGGCGTGCTGCTGATCGGGTTCGAGATTCCGGGCTGGGAGCGGGTGCTGGAACTCGCCTCACGCTGTGGCCCCGCCGTGGGGCTGGGCTATTGCGGGGCGGATATCGTGCTTGACGTCAATGATGGCCCGCTGGTGATCGAGGTCAACGCCCATCCGGGGATTGAAATCCAGAACATCTGTCAGGCGGGGCTCAAGGTGCGGATCGCCGCTACGGGCGAGAATTTCCGCTAGGGCGCGTCCATGATCGCAGGCGGCATGGTGGGCGGCTGATCCTGCGCATCGCGTTCAGCCTGTTCGGCGGGGGTCAGCGGACGGAAGCGGATGGCGATGGGCGTGAAGCTGCCATCCTCGCGCTGGCGGATGGTGACGATCCCGCGCTGGTCACGGTTGCGCAGTTCCTCCTCCAGCGCCAGCGCGCGGTCTTGCCCGACATACAGGCGTCCGCGCATCAGCGCATCCCAGCTATAGACCCCCGAAAGATCGGCGCGCAGCGGATGATCGCAAGCCTCATCCTCCTGCAACCATCGCACGCGCGCAATATTCGGCGCTTCGCCTTCGAGACACAGCGCGCTTAATGCGATGTCGCTAAGGTCTTCCTCTCCCGGCCAGTCATAGCTGAACTCGACATAATGCCCGCGCAGGTAATCGCGTGGGTCATAGCCCCGCACCGGCACGAGCCACTCGGTTCCCGTGTTGTAAGTGCGCTCGCTCGTGGCCCACAAGGCGCCGAGGCCGAGGAGCGGCAGGACGGCAGCGGCGAGACGGGCGGCCCTCATGCCTCGCCCTCCACATCGGGGGCGAAGCGTTTCGACACCCGCACCGCGGCCCATGCAATGCCGAGGATCAGCAGGCCTGCCATGATCAGCCCGGCACCGCTGAGCAACAGGTCGCTCGCCAGTTCAAAGCTGAGGATGATGAGCCGCAGCGCGATGACCGCCACCGCCAGCTGAAACACGCCGCGCCAATGCGCCGTCAGTGCCGCAGCCGCGATCCCGACCCACAGCGCCATGAACAGCGCGGCGGCGGGGACGGTCAGATCATTCGCGCCGTAGGCCAGCGGCAGCACCAGCCCCGCGCCGGCAATGATCGCGCCCGCCATCTGGCCCGAGATGCCCGGCCGCGCCAGCACCACGCCAAGCCCCGCCAGCACCGCAACCGCGCCGCCCATCACCATGCTCGCCAGATCCCTCACCAGCCGGGTATCACCGAACTCTCCGATGCTGGCGATGAAAGTCGCAAACGACGCTCCCGCCACGGCATAGGCCAAGGCCAGCTGCTCCAGCCGCCGCCAGAAATCAGGCCGGGCGCTGCGGGCACGAAGCCCCGCCGCAAAGGGCGCAAATCCCACCGGCAGTGCGGTAACAAATGCCAGCCACAACAGCCGCCCGGTGCTCGGATCGCGCATCGCACCATAATCGGTGCTGGCGGTGGCATATTCCCATACGCACCACACGCTGCCACCCAGCACCGCCAGCGCGGCGGGCCAGCTGCGGCCCATCATCAGCAACAACGGCGCGAACAGCACCAACCACACCGCCAGCGGTTTCCACATCGGAGAGGACGTCTGGTAAACCTGCCCGAGATGCCCGAAAAAGGTGAGGCCCAGCGCGGCGGTGACGAACAACAGCGCCTCCACCGCCCACGGCGATGCCGCCGCCAGCCGCGCTTCACGCCAGAACAGCGCCGCCAATCCGGCGATAATCAGCGCAAGGTGGACGCCAAGCCGCAATTGGCCGGGGATGTCCTCCCAATTGGCGGCCACCACCGACACCAGCCCCAAGGCGATAGCGAGCGCGCCAATCCCAAACACCGCCCATAATGCCAACGGGCGGGAATGGGCGGTTTCATAGGCGAGCAGCCGGTCGCGCGTCTCCGCGTCGATCAGGCCGACGGTGTGCCACAGGGCAATCTTGCGCGCGCTCATCACGGCAGATTACCCGCTCCGCGCACGCGCCGCAACTGCGGGTTATTTGGCGGCGAGTTCTTCCTTGGTCAGGATCAGCTGTTCGCTGACCTTGGCGGCATTCGCCTGCATCGCTTCCGGCGACATTGCCACCAACCCGATCTTCGCCAGCGGGCCATCCTTGCCCCAGCTCTTGACCCATTCCTGCATGTAATTTTCAAGACCAGGGATCGCGCGCATGTGCGCTTTCTTGACGTAGATATACAGCGGGCGGGCACCCGGATAGGCAAAGCTGGAGATGTTATCGTAAGTCGGGTCGACCCCGTTCATCGGCAGCCCCTGCACCCGGTCGCTGTTTTCTTCGAGATAGGAAAACCCGAAAATCCCGACCGTGCGCGGATTGCCGATGATCTTCTGGACGATCAGATTATCCTGTTCACCCTGATCGACATAGCCGCCATCGCTGCGCACTTCGGTGCAAATCTGCTTGTAGCTGTCTTCGTCGCTGTCTTTGAGCGCCTTCATTTCCGGGTTGGTGGCGCAACCAACTTCGAGCACCAGTTCCTTCAACGCATCGCGCGTGCCCGATGTGCTGGGCGGGCCATAAACGACGATCGGGTCGGCTGGCAGCGACGGGTCAACATCCTTCCAGGTCTTGGCGGTCTGCGGCTTGCCATAGGGCTTGGCCGCGAGCGCTTCGTAAACTGTTTTGGGCGACAGGTTGAGCATGATCCCGCCCTTGGCCGAAGCAAAGGCGATCCCGTCGAGCCCGACCTGCAATTCGATAACCTCTGCCACGTTATTGGAAACGCAGGCTTCGAATTCGGAAACCTTCATCCGCCGCGAGGCATGGGCCATATCGGGGGTGTTGGGGCCAAGGCCGGAACAGAACAGTTTGATCCCATTGCCGGTGCCGGTCGATTCGATCAGCGGCGATCGCGAACCCTTGTTCGACCGGGCGAAATTTTCCGCCACCACCTTGGCGAAGGGATAGACCGTAGACGATCCAACCGCATGAACCGAATTGCGCGCGCTGCCACCGCCCGAATCGCAGGCGGAAAGCGCAAAGCTTGCCAGCGCCATGGCAGTGCCAAACTTGGCAAATGATGTGATGCGGTGCTGTGACATGATTGATCCTGATCGTTCGTATATTGGCGCGGTAGGCCTGAAACATGACAGCTATATGACGAAAACCGGGGCGATCAAGTCAGCCCATTGATATGGCGCAACCGCATGACTTGCGGCGAAATTTGCTCCGAAATGGTGGGGCGACTTAACAGCATCGTAAGAGCTTGGATGGTAGGCATCGCGGCATGGCAAGACTGCGCCTTCTGATCCGACTGTGTATCGCGGCTGTGCTGCTGGCGATGTTCGTCGTCCGACCGGCGTCGGCGGAAGATCGGACGTTGCCCAGCTTCGCGCCTGCCTGCCATGCCGCGACTTCGCTTGACCAGACCGCCGAAGCGATGGTGCCGCGCGCTTCGTGGACCTGTTCGGATGACGGCTGGCGCGCAGGTTCGCCCGCAGTCTGGCTGCGGTTTGAGGTGGATAGCTGGCAAGGTGCATCGCCGCCGCGCCAGTTTTTCAGCCGGATTGCGCGGTTCGACGCGATCACCTTCCACGCGCTCGATACTGATGGCACGATGCGGACAGCGCGCTTTGCCGAGGCCGATGGCCAACCCTTTCCGGAAGGCCCGGTGTTCCAGCTGCCGCTGCCCGAAATTACCCCGCAAACAAGCCTGCTGATGGTGCGGATCGAAGGGCCGCATTCGGTGCCGCTGCTTACCGAAGCGCGGATCACCCATGATCAGTCGCGGGCCGAATGGTCGCAGACCAATATGCTGCTGCTGGCTTTCGTGGTCGGGATGCTGGTTCTGCCGCTGCTGTTCGACGTCAATTTCTTCATCGTGCTGCGCGAAAAATTTGTGGTTCTGCACGCGATGATGGTTGCCGCGATGATGGTCTATGTGACCTTTGCAGGCGGGCTGATCAACGCGTTTGTCACGGTGCCGGTGGCGGCGATGGCGATCATCACCGCGCTTTCCTCGGCCATCGGAATAGGGTTGTCGGCGATTTTTCTTGCCACCTTCCTTGAACGCGGCGCGCAGTCGCGGCTGATGCGCCGGATCACGATCATGGTGGGCTATTTCACCATCATCGTGCCGGGGTTCTTTGCCTTTCAGTTCGATGCGACCCAGCCGTTTGACGATCAGGCCTATCTGATCGCCTTCCTGCCGGTGCTGGTGATCATCAGCGCCGCAGTGGTCGAAGCCTTGCTGCGCGGCAGCCGTTCGGCGCGCTTTATCGCAATGGCGTGGACGCCGGTGATCATCGCCACGGTCGAACGCCTGCTGCGCGGGCTGGGCTGGTATGTCGGCCCGCCAAGCCTTGATCAGATGCTTTACATCGCGGTGGGGATCGAAGTGGTGGTGATCAGCCTCGCCATCGCCGACCGTTTCCTGGCGCTGCGGCGCGAACGCGATGCCGCGCTGACCGAGGCGCGGATGCTGGAACAGCTTTCAACCCGCGATTCGCTTACCGGGTTGATGAACCGCCGCGCCATCGAAGCGCGCTTTGATCAGCTGTTGGCGCAGGGTTTCCATACCTTTGCGCTGGTTGATCTTGATCGGTTCAAGTCGGTCAATGATCTGCATGGCCACCAGATCGGTGATGCCGCGCTGGTTGCCTGTGCGGGCGCACTGCGCACTGAGGGAGACCGGAACTCGATTGCGGTGCGATTGGGCGGAGAGGAATTTGTGGTGCTGCTGCGCGGTGAACGCACGTTGGAGCGCGCCGAGGCTTTGCGGCAGGCGATCCCGCAGCGCATTGCCACGGAAGTGTCCGGGCTCAGCCTGCCGGTGACGGCCAGCATGGGCGTAATCGTGCTGGCCGATGGCGACCGCCACAAGATGGCGTTCAGCGAATTCTACGCCCGTGCCGATGCGCTGATGTATGAAGCCAAGGCGGCCGGCCGCAACCGGCTCGCCTATGCGCGCCTGACCGTATTCAACACCGCGCCCAAGAATCGCCGGAAACGAAGGGCCGCGGACAAGGCTGCCTAATCGGCCTGAAACGGCGCGAGAACCTCGGGCCGCACCCGTGCCAGCCGCCCGCTCGCCCGGTCGATCATCGCCCAAGTGGTCGCCGCGCTGACGAGGCGCTTGCCGCCCGCATCGGTGAATTCCACGCGCCGCAGCGATTTCGCGCCCTGCGCTGCGCCTTCGATCCATGTCGTGCCGGTAACGCTCGCGCCCTCGGCAATATTGCCGCGATAATCGATCTCGTGCCGCACCACGACCCACAAGAACGCCGCCTTGTGTTCGGGCCGCGCCGCCGCTTCCCAGTGCGCGGTGGCGAGATCCTGAATCCACTGCACCCACACGGTGTTGTTGACGTGGCCGAGCTCATCGATGTGCTGCGGCGCGGCCATGAAGCTGCGGGTGAAGTGGGCGGGTTTAGTCACCGCTCCCCCGCCATCCCCATCTGCCACAGGATGAAGGCGAACTCCTCCGCCGTTTCCTTGAGGCTGTTCCAACGGCCCGATTGTCCGCCGTGGCCCGCGCCCATGTTGGTCTTCAGCAGCAGCAGGTTGTCGTCGGTCTTCAACTCGCGCAGTTTCGCAACCCACTTGGCCGGTTCCCAATAGGTCACGCGCGGATCGTTCAGCCCCGCTGTCACCATCAGCGGCGGGTAATCGCGCGCCACCACCTGATCATAGGGCGAATAGGACAGGATATAGGCAAACGCCGCCTTGTCGGTGATCGGGTTGCCCCATTCCTGCCATTCGCCCGGCGTCAGCGGCAGATCCTTGTTCAGCATCGTGTTCAGCACATCGACAAACGGCACGTGCGCGACAATTGCGCCGTATTGCGCCGGGTCCTGGTTGATGATCGCGCCCATCAGCTCACCGCCCGCCGAACCGCCGCTCGCCGTGACCATGCCTTCCGCCGTAAAGCCCTGCGCGATCAGCCCGCGCCCGGCATCAACGAAATCGTTGAAGGTGTTGGCGCGTTCGAACAGCTTGCCTTGCAGATACCAGCGCCGCCCCAGATCATCGCCGCCGCGAATATGGGCGATGGCATAGGCAAAACCGCGATCCACAAGCGAAAGGCGCGTTGTCGAAAAGCCCGGCGGGATCGCATAGCCATAGGCACCGTAAGCATAAAGGTGCAGCGGCCCCGGCCCTTCGATCCCGGCCTTCTTGAGGATGTCCGCGCGGTCTTTCCGCATCACGATGCTGACCGGCACCATCGTCCCATCGCGCGCCTGCACAGTGAGGCGCTGCGTGGTATAGAGGCTGGCATCGTAACCGCTGGGGATTTCCTGCGTCTTCAGTGTCGTCAGCCCGCCCGTCGCGACATCATAATCATAAACCGTGCTGGGCGTGACCATGCTCTGATAGGACAGCCGCAGCTTGCTCACCGCATATTCGGGATTGTCCGAAAGGCCGGCGGTATAGCTTGCCTCGGGAAAGGTGATCGGGGTGATGTTGGCCGGATCGGCGTAGGAACGCAGCTGGATCTGATCGAGCCCGCCCAATCGCCCCTCGGTGACGAAGAAATCCTTGAACAGGTCAAACTCGGTCAGATAAAATTCGTCCGACCCCGCGATCACCGTCTGCCAGTCACCGGGCGTTTTCAGATCAGCCTTGGCGAGGCGGAAGTTGATGTGATCGTCATTGGTCAACACCCACAGCTCGCCATCCCTGACATCGACCGAATATTCGACACCCTTGTTGCGCGCCTTCACCAGAATCGGTTCCGCCGTGGGGTTGGCGGCGGGGACGAGGCGCACCTCGCTGGTTTCATTGTCGCCGGTGGCGATGATCAGCCAGTCTTCCTGCGCCGATAGCCCCGCCCCGACGCCGAAGCTCTGGTCTTCTTCCTTGTAGAGCGTCACGTCGCTTTCCACCGGGGTGCCGATCACGTGCAGCCTGGCTTCGAGCGTGCGCCATTCCTCGGTCGAGGGGCCGTAAACCAGCGCTGTATCATTCGCGGCCCAGGTCAGCCCGCCGCGCAGGTTGGTGAGTTCATCGGGCAACAGTTCGCCGGTCTGCAAATCCTTGATCCGCGCGGTGTAGCGTTCACCGCCCGAAGTGTCGGTCGAAAAAGCGAGAAACCGCCCGTTCTGGCTGATCGAGGCTGCGCCAAGGCGGAAATATTCGAGTCCCTCAGCCAGGCTGTTTTCATCGAGCAGCAGTTGTGCCTCGCCCCCCGCCGCCGGTTTGCGCCAATGCTTGCGATATTGCGCGCCTTCCTCGAACTCGCTCCAGTAGAGGAACTCGCCATCCTTCTGCGGAACGGTGCTGTCGTCTTCCTTGATGCGCGCGCGCATTTCGGTGAACAGCGCCTCGGTCAGCGGGGCCTGGGCTGCCATCTTCGCTTCGAAATAGGCGTTTTCGGCCTTCACGTGGTTGAGCACGTCCTCATCATCCACCACCGGATAGGATTTATCATACAGCCAGTCATACGGGTCTTCGATGGTGATCCCGTGGTGGGTGTAGGTGTGTGCGCGCTTTTCAGCGACGGGCGGCTTGATCTCGGTAACGGTAGATGGTGCGGCGGCAGATGTGATCACGCGGGCTTGTTCCTCGTTGGGGGCGGCGATAGCCGCAGCAGGGGCAAAGGTGGTGGCGGCAAGCGCGATGGCAAGCGCGCGCGTGCTGATCCTTGTGGTCATTGGCGGCAATCCCTGTCTTAGGTCTGGGTGGAAACACAGCCCGGTTGGGCCTATGTTGGCGGTTCTAACGACACATTCGCGCGCGGCAAGAGCCTGCGCCCACGCCTGAGGATTGAACCGATGCTGATGCAAACTCATGAAGCCCGCCTTGCCGCCCTGCGCGCAGAATTGAAGCGGCGCGGGGTGGATGGGTTCATCATCCCCATCAGCGATGAACATATGAGCGAATATGTCGGTGACTATGCCCAGCGGCTGAACTGGCTGACCGGGTTTGGCGGATCGGCGGGGTTTGCCGCGGTAACGCTCGATCACGCCGCAATCTTCGTTGACGGCCGCTACACCGTGCAGGTGCGCCAGCAGGTTGATGAAAAGCTGTTCGATTACAAGAGCGTGCCCGCCGACACGCTGGCCGGATGGCTGACCGAGGTCTGCGCAGCCAAAGAAGAAGGGGGCGCGCAGATCGCCTATGATCCGTGGCTGCACACCTGGGGCTGGGTCGATGCGCTGGAACGTCAGGTAAACCCGCGCGGCATCACGTTGGTGCCTGTAACAAGCAACCCGATTGACGCAGTGTGGGCCGATCGCCCTGCGCCTTCACCTGCGGCGGCGTTGGTGCATGATGACGCGCGCGCCGGGCAATCCTCGGCGGAAAAGCGCGCTCTGGTGGCCGATTGGCTGGCGAAGGAAGGCCACGATGCGGTGGTGATCCCGGCGCTCGATTCGATTGCGTGGCTGCTCAACATTCGCGGGCAAGACGTGGCGCATACGCCCGTCGCGCTGTCCTATGTGATCGCGCATAAGGATGGCAGTGCTGAACTGTTCATCGCGCCAGAGAAAGTCACGCCCGAACTCACCCGCCACCTTGGCAACGCGGTGACGGTGCGCGAACGCGCCGCGTTTGAAGGCGCGCTGACGGGCGAACTTGCGGGCAAAAGCGTCAGCCTCGATCCCGATTTCGCGGTGGTCGGCATCGCGCAGGCGCTGCGGGCGGGCGGCGCGCAGTTCACCTTCAAACGCGATCCGACAATCCTTGCCAAGGCGGTCAAGAATCCAGTCGAACAGCAGGGTCAGCGCGATGCACAGGCGCGCGACGGGGCGGCGGTATCGCGCTTCCTGCGCTGGCTCGAAGGGGAGGCACCAAAGGGCGGGGTGGATGAACTCACCGCCGCGGCCAAGCTCGCCGAGTTCCGGGCGATGGATCCGGGCCTACGCGATCTGTCGTTCGACACCATCTCCGCCGCCGCCGGTCACGCCGCGCTGCCGCATTACAAGGTCGACGCGGACAGCAATATCCCGATCCCGCCGGGTTCGATCTATCTGGTTGATTCGGGCGGGCAATATGCCGATCAGTCCGGCGGCGGCACCACTGACATCACCCGCACGGTGTGGGTGGGCACTCCCGATGGTTTGGGCGCACCAACCGCCGAAATGCGCGACCGCTTCACCCGTGTCTTGAAAGGCCACATCCAGATTGACCGCGCGGTGTTTCCGCAAGGCACCTGCGGCGGTCAGATCGACGTGCTGGCGCGGCAATATCTGTGGGAAGCGGGCGTCGATTACGCCCACGGCACCGGCCACGGGGTCGGCAGCTTCCTCGGCGTGCACGAAGGCCCGCAGCGCATCGCCAAGCCGGGCGGCGGGCAGGCCGGCACCGGGCAGGAACTGTTCGCCGGGATGATCCTGTCGAACGAACCGGGCTATTACAAATCGGGCGCATTCGGCATCCGGATCGAAAATCTGGTGCTGGTCGAAGAACGCGAAATCGCGGGCGCGGAAGGCTGCTATTTCGGGTTCGAAACGCTGACCTTCGTGCCGCTCGATCGCAAGCTGATCGCGCGCGAACTGCTGACCGCAGATGAAATCGCGTGGGTGGATGCGTATCACGCCAAGGTGCGCGCGCTGATTGCCCCGCAGCTTGCGGGCGATGATCTGGCGTGGCTGGAGCGCGAGACGGCGGCGCTCTGAACACCGCCCAACCCCGTTCGTCCTGAGCTTGTCGCCGCACTAATGTTCCTATAATGTTCCCAAATCGGCGAGTCGCGCCGCATGGGAGGAAAAACGATGATCGGTTACGTTACGGTTGGCACCAATGATTTGCCGCGCGCGGCGGCGTTTTATGACGCCTTGGCCGCGCATTTCGGGGTTGGGCGGATGATGGACACGGAAAGCTTCATCGCGTGGGGCGAATGGGGCGGCGCGCCGGGGATCGCCGCGACGGTGCCGTTCGATGGCCAGCCGGCGACAGTCGGCAACGGGGTGATGGTCGCGCTCGAAGTGAAAACGCCCGATGCTGTTCAGGCGGTTTATGACATCGCCATGGCGCACGGCGGCAGCGACGAAGGCGCGCCCGGCCCGCGCGGCGATGATGGCTTTTTTGCAGGCTATTTCCGCGATCCCGATGGCAACAAGCTGAACGCCTTTTGCATGGTTGCTGCGGCCGAAAATTGATGCGCGCCTGAAAAGAGTTAGGCTCGCCTAGACCCTGTCTAGGTCGTTCCAGACCCCGTCCAGACCCCACGTTCCGCGATGTTTCACGTGAAACATCGGGTCTGGGCGGGTGCAGGTTCAGCGCATCAGCCCGCCGATCAGGTTGCGCACAAACCGGCCCACGATTGGCCCGGCCAGATCGGTCGCGATCGATCCGGCGGCTGAGGTAACGCCCGAGGCCACCGGGTTTGACCGGCTTTTCTTGCCCAGTATTTTTGACGCCGCCATCCCCGCCGCGCCGCCCATCGCAACCTTGGCCCCGCGCGACATCGCCTTGCCCCACAGATTGGGGCTTTTACGAGGCTGCCCGCGCACGTCCGCCTCGCCGCGCTCCTCAACTTCGGCGGCGGTGGCGGCGGCATCGGCGGCTTTGGCGGCGATCACTTCCTCGGCGCTTTCGCGGTCGATCAGGGTATCATATTTGCCATCCAGCGGGCTGACGGACTGGATGATCGCGCGCTCTTTCGCCGTCACCGGGCCAAGCCGCGAACGCGGTGGTTTGATCAGGGTGCGCTGGACGATGGTGGGCGCGCCCTTTTCGTCCAGCGTGGAAACCAGCGCTTCGCCCACCTTCAACTCGGTGATCGCCGTTTCGACGTCCAGATCGGGATTGACGCGAAAAGTCTCCGCCGCCGCCCTGATCGCGCGCTGATCGCGCGGGGTAAAGGCGCGCAAGGCGTGCTGCACCCGGTTGCCCAGCTGGCCCGCGACTTTCTCAGGAATATCAATCGGGTTCTGGGTGACAAAGAACACCCCCACGCCCTTTGACCGGATCAACCGCACCACCTGTTCGATCTTGTCCATCAACGCCTTGGGCGCATCGTCGAACAACAGGTGCGCTTCATCAAAGAAGAACACGAGCTTGGGTTTTTCCGGGTCGCCGACTTCGGGCAGGGTTTCGAACAATTCGGCCAGCAGCCACAGCAGAAACGTGGCGTACAGCTTGGGGCTGCGCATCAGCTGATCGGCGGCGAGCACATTGATATAGCCGCGCCCCTGTTCGTCGACTTGCAGGAAATCGTCGATTTCCAGCGCGGGTTCGCCAAAGAAATTGCCCGCCCCCTGCGCCTCGAAACTGAGCAGCTGGCGCTGGATTGCCCCGACCGAAGGCCGCGTGACATTGCCGTATTTGCCCGACAATTCCGCCGCGTTCTCGCTCGCCCATTGCAAGACGGCTTGCAGATCGGCGAAGTTGAGCAGCAGCAGGCCGTTTTCATCAGCATGGCGGAAAATGATCTGCAGCACGCCTTCCTGCGTCTCGTTCAGATCGAGCAGCCGGGCCAGTAGCAGCGGCCCCATTTCCGAAATCGTGGTGCGGATCGGGTGGCCTTGCTCGCCGAACAGATCCCAGAAAATCACCGGATTATCGGCATAGGAATAATCGCTGATGCCCAGTTCCCTGGCCCGCGCCTCAAGGCTGGCGGCGTGTTTGAAGGTGGACGAACCCGGCATCGCGATGCCCGAAAGATCGCCCTTCACATCGGCGACAAACACCGGCACCCCGGCGGCGGAAAAGCTTTCCGCGATGCCTTGCAAGGTCACGGTCTTGCCGGTGCCGGTCGCGCCCGCGATCAGCCCGTGGCGGTTTGAACGGCTTAAGCTCAGCGCTTGGCGCGATCCATCCCCGCCCAGCCCCAGATAGATGTCGCCTGCCATATCCGTCATTGCCTGTCCCTGAAATTGCCTGTTCGCCGATGATGTGCAGGGCTGCGCGGCGGCGGTCAAGTTCTCGACTTGGCGGCGAATTGGGCTATGGGTCGCGCCATGGTTAGCCCTGCGCCGTTTGTCCTGCTTGATGATGCCCGCGCCGGAGCGGCTGCGGCGGATGCATTGCTGTACGAAGCCCCGCGCAAGGTGTTTGTCGCCGCCCGTCCCGATCAGGTTGAAAGCACGCTCGACGCGGCAGAGGCGGCGCGGCAGGCGGGCGGCGGATCGCTGGCGGGCTATATCGCCTATGAAGCGGGCCTCGCGCTTGAAGACAGGCTGGCGGGGCTGGCGGCGGCGCGATCGGGCGCGGCGGGGCCGCTGGTGTGGCTGGGGCTGTTTGACGCGCCGACGCCGATTGCGGCGGCTGACGTGCCCGGCTGGCTGGCGGCGCGCGCGCAAGGCACGGGCAGCATCGGCCCGCTGGAACCGCAATTGTCGCCCGGTGGATACGCGGCGGCATTCGCGGCCCTGCGTGAGGCGATCCTGGCGGGCGATATCTATCAGGCAAACCTCACCTATCTGCTTTCCGGCTCCTATCGCGGCGACCCGGTCGCGCTTTATGCCGCGCTGCGCGGGGCGGCGGCGGCGGGCTATGGAGGGTTGATTTTCGATGGCTCGCACTGGCTTTTGAGCTTTTCGCCCGAATTGTTCGTGGCGCTTGCGGGGGATGAGGCCAAGGTCAAGCCGATGAAGGGCACGCGCCCGCGCAGCGCCGATCCGGCGGTAGACCGCGCGCTGGCCCAAGACCTTGCCACGTCGGTCAAGGATCGCGCCGAAAACCTGATGATCGTCGATCTGATGCGCAATGATCTCGCCCGCGTGGCTGAGGCGGGCAGCGTGGTGGTGGATGCGCCGTTTGCGGTCGAAAGCTACCCGACGGTGCACCAGATGGTGTCAACCGTGCGCGCGCGGCTCGCCCCCGGAAAGGGCGCAATGGATCTGGTGCGCGCGCTGTTCCCGTGCGGATCAATCACCGGCGCGCCCAAGATCCGGGCGATGGAACTGCTTGGCGCGGTGGAACGCGACGCGCGCGGCCCTTATTGCGGGGCGATTGGCCGGATCGACAGTGATGGCAACGCGGCGTTCAATGTCGCGATCCGCACCTTGCGCCTCACCCCGGTCGAGAATGGTCAGGGCAGCGCGGTGCTCGGCATCGGCTCGGCGATTGTGGCGGATAGCGATGCGCTGTCCGAACGGCGCGAATGCGAGGTCAAGGCCGGTTTCGTGCGCCGGGCGTCGCCCGATTATGCCGCACCCGCGTTCGACCTGATCGAGACAATGCGGTTCGCACCCGACAGCGGCATCGCCCTGCTCGAACTGCATCTGGCGCGGATGAAGCGCAGCGCGGAAATCCTCGGCTTTGCGTTTGATCGCCATGCGGTGCGCAACCAGATACAGGCGCTGTGCTTTGAACTCGATGCGCCCGCGCGGCTGCGGCTGCTGGTGGCGCGCAGCGGGGCAAGCGCGCTGGAGGCAGCGCCGCTGCCCGCCCCGCTGGATAAGCCGGTCAAGGTCGCCGCACTGCCCCATCCGATTGACCCCGGTGACTGGCGGCTAACGCACAAGACTTCCGATCGCGGGTTTTATGACGACGCGCTGACAGCGGCGCACAGCATCGGCGCGGCTGAGGCGGTGCTGGTGCGCGATGATGGGCTGGTGACAGAGGGCAGTTTCACCAATCTGTTCGTGGACGGGCCGGACGGCGCGCTGCTGACCCCGCCCGCCACGCTCGGCCTGCTGCCTGGCGTGCTGCGCGAACACTTGATCGCAGACGGTCGCGCACGCGAGGCGCAGCTTACTCTTGATGATTTGCAACACGGCTTCTGGCTCGGCAATGGCCTGCGCGGGCTGATGCGGGCCACCTTGATCTAACCCCCCCTCCGCTCGCCCTGAGCTTGTCGGAAGCGAAGCTGACACGCAAGGTCAACGGCCGTATTTCACTTCTAGCACACCCTCGAAGACAAAAGCGGCGCTTCGACAAGCTCAGCACGAACGGTTATTGGAAAATCATGTCTGACATCACAATTCTCTACGAAGACGGCGAAGCGCTGGTGATCAACAAGCCTGCGGGCCTGCCGGTTGATCGGCCCAAGCGCGGTGGCGCGTGTCTTGATGACCATCTCGACAAGCTGAAAATGGGGTTCCTGCGGCGTCCGGTGGCGGTGCACCGGCTGGATACCGACACCAGCGGCTGCCTGCTGCTCGCCCGCAATCCCAAGGCGCTGGCGCGGTTCAACAAAGCGTTCGAGGATCGGCTGGTCGGCAAGACCTATCTGGCGATTCTTGCCGGGCATCCACCCGAAGCGAGCGGCACGATCGAACTGGCGCTCAGCAAGATCAGCTCAGCCGAAGACGGCTGGCGGATGATCCCGGCGAAAAAGGGCAAGCCTGCGGTTTCGCACTGGGAACTGGTGCAGGAACTGGGGCCGCACAGCCTGATCCGATTCCGCCCCGAAACGGGCCGCACGCACCAGTTGCGCGTCCATGCGCTTAACGGGCTGGGTGCTGCGCTGCTGGGCGATCCGGTCTATGGCGCGGGATCGGTGGCGGGCGCGGGGCGCACCATGCTCCACGCCGAAAGCCTCACCGTCACCCGCCCCGGCAAAACCCCGATTGAGGCCCGCGCGCCCTTGCCCGCCGATTTCGCCGCGCTGGGGGCGCAAGATGGATGACGATGCGCCCAAACCAGACGCCGAACCGCTAACGGCGCGCGCGTTGCGGCTGGCCGAGGAAAGCTTCCTCGCCGGGTCGGGGCCGGGCGGGCAGAACGCCAACAAGGTCGCGACCGAGGTGGAACTGCGCGTCAATATCTACGCGCTGCGGCTTGCCCCGCCGGTGTTTGCGCGGCTGCGGGCGCTGGCGGGATCGAAGCTGGCGGGCAATGGCGATCTGATCATCACCTCCAAGGCCAACCGCACGCAGGAAGCCAACCGCGCCGACGCCCGCGCCAAGCTGTCCGCGCTGCTGGAGGGCGCGCAGACCGAACCCAAGCGACGGGCGAAAACCCGGCTCAACCGGGTGGGCAAGACCGAACGATTAAAGGGCAAGAAGGTGCGCGGGACAGTAAAGGCCAATCGCGGGCGGCCCAGCAGCGCTGATTGGTGATACCAAAGGTCGATGAGCCCGGGCTCATCGACCTTTGGTTAAGCCCGTGCGGCGTTTGAGCATATCCAGCGCGTGATGCGTCAGCATCTCAGCGTGCTGGCAAGCCCGCCTTGACTTTTCCCCCTGATTCGCCCAATGGCCCGCCCGTGTGGCGGTGTGCCGGGCTTTCCGGGCGCGCCGCTATTTTATTTTTCAAGCCCGTGCGCATCTTCGCGGGCCGACCCATTTGACAGGAACCCGCCATGGCGAAGCCCACCACCGTCAAGATCCGCCTCGTCTCATCCGAGGGCACCGGTTTCTTCTACGTGACCAAAAAGAACCCGCGCAACATCACCGAAAAGATGAGCTTCCGCAAATATGATCCGGTGGCGCGCAAGCACGTTGAATTCAAGGAAGCCAAGATCAAGTAAGATCTGGCTGTGCCCGCGGTATAATGGCGGGCGCGATAATTCATCGACAGTTCAACCGGGCGGCCTTAGGCGGCTTGGCATGACACAGCTTCATACATCCGCGCGCGCGCTCATCCTTGGTCTTGGGGCCGGGGCTTTGGCGCTTGGTCTTGCCCCATCGGGCACCACAGCAATCACCCCGCCGCTCGCCGCGCAATCTGCCACCGATGCCTCCGGCGACCTCGACCGGGTGGTGGGCGCTTTGCGCGAAATCAGCACGATGCGCGCCGATTTCACCCAGACCGACCGGCAGGGCAATACCATGCGCGGGGTGATGACGATGAAACGCCCCGGCAAAATCCGCTTCGATTACGGCAAGGACGCCGATTTTCTCGTCATTTCGAACGGTAGGTCGCTCTATGTCGTCGATTACGAAGTGAACCAGGTGGAACGCTGGCCGATCAAGAATTCACCGCTCGGCGCATTGTTCGATCCCGAACGCGATGTGAAGCGGTTCGGCAAGCTGGTCCCAACCGGCAACCCCGACGTGTTCAGCGTCGAAGTGCGCGATCCCAAAAAGCCCGAATTCGGGATGATCAACATGATCTTCGTTCGCAATCCGGCCGCACCGGGGGGATTGCAACTGACCCATTGGGTGGCATTGGACGCGCAGAATCACCGCACGCGGGTGCAGCTTTCCAACCAGCGTTACGGCATCGCGGTGGCAGACAGCGCCTTCACCTTCCGCGATCCGCGCCGCTCAACTCGTCGCCCCGGATAGGCAGCACGTCGACGAACAGTTGTATGGAAACGACCAAAACGTGGCCGTGTTCATGTGAGTGAAAGGCGCCAACGGTTAATTATTCTCCACAAGGCGGTTCGAAGGCGGGTTTCCCCCCTGTTGCCCTCCCTTCCGCAAAGACCGCTTTGTACAAGCGTGACGAACGCTCAATGGAACCCTCGACCCAACGCCCCCGGGTCGGGGGTTTTGTTTGGGGTTACTCCCAGCCCAGCGCCTTGCGCATGATCGTGTAGATCACATTCTGTTCGATCACCCCGCGCGCGCGTTCTGCTCCCGGCCCGGTGGCGAACAGCGCGACATCCTCGCCGCCGTGGGTTTCCGCGCCGGTGGGCACGGTCGCCTGCTGTCGGGCTGCGACCCCGGTTTCAGGCACCGTCCGCTCTCCGCGCAACGCACCGGGGCCGTTGGCATAACCGAGCGTGGTGTAAGGCTTGCCGTCCGCAGCCAGCACTGGCGATTGCCCGTCACCGCCATCCTCACCGCGCCCCTTGGGTGCCACCACCAGTCCCAGAATGTCGTTCCCGCGCTGCGGATAGCCCGCGATGGTGAACACGTGGCTGTGATCGGCGGTGACCAGAATTAGCGTTTCTGCGGGATCGGTATGATCGACCGCCCACTGCACCGCGCGGGCAAACTCGACCGCTTCTTCGAGCGCATAGCCCGCCTGCCCGCCGTGGTGCGCGTGATCGATCCGCCCGCCTTCAACCATCAGGTAGAACCCGTCAGGATCGGCCTGCAATCGCGCAATCGCCTGCGCGGTCATGTCGGTGAGGGTGGGTTCTGGCGAATCCGGTGTGCGATCGACCGTGTAGGTCAGATGGCTGGGGTTGAAGATGCCGAGCACCGGCTTGTCCATCGGCGCGGCGACAAGGCTGGCGGCGTCTTTCACCACCACCCCGCCGCTGCGCGCCGCCCATGCGCCGGGCAGATCAGCCGCCGCATCAGCGCGCCGTCCGCCCTTGTCCTTGCCATAGAACACCGCTGTGCCCCCGCCGAGCGCCACGTCGAAATCAGCCTCGGCCAGTTGCAGCGCGATGTCCTTGCACCCCTGCCCCTGCTGATCGGCGGGGATTGCGGCGTCGGCTTCCCAATCGCGGTCGGCGCTGCGCGAATAGACGCTGGCCGGAGTGGCGTGGGTGAGCCGGGTGGTGGTGACGATGCCCAGCGCCAGCCCGCGCTGCTTCACTTCTTCGCCCAGCAACGGCAGCGGGTGCGCCAGCGCATCCTTGCACACGCCCTTTTCCGCGTCCGGCCCGATGCCGAGCACCCCGATGCGGGTTTTGACGCCCGAATGCATCGCGGTGGCTGTGCCCGCAGAGTCGGGCACCTGCGCATTGGTGTTGTAGGTCTTGACCAGCGCCACATGATCGAACTTTTCAAAGCTCAGCTGGTTTTCCTCACCCGTTTCCCCGCGCTTTTGCGCTTCGTAGATGCGCGCGGCGGTGATGGTGGAAATGCCCATGCCATCGCCGATGAACAGGATGACGTTTTTGGCGCGCGGCTCTGCAGGCGCTTCTTCGGCAAATGCCGGAATGGCAGTGGTGGTCAGCAACAGGGCGGCAAGGATGGTGCGGGTCATGGTGTGCTCCGGTATGGTTGCCTCGCCGTATCGCGCCGGGATGCGACAATAAAGTGAAAGAGTCTTTGTTGTCCTACCGCTTCGCTACTTGAGGACGTTTTTGCCGTCCTAACGCTTCGCTACTTGAGGACGTTTTTGCCGTCCTAACGCTTCGCTACTTGAGGACAGGTCGTTACCCTCCTAAGTCCGCCCCCATGATCTCTGTCGCCACCTGGAACATCAATTCGGCCCGCCTGCGCGTCGGACTGATCGAAAAACTGCTCACCGAAGCCGCGCCTGACATCCTGTGCCTGCAGGAAATCAAGTGCGAAAGCCACCTGTTCCCTGCCGAAGCACTGGCGAACCTCGGTTACACCCATCAGGCGGTGAGCGGGCAGAAAGGCTATCACGGCGTCGCCACAGTCAGCCGCGTGCCGATCCGCGAAGCCGCCCGCCATGATTGGCAGGCCAATGGCGAAGCGCGGCACATCGGGGTGGAAGTGCTGGGCAAGGATCTGTGGGTCGAAAACGTCTATGTCCCCGCAGGCGGCGACGTGGCTGACCGCGAGGTGAACCCCAAATTCGGGCAAAAGCTCGATTTTCTCGGCCGCATGACCGGCTGGGCCGACACGCTTGACCGCCCCACGTTGATCGTCGGCGATTTCAACATCGCCCCGCTGGAAAGCGACGTGTGGAGCCACAAGCAATTGCTCAAGGTCGTCAGCCATACACCGATCGAGGTGGAGACGCTGGGGCGGTTTCAGGACGCCCACGGCTGGGTCGATCTGGGGCGCGAACACGTCCCCGCCCCGGCGCGCTATTACAGCTGGTGGAGTTATCGCAATCCCGGCTGGCAGGAGAATGACAAGGGGCGCAGGCTCGATCATATGTGGGCCTCGCCCGCGCTTGCCCGGCAGGCGAGTGCGCACCGGGTGCTGGAGGATGCGCGCGGGTGGGAAAAGCCATCCGACCACGTGCCGCTGATCACGGAGTTTGACCTCTGAGCGAGCCGCCCTCCCCAGCCCGCCGCGCCGCGCAGGCGGTTGACGCATTGCGCCACGGCTGGCCGCTGGCGTTCGATGCCGGGCCGACCTTGCTGCCGGTCGAAACCGCCATCGCCAACGCGGCGAGTGCGCCGCGGATGCTGATTTCCGCTGCCCGCGCTGTGACCCTGAAGCTCGCCAACCAGCGCGAAGCAGCGGTGCCCCATGCTCCGGTGCTGATCGCGGGCGGCGAGCCCTTCACGATGCACGATGCTCTGCCGATTGCCGATCCCGCGCTGGATCTGGGCAATCCCTTGAAAGGCCCGTTCAAGGCGCTGACCCTGACGTGGGAGGAAAGCGCGTGCGCCGCGCTCGAACTGGCGCGAATCGCCGGAATCCTGCCCGCCTTTCTGGTCGATCCGGTGGATGCGGGAGAGGCGGTTGCGGTCGCCCCGTCTGACCTCGCCGCCTATGCGAATGCTGGCGCGCTGCGGATCATCACCCGCGCGCGTCTGCCGGTCAGCGCCTGCGAGGATGCCGAGATTATCGCCTTCCGATCCACCGCCGACCTACGCGAACACGTCGCGCTGATCATCGGCAGGCAGACCGGCGACCGCCAGCCGCTGGTGCGGCTCCATTCCGAATGCCTGACCGGCGACATCCTCGGCAGCCTCAAATGCGATTGCGGCCCGCAACTGGACGGCGCGCTGCACGCGATGGCGCACGAGGCGAAGGATGCAGGCGGCTGGGGCGTGCTGCTCTATCTGCGGCAGGAAGGGCGCGGGATCGGGCTGATCAACAAACTGCGCGCCTACCGCTTGCAGGATCAGGGGTTTGATACGGTCGAGGCCAACCAGCGGCTCGGCCTGCCCGACGAAGCGCGCGATTTCCCGGTGGCCGCACGGATGCTCGAACTGCTGGGAGCGACGACGATCCGCCTGCTGACCAACAACCCGGCCAAGGTGACATCGCTGGAAGCCGCCGGGATCACGGTGAGCGAACGGGTGGCGCACCAGCTCCCCGAAAACCCCCACAACGCCCGCTATCTGGCGACCAAGCGCGACCGGTCCGGGCATTTGCTGATCTGACCGGCGCCGGCCTGCGCGCCTGTTGGAGACACATGTGACACTGTCCAGGAACAGAAAATCTGCCCACCCAATCCGCCCGAATGCAGGCAATGGGCAGCGGGCGGTGCGGCAGGTCATGCCTGCGACGCTGACAGTTCAGGCGCGGGTAGGAAAGTGGCCTAGAGCGGACTGCGTTAAATCTGACGCAGGTCGTCCGCTCAAGTCTTTGTTGTCGCATCGTGAAAAGCTGAAACCCGGTTCCCACTTTTCAGCACGATGCTCTAACGCTGCTCGTATGGCTTCAGCCCCGCCGCCAGTTTGTTGCCCTGCATCACGATCCGCGAACCCGTCCAGTCGGCCAGAAACACGCTGCTGCGCGACAGGCCGGGGACGAAGCGGGCTTCGTTATTCACGACCTCCAGCCCGTCGGACGAATGTAGCAGGTCTTCCGCGCCCAATGCGATGAAGGCTGAGTAATTTTCCTTGTCGCGCCCCTGCACGAACCAGTTGTTGGCCACCCGGCCCACGCTGCCCGCGGGCAGATCGATCATGTAATTGGTGGCGCGCCCGTTCGCGTCGTCAAAGCTGTTGCCTTCGATCACCACCTCGGCAGCGCGCGCCTTGAGATAATGCCCGCCGGTGCCGCGTTCGAACCGCGATTCGCGCACGGTCAGCGATCCGTAATTGCCGATATAGAGCGAATGCGCGCAGCCTGCGGAGTTCTCGCAGGTGCCCAGCCCGCTGAAGGTCGACCGGGTGATATAGATGCGCCCCTGCGGATCATCGCCTGTCAGAATGCCCTGCTGGCTGTTTTCAAACCGGGCATAGGCGACATTGAGCGCGCCCTGTTCCAGCCGGATGCCCGCGCCATTACCATCGGCCACCGCCAGATTGGAGAAGGTGATCCCGCGCACTTCGGCCCCGGTGCCGCGCAGCACCAGCGCGGCCTTGCCCTCGCAGGATCGGCCAGCAAAGGTCACGCTGCCGGGTTCAACTGCGACATAGGTGATGACGCCTTGTTCCTGCACCGCGCACTGGTGATAGGTGCCGGGCGCAATGCTGATCGTGGCGCGGGTGTTGCCCACTGCGTTGACCGCGTCCTGCAAGGTGGCGAAACTCTGCCCGCTTTCCACCACAGTAAAGGCACCGGGAACAGGCTGGGCGGCCAGCATCGCGGAGGGCAGCATCGCGGCGGGCAGCGCGGCAACCCCGGAAAGGGCCAGCAAGGCGAAGGAGCGGGTGTGGTTCATGCCTGCAATCCTACCCGCCAATGGTTAAAGCACCATTTGCCACTTGGCGTTGCCCCCCCGGCTTGGCTACACCCCTGATCAAGGCGGCGGGCATCGGCCCGCGCGTAACCTTGTCTGAGGAGAGACACTGATGAAAACCTTTGCCCCACTGGCCGCCCTTGGCGGTGCCGCGCTGTTGCTGAGTGCCTGCGGCAGCGCCGATGATGCCTCGACCGAAGCCAGCGCCGACACGGTGGAAATGCCCGCTGACGAAGCGTTGAGCGCAGTGACCGATGAGGCTGTGGCCGATCCTGACGCCACCGCGACCGATGCGCCTGCCACTGACGCCGAAGTTGAGGCCGGGGCGGAACAAGCCGCTGATGCCGCTGCCAATGTTGCGGCAGAAGCTGCTGCTGCGGCCGAAGCGGCCAGCGAGTAAGACTAATGGCACCGCGCCTGCTGATCGCGCTCGGCCTCGCGCTCGCGCTTGCTGCCTGCGGCGGCGACCGGGCGAGCGCGCCGGGCGGAGTCAGCGAAGGCGAGGCCAGGGCGCTCGACAAGGCAGCGGCGATGCTCGATCAACGCCGCCTGCCGCCCGAGGCCATTCCAGCCGAACCGGCACCTGCCGAAATCGCAGGCGACAGCGCGAGTCAGCAATGATCCGGCGCCTGTCGTGAACCGCGAGCGCGCCGCCGCCCAAGGACAATGAACACCATGAATGCCTCTGCCACGATTCCCGCAGCATCCGGCCCCGCATCGTTTAACCCCGGCATGGATGAGGATGTGTTCGAACAATTTGCCGAGCAGCTCACCCGCTATGTCCGTGAGAGGCTGATCCCGGCCGAACCGCAGGTGATCGCCGAAGATCGCGTCCCCGAAGATATCCTCAATGAAATGCGCGAGATGGGGCTGTTCGGCCTCTCGGTGCCGGAAGAATATGGCGGCGCGGGGCTGAACACGGCGCAATATGCCCGCGTGGTGAACATCATGGCCTATGCCGCGCCCGCCTATCGTTCGATTTTCTCGATCAATGTCGGGATGTTTGCCAGCGCGCTGAAAAACGGCGCGACCGCAGCGCAGAAAGCCGAATGGTATCCGCAGATCGCCGCGGGCAAGATCGCCTGCTTCGGGTTGACCGAGCCGGGTTCGGGCAGCGATAGCGCCGGATTGCAGACCACTGCTGTCGCAGACCCGGATGGCAACCCCGGATCGGGGTCCGGGGCAGGCGGCTGGATCCTCAACGGCACCAAACGCTACATCACCAATGCGCCCCACGCCGATGTCGCGCTGATCATGGCGCGCACCAACAAGGAAGCCCTGCCCAAAAACGCGCACGTTTCTGCCTTCCTTGTTCCGATGAACACGCCGGGCATTTCGCGCGGCAGCCCGGACAAGAAGATGGGGCAGAGCGGATCGCACATCTCCGACATCATGCTCGATGATGTGCGCGTGCCGGGTGATGCACTGCTGGGCGGGGAAACCGGCAAGGGCTTTGTCTTCGCAATGAAGAGCCTCGACAACGGGCGCATTTCGGTCGGCGCGGCGGCGACCGGCTATGCCCGCCGCGCGCTCGATTCGGCGCTGCGTTATGCCAATGAACGCAAAGCGTTTGGCGAACCGATCGCCAATTTCCAGCTGATCCAGCAGATGCTGGCTGACAGCGAGATCGAAATCTACGCTGCGGAAAGCATGATGGCGGACGTGACGGCGCGGGCCGACCGGGGCGAAAACATTCTGGTCAAAGCCGCCGCGTTCAAGGTGTTTGCCTCGGAAATGTGCGGCCGGGTGGTTGACCGGGTGGTGCAGATTTACGGCGGCGCGGGCTATTTGGCCGAATATGATGCTGAACGCTTCTTCCGCGATGCGCGCATTTACCGCATCTACGAAGGCACCACGCAGATCCTGCAACTCCAGATCGCCAAGCACATGCTGCGCGAATGGAGGGATTCTTGATCCTCCCCGAAACGGGGAGGTGGCAGACGCCGAAGGCGGCTGACGGAGGGGACTCTCCGATAGCGGGGCCCGGGCGGCGAATCCCCTCCACCATCCTGCGGATGGTCCCCCTCCCCGTGCGGGGAGGAACTGATGTATAACCTCCTCTCCGACCTTTCGATCATCGAAGTTTCCAGCTTCGTCGCCTCACCCACGGCGGGGCTGTATTGCGCGCAGATGGGTGCGGAGGTGATCCGGGTTGATCACACGGCGGGCGGGCTGGATTACAACCGCTATATGCTGACGGCCGAGGGGCGCTCGCTCAGCTGGGAAAACCTCAACCGCGCCAAGAAATCGGTCGCGCTCGATCTGCAATCGGGCGCGGGGCGCGAATTGTGCGTGGAGCTGGCGACGACCACCGGCCAGCTGATCACCAACCTGCCCGAACAAAGCTTCCTTGCCCACGCCGCACTACAGGCGCGCCGTGCCGATATGATCTCGCTGCGGATCATGGGTTGGCACGATGGGCGTCAGGCGATGGATTTCACCGTCAACGCCGCTTCGGGTTATCCGCTGATGTGCGGGCCGGAGGAATGGGACGCGCAAACCGCCCCGCCGGTCAATCAGGTGCTGCCCGCGTGGGATTTCATCACCGGGGCCTATTGCGCTTTCGCCATGCTCGCCGCGCTGCACCACCGGGGCCGCACGGGTGAGGGCAACGAGGTGCGCGTGCCGCTGGGCGATGTGGCGATTGGCACGCTCGCCAATTCGGGGGCGATGGCGGAAATGCTCTATCGCGGCGCGGATCGCGAACGGTTGGGCAATGCGATCTGGGGTGCGTTCGGACGCGATTTCCGCAGCCGCGACGGGGTGCGGTTCATGGTCGCCGCCTTGACGCCCAAACAGTGGCGCGGGCTGGTCACGGCATTCGGATTGCAGCACGGTATCGCGGCGCTGGAGACGGAACTGGGCGTGCGCTTTGCCGAAGGGGATACGCCCCGGTTCCAGCACCGCGCCGCGCTGTTCGCGCTGTTCCAGCAGGCGGCGGACGGTTTTGATTACGCCGCGCTGGCGGCGCGCATGGCGGCGGAAGGCTGCACCTTTGAACGCTATCGCACCGCTTACGAAGCCGCAAATGATCCGGCGCTGGTGGCAGGCAACCCGCTGTTCGGCCCCGCGCCCGCCAACCCCAGCGGTTTCGACTATCCCGCCACCCGCAGCTTTGCCAACCTGCCGGGACGCGACGCGGGCGATCCTGCGCCTGCGCCATACCTTGGGCAACATTCCGAAGAGGTGCTGGCGGAGAAACTGGGGCTATCGTCCGGCGCTATTGCCAAGCTGGTCGATGCCGGGACGGTGGCGCTGTCGGATGAACACAACACCCGTTCGCCCTGAGCTTGTCGATGGGCCGTCCTTCTTGAAGAAAAGGGCAGGGCTTCGACAGGCTCAGCCCGAACGGAAATTGAGGTAGTTATGACCAGAAGAGCCGCAATCTGCACCCCGCTGCGCACCCCCGTGGGCAAGTTCCTCGGCGGGCTATCCAGCCTTAACGCGGGCCAATTGGGCGCGGTGATCCTGAAAGCGCTGATGGAACGCAGCGGGATCGATCCGGCGCGGGTTGACGACGTGGTGTTTTCGCAAGGCTACGGCAATGGTGAGGCTCCGGCGATTGGCCACTGGGCATGGCTGGCGGCAGGGCTGCCGATCGAAGTGCCGGGATTCCAGCTTGATCGCCGCTGCGGATCGGGCGTGCAGGCAGTGGCGACGGCGGCGATGATGGTCGAAACCGGGATGGCCGATGTGGTGGTTGCGGGCGGGGTCGAATCGATGTCGAACGTCGAACATTACACATTGCAAGGGCGCCAGGGTGCGCGGATGGGCGACATCACGCTGCATGATCGACTCAGCCGGGGACGGGTGATGAGCCAGCCGATCGAACGCTTCGGCGTCATCACCGGGATGATCGAAACCGCCGAAAACCTCGCCAAGGATTACGGCATTTCGCGCGAGGCCGCCGATGCATTCGCGGTGCGCAGCCACCAGAACGCAGCCAAGGCATGGGCCGACGGCAAGTTTGCCGAGCAGCTTGTTCCGGTCGCGATTCCGCTGCGGAAGGGTGATCCGGTCATCTTCGATCACGACGAAGGTTATCGCGCCGATGCCAGCATGGAAACGCTCGGCAAGCTTATGGCGCTTGATATCAAACGCGACCCCGCCGCCATCGTGACCGCCGGCAATGCCAGCCAGCAGAACGACGCGGCGTCCGCCTGTCTGGTGGTGGCCGAAGACAAGCTCGAGGAACTCGGCCTCACCCCGATGCTGTGGTTCGGTGGCTGGGCGGCGGCGGGGTGTGATCCGTCGCGCATGGGGATCGGCCCGGTGCCTGCGGTGGAGCGCCTGTTCGCGAGAGCCGGGTATTCTTGGGACGACATCGGGCTGGTCGAACTCAACGAAGCCTTCGCCCCGCAGGTGCTTGCCGTGCTGAAAGGCTGGGGCTGGAGCGAGGACGACAGCCGCCGCGACATCCTCAACGTCAATGGATCGGGCATCAGCCTCGGCCATCCTATCGGCGCGACCGGGGGGCGCATCCTTGCCGACATGGCGCACGAAATGCATCGGCGCGGGACGCGCTATGGGCTTGAAACAATGTGCATCGGCGGCGGTCAGGGGATCGCGGCGGTGTTTGAGCGTGCAGCATGAGCTTCGCCGCGTGGATCGGGCGGGAGGTTCGCGCCAGCGACCGGCTGGATGAAGGCTTGGCGGCGCGTTGGCTTGCGACCTTTGACCTCGCCCGCCCGCATCCGCCGATCATGCCTCAGGGTGTCCACTTTGCGCTGTGCACCCCGGACGCGTCGACTGCCGCGCTGGGCGAGGATGGCCACCCGGCGCGCGATAACAGCCCGGAGAGTTTCCTGCCGCCCTTTCCCATGCCGCGCCGGATGTGGGCGTCCTCCAAAATCGCCTTTCACGCGCCCATTGCCATTGGCGCGGTGATCGAACGCCGCAGCCGGATCGCCGCGATCAGCGAGAAGCAGGGCAGTTCCGGCCCGCTCGCCTTCGTCGATGTATCCCATGAAATATTGGCCAACGCCGCCCTGGCCGTGGTCGAAACCCAGTCTATCGTCTACCGGGATGCGGCAAGGCCCGATGCCCCGCTCAGCCCGCCGCCGCTGGGCGATACGCGGTTTGATCCCGCCGGGTGGGACGCGCACCGCAGCCTGACGCCGGACGCACGCCTGCTGTTTCGCTATTCCGCGCTGACCTTCAACACCCACCGCATCCATTACGACGCGCCCTATGCGCAAAGCATCGAGCGCTATCGCGGGCTGGTGGTGCATGGGCCATTGATCGCGAGCCTGCTGTTGCAACTGGCGGCGCAGGAAGTGGGCGAGAACCGCTTGCACACGTTCCAGTTTCGCGGGCTGTCCCCCGCGATGGCAGGCGAGCCGCTGCATCTGGTGCTGCGCAAAAGCGACGCGGGCTATGATCTCGCCGCCTTTGCCGATGACGGGCGGCAGGTGACGGCGGCGAGCGCCACAATATAGACTTGGTCATTGCGAGGAGGGTAGAACCTGTTCGGCCCGACGAAGCAATCCATGACCCGACCTCACAGCCAAGCTGGTCAGACCATGGATCGCCACGTCGCTACGCTCCTCGCGATGACGCATTCAAACCGGATAATCCGCAATCGGTTTCAGCACGCCGTATTTCTCCTTGGCAGGCTTGCGCCCCAGATCGGGAAAATCAATCGCGGGCGGCTCCTCATGCGTATCCGGCACCCGGTCGAGCAAATCGCGGATCAGCGTCAGCCGCCCGCGCCGCTGATCGTTGAAATCGACGATCCGCCACGGCGCGTGTTTGGTGTGGGTCGCCGCCAGCATCGCCTCTCGCGCGGCGGTGTAGGCATCATATTTTGCGCGCGCGGCGAGATCGATCGGGGACAGTTTCCAGCGTTTGAGCGGATCATCCAGCCGTTCACGCAGGCGTTCCTCCTGCTGTTCCTGATCGGTCGCCAGCCAGTATTTGAACAATAGGATGCCATCATCGGTCAGCAATTTTTCAAACACCGGCACGCTTTGCAGAAACGCATCGACCTGCGCATCGCTGGCGTATCCCATCACCTTTTCCACGCCCGCACGGTTATACCAACTGCGGTCGAACAGCACGATTTCGCCCGCGTGCGGCAGGTGCGCGACATAGCGCTGGAAATACCACTGAGTGGCCTCGCCCTCGCTCGGTTTGGATAGCGCCACAGTGCGGCACTGGCGCGGGTTCAGCTTATCACGCACCGCGGTAATCGCGCCGCCCTTGCCCGCCGTGTCGCGCCCTTCGAACAGCACCACGATCCGCGCGCCGGTCGCCTTGGCCCAACGCGCCATGCTCACCAGTTCATGGGTCAGCGGTTCAAGCGCCGCTTCATAATCCTTGCGTTTCACCCCCATGCTCGCCTCCTCAATTGTCCTTGTCGCACTGCCGTGGTAATATCATATGTAACGATATGGCCACGCTCACCGATCTTGCCCCTGATTACACCACCTTGCCCGAAATGGCGGGCGATGTCTTCACCGCGCCGCTGGCGAAGCCCAAACATGTCGGCGCGGACTGGCTGGAGCCTGCGCAGACTGCCTATACTGCCGAAGATAACGCCGTGTGGGACGATCTGTTCGCGCGCCAGATGGAGGTGCTGCCCGGCCGGGCGTGCGCGGCGTTCCTGCACGGACTTGAAAGGCTCGACCTGGGGCGCGGGGGCGTGCCCGAATTCGGTCGTCTGTCCGAAGAGCTCGGCGCGCTCACCGGGTGGAGCGTGGTTCCCGTGCCAATGCTGATCCCCGATCACGTGTTCTTCTGGCACCTTGCCAACCGCCGCTTTCCCGCAGGCAATTTCATCCGCACGCGCGACACGTTCGACTATATTCAGGAACCTGACGTGTTCCACGACGTGTTCGGCCATGTGCCGATGCTGACCGATCCCACCTATGCCGATTACATGCAGGAATATGGCCGCGCCGGGTGGAAGGCGATGCGTTACAACCGCCTGAAAGCCTTGGGCGCGCTGTATTGGTACACGGTTGAATTTGGCCTGATTGCCGAAGCGGGCGGGGTGCGCGCTTACGGCGCGGGCATATTGTCCGGGCCAACCGAGGCGCGCTTTGCGGTCGAGGCGCAAAGCCCCAACCGCATCATGCTGAATGTCGACCGGGTGATGCGCACCGATTACGTGATCAGCGATCTGCAACCGACCTATTTCGTGATCGAGAGTTTCGACGACCTCTACCGCCAGACGGTGGAGCGCGATTTTGACCGGCTGTATCGCAATCTTTCCGCCGGGTTCACCTATGCCAATTCGGCGGTGATCGACGTTGATAATGTGCTGCACCGGGGGACACAGGAATACCACCTGCGCGGCGGGCGCGGCAGGATCGCGTGATAGAGCGCCAGCGCGGCGGCACTCGCCGCCACTGCCACGGCCACGCCGATCAATGACAGCCCGCCCAGCATCGTGCCGCCATTGGCAATGGTGCCAGCCACCAACGCGGTCAGCACCCCGATGGCGATTTGCCGCAGGATCGCGCCCGGCGCTTCGGTGCGGGCAATGATCGAGGCCAGCCAGCCCAGTATCACCCCCAGAAAGATCAGCACCAGCACTGCCATTGTAACACCTGCCTCGATCACCGCGGGAAGCGTGTCCCGGCTCTGTATCAGCGCATCATTAGCCAGATAATCGCCACGCTGCCAATCACGATCCGGTAATAGGCAAACGGCGCAAAACCGAAACGGCTGACATAGGTCACAAACGCGCGGATCACGACCATCGCGGTCAGAAACGCGGCGACAAAGCCGATGGCGATTTCGGTCCAGCCGATCATCCCGCCGCCTGCCAGCAGTTTTTCCGGCTCTGACGCGATCTTGACCGTGGCCGCGCCCAGCATGGTCGGGATGGCGAGGAAAAAGCTGAACTCTGCCGCCGTTTTGCGGCCCACCCCCATCGCCAGCGCGCCAAGGATGGTCGCGCCCGAACGGCTCGTGCCGGGGATCATCGCCAGACATTGCATGAATCCGATGCCGATAGCCTTGGCGAGCGGCACATCGGCCACCCCGCTATCGGTGCCGGGGCGCACCGCCTTTTCCAGCCCGATCATCGCCACCCCGCCAACCAGCAGCGCCCAGGCGACCACCAGCGGGCTTTCGAGCATCATGTCGATCTGATCTTTCACCGCCAGCCCGATCACCGCAGCGGGCATGAACGCCACCAGCAGATTGCGCACAAACCGCACTGCCACCGGCTCCCACCGCAACAGGCCGATCAGCATCCCCCAAAGATAGCGGAAATAGGTGACGACCACCGCCAGAATCGCGCCCAGTTGAATGACGATATTGAACTGCGCCCACTGCGCGGCGTTATAACCGAACAGCTCTGTGGCAAGGATCAGGTGCCCGGTGGAGGACACGGGCAGGAATTCGGTCAGCCCTTCAAGAATGCCGAGCAGGATCGCAGCGATGGTTTCACTCATGGGAAACGCGCTTTGACGAGGCAGTGCGGCCTGTCAAACCAAAAGGCCCGCCCGGATGATCGGGCGGGCCTATGTGTCGCGTGCCACACGGCCCGCCAACGGACGAGCCGCGAGCGCACGCGCGCGAGCCGCAGGCGATCAGGCCCACAAGGCCTGAGGCTCGCCGAGGACGTGCCCGCGGAGGCGGGCACGCACCCAAGAAACCTTACCAGATGCGCACGCGCTGTTCCGGCGGCAGATACATCGCATCGCCGGGCTTCACGCCGAAGGCTTCGTACCATTCCTCAAGATTGCGCACCACGCCGTTGACCCGGTATTCCTCGGGGCTGTGCGGATCGGTGCGCAGGCGGGTGCGGTAGTTTTCTTCGCGCTGGGCCGAACGCCACACCTGCGCCCAGGCAAGGAAAAACCGCTGATCGCCGGTCAGCCCGTCAATCACCGGCACATCCTTGTCTTTGGTGGCGATTTTATAGGCGCGGTAGGCGAGGCTCAGCCCGCCCAGATCGCCAATGTTCTCGCCCAGCGTCAGGCGGCCATTGACGCAGGTGGTGCCATTATCGAGCGGGCAGAAGCCGTTATATTGCGCCACCAGCCGATCACCCAACGCATCAAACGCCTTGCGGTCATCATCGGTCCACCAGTTGCGCAGCGCCCCGGTGGCGTCCGACTTCGACCCCTGATCGTCAAAACCGTGGCCCATTTCATGACCGATCACGCCGCCAATCGCGCCGTAATTGACCGCGATATCATTGCTCAGCGCAAAGAACGGCTGTTGCAGGATGGCGGCGGGGAACACGATTTCGTTCTTGGTGGAATTGTAATAGGCATTCACCGTCTGCGGCAGCATGAACCATTCGGTGCGGTCAATCGGCTGGCCCAGTTTTGCCACGTTATCGGCCAGACGCCACTTGGCCGACGCCATGCGGTTGGCAATCGGATCACCCGGTATGATGGCAAGGCCTTCGTAGGTTTCAAGATTGGGGCGATAGCCGATCTTGGGATCGAAACTATCCAGCTTGGCGCGCGCCTGAACCTTGGTTTCCCCGCCCATCCAGTCGATGTCTGCGATGGAATCGCGCAGCGCAATCCGCAGATTGGCGACCAATTCATCCATCGCCGCCTTGTTTTCGGGCGGGAAATAACGCGCGACATAGGATTTGCCGATCAATTCACCCAGCAGGCTTTCGGATTCGCCAATCGCGCGTTTCCAGCGTGGGCGCTGTTCGGGCGTGCCGCGCAGGGTCTTGCCGTAGAATGCAAAGCTGGCATCGTCGAACCGCTTGGGCAGCACCGCAGCGTTGCCCGACAGAAACTCCTTCGCCATCCACGCCTGCAAGGTCGCGACCGGGGTTTCGCTCAACAACGCGAACATCCCCGGCAACCCGGTGCCGATCTTGGCGAGCGTCGCCTCATCCAGCCCCAGCGCAGCGATTTCTTCCTCGGTCGGCGGCATCATGCTGACGACGAAGCCGGGGCTTTGCGCAACCCCCATCGCCGCCATCATCGCAGCCACCGGCACCTTACCGCCGATCGCAGCGAGTTCTTCGGCGGTCAGCAGGTTATAGGTCAGATCGCGGTTGCGGCGCACGGTGCGATCCCATGCGACAGTGCGGGCGATGCTGTCTTCAAAGGCATAGACCGCTTCGGCCGCTGCCACCGGATCGGCATAGCGCGCCTCACCCAGCAGGAAGGCAAGGTAGGCTTTGTAAGCGGCCTGAATCGCGCGGCCTTTTTCGCTTTCGTCGAGGTAGTAATCGCGGTCAGGCAGGCCCAATCCGCCAAACCCGACCGAGGCGATGTGGCGATCGGGCTGCTTGGCATCCACGCCCACGCCGCCGCCCACCGGGCTGGCATAGCCCGGCTCTGCCCACAGCATCGCCAGATCATCAAGCGTTTGCGCGCCCATGATCCGGTCAAGATGCGGCTGCGCCGGGGCGAGGCCAGCGGCTTCGATCGCGTCGGTATCGAGATAGGAGTTATACGCAGCAACAATCCGCGCCTCATCCGCGCTCAGGCTCGCGGACGGCTTGGCCAGCAGATCATCCATCAGCGCCTTGACGTCGGCGGTGCTCTTTTCGCCGAGCAGGGTGAACGCGCCCAGACGGCTGAATTCGGACGGGAGCGGGTTGGCATCGATCCACGGCTGATTGACGAAGGCGAAGAAATCGTCCCCCGGCTTGACCTCAGCGGACAGCAGCGCCGGATCAACGCCCCATGCGCCAAAGCTCATCGTCGGCAGGGTTGAGGCCGGAGCGGGGGTGGCGGCGCTATCTTCCACCAGCAATTCAAGGCCGTCTTCGCGGGCATGGGTGTCGTCATTGGCAAGCGCGGGCGCGGCGGCAAATGCCAGCGCGGCCAAGCTGACGCCAAGCAGGGCGGGTTTGTGGATCATGTCTGGAGTCCCGAAAAATGGAGCAGGAAATCTGCCTATCCCACATTAACGCGCCGCACGGGGAAAGGTCGCCCTTTGTCCGGCGGCTCAGGCGTTTCGTCGAAAACCGGAGGGAAATCAGGCGGCGGCGTGAGTGAATTGCAGCCGCGCCAGCCGCGCATAGAGCCCGCCCGCCTTGGACAGCGCATCATGCGTGCCCTGTTCCACAATCCGGCCTTCATCGAGCACGATGATCCGGTCTGCCGCGCGCACCGTCGCCAGCCGATGCGCGATCACCAGCGTGGTGCGCTGCGCCATCAGCTTTTCGAGCGCCTGCTGCACCAATTGTTCGCTTTCAGCATCCAGCGCGCTGGTGGCCTCATCGAGCAGCAGGATCGGCGCATCGCGCAGCAGCGCGCGGGCGATGGCAACGCGCTGTTGCTGCCCGCCCGACAATTGCGTTCCGCCTTCGCCGAGGTAAGTGTCGAGCCCAAGCGGCAACGCGCGCAGGAAGGTTTCAGCATTGGCGGCGCGCGCGGCGTTCCAGATATCCTCATCACTCGCGTCCCACTTGCCGTAACGCAGGTTGTCGCGGGCATTGGCGCTGAACAGCACCCCGTCCTGCGGCACCAGCGCAAGGCGCGCGCGAATGTCAGCCGGGTCGGCAGCGGTCAACGGCACGCCATCAAGCCGGATGGTGCCAGCCTGCGGATCGTAGAACCGTTCGACCAGCTGGAAAATCGTCGATTTGCCCGCACCCGAAGGCCCGACAATCGCAATCGTCTCCCCCGGCTCGATTTCGAGCGTGAAGTCTTTCAGCGCCGCCGTTTCAGGCCGTGCGGGGTAACGGAAGGTGACATTGCGGAAAGACAGGCTGCCGCGCGGTGGCTGCGGCAGGCTTTCGGGCCGTGCAGGCGGGGCAATATCGGCCCGCGCTTCGAGCAGTTCGGCAAGCCGACTCGCCGCGCCTGCACCGCGCAGCAGATCGCCATACACTTCGGTGAGCGAACCCAGCGCACCCGCCACCAGCCCGCCGGTCAGCACAAATGCGGCAATCGTCCCGCCGCTGATCACGCCTTCCGATACCGCCAGCGCGCCGCGCCACATCACCACCACGATCCCGCCAAACACCAGCAGGATGACGATCGATGTCATCGCAGCGCGCAGCACGATGCGCCGCCGCGCGGTGGCGAAAGTTTCCTCGACCACGCTGGCAAAGCGCGCACTTTCGCGGCGTTCCTGCCCGAAGCTCTGGACGATCTTCATCGCCGACAGCACTTCGGTGACATAGGCGCCCACGTCGGCGATCCGATCCTGACTGGTGCGCGAAACAGTGCGGATCTTGCGCCCGAAATAGACAATCGGCGCGATCACCAGCGGGATGCCGATCAGCAGGCCCAGCGTCAGCGACGGCGCGAGGTATAACAGTAGCCCGATCCCGCCAATCGCGGTGAGCGAATTGCGCAGCGCCACCGAAATCGTGGTGCCGACCACGTTTTCGATGATCGCGGTGTCGCTGGTCATCCGGCTGCTGATTTCCTTGGGGCTGTTGACCTCGTAGAAGCCGGGCGACAGACGCAGCAGGTTTTCCTGCACTTTCAGCCGGATATCGGCCACCACCCGTTCACCCAGCCAACTGACGAAATAGAACCTCATCGCAGTGCCGATGCCGAGGATGACCACGATCATCAGCAGATACTGAAACGCCTGCCCGATCTGTTCGGCATTGGCGGTGCCGCCGAACGCTTCGTCGATGATCACCTTGAACCGCCACGGGATCGCCAGCGTCGCGGCCGAGGTGATCACCAGCGCCAGCAGCGCGAGGCCGATCTGACGCGGATATTGCACCGCTGCACCAAACACCATCCTGAGCGGCGCGAGCGAGCGCGGGCGGGCGGCAGGTTCAGCCTCGGCCCCTGCCCCTACCTCAGCCTCTGCCGCAATAGCCTGCGTGTCCAACGGGGCTGGCAGCGCATCTGGCCCACTGCCAGCGGGAGCGTCGGGAATTTCGCGATCGAGAGGTTTGCCGTCCATATCCGCAGCGCTCTAGCCGTGGCTGGCGCGAATTTCACGCGCAAAAAGTGCCTCTATGACAAGCCGTGTTCACCAGATTGCCACAATTGTGCATTGCACAATAGCGCGCAAGGGGCCATCTAAAGCCTCAGGTGCCCCGGTGAGAGGCGCAGATTGTTCGCGATGACGGAGAGCCAGACGATGCTTTACCACGCCTATGAGCTTCAACGCAGCTGGATGAACAGCGCCAGTGCGCTGGCCTCGATCAGCGTCGGCGTGCTTTCCAATCCGGCCAATCCGTTCGGCTATATCGGCATGGGGCCGATGGCCGCCAATGCGCTTGAGGTGTTCGCCCACGCCACCGCGCATTATGGCAAGCCCGCTTTCGGCATCACCGAAATCACCATTGACGGCAAAGCCCACGCGGTACACGAAAGCACCGCGATCAAGCGCCCGTTCGGCGATCTGCTGCGCTTTACGGTCGAAGGCGTGCCCGCAGACCGCCCGCGCCTGCTGATCGTCGCGCCGATGAGCGGGCATTACGCCACGCTGCTGCGCGGCACGGTCGAACGGATGCTCGAAAGCTGCGAAGTGTTCATCACCGATTGGGCCGATGCCAAGATGGTGCCGCAAAGCGCCGGGCAGTTCGATCTGGATGAATATATCGACTATCTGATCGAATTTGCCGAGCACATCCATGATGATGCCGACGGGCAACGCATCCACATGATGGCGGTGTGCCAGCCATCGGTGCCGGCCTTTGCCGCGACCGCGCTGCTGAACCTCCACAATTCGCCCGCGACGCCTGCAACGCTGACGATGATGGGCGGGCCGATCGACACGCGCGAATGCCCCACCGTGGTCAACAACATGGCGATGCAGCGCCCGATCGAATGGTTCCGCCAATCGGTGATCGCCACCGTGCCGATGAAATATCCCGGCAGCGGGCGGCGGGTCTATCCCGGCTTCATGCAGCTATCGGCGTTCATGAGCATGAACCTGTCGAGCCACATGATGAGCCATTACGAGATGTTCAAACACCTCACCGTGGGCGATGATGCCAGCGCGCAGGCGACCAAGGATTTCTACGACGAATATCGCTCTGTGTGCGACATGACGGCGGAGTTTTATCTCCAGACGGTCGAAGAAGTGTTCCAGAACCATTCGATCCCCAAGGGCGAATTCCGCCACAAGGGCGAATTGGTCGACATCACCCAGATCACCGACACCGCGCTGCTGGCGATCGAGGGCGAGCGCGACGATATTTCAGGGATCGGCCAGACCAAGGCTGCGTTGAAACTGACCCCCAACCTGCCCGACGATAAAAAGCGGTATTACATGGCCGAAAGCGCAGGCCATTACGGCATCTTCAACGGCAGCCGCTGGCGCACCAAGGTCGCCCCCGTGGTCGAAGAATGGATCGCCGCGCACAAAGGGTAACGCTTGGCGGCACCGCAGCGGCAGTTTGGCGGGCGCTGAGAAAAACGCGGTAGGTTCAGTAATTCCCTTATGCCTCCGAGAGCACCTGACGAGTAGGGCATTTTCGGGTAGGGAAGGTCAACACCTAAGAACGCTTCGGCGTAGCTTGTTGAAGGGAGCATGGCCAATGCGCAGCTTAGTTTACGCGTGTCTTGTTTTCGTTCTTGGTAACATTACTGCGCCGAGCGTAGCGCAAATCATTTATGGCAATCCGGGGGTCGTTGACGGCGACACGCTGGACTTCGGAGGCGAGCGGGTTCGCCTGTTCGGAATTGATGCGCCTGAAATTGCCCAAACTTGCAATCGTGGCGGCCAGACATGGTCTTGCGGTGAAGATGCAAAGGCGTTGCTGCGGGCACTCGTGGCCAATAATCGCGTTTCTTGTCGGCAACGCGATATCGACAAATATGGCAGATCGGTGGCGACCTGTTCGGTAACGAAGCTTGATCTTTCCGATGCGATTGCGCGGGCGGGCTATGCGATTGCCCTCGATCACTTCAGTGCAGATTATGTCGCCGCAGCGGATTCAGCCCGCGCTGCGGGTTTGGGAATCTGGTCGGGCGACTTTCAGACCCCCGCCGATTTTCGCGCAAGCGATCCAACTTATCGAGCTGAAGTTGCTGCAATAGAGCGCCGGTTGGAACGTGAACGGGCGCGCGTAACCGCACCCTACCGGTCCGGCGGCTCGGTTGGTTCAGGCATCTATTTTCGCAATTGCAAGGAGGCGCGGGCGGCCGGTGTCGCTCCAATCCGCAGGGGCCAGCCTGGCTATCGACCAGAAATGGATGGCGACGGCGATGGCATCGCCTGCGAGCCGCCACGTCGCTAGAGCACTCTCTGTCGTCACCTTGCGGACTTTTCCGCAGCAATAGCGTCGATCCTGATTGGCTAGAAAGTGCTGTGAAACAAATTCATGCTAGGCGAAAACAGTGAGGTAGCGACTTGCCCCTCGCTATTCGTGCTTGCCCTTGTCCCAGCCGTGGCTGGCCAGTGTCTGGCTGGCAAAGGCATCGGCTGCCGATTCGAGCGATGTGCCCATGCTGTCGTTCCAACGGTTGAGAAAGCCGAACAGCGCAACAACGCCCAGAATCTCGACGATCTCCTCGTCGCTCCAATACGCGTGCAGCGCATCGCCAAGTTCCTGCGTTACCGCATTGGGAACGCTTGCCGCGGCGATGGCGAAATTAAACGCCGCGCGCTCGGCATCGCTGAACAGCGGGCTCGACTGGTAATCCCAGATCGCGTCAAGCCGCGCCTGCGATGCGCCGTAACGCTGCGCCGCCAATGCGGTGTGCGCCTGGCAATAGCGGCAACCGGTGGCAAGGCTGGTCAGCATCCCGATGAAACGTTTCTGTTCCGCCGTGACCCGCCCGGCATTCATCATCACGGCCTTGTTGAGGTTGATGAAGGCTTCGGCGATTTCGGGTCGGCGCTGCATTGTCAGCACGCTGTTGGGGGTGAAGCCCAGCGTTTCATCGAAGAACGCGGCCAGTTCGGCCACAGCCGGGGATGAGCCTTTTTCGAGCGGGGTGACGAGCAACATGCGCAAAAGTTCCATTCTCAGGTGAGGGCTAATGGCGCGATCATAGCGATTTTAATTGCATATTCAACTATCGTTTGACCCATCTGCAAACAGATTATCTTGCGCAATGGCAGTGTCGATCCGGTCAAGAAATTCGATCAGCAAGGCAAATTCGCCGCTTGAAAACAGCGATCGGCACTGCTTCCCCGAACGTTCCATGCGCGGCACGATGGCCTGGCAATAGGCTTCGCCAGCGGAGGTAAGCTCGATCGTCTGGCTGCGATTGTCGGCTTCGTTCGGTTTGCGCTGCACGTAACCAAGATGCACCAGACGCGATGTTGCCCGACTGATTGTTGCTCGATCCATCCCTGTAAGATCAGCAAGTTCCGAAGGCGAGCGTGCGCCGACAATTCCCAGCATCCCCAGAACACGCCATTCGCGCGCCGACATTCCGGTGTGCCGGACATAACGATCAGTGGTGGCGACCCTGATCCGCAGCGATAGCTTGGCCAGGCGGTAGGGCAGGTGCGTGTGCAATTGAACAGTCATCGGCTTAGCTTTCATGATCTGATTGCCATTGCAAGCAATTCCAAGCAGTGATAGTTGTAACTGAAACTAAATAACTCGCATATTGCGAGGTGGGAGGAAACCATGGCCGTGAAGACAAAAATCGCGTTGGCGCTGGGATGTTCAATCTGGGCGATGCCTGTGTTGGCGCAGGATGATTCGGATGCGCCGGCAACCGAACAGGCCAATGTCGTTGGCGAAATCGTGGTCACCGCACAGAAGCGCGAACAGTCGCTCTCCAGCGTGCCATTGGCGGTCACGGCGGTCAGCGGCGCGGAACTGAGCGCAAACGGGGCCTACGACACATCGGCCATCGCGTTCCTTTCTCCCAACGTGAACTTCGCCAACGAAACCAGCCGCGATGCGGTGTTCATCACCATCCGCGGGGTTTCCGGCACCGACAACCGCAACGAAGCCGATCCGACCACCGCGTTCCACATCGACGGGGCCTATGTTCCGCGGCTGTCGGGTGCCAATGCCTATTTCTTCGATCTCGAACGGGTCGAGATACTGCGCGGGCCGCAGGGCACGCTTTATGGTCGCAACAGCACTTCGGGCGCGGTCAATGTCATCAGCGCCAAACCGACCGACGAACTGGGCGGACATTTCGAAATGCTCTACGGCAATTTCGACCGCGTACTGGGCACCGGCGCGATCAATCTGCCGATTTCGGGCGACCGCTTGGCGCTGCGCGGGGCCTTCATTTTCGAAGACCGTGACGGCTATCGCAACAACAGCCCGCTGACCGGGCGCGGTGACGATGCCAATGATTTTGCCGGGCGCATCCACCTGCTGGCACGCCCGATCGATCCGCTGACCGTGCTGCTGACGTACGAGATTTATGACAAGAGCGGCGTTGGCGGGGTGCAGGGCCTGCTGCCATTTACCGGCAATCCCCGCCCGGATCTGGTGGTGACTGACCGGCGGGAATTCCCGCTCGATACGCAGGGTTTCCGCAACAACAACACCAATTCGCTGCGCGCGCAGGTTGATTACGACCTCGGCCCGATGACCGCGACCTATCAGTTCGCATGGCGCCGCGAGGAACGCGAATCGTTGAACGATCTTGATGGAACGGCGATTTCGGATTCGACATTGGCCGAGGACTTCCGCTCGTCGGCCAATACCCATGAATTGCGGCTGACATCGAACGGCGACAATGTGATCGACTGGATGCTCGGCGGTTTCTACCTTAACGAAACGATCAACAGCATCTTCAACGTCCAGATTCCCACGGCGTTCGGAGCCTTCAGCCGGCTCGATTTCGATTTCATCGACAATGACCAGAAGAACAAGTCCTGGGCCTTGTTCGGCCAGACCACCGTGGCGCTGGCAGATCAGCTCGATCTGACCGTGGGCGCGCGCTATACCCGCGACGACAAGGACAAGCCCGACAGCGCGCAGGTGATCCGCCGCCTTGACGCCAATGGCCCGCCGCCGCTGCAAACGATCATCCAGAATCAGAGCGCCGATTGGGACAAGGTGACGTGGCGCGCCGCGCTCGATTACACGCTCAACGATGATACGCTGCTCTATGCCAGCGTCAGCACCGGCTACAAGGCGGGCGGGTTCAACCGCGGCGCAAGCCAGGCCATCTACGATCCCGAAACGGTCACGTCCTATGAAGTGGGCGCCAAGACCAATGCCTTGGGCAACCGGCTGCGGCTGGGCCTGTCGGCTTTCTATTATGATTACAAGGATCTGCAGCTGGCACAGGTGGAAACCGGGGACAATAATGTAATCGAAAACATCACCCGCAATGCCACTTCGGCCACGGTGTGGGGGATCGAGGCTGAAGGCGAGCTTCGCATCGGCGCGACCACGCGGATCGATTTTGCGCTCGGCTATCTCAATGCCGAATTCGATTCCTTCCCCAATGTGCTCGACGATCTGACCAGCGCGATTGAGGATCTTTCGGGCAACCGCCTTGTCAACGCCCCGCGTTTCAGCGGGACGCTGGGGATCGAACCCTTTGTCGCCGATCTGGGCGCCGGCACGATCAAGCCGCGGGTGCAGTTCCACTATGAAAGCGACGCCTTCCTGCGCATCCAGAACAAAGACCATGACCGCCGCGGCGATTACACCCGAACCGATGCACGGCTGCGTTATGAACAGCGCGACGAAAGCTGGTTCGTCGAAGGCTATGTCGAAAACATCGAGAACAGCAATGTCATCTCGTCGGTATCGGCGGGCACCTTGATTGTCGGCGTCGGCCCCAGCTTCAAGGGCGTGTTCCTTGCGCCGCGAACCTATGGGGTACGGGTCGGGACGAAGTTCTAGGCCCACACCCTAGGCTCAGACCCTAAACCCAGTCGCCCAGCAGCGGGGTGAACTCGTCAACCCGGATCAACTGCCAGACCCCGCCGGTCAGGTAGGGATCGCCCGCGAGCACCGCCCGCGCGGCGGCTTCGTCCTGGGCTTTGACGATCAGCAGCGTGCCGATGATCAACCCGTCGGCGCGTTTCAGGGGGCCGACGATCACGAAATGATCGGCGTTGGCGTGGATGAAATCGAGATGCGCCGGGCGGTGGATCGCGCGCAGGCGGCCGCCATCTTCGCCATCGCGGCAATGAAAGCAGAACATGCGCATTGGCGTGACCCCCTGTGGTGAAGCGCAGGCTAACCGGGCGATGCCACGCGATCAAGCAGCGCGCCGGGAGTTCTGCCTGCAAACACTGGCCTTGAAGCGCCGCCGCCATGCGTCCAAGGCGCGGATTTGTGACCCGACTCGTTTCAGGTGATATCCTTTATGGCTAACCGTACCGCTGCCGCCCCCGCTTTTGCCCCGATCGACCGCACCGCGCTGCGCCGCGCCTATCGGTTGGAGGAGGAGGCCTGCATTGCCGAGCGGCTGGATCAGGCAGCTCCGGCGGCGCAGGTGCATAAAGGCGCGGCTGCGCTCGCGATCGATCTGATCGAAGGCGCGCGTGCACACAAGGCCAGCGGGATCGACGCATTCCTGCAGCAATACGGGCTCGACACGGATGAAGGCATCGCGCTGATGTGCCTTGCCGAGGCGTTGCTGCGCGTGCCCGATGCCGCCACCGCCGATGCGCTGATCCGTGACAAGATCGGCCAGATCGAATGGGGCGACCATCTGGGCGAAAGTTCCTCCACCTTTGTCAATGCCGCCACCTTCTCGCTGATGCTGACGGGCGAGGTGCTCGATCCGCCCGAAGCCCATCAGCGCGGCATGGGCAGCGTGCTCAAACGCGCGATGAACCGGCTGGGTGAACCGGTGATCCGCACCGCGACAATGCAGGCGATGAAGATCCTTGGCGGGCAGTTCGTGTTCGGTCGCACCATCGACGAGGCGCTGAAACGCGCCGCGCCCGAACGCGCGGCCGGCATCACCCACAGTTTCGATATGCTGGGCGAAGCGGCGATGACCTTTGCCGATGCCGAGAAATACCGGCAGGCCTATGACGCCGCGCTCACCCGGTTGACGCGGGAGGCCGGGGCCGGGATCACTGGATCGCCGGGGATTTCGGTGAAACTGTCGGCGCTCTACCCCAAATATTCGTTCCTCCACGCCGAAGCGGCGACGGCGGCAATGGTGCCGATGATCAAGGCGCTGGCGCTGCGCGCGCGCGATGCCGACATCCACTTCACTATCGACGCCGAAGAGGCCGAACGGCTCGAACTCAGCCTTGATATCATCGAGGCGCTGGTCGCGGATGACGAACTGTTCGCCCGCCCCGATGGCAGCCGCTGGAACGGCTTTGGCCTCGCCATCCAGGCCTATCAGAAACGCGGCGTTGCGGTGTGCGACTGGGCGGGCAAGCTCGCCCGGCGGCATGGGCGGCGCCTGTTCGTGCGGCTGGTCAAGGGCGCATACTGGGACAGCGAGATCAAGCTGTCGCAGGTTGGCGGCCATGGCGATTACCCGGTGTTCACCCGCAAGGTGGCGACCGATGTGTCCTACCTCGCCTGCGCCGCGCGGTTGTTTGAACACGGCGACGTGCTGCACAGCGCGTTTGCCACCCACAACGCCTATACCATCGCCGCGATCAAGGCCTTGGCCTCAAGTAGCGAAGCGGTAGGCCAACGAAAAATCTTTGAATTCCAGCGCCTGCATGGGATGGGCGAGGAAGTTTACGCGGCATTGCGCCGGATCGAGGGCGACAATCCCACCCCGGTGCGGATCTATGCGCCGGTTGGCGGGCACAAGGAATTGCTCGCCTATCTGGTGCGCCGCCTTTTGGAAAACGGGGCCAATACCAGCTTCGTCAACCGCATGGGCGATGCTGATATCCCGGCCGAAGAACTGGTCGGCGATCCGGTCGCGGAACTCGCCGCGCTCAGCCCCCGCCGCAATCCGGCGATCCCGCTGCCCAAGGACATTTTCGGCAGCCGGTTGAATAGCGCCGGGATCGACCTGTCCGATCCTGCGGTGCTCGGGCCGTTGCAGGCGCAGCTGGCGTCGCTCGACGGGGCGCTGTGGCGCGCCGAGCCGACTTTCCCGGCGGCCATCCCCGGCGAAACCGCCCCGATCACCATGCCGCATGATCTCGCCAGCGTGGTCGGCACCCGCCGCGATGCCACCGCCGAAGAGGTTGAGGCCGCCTTCACCCGCGCCGCCGCGATCCAGCCTGGCTGGGATGCGCTGGGCGGCGAAGCGCGCGCGCTACTGCTCGAAGAAGCCGCCGATCTGTTCGAGACGCACACCGCCGAATTCCTGTCGCTATGCCAGCGCGAGGCGGGCAAGACCTTGATGGACGCAGTGCTCGAACTGCGCGAGGCGGTCGATTTCCTGCGCTATTACGCCGCCGAGGCACGCCGCCAATTCAGCGAACCCACCATCCTGCCGGGGACGACGGGGGAGGAAAACACCATTGCCCTGCACGGGCGCGGGGTGTTTGCCACGATTTCCCCGTGGAACTTCCCGCTGGCGATTTTCATCGGCATGGCGTCCGCCGCGCTGGCAGCGGGCAACAGCGTGATTGCCAAGCCCGCCGAACAGACCCCGCTGATCGCCGCCTTCGCGGTCAAACTGTGCCACGAAGCGGGCATTCCGCCCGAAGCCTTGCAACTGCTGCCCGGCGCGGGCCACGTCGGCCAGATGATCACCGCCGATCCGCGGCTGGCCGGGATCGCCTTCACCGGGTCGACCGAAACGGCGCAGGCGATCAACCGGACACTGGCCGCGCGTGACGGGCCGATTGCCACGCTGATCGCCGAAACCGGCGGACAGAACGCGATGATCGTCGACAGTTCGGCCTTGCCCGAACAGGTGGTGCGCGATGTGCTGGCGAGCTCTTTCCAGAGCGCGGGGCAACGCTGTTCGGCGCTCCGGGTGCTGTATCTGCAAGACGATATTGCCGATGGGATGCTGGAGATGATCCGCGGCGGGTTCGAAGCGCTGACCATCGGCGATCCGGCGGATATCGCCACCGATGTCGGCCCGGTGATCGATCCCGATGCACAGGCGCGGCTAGAACGCCACGTCGCGCGCTGCGAGGCGAGCGAACGCAAGGTCACGCGCCTGACGCTGCCGCCTGAAACAGCCAAGGGGTGCTTCGTTGCCCCGACCATCGTCGAACTCGGTTCGATCCGCGATCTTGCCCGCGAACATTTCGGCCCGGTGCTGCACGTCGCGCGGTTCCGCGCGGGAGAATTGGCGCAGGTGATCGAGGACATCAACGCCAGCGGATACGGCCTCACGCTCGGCCTGCACAGCCGCATCGCGGAAACCCGGCGGTTCGTGCAGGCCCGCGCGCGGGTCGGCAATTTCTACGTCAACCGTAACCAGATCGGCGCGGTGGTGGGCAGCCAGCCATTTGGTGGGGAGGGCCTGTCAGGCACCGGGCCGAAAGCGGGCGGGCCGCATTACCTCGCCCGGTTCGCGACCGAACGGGTAATGACCATCGACACCACCGCAGCGGGCGGCAATGCCAGCCTGCTGGCGGCGGGGTGATGCCCAAGAGCAATAAGGCCGAACCATGATGGCATTTGTGCGCCGCACGCCTTCCCGATTCTACTGTCGATCCACACGCGATCGCCCATGACGCTGATCCGTTTCAACAAGCCGTTTGGCGTATTGTCGCAATTCACCGACCAGGCGGGCGATGGCGCGCGCGCGACCTTGTCCGATTTCATCGCCATGCCGGGTGTCTATCCGGCAGGCAGGCTTGACCGCGATAGCGAAGGTTTGCTGCTGCTGACCGATGATGGCGCGTTGCAGGCGCGGATCGCCAATCCGCGGTTCAAACTGCCCAAAACCTATCTGGTGCAGGTTGAAGGCATTCCCGATGCCGCCGCGCTTGACCGGCTGCGCAAGGGTGTCACGCTGAAAGATGGGCCGACCCGCCCGGCGCAGGTCGACCTGATCGATCCGCCCGATCTGTGGCCGCGCGATCCGCCGGTGCGGTTCCGCAAGAGCGTGGCGGATTGCTGGCTGCGGCTGACGATCACCGAAGGGCGCAACCGCCAGGTGCGCCGCATGACAGCGGCGGTCGGGCATCCGACCTTGCGGCTGGTGCGCTGGAGCATTGGCGAATGGACGCTGGATGATCTGCCGCAGGGCACGTGGGCATTGGTCTGAACCGCACCGCCCCGATCAGGGACGCCGCCCGAGATAGATCAGATTGAACGCCGGTTGTTCCCGATAGGGGGTGGCAAACTCCACCCGCTCCACCCGCACATCGATCAGACTCTGGCTGAGCGCGGCGACAAAATCGGCATCTTCGGCATCGGTTGACCACAGCGCGAAGACGCCGCCCGGCTTCAGCTTGGCGGTGATCGCGGCGATGGCGGGGGCGCTGTAGAAACTCGCGCTTGCATCGCATCGTGCAGCTGCTGCGGCTGGGCCGGATCAAACCCCTCAGCCGCTCCGGCCAAGGCAAAGAAATCCCCCTCACGCAGGATGCAGCGCGGATCGTCGGCCACGATCTTGCCCAGCGGCAACAGGTGATCGCGGTGCCACTGGATCACCTCGGGGATCAGATCGACAACGATCAGCTTTGCCACCCGGCTATCGCGCAGCACGGCTTCGGCGCTGTAGCCCAGCCCCAGCCCGCCAACCACCACATCCAGATCATCGCCGGGCGTCATCGCCAGCGCCAGATCGGCCAGCGCAATCTCGCCATCGACGAACTGGCTCGACATCAGGTAGCCTTCGTTGAGCTTGATTTCCCAGATATCCTCGCCGTCGCGGCTCAGCCGACGTCGCCGCAGCGCCAGTTCTCCGATCGGGGTCTGCTGCCAGTCGATTTCTTCAAACATCGGGTTCATGGCCACGGGCATTAGCCTGCCCGCGTGCAGGCGGCACCCCTTTTGTTCATCTTCGCACTTGCAGCATAGAACCACTTCGCCTAACGCGCGGCGACATTCGCTGGACCCGGCAGCTGCCGGGTGGCTCAGCCCGGCGCCTATCCCCGGGACAAACCTTTCCCCTGATCTGCATCCCGCGACGCGGCCCACCGGGCCTGCGTAACGGGCGTTGCAGAGCGTCACAACGATACAAGGTCATTCATGCCAAATTTTGATACCATCAAACGCGAGTGGTTTTCGAACCCGCGCGGCGACATTCTGGCCGGGATTGTCGTGGCGCTGGCGTTGATCCCCGAAGCGATCGGGTTTTCGATCATCGCCGGGGTCGATCCGCGCGTCGGGCTGTATGCCTCGTTCTCGATTGCGGTGATCATCTCGCTGGTCGGCGGCAGGCAGGGCATGATCTCGGCCGCGACCGCCGCCATCGCGGTGCTGGTGCTGCCATTGGTGCGCGACCACGGCGTCGATTATCTGTTCGCCGCCACGATCCTGATGGGCGTGATCCAGCTGATTGCCGGCTTCCTGCGTTTGAACGTGCTGATGCAGTATGTCTCACGCTCGGTCATCACCGGGTTTGTCAACGCGCTGGCGATCCTGATCTTCATGGCACAGCTGCCCGAATTGATCGGGGTGCCGGTGATGACCTATGCGCTGGTCGCAGGCGGGCTCGCGGTTATTTACCTGCTGCCATACCTGACCAAGGCCGTGCCATCGCCGCTGATTGCGATCGTGGTACTGACCGCGCTGGTGTTTTACACCGGGTTCGATGTGCGCACCGTGGGCGATATGGGCGAATTGCCGTCGTCGCTGCCGGTCTGGTTGATCCCCGACGTGCCGTTCACGCTGGAAACGCTGCAGATCATCCTGCCTTATTCGCTGACGATGGCGGCGGTTGGCCTGCTCGAATCGATGATGACCGCGCAGATTGTCGATGATCTGACCGATACCCCGTCCGACAAGCAGCGCGAGATGAAGGGGCAGGGCATCGCCAATTTCTTCACCGGGTTTCTGGGCGGCATGGGCGGCTGCGCGATGATCGGGCAATCGGTGATCAACGTGAAGTCCGGCGGCGAAACGCGGCTATCCACCTTTGTATCGGGCGCGTTTCTGTTGTTCCTGATCGTGGTGCTGGGGCCGCTGGTGGCGATCATCCCGATGGCGGCGCTGGTGGCGGTGATGATCATGGTGTCGATCGGCACGTTTTCGTGGCGATCAATCCGCGACATCCGGCATCACCCGTGGCAATCATCGATCGTGATGGTGGTCACTGTCGTCATCACCGTGTGGACGCACGATCTGGCGCAAGGCGTGCTGTCGGGCGTGATCCTGTCGGGGCTGTTCTTTGCCAGCAAGGTAAAGCGCATCTTCACGGTGGAATCGCAGCTTTCGGCTGACGGCCTGACCCGCCATTATCAGGTATCAGGGCAGGTGTTCTTTGCATCGTCGGACAGCTTTGTCGAAGCCTTCGATTTCAAGGAAGTGCTCGACCGGGTGGTGATCGATGTGTCACAAGCCCATTTCTGGGATATTTCTGCGGTGGGAACCCTCGACAAGGCGATCCTGAAGTTCCGCCGCGAAGGCACCGCAGTCGAAGTGATCGGGCTGAACCTGGCGAGCGCCGCGATGATCGACCGCTATGCCATCCACGACAAGCCGGGCGCACAAACGCAGCCCGGAGCGCATTGAGAGGATCATGACCATGGAACACGTCCTCGCCTGCATCGACGCATCGAGCTATGCCGACAGCGTCTGCGATCTCGCCGCCTGGGCTTCCAAGCGGCTGGCCATGCCGGTTGAACTGCTGCACGTCGTTCAGCGCAGCGATGCGGTGGCCGCGCGCGGTGATCGGTCCGGGGCCATCGGCCTTGGGGTCAAGACCAGCCTGATGGAAGAACTGGTCAATCTGGAAGCCGCCGATGCACGGCTGAAAGTGGAACGCGGCCGCGTGCTGCTCGCCGCCGGGGAAAAACGCCTGCGCGAAGCGGGGGCTTTCGATGTGCGCACCTTGCACCGGCACGGCGGGATCGTTGAAACGATCCTTGAACGCGAAGAAGGCGCCCGCGTTGTCGTGATTGGCAAACGCGGTGCCAGCCACGAATTTGCCACCGGCCATATTGGTTCGAAACTCGAACGCGTGGTGCGCGCCAGCACCAAGCCAGTGCTGGTCGCCTCACGCGAAGTGACCGAGCCGCGCAGCATCGTGTTTGCCTATGATGGCAGCCCGGCTGCCGAACGCGCGCTGGGCCGATTGGTCACATCGACACTGTTCGCCCGGCTGCCGGTCAATATCGTCATGGCCGATGCCGACACCGAAACCCACCGCCGCACATTGCATGACGCAGCGACGCGGCTGGGGGCGGGGCGTGACGTCACGACCACGCTTGAACCCGGCAAGCCCGAAGCCGTTATCGCCAAGGTGGTGGAACAGACCCCCGGCGCGATGCTGATGATGGGTGCCTATGGCCATTCGCCAATCCGCACCCTGATTGTCGGCAGCACGACCACGACGATGATCCGCACCGTCCGCGTGCCGGTTCTGCTTGTGCGCTGACATGGCGCTCGACCTCGTCCGGCTACGCGAAAAACTGCTCGCCCGGCGCGAAGAGCTGCTGGCTGAAGATGCCATGTCGGCAGAAGGCCGCGCGCCGGTGACGCTGGATCAGGACAGCGTCGGCAGGCTGTCGCGCATCGATGCGATGCAGATTCAGGCGATGGCGCTGGCGCAGGCGCGGCGGCGTAAGGCCGAGCGCGGCGGGATTGACGAGGCGCTGCGCCGCATGGACGAAGACGAATACGGCTATTGCCTCAAATGCGGCGATGACATCGCGCCCGCCCGGCTGGAACACAGCCCTGCGGTGACAACCTGCATCGAATGCGCAAGAGCAGGGTAATCACAACCCCCAGTCGATCACCCCGCGTCCGTGCTGTTGCAGAAAGGCGTTGGTCTGGCTGAACGGACGCGAGCCGAAAAAGCCGTTATGCGCCGATAATGGGCTGGGGTGGGCCGAGGTCAGCACCAGATGCGCTGAACTGCGGCCCAAGGCAGGAATACGGCTCGCCTTCTTGCGCGCGTGGCTGCCCCACAGGATGAACACCGTCGGCGCATCGCGCTGCGCCACCGCCGCGACGCAGGCATCGGTGATCGCATCCCACCCGCGCCCCGCATGGCTGCCCGCTTGGCCGCTCTCAACCGTCAGCGTGTTGTTGAGCAGCAGCACGCCCTGCCGCGCCCACCGCGTCAGATCGCCGGTCGCGGCGCGCGGCAGGCCAAGGTCAGCCTCCAGCTCTTTATAGATATTCACCAGCGAGGGCGGCACCCGCACCCCGTCCTGCACCGAAAATGCCAGCCCATGCGCCTGCCCCGGCCCGTGATAGGGATCTTGGCCCAGGATCACGCAGCGCACGTCATCCAGCGGGGTCAGTGCCAGCGCGGCGAGGCGAGTTCCGCGCGGGGGATAAACCTGCTTGCCCGCCGCCTCTTCCGCCGTGAGCCACCCGCCCAGCCGCCGCGCCTCCGGGGTTGCCAGCACGGGTTCAAGCACGCTGCGCCAGCTATCGGGGATCGTTTCGGCTGCCATCATCCACCCCTGCTACACCCGGTATCATCAGTCGCGCCACTCTGCCCTTCCCCTCTTTCCCCAATCGGCGTAGGGCGGCACCTATGACTGTGCATTTCCACGAAGAAGACCTCCCCCCCGGCGCGCTCCAAGGCAATAGCGCGATTGCCATCGATACCGAGACGATGGGCCTGATCACCACCCGCGACCGGCTGTGCGTGGTGCAATTGTCCGATGGTTCGGGCGATGAACATCTTGTGCGCTTCAACCCCGGCAGCAGCTATGACGCGCCCAATCTGAAAGCGCTTTTGAGCGATCCTTCGCGGGTGAAAATCTACCATTTCGGCCGGTTTGATCTGGCTGCGATCCACCATTACCTTGGCGTGATGGCCGGGCCGGTGTTCTGCACCAAGATCGCCAGCAAACTGGTGCGCACCTACACCGATCGCCATGGGTTGAAGAATCTGGTCGAGGAACTGCTGGGCGAGAATATCTCGAAACAGCAACAGTCGAGCGATTGGGGCGGCCCCGTGCTATCCGATGCGCAGCGCGATTATGCGGCGTCCGATGTGCGTTACCTCCACCGTCTGCGCGATGAATTGACCCTGCGGCTGGAACGCGAAGGCCGCACCGCGCTGGCGCAGGCGTGTTTCGATTTCCTCCCCACCCGCGCGTTGCTTGATGTGGCAGGTTGGGCTGAAACCGACATCTTCAGCCACATGTAAGCGCGTAGCGATCACAAACCTGACCGATGGTGACCGGCAAACCCCGCATTGAAACGACCGAGGCCCGCGAACTGCGCGGCCGGCGCCAGCATTTCGCGGCGCCCGGCGGATCGCATGACCGGATGGTGCGTTTCCTCGCCCGCGCGCTGCCGATGGCGGTGGGAGTGGTTGCGGCGTTGATGGTGATCACCCCGCTCGGCCCGCGCGGCGAAGTCAGTTTCCTGCTGGATCGCAACAAGGTCGCGCGGATCGATCAACGGCTCAGCGTCGATAATGCGATGTATCGCGGGCGTGACGATCAAGGGCGGCCATTTTCGGTGATGGCGGGCGAAGCGGTGCAGGCATCCAGCGCCGAAGGTTTGGTGCGGATGCAGGATCTGGTCGCGCAATTGCTGCTGACCGAAGGGCCAGCGCGATTAAGCGCCCCGGGCGGCACCTATGATATTGAAAACGAAACCATGGCAATCGATGGCACGGTGCGCCTTGTTGGTGCCGATGGCTATTCGATGATCGCGCGGGGGGTGTCGATTGATCTCAGGACACGCCAGATGCGCGGGGATGACGGCGTGTCGGGCACGCTCCCGGCGGGTTCGTTTTCGGCGCGGTCGATCCGTGCCGATCTCGCCACCCGCAAGATTTTGCTTGAAGGCGACGCGCGCGTTACCATGATCCCCGGCCAGTTGAGGATACCGCAATGACCAAGCCTGCTTCCCGCCCTTCACTGCGTAGCATCGCCCTGGCTTGGGGGATCGGCGGTTTTGCCCTGACCACCGCGCTGGCAGGCGGCATGGCGCTGCACGCGCAAGGCATCGCCGCGCATGATTCGCGTGCGCCAGTCAGCACGCAGGCGAGCCGGATCGAATGGCTAGACCGTGAAAACCGGGTGCTGCTGAGCGGCGGTGTCACCGTTACCCAGGCCGATCTGACCATCCAGTCGAACCGGATGCTGGTCAATTACACCGATGTCGGCACGCTCGAAATGCAACGCATCACCGCGACCGGCGGGGTGATTGTCACGCGCGGCAACGAACGCGCCAGCGGCGATAATGCGATCTATGATTTCAACCGGCGGATCATCACCATGGCCGGCAATGTCCGCCTGCGGCGTGGCACCGATACGCTCAACGGCGGGCGGTTGGTGATCGATCTTGAAAGCGGCGTTTCAAGCGTGGACGGCAGCGCGGCAGGCGGCGATCGCAATGGCCGGGTGAACGGCACCTTCACCGTGCCGCAGCGGAGCGACGCGAAAAAGGAACCAGCCGCCCCCGCCGATCAATAGGCATTATCGTGCCGCAGCACCATCATGGTGCGCAACACGATCATGATGTCACGCAGCAGCGACCAGCCCGCAATATATTCCAGATCGGATTGCAGCCGGTCGGTAAGGTCTTTCTCGACCTCGGTTGCACCGCGATGGCCGCGCACCTGCGCCAGTCCGGTTAGCCCCGGTTTCAATGAATGGCGTTGCCAGTATGCGGCGTCGACCTCCCAGAAATATTTGTCGTTCGCGCGGCTTCCGATTGCGTGCGGACGCGGGCCGACGATCGCCATGTCGCCGCGCAGCACATTGATCAGCTGCGGCAGTTCATCAATGCTGGTGCGCCGCATGAAGGCCCCGATCCGGGTGATCCGCTCATCATTGCGCCCGGTTGACCGATCACCATCGGGATCGCGCCGTTCTTCGCGCATCGACCGGAACTTGAACATATCGAAAAACTGGTTGCCGCGCCCCAGCCGCCGCTGAATGAACAGCACCGGGCCGCGATCTTCCAGCTTGATCAGCACCGCGACCACGATCATCAGCGGCGCCAGCGCGATCAGCCCCGCCAATGCTGCAACCACATCAAACCCGCGTTTGAGGATGCGGTTGCGCAGGCCCAGCGGACCGGTCGACACCACCAGCGTGGTGCGATCCAGTGCGTCGTAATGGTTCAAGCCAACCGCGCCGAGCGCATGGGCGGGTTCGCTCACGATCTCGCCATGAACCCCCGCCGATTTGAGCACCAAGGCCCAGGCACCGCGCCGTTCGCGCGGGCAGCTGACCACCACCTTGTCCTGATTGCGCAGCAATTTGCCGAGCCGGTCGAGCATAAAGGGATCATGGCTGGCGGGATCGAGATCATAATCAGCCGCCGCGATCGTTACCGCATTGCTCATCGCGAAGCCCGATCCGCCATCATCGATCACCAACTGGTTGATGATCCGCCCGCCCCAAAAATACGCGATCCCGACCGCCACCAATCGCCGGAACCCCACCAGCAGGATCGCGGTGAACACCAGGCCCAGCGTCACCGCGGCGCGCGAGAAATCCTCATTGGTCTTGGTATAAAAGCCGAGGAAATTGATCAGCGCCGCCGCAATTGCCAGCGCGGTCAACACTTTGCGCGCGGCAAACAGCCAATCGGACAGCGCCCTGACGCCATAAGTGCCGCTATAGAGCGCGATGGTGAAAAACACCGGCAACATCGCCTGCGCCGCCAGCATCGCGCGCGGTTCCCACCAGCGCCCTTCCCACAGCAGGGCAGCGAGCGCGAAGCTGAGATTAAGCAGCGCGCCATCCGCCACGAGCATCAGGATATAGGCGCGCAGCCGCCGCCGCTCCAGCGATGGCGGCAACTTGTTTTCACCAATATCATTCCGCACTGATCGGATCAGTTGCGGCGTGACCTGATTCATCAGGATGCTTCCCAATCGGCACGAACCCTAGGGAAATTACTTAGGGACAATTTCAGGGAATTGGAAAGGTCTGAGCAACAGCGACGTGCGATTCGTCACAATTAACTATCGTTTCGCGGCAAATCGGGCGATTTCGGTCAGTTCCTGCGCCAGCAACAGCTCCGCCGCCTGACTATTGGCAAGCAGCGTGCGGTGCAATCCGATCAGTCGCGGGATCAGCCGGTCGAGCCGGGTTTCGCGCCCGCCGCGCGCAGCCGGCTGGGTCCAGCGTTCAAATTGCTGGATGATCGCGCGCTCTTCACGAAAGAAGATGCCGAGCTGCATTTTCTCGCCCGGCCCGAGCGACGGGATCTTGCCATTGGTTCCGATCTTCGCCGCGATCTGCGCCAGTTGCGCGGCGCGCCGTTCCAGCGCGAGCGCGACGCCGACCGGGTTCAGCCCCAGTTCGCGCATCCGCCGCACCTCCCCGCCGATCCGGCCCACCTCTCCGCCCAGCACCGCGTTGACCAGCGGGGCAAAGCCGTCCTCCTCGGTCGCCGCGCCGATGGCGGCGTGATCTTCGAGGCTGGCGGGCTTGGGGGCCTGCGGATCGGCATCGCAATAGAGCGCCAGCTTGGTGACTTCGGACTGCGCCAGCCGCACATCAAGCCCGGCCCCGCGCGCAATCCGTTCGGCCAGATCGCCGCCCAGCCTGAGGCCCGCCGCGTCCGCCATCCCTCGCACCGCCCCCGCGACAGAGCCAAGATCGGGCGGGTGGAACATCGCCACCATCGCATCCTTGCGCTTTTCAAGCAGTTTGGCGGTGCGCGACTTGTCAGTCGCCGATGTCGCGATCACCAACACCGGAGCCGCCGCGCCCGCGCCTGCATCGGCGGTTTCGATCAGGATTTGCAGCGCATCATGCGCTTCGTCTCCGCTGACGCGCACCCAGATGTGGCGCTGCCCGCCGAACAACGAGGTGGAGCGCGCCTCGTCCCCCAGCAGCGCAGGATCGCGTTTGAGATCGGCTCCGGTCAGTTCCACCCGGTCGCCCGCGTCGGGTAGCGCGGCGGCGATGCGATTGGCAGCCGCGCTCGCCCCGGCTTCATCGGGGCCGCAGAAGAAGAACATCCGCGCCGCCTGCGCGCCGGGCGGCAGGCCGCGGGCGAAATCCTTCTGGGTTGCCTTCACTGGCTCGCGGCGGCGCGATTGCGCAGCGTGACTGCAACCTGCGTCACCATCCGGTCGGCAATATCGACCGCAAGGTTTTCCAGCGCCCTTTGTTCGGCCGCAATCGTGGCATATTCGCTCGACACCACATCGATCCCGGCATCCGATCCGGCGGTCGCATCCAGCAGCACCGTGTTCGTTGCCAGATCGATCAGCTGATAACGCGCGCGCAAGATCCGGCGTTCGCGGCTGATCGTGTCATCATTGAGCACGCCCAATGCCTCAAGCGCATCGTCAAGCCGCACGTCAAGGCGGTAGGCGGGCGTGGTGTGCCCTGCCGCGCCCAGCCGCTCTTCGAGCGCGTTCTTGACCAGCCAGCCGCCGCGCCCGCCAATCGCGGGCACTTCAACCGCAGCAATCCCCTGCGCCACCGCGGCATTGCCCCCACCGGCATACATCGGCGACAGGCCGCAGGCGGACACGGAAAGGGCGACACAAAGGGCGATAACAACGCGCATCAGGTGACGATATTGACCAAACGATCGGGCACCACAATCACTTTGCGCACTGGCGCGCCATCAATCGAGCGTTGCAGATTGGCCGACGCCAGCGCCAGCGCCTCCAGCGCGTCCTTCGATGCCCCCTTGGGCGCAGTGATGGTATCGCGCAGCTTGCCCATGTGTTGCAGCGCGATGGTGACTTCATCATCGACCAGCAGTGCGGGATCGACTGCAGGCCACGGCGCATCGGCGATCAGGCCTTCGCCGCCGATCTTCGCCCAGACTTCCTCGGCCAGATGCGGCATCATCGGCGCGACCATGTGCACCAGCGCGCGGATTGCGGCGGAGCGGCTGGCCGAGGGCGCGGACTTTTCAGCCGCGCCGGTCAGCTCGTAAATCCGCGCCACCGCCTTGTTGAAGCCCAACGCCTCGATATCGGCGGCGACAGCGGCGATGGTCTGGTGGGTCTTGCGATCGAGGCTCTTGTCCTCACCCACCGCGCCTGCGTCATAGGCCGAAAACAGCCGCCACAGCCGCTGGACGAAGCGCGAACAGCCTTCGATCCCGGCATCGGACCACGGCAGATCGCGTTCGGGCGGGCTGTCAGACAGCATAAACCACCGCACCGCATCCGCGCCGTGGCGGGCGATGATCGCATCGGGATCGACGACGTTCTTCTTCGACTTCGACATCTTGATGACGCGACCGACGAGAACAGGTTCGTCAGTGCCCTTTATGTAGGTGACGTTGCCTCGTCGCTCCACTTCATCAGGTGAGAAATACTCTGTCCTATGGCTCGTGCTTCCGAAGGTGCTTTGGCTGTAAGTCTCATGCGTCACCATCCCCTGCGTGAACAGCGCGGCAAACGGTTCTTGCACCGTGATCTTGCCGATATGTGCCAAGGCCCGCGTCCAGAACCGGGCGTAGAGCAGGTGCAAAATCGCGTGTTCGATCCCGCCGATATAGTGCTGCACCGGCATCCATTTGGCGACCTCTTCCGGGTCGAACGGACGGTCGGCAGGCTGGCTGGCAAACCGCAGGAAATACCACGAGGAATCCACAAAGGTATCAAGCGTATCGGTCTCACGCAGCGCGGCGCGTCCGCATTTGGGGCAGTCCACGTGCTTCCACGTCGGGTGGCGTTCCAACGGGTTGCCGGGGATGTCAAAGCTGACATCATCGGGCAGCGTCACCGGCAGTTGATCCTTGGGCACCGGCACCACGCCGCACGCCTCACAATGGATAAACGGGATCGGCGTGCCCCAGTACCGCTGGCGCGAAACGCCCCAATCGCGCAGCCGCCACACGGTGCGCCCGGTGCCCCAGCCTTCGCCCTCGGCGCGGGTAATCACCGCCTGAATGGCATCGTCAACGCTCATGCCATTGAGGAAACCGGAGTTGACGATCACCCCGTCGCCGGCTTCCGCCTCACCCTTGAACGGGTCGTCCGCGCGCGCGGGGTCGCTCGCCACCACGCGAGTGATTGGCAGGGCGTATTTGGTCGCAAAATCGAAATCGCGCTGGTCATGCCCCGGCACGCCCATGATCGCGCCGGTGCCGTAATCCATCAGCACGAAATTGGCGATATAGACCGGCAGCTCTGCCCCGGTGAGCGGGTGGCGCGCGGAAATTTCGGTGTCAAAGCCCAGCTTTTCCGCCGTTTCCAGTTCCGCCGCCGTGGTGCCGCCCTTTTTGCAGCGGGCAATGAAGCTGGCGACGTCGCAATTGTTCATCGCCAGCGCCTGCGCCACCGGATGATCGGCGGCCACCGCGACAAAACTCGCACCGAAAATCGTATCGGGACGGGTGGTGTAAACCGGGACACGCTCCCCGTTTGACAGATCGAAACTGAACTCCAACCCCTGTGACTTGCCGATCCAGTTTTCCTGCATCAGCCGCACTTTTTCGGGCCAATCCTCAAGGTTTTCCAGCCCGGCGAGCAAATCCTCGGCAAAATCGGTGATCTTCAGGAACCACTGGTTGAGCTTGCGCTTTTCCACCTCGGCACCGCTGCGCCAGCCTTTGCCGTCGATCACCTGCTCATTGGCGAGCACGGTCATATCGACCGGATCCCAGTTGACCGTGCTTTCCTTGCGATACACGAGACCCGCTTCGTACAGATCAGCAAACAGCGCCTGTTCGTGGCCGTAATATTCGGGATCGCAGGTGGCGAATTCGCGTGTCCAGTCGAGCGCGAAGCCGATGCGCTGCAATTGCGCCTTCATCTGCGCGATGTTCTGGCGCGTCCATCCGCCGGGGTGCACGCCCTTTTCCATCGCCGCGTTTTCGGCCGGCATCCCGAAGGCATCCCACCCCATCGGGTGCAGCACTTCAAACCCGCGCATCCGCTGATAACGCGCCAACACATCGCCCATGGTGTAATTGCGCACATGGCCCATGTGGATGCGCCCCGAAGGATAGGGGAACATCTCAAGGATGTAGCTTTTGGGCTTTGCCCCGCCGCGTCCCAGGCGCGCTGCCAGCGTCCGTCTGCGGTGGACGGATCGAAACGGGTGTCTGTCATGCGCGGCTTTCCGTCGGTAGGCGGGACTCAGGAGGCGTTCAGGAAGCGAGCGCCTGTCGGCGCAAATCGCGCGCCTTGGTCAGGATGATGTCTTCCAGCTTCTGCACCGTCGCGGCCTGCACCGGGGCTTCCACCCAGTTTCCGCCGTCGGACACCTGTCGGATAGCGGCCACCCGCAGCGCATCAGCGCGCAGATCCTGATCGAGGATCGTCACCGTCATCTTGACCCGTTCATTGGGATTGGCCGGGTTGGCGTACCAATCGGTCACAATCACCCCGCCCGCGCTGTCCGCCTGCAGCAGCGGCGCAAAGCTGACCGTGTCGAGCGCCGCACGCCACAAATAGGCGTTGACCCCGATCGTATTGAGCTGCGCGGCCTGCAATTCGGTGCGCGGGCGGCTGCTGCCGCCGCACGCGGCCAGCGCAAACAGCGTCCCGCCGATCAACGCGGCGCGAAGGGTGCGGCGCAGGGCCGGGCGGAAAAGGGCGGAGTTGGCGCGTGTCACAGCCGAATAATCCTCATCATCTGTCGTGGTGACGCTCTATAACCCTCCACGCCTGCGCGGCAAGCATCATCCGCCGCAGACCGGCTGACAAAGGCACCCGGCGGCTTTACCCGCGCTGAACCTAGGCGTCGCATTGTCTGCTGTGTGTATCGCGCCACAGTGTTCAGGGGAATCCGCCTGCATTGCTGTAAGGCCATTGCAACATGGCCATGCCAGCCTATCACAACAGAACGGGGTTCAATGCGACTCAGCTGCGGTTAATGTCGCGTATGGTCTGGTGAAAGCTGGTTCGAGACTAAACGGGGTTCAGACAAGATTATGAAGGCACGGGCAAACAGGACAGCAAAGGCGCGGCATTCGCTGCCGCTGGTTGTACTGTGCGGCGTGCTGACGTTGGGCTTGCCGAGCGCCGGGCTGGCGCTGGCCGGTTCGGGTGCGGAAGCCCGCGCTGCTTCTTTGGCGGCGATGGGCCTTGATGTGTTCACCCCGGCTTCGGTCGATCCTGCCCTTGCCGCCCGCGTCGCTGAAAAAGCCCGGGCGCGCGGCATCCGTTTTACCCCCGCCAGCGCCGCCCCGATCTCGGGCGAACGCACGGTGACAGTCGCGGTGCGGGTGGATGATCAAAACGCGCAGGCGATTTCGGTTCGCAAGGCGATTGATGCTACCCCCGGTCGCGGGATCGGGTTGACCGCGCTCGATACCAACCGGTTCCAACTGGGATCGGCGCGCGGTTACAAAAGCTTTGCCCGCACGGTCGATCTGAGCGCGAATGTCAACAGCATGAGCCTGCCCGATCTGGCGCAGTTTGAACCGTCACGCCCCAAAGCGGATAACAAACCCAGCCGCCTGCAGCCGCGGATCGAACTGGAAGACCGCCCAATCGTGGGCCGTTCACCCAACACGCTCGATTCGATTGGCACGCAGACCGTGGATGTGGGCGGCAGCTTCAGCCTCTCGCCCAACCTCAACGTGACCGCAGGCGTGCGCTATTCGCAGCAACGCGAACGGCTCGATCCGCTGACCAATTCAGTGCAGGATAGCCAGGCGGTCTACGTCGGCACCCAGATCAAGTTCTGATCGGTTGCAAATTGCTGGTCAGCGCGGCTGATCGGTTCAGATCCTTTGCCAGACCCGTGCTTGCTGCAGTCAGGTGCCAGTTAGGCCCCTGCTTGACCCCTGCTTGACCCCTGCTTGACCCCTGCTTGACGGAGCCTTGATCCCCTCTTGCGCACCGTTTGACCCCGGTTTTCGCGCATAGCTATTCCCCGCTTCCCCTTACGCTACGGCAACGCTAGATTGCTTGTCATAAGACTTGCAAACAAGGGAGAATGCCATGGGCCGGGTTGCCATCGTTACCGGAGGAACGCGCGGAATCGGGGCGGCGATCTGCAAACGCCTGCAACGCCAAGGCCATACGGTCATCGCCAATTACGCCGGGAATGAGGAAAAGGCGCGAGCCTTCACAGCGGAAACCGGCATCCCTGCCTACAAGTGGGACGTGGGCGATCACGAAGCGGCGATGGCGGGCTGCGAGGCTGTCGCCGCCGATCACGGCCCGGTCGATATCGTCGTCAACAACGCCGGGATCACCCGCGACGGCACGCTTCACAGGATGAGCTTTGACGACTGGAACGATGTCATGCGCATCAACCTTGGCGGGTGCTTCAACATGGCCAAGGCAACCTTCCCCGGAATGCGCGAAAGGGGCTGGGGGCGGATCGTCAACATCGGCTCAATCAACGGGCAGGCGGGGCAATACGGACAGGTCAATTACGCTGCGGCGAAAAGCGGAATTCATGGCTTTACCAAAGCCTTGGCGCAGGAAGGCGCGAAGTTCGGGGTGACTGTCAACGCGATCGCGCCAGGCTATATCGACACCGACATGGTCGCTGCGGTGCCGCCTGCGGTGCTCGAAAAAATCGTCGCGAAAATCCCGGTTGGCCGCCTCGGCATGGCCGAAGAAATCGCCCGCGGCGTGGCGTTTCTGACGAGCGAAAACGGCGGCTTCACGACCGGCTCGACCATGAGCATCAACGGCGGCCAGCATATGTATTGAGGCGGGCGGCGGGTTTGCCGTCGGCTCCCGCCCTCACCTCAATCAAACACAACGCCCTCGACCTTCCACGCGCCGCCCTCCCACGCCAACGACAGGCTCTCGGTCTGCGCGGTGCCATTGGCATAGGTCGAGCGGAACTTGACCAGCCGGTAGCCTTCGGGCGGAGCGGGGACGTATTCGTTGGCGATCAGATCGCGGGTCAACAGCTTGCCGAGCGGCGGGCGCACGCGCTCGGACACTTCGCTCCAAACCGCAAGCGTGTTGAGGCGGCGGAACTGCGCGCCAGTGGCTGCGTAGCTTTCGGCCCAGCGCGATTCGTCGATCAGCATCAGGAAGTCCTCGGCGGCACGCGCGGCGGCGCTGGCCGAAGGTTCGACGGCGGCGGCGGCGCTGCTCGATGCTGACATCGGCACCATCGATAACGGTGAGGCAGGCAGGAACAGGGCGGCGAGAATCAACGACATGGCAAGCACTCCGATCGAGGTAAGGGCGAGGCCGGGCCTAACCCACCGCCGGGTAGCGGATGCCGTTACTGGTGCATCGGGTGGGGTCGCCGAAGCATCCCCTAAAGGCTTGTCCCTCAGCAATTCGGGGGTCTCGTCCTCTACCGCCAGCAAGCGCCGCGCCGCTTCCCGGCTGCTGGTGACACCCAGCTTGCGCCGCACATCGCGCAGCCGTTCGTTGACCGTGTGCACCGACAACCCCAATTCTCGCGCCGAGGATTTGGCATCATGCCCGCGCAGGATCAGCCGCAGGGTCTGCCGCTCCTTGTCGGTGAGGGTGTCGAGAGCAGTGGTCATGCGCAGAGGTTTAGGGAGAGGGGGAAAGGCGGGCCACCCCGAATTTTTTGGATTGTGCGCGGGTCGGGCGGCAGAGAAGACCAAATTTCCGAACGGGGGGTGCGGATAAGGCCTTGGCGCACCCGACAGGATTCGAACCTGTGACCTCTGCCTTCGGAGCGGGTACAAAGAGAGTACGTCAGGCTACGAAAATCTACGCTAAAGCACTGTTTTATCGTATTTTATATTGATTTCAATTTGCGCTGGCGTAACCCTGTTTACGCCGCGGTTTTCGCTCGCCTGCTTACGCCTCGCTTACGGAAATCGGGGGCTCCTAGACGGAGAACGCCATGGTCAAACTGACCAAACGCACTGTCGAAGCTACCGTACCAAAATCAAAGGACTACGTGCTTTGGGACGATGAGCTACCAGGCTTTGGCTTGCGAGTACTTCCGTCCGGAAGGCGCAGCTACGTAGTCCAGTATCGCCACGCAGGGAGATCGCGTCGATACTCTATCGGACCCCATGGGGTTTGGACAGCAGAAGCTGCGCGTCGAGAGGCCAAGAGTCAGTTAGGGCGCGTCGCTTCAGGCGATGATCCCGCCGAAGAGCGGCTCGAAAACCTGCGGGCGATGACTGTGAAACAGCTATGTGAGCGGTACATCAAGGACCTCGAGGACGGCCTCATCCTTGGAAAAGGGGGCAGGCCCAAGAAGCAGTCTACCATCGATACCGATATCGGACGGATCAGGCGGCATGTAATTCCATTGATTGGCACTCGCCGCGTTAAGGACCTCACCCGGGCCGATATGGTCAAGATCATGCGCGACATCATGGCGGGCAGGTCAAGGATCGTGGTCAAGACAAAGAAGCTGCGTGGCAAGTCTATCGTGAAGGGCGGACCTGGGACTGCTACCCGAACGCTGGGCCTGATTGGTGGGATACTGACTTATGCCATCGACCTCGGTATAATCGACCGGAACCCCGCTCACGGGATCAAAAAGCCAAAGTACAAGGTACGAGATCGACGCCTGACAGAAGCCGAATATCGCATTCTCGGGAAGATCCTGGCCGATGCGAACGCAGCGGGCAAATGTCGGCGGACTACGGAAATCGTCAGACAGATTGCACTCACGGGCTGTCGGCGGAGTGAGATCATCAATCTCAAATGGTGCGACGTCGATATAGAGGGCAGTTGCCTGCGGCTTTCAGAAAGTAAGGAAGGCCGGTCCATCCGGCCGATAGGCTTGCCGGTTGTCGAGTTCCTTGAGGCTGAACGCGAGGCGACGCTCGGCAGCTATGTCTTTCCGGGATATGGTCTGGATACAGCTTTCGGAGGGTTCCCGCGTCAGTGGCAGATCCTTTTCGCTGGCACTCCTCTGGAAGGGCTCACCGCTCACGTCCTCAGACACAGTTTCGCAAGCATCGGCAATGATCTGGGATTTACTGAGGTGACGATTGCAGCTTTGCTGGGGCATGCCAAGGGCACCATCACCAGCAGATACATTCACGTACTGGACGCTACCCTAGTGACGGCGGCCGACATGATCGCTGGTTATGTCAACGCTTTGCTCGAGGGCAACCGCTTCGAACGAGGCTCTTATGCGCTTGATCGCGCAGCACGAAAAATCGCGATGGGAGAGTTCATTGAAACGAGAGGGGTGGGGTGATCCAGATTGGTCGAATCTCGAAGATTACAGCCCTTGACAGCATGTGGATGAATCTGTGGACGACACTGTCTTTCAAGAACCGAATGACTCGGTCACCGGGAACCGGTAGTTTGTACTACTGGGAAGAAAATCGCTAATTGAAATTATGAATTCATATGCTGATTTTAGCACTTTACAATTCTAACGAAAAAATCCTTTGGTTTTTCGCTAAAATTAGGTTGTTTCGATGTCCGCTGCGGACCCCAGCGATCCAAAAGCTACCATTCGCCTTTGGCCTGGTCCGAGTCATAGAGCACGTAGACTCCTACCGCTCGGATTTTGATCTTCTGATCCTTGCCTTTGACAACCGGGATTAGTTTAACTCAGCCGCCAAACTTTCCAAGAAGGCGGGGGACCACCTCACACATGCAAGCCGCGCTGTGGGGAGGTTAAATCGGCCATGCGAGAGGTAAACGGGTCCGCGCGTTCTGTTACCCGCTCGACTTCAAGGAAGGGGCGTGAGATGGGAGTCACGGGTCGCTTGGTGACGGAGTTCTTCGATGTTGACTGCAAAAGAGCTTGTCTGGCTCCATGACCTGCAACTGAATCTCGCGATCAGGCGCGACTGGGTCGCTGTCGCTCATCTGCAATGCCTGATGGACCGGATCGTGGATGAACACCCCGTTCTCGCGAGCGACTCAAATCCGGCCGGTCACGGTGCTGTTCTGCATTGATGAATGTGACCACCGGACCTGGCAGCGGTCGCGGGCCAAGGTATGTTCAGCGCAGGCCGGAGCGTCTATTCAAGACAGATCGAGGGCGTTGCGCAGTGCGCGGCGCCCCTGCTCGGTCAATGTTACTGAAGGGACGGCACCTGCGGCACTTGCCATGCTTGATGGCATCCGCTCGACCAACCCGTATGCGATCAGTCCAGCAATCTGGCGCAAGGCGGTTTCCGGCCCGATATTCCATTGCTTTTCGCTGTCCGACACACGCAAACAGCCGCCCGTGTGCTCACTGACAAGCAAGTCCAGCAGGATGGTCCATCCAGAGTCTGCACATAGCGTGGACGGAAGGTGTCGTGCTCTGGCACGCCTTCGTGCAAGCTCATCAGCTGCCAAAGCAATCAGTGCCTCTGTTTCAGCTGGTTGCTGAGGTGGCGAGCCAGGCTCAGGATCTTGGCCGACCGCGCTCTGCTTGGCTCTGCGTTCTGCAGCTTGCAAAATGTGCCTGGTCAAATACGCGCATCTTTCTGAAGACGCGGACTTTGTATCACTCACAGCAATCCCCTGTCTTTCATGCTGACAACTTCGCGCCTTCCGACGATCAGGTGGTCTTCGATACACAGGCCTAGATCTCGGGCCTGAAGCACCAATGCTTTTGTGGTTGTTATGTCCAAAACGCTGGGTTGAGCGTTGCCTGAGGGGTGATTATGCGCAAGCAGAATTCTATCCGCGTCGAGTTTCATCGCTCTGCCGAAGATGCGACGCGGCGTAAGCAGCAGATGGCCGCTCCCGCCCTCCGCAATCGTTTCTTCGGAGATCACGAATCCCTGATTGTCGGCGAAGATGGCAATCATCCGCTCTTCTTGAAGCTCTTGCATCGATGCCAGCAAATAGGCGCACAAGGCACGCCGATTTGCACCGAGCGGTGTCCGGGTCAGTTCCTCCCGCATGCCGTCGTGCATAATTCGCCTAACAACCAGGAATGCGTCGATCCACGCCTCGCCTTTGTCCGCGACCGCGCGCAGTTCGATGTCCGTGGCTTGAGCGATACGCCCGATCGACCCGAATCGATAAAGCAACCGCTCGGCAAGCAGATGCGGTTGGCCATGGAGCGGCGTGAGCAGGTTGGTCAGGTGCTGTTTGCTGTTGCACGCACCCGGCTGCGGTGCAGGAATGTGCCCAGGCCGGTGAGAAGGATCGCGATCCAGACGGGCCAGCGTTCCATTACCGCGTAGGCAAAAGCGGGTATCGGCATCTCCAGCGCCCTCAACAGGTGCGCCATCACCGCGATCAATTGCGCAGACCCTACCCACAACGTCCACCAGCGGTCAAAGCAAAGTGCGACCCTGACGACGGCAACGAGTGCCAAGGCGTCGAGCAAAAAACGTACAAGATGCAGTTGCTCATAATCCGCCTGATGAGGAGGGATGGCAAAAAAATCATAAAGGCTTCCGATGACCAGCATCGCCGCGTAGATTGTTGCAACATGTCGTTCAGGCTTCCCTCCGGACCGCCAGGCGGCGATGAGAACGGCAAGCAGCAATGCGACCTGGATAAGAAATCGTACCATCGCTTGGCTGCATGCCGTTTCATCGACTTATTGACAAGTCACGCAGCGCGCTGCTGGTGAAGTTCCGCGGAGACATCAGGACAAAATGGAACTTCGGTTGCGCCCATTACGCGCGCAATATCGAGCAACTGGGAGTGAACGCGCTTTGCTTCAGTCTGCGCGTCAATCAGGCCAGTCAAGGTCTTGTTGAGGTGGATGAGCGCCGATTGCGCTTTTACGGTGGGGGCTTCTGGAAACTCCCGTTGAGCAAGTGCAGCGCTGTGCATCAGGGCGCTCGTGGCAACGAGTGCATCGGCGATTGCAATCTCGGAAACTTCCATTTCGCGGACGAGGCGCGCGGTCGCAGCGGTCATTGTAAGTGACATAACTTCTCCTTCGGTGGCTGGACCGGGAGTAAATCAGGCCGCGAACATCGACATCAAAGCACCGGCAAACGCCATAGACAGGACTGCAACCATCAACATGGCGACAGCTCCTGCAAGCATGAACAACAACTTGCCAACAATACCGAGGTCCGAGGGTGTAAATCCCGGCCGCCGCCATTCGGTCCCGCGTTCCCAAGCAGCCCTTGCATCGAAGGCCAGGCTATCTTCGAAAATGAACGCCGCACCGGATGGCTGGCCTGAGTTTCCTGAACCGGAATACCCGGCAGCGCCTAGTATGATTGGATCACCTATGGTTTGATCATCATGATCGCGCCACTCTCCATACATCCGCAATAGGCTGGTCCGCGGAATCGCGCCCAGCTTGGCGCGCACAGCCTCAATCCGCTTGTCAATGGTAACCGGCGCCACGCCGAGCTGTTGCGCGATCTGCTTGGAGGTGAGGTGAAAAGAAGCAAGCTCGAGCGCCTCATGCTGCTTCGCAGTGAGTGATTCAAAGATGGCAAATGCTTCAGTTGAATCCATCCGTGCAGCTTACGCTGCCGGGTCCGTCCATGCAATTCAATCCTTGCTGGACGACATATTTCCTTTTGCCGCCCTCAGTTTATCAAGCGCAGAAGAGATGTCGATGCCCGCAAATATAAGACCGGCCCTGTCGCATTGCGCCAGGGCCGCTTCAGTCAATGAAATGGCGAGATCAAGCTCGCCGACATTGGTATCTGCACGCGAATCGTTCATATGTTTTCATGAGTTCCTGCTGCGCAATATCCTACGGTTAACGATATGTGCAAGGTTTGGTAAATTTTCTATACGTGAAGGCGCGGCAGAGGGAGGATTCACTTCCGGCAACGCGAGTCCTGTCCCTTATCGGGACATCACTGCCCGATTAAATTGCTTGTAACGCACTGCGCATGGGCGCGCCTTTCAATGAAAGGCCAAGGCAACGAAAGTTCTGCTTGCTAGTCGACCAAACCTAAAAACCTATCTGCGTATATCGCAAAACTTCGTAATTATTTTGCGCTCAACCATAAATTCAATGCACTTGCAAAGAGCAAAAGATTGCGCTGCCAATTATATTAAAAGAGATTTACGGCCATGCTGTTTAGCAATATCGACTTAGCCGGGCCTCCTGGACAGGATACGCAAAAATACGCATACGCAAAAGCCGTGAGAGAGTTTAACGTGAGGTAAGATAAGGTTAGTTTACACCCTCTCGATTTCAAGAGTGGTGGCCATTGGCTAAGGAGGTGACGTGTTGGATACGAAATCTGCGCAGCATTATCGTCCCGGCGAAAGAGAAAGTGGATCAATTATTGCGGCGGACAGCCGCTTGGCCATTGCCGAGCAGATGGAGGCATTTGCGATCGAGCTAAGAAGCATGTCCGACGAGCAGATGCAGGCGGTTCCGTCGGAAAGCACACTCCTTGCTTTGGCCAAAAAACTTTACTCTGCCCGCCGTAATATTGACGATATCTTTGGTATGATTGGCTTTGCAGTCAGCCCGGCATGGGACATCATGCTCGACCTTTATCAGTCTCGCGCAAGAGGCACCGAGATATCGATCAGCAGTGCCTGTATCGGTGCTGCGTGTCCTTCCACTACTGGCCTGCGATGGCTTCAGGCGCTTGAGGGCATGCAGCTGATCGAAAGGCAGCAGGACCCCAAGGACCGACGGCGCACAACTGTCACGCTCACCGAAAAAGGCTGGCTCCACACCGCGCAAGCCTTGAAATTTCATATGAAAAACTGAAAATCACCGAAGGGGCTTGTTGCTTGTCTGGTGGCGCATTGTCAGCGTGTCGATGACCAGCTGAAGATGCGCTTCGGCTATCAGCTCATCAGCCTTTTAAATCTCCTCGGCGACCATTGTCATCTGATCGCTCAATCGCGTCATCTTGGGCATCTTACATCGCCCTAGAACCAAACAAGCCAACATAGATCAGGCGGTCGGAACCGCGCCGGGTTTGCCGGAGGCTCCAACTCCTAAGAATGTGGAGCCCGTAGGAGCAAGGCGACGCTCAGGTATGCGCTTGAGGTGCACGAGCGCATCCGTGGACGATCGTCCCTGTGGAGCGGCGCGATGACTATATGGCCGCGCTCGAAGAGCGCCAGCGCAATGCAGAACATTCTACCTTTCAGCAAGTTCTCGGTGAGCTCGTCACAAAAAGCGATTTTGGACGAGGCCGTCGCAACGGCTCCCACCTGACGCCTCAGCTCGAAACTCGGCGAGCTGATTAGCGCGAAGTCGCCCGACAAATTCGTATGACGCATGTCCCTCAGACGCTAACAAAATCCCAGTTACACAGAAGGCGGACACTCTCCAATGCGCGCGAATCAGGCCCCTCAATTCATTGTTCAGGCTACCGCTGTTACAGTCACCAGCACCTGGAAGCCCACCTCCATGACTTCATCAACACCTGCAATTACTGGCGGCGGCTGAAGAGGCACAAGGGCCTTTCGCCCCTCGGATACATCTGCAAATTACGGACAGCCCAGCCAAACAGGTTTGCCCTCAACCCAACCCATCGAATGCAGTGACCAAACAGCCAGCGCAGGCGACCAAGTGGCCCAATGCGATCCCGCTTAACGATTGACCCGGTTTTCCTGCGTTGCAAGGAAGCGTAAATGGCTATCTTTGACCTGGGGTATCCCCCCTCTCAGTACCAGTCTGCGAGGCCGGGCTTTCATGGCACGAGCTTGCAGGCATTCTTTGAAGTTTTTCCCAACGACGATGCGTGCCTCGAATACCTGTTCCGTCGGAGATTCGGGGGTGATCCGATTTGCCCAAGATGTGGCAAACGCGGGCGGTGGCGCAGACATGCTTGGCAGAAGCACTACTTTCATCCGTGCGGGGGGATAATTTCCCCGATGGCGGGGACGGCATTATCCAGAACGCATATACCAGTGCAATTGTGGTTCTATGCCATGCTCCATTTTGCAAATTCCGCCCAAAGCATCTCCTCGTCCTTCCTTGCCCGACAACTGGGCGTGTCCCAGCCCACTGCCCACCGGATCAGCTCACGCATTCGTTATCATCTTGCCGCGATTGATCATGGAAAGAAGCTCGGGGGGGCGGGCAATGAGGTTGCGATCAAGCTTGTGAAGGTTCTGCGAATCGTCAATCGCGAAACCAATGTTCAGAATAGCGCAATGTTGCTTATTCTCTGCGACGACCACCAGGCCAATGCCACTGTTATCGTTAAGCCCCGACAGAAAAATATGCTGCCTGTTTTGAAAAATAAGACAATGGATGGATCGAAATTCATCACAGATTGCTATTGGACCCATCGTAGCATCACAGGTTACACGTCAAGAACGAATAAAGTTGAATTCATACCAGATTATTATCATTCAGAAACTAATAATCATAAAAATGGATTATTCCAGTATTTTAGTCTTAGTTTTGCAGATCAATTTAAAGGTGTCGGACTGAGAAACGCATGGCTTTATCTCAAAGAGTATGAATTTCGTTACAACAGGAGAGCGAACTCAGCACATACCTTTTGGGACATGGTGGATCACTTCCCCCTCTTTTCAGTGGCGACTTTTGAACAGATGCGCGCGGCCAATTTTATTCCGCGCGCCGGTCAATAGGAAGGGGATAGGCAATTGGCTGGGACTGGAATACTCGAATTTTGCCACCGATTCCCGGATGAGGAGGCATGCCTCAATTGGATCTTCGAGAAAAAATTCGGCGACCACACACCATGCCCCCTGTGTGATTCGTTTGGTCGCTGGACGAAAGTGAAGGGCGCGAAAAAATTTCAGCACGCCTGCCGCAAGCAGATTTCTCTTCTGGCGGGGACTGCCTTCTACAGGTCCAATATCCCTTTGAGCGCCTGTTTCTACGCCATGTTGCTCTTCGCCAATTCATCGAGCGGAGTGAGAACCTCATTTCTTCGCAAGCAGCTTGGCCTCGGCACGAAGAGCGCTCACCGCCTTTCGAACCGCATCCGCCTCCACATGTCCGCTTGGGACCGCCCCACCCAGCTCGGCGGACCTGGCAAGCTTGTTGAAGTCGATGAGGTGATCCTCCGTCACATACGAAAGCCGGGCGCACCTAACTTGGATAGCGCGTTGGTTATGGGGATCGCATGCGAGGGACAAGTGCTATGCGGAATTGTGCCGGATCGAAAGCGCGAAACTCTTCATCGCAATATCAAGAAGTTTGTTGCACCCGATTCCATCGTCGTGACGGATGACTGGGTTGCATACAGGAAACTGGCGGATCTGGGATTTCGCCATATTACGGTCAATCATTCGCAAGGATACTTCAACACGGAAGGTTATTCGACCGGAAATATTGATTCTTATTGGGCGGTCGTAAGGCGAGCTATGAGAGGTTATCAGCAAGTATCACAATATAATTTATGGTTATTTATCGCTGAAATCGAATGCCGCTATAATATGAGACATTCAGCGGAAACAATATTTGATACCCTGGTGTCACATTGGCCTTCGGTTATTGGCGATGACCTGGAAGCACTCAGGTTGAAATATGATTGGTCACAGAACGTCTAAGTTAACCACCCGTGTATATTGCTCGTTGTTTAGCTCGATGTGAATCGAACCTTTGGCCCCCATCGAGATTCTTGAGTCATTCAGGGTCCATTGCGGAGTAGCGCAGGCAAACGGGAGCAGGGTGACCTCACCTCGCATCTGGATCCAGCGCTCTGAAAACCCTCTGGTCAATGCAATCTACATTGCCTCGCGTTTGGAACTTTTGAGTTTGTTTGTTCATCGCGCCGGTTTCCAATTGCGAGCCTTGGTCAAGCTCGAGCGGCGCTTGAGCACCTCCAGTCCCTGATGCGCCGGTCACTGCGGAGCGCGGGTACAAGCGTGCGCATGGACGGCTCCATACCGTTACCAATCCAAACGGTGTTGGTCAGGAACACAGGTAAGCCGAGACGCGTGTCACGTTCTGTTGCTTGAAATATGCTTTCGCTACAGCTCAATTCGGTCGCACTTGGCGATTTTGGTCTGCCCTGCGACGCCAGGTTGGTCTATGCTAGTACAATGGATAAGCTGCTTTATAACCTTCGCAGTACGATTGCTCGCCTGCTCGGCATTAAATCGCGCGAGGCTCAAGATGGCCGCTGGTGGGAGATGGACTTTCTCGTGGTTGTGCTAATCGGCAGCGCGATACTTGGTGTGGCTGCTTTTTTGGGCTGACCGGCCTGTCGTCGGTTGGGTGGCCGCAGACCGCTTCCACCAACATCGTTTAAGCGTTCATTGTCTATGATCTTGGGTTTGCCGAAGTGCTCGGTGGTGCCAGACACGTGCTGAAAAAGCATGACTAACGGAATGCTAACCATTCCTGCGTAATTCCCCCAGGTATGAAAACGGAACTGCGCATTAACTCGCCCTTAGCTACGATTTTCGGAGCCGCCGCTCTGTGTGGCCTGATTGTGTCCGCGCCTGCAATGGCAGGCGGTGTGACCGCTGGCACGCTGATCAAGAATACGGCGGTCGCCAGCTACGATGATGGTGCTGGCCCGCGCACGATCAATTCCAACACCGTCACCGTGCGCGTTGATGAATTGCTCGATCTCACGCTGACCTCGCTCGACCCCGGCCCGATCACGACCGGACCGGGTCAGACCGTATTGACCTTTGAGCTAACCAATCTGGGTAACGGCCCCGAAGCGTTCCGGCTGCTTGCCAATCCCGCGGTAGCAGGCAATGATTTCGATACTACGTTTCAGAGCATCGCAATCGATAGCAATGGCAATGGCACTTATGATGCCGGGGTCGACGCAATCCTCACCGCGCCGCAGACCACCGCCGTGCTCGCAGCCGATGCGACGCTGACGGTGTTCGTGCTGGTCACCGTGCCTGCCGGGATCAGCGACACTCAGACCAGCAATATCGAACTGACCGCCGAAGCCGTGACCGGCAGCGGGGCGTCCGGTACCGTGTTTGCTGGCGCCGGCGTTGATGGCAGCGATGCGATTGTCGGAACCACTGGTGCGCTGGCCACGGCACGCAGCACGCTTATCGCTGGGGTCGCCAACGCGGAACTGATCAAGTCGGTCAGCTTGCGCGATCCGTTCGGCGGAACCAGCGCAGTGCCCGGAGCAATTGCCACCTTTACCATCCTTGCCCGGGTTACAGGCAGCGGCACTGTGAATGACTTGGTCGTAACCGACGCCATTCCAGATGGCACGACCTACGCGCCCGGCACCCTCACTCTTGATAGCGCCGCGTTAAGCGATGCCGAAGATGGCGATACCGGAGCTGCATCGGATGCTGCGGGTATCGCGGTCAATCTTGGCGATATCACCGGGGACACCAACCACACCATCACCTTTGACGTCGTGATCGACTGATCGCGGGAAACACCAAAACCATGATGAAGAACGAAGGCATCATAATGAATATCAACAAGAAATTGATAATCGCGCTAGCGGCAGCAGCATTGACGCTGCCCGCCATGCCGCTTTTTGCGCAGACAAGTGATCAGCCGATCACGCTGACCGGCGATGTCAAGGCTGTGAAGGTCATTG
>PHEB01000022.1:20783-52960 GCA_002842735.1 Alphaproteobacteria bacterium HGW-Alphaproteobacteria-7 | reverse complement strand
CTCGGTCATCGTCTGTTCGAGTTCAAACGCGATGTCGAAATGTTCGACAATCCCGGTCTTGCCGCGCCCGGTGACGAAGATCATCTGTTCGATCCCCGCCTCACGCGCTTCGTCCACCGCATACTGGATCAACGGGCGGTCGACCACGGGGAGCAATTCCTTGGGCACCACCTTGGTCGCAGGCAGGAACCGCGTGCCAAGCCCGGCGACGGGGAATACGGCCTTACGGATCGGCTTGGGAGGCATCAGCGTATCCTTATTGGCTTGTCATGCGCCTATCCTGATCCGTGCCGCGCTGTTTGCACAAGGTCAATCACTGTTGGCTGTTCTGCGCCACTTGTTGCGCCCAAAGCGCTTTTCGCTAAGGCTGAGAGAATGGACAAACTCATCATTCGCGGCGGCAACCGCCTTTCCGGCTCGATCCCGATTTCAGGCGCGAAAAACGCGGCGCTCACCCTGATCCCCTGTGCCCTGCTGACCGAAGAACCGCTGACCCTGCGCAACCTGCCGCGGCTGGCGGATATTGACGGGTTTCAGCACCTGATGAACCAGTTCGGCGTCACCACCTCGATCCAGGGCACGCGGCCTGAAGATTTCGGCCGGGTGATGAGCATGGAGGCGACCCGGATCACCTCTACCGTCGCGCCCTATGATCTGGTGCGCAAGATGCGCGCCTCGATCCTCGTGCTCGGCCCGATGCTGGCGCGCAGCGGAGAGGCGACCGTGTCGATGCCCGGCGGCTGCGCGATCGGCAACCGCCCGATCGACCTGCACTTGAAAGCATTGGAGGCCTTCGGCGCGCAGATCGAATTGGCGCAAGGCTATGTTCGCGCGGTGCAGCCCGATGGCGGAATGCCGGGCGGGGATTTCGATTTCCCGGTAGTGTCTGTCGGCGCGACCGAGAACGCGCTGATGGCGGCCGTGCTGGCGAACGGCACCAGCCGGTTGTTCAACGCCGCGCGTGAACCGGAAATTGTCGATCTGTGCAATATGCTGGCGGCAATGGGGGCGGAGATTGAAGGGATCGGCACGTCCAACCTCACCATCCACGGGGTAAAGCGGCTGCACGGCGCGACTTACCGCGTGATGCCCGACCGGATCGAGGCGGGCTCCTACGCCTGCGCGGCGGCGATCACCGGGGGCGAGGTGCGCTTGGAAGGCGCAAAGGCCGATGACATGATGGCGACCATCCATGCGCTGCAGGCCATCGGCATCCACGTCGACTGGGACGCCAAGGGTGTGAACGTGCGCGCGAACGGCGCTCTGAAAGCGACCAACCTGACCACCGCGCCCTATCCGGGACTTGCCACCGATATGCAGGCGCAGCTGATGGCGCTGTTGTGCAAGGCCGAAGGCGCGAGCGTGCTGACCGAAACGATCTTCGAAAACCGCTTCATGCACGTGCCCGAACTGGCGCGCATGGGTGCGGACATCAATACCGAAGGCCGCACCGCGATCGTCAAGGGGGTCGAGCGGCTGACCGGCGCAGAAGTGATGGCGACCGATCTGCGCGCCTCGATGAGCCTCGTCATCGCCGCGCTGGCGGCTGAGGGCGAGACGACCGTGCGGCGGCTCTATCACCTCGACCGTGGCTATGAGCGTCTGGAGGAGAAGTTGCAGCTGGTGGGCGCGGATATCGAGCGGGTGGATGATTAAGGGCCAGTCGTCATTGCGAGCGCAGCGAAGCAATCCATGGTGAACCGGCTGCGAATCCGCGCGACAGCCGCAATCGAAGTCCATGGATTGCCGCAGCCTTCGGCCTCGCAATGACGAAGTCTAGCGGTTCACCACCAGCCACACCCGGATCGCGCTTGCCAGCCCCGGCGGGGTGGGTGACTTGATCCGCTCGGCATCAATCCGGGCGACAAGCGCGGCAATCGCCACGCCCTCAGCAGCAGCAGCCGCGCGCAGCATATCCCAGAACAGCGGTTCGAGGCTGATCGAGGTCTTGTGACCCGCAATCGAAAGCGAGCGTTTGACCGGCGGGTGATAGGGCGAGGGTGTCTCCATTCCTCTGTATCTAACACTTAAGCCGCTTCAAAGTCGTCCACATATTCGGGATAAAAACCGGGTTCGCGATCCGACCAGGCGGGCGCGGTGGCGGCGGCTTCGGACAGCGATTGCAGCAGCAGCTTGCGCCGTTCGGGACGGATCGAGGGCAGCGCCGCGGAAGCACAAAAGGCCGCTGGCAGATAGGGGCGCACGCTCGCGCCGAGCATCCGTTCATACAGGAACCGGAAGGCAGAAAAGCATTCCAGCCGTTCCTGCTCCAGATCAAAGGCGGCGATCCGCACCAGCTTGCCAAGGAAGCGTTCAACCTCGTTCGGCGTGCCTTCCTGCGGGATCAGCGCGCGCAGCGCCTTCAAATCCTGATAGGCAACATATTGGCGGCGGATCGCGGTATTTTCCGCTTCGCTGCGGCCCCAACGGCGAAACGCATCGGTGCGGGCAAGGCCGATATCGAGGCTGCGCTTGATATAACGCTGCTCGGCAGGGGCGAAGCCTGCAAATTCGCGCATCTCGGCAATCGGCATCATCATGGCGCATGTCTCCTTCGGACGAGGAGAACGTCGCACGTCATGGTTAATTTAAGGTTAGGTATGGAGATAGTGGCCGGAGTCTTTGTGTTCCGCATCGCGTCCGCGATGCGAAATCCTCGCTTCGCTGCGGGCGGCCAGTCGGCCTTGCGGCGCACTGCGTGCGATTTTTGTGTCCGCACGCCTCCGGCGCGCGAAATCCTCGCTTCGCTGCGGGCGGCCAGTCGGCCTTGCGACGCACTGCGTGCGCCGATTCACCGCCACACGCAAAGTTGGTTGGGTTCAGATCAGACCGGCAAGCGGGCTCGACGGATCGGCATACATCCGCCGCGCCATTCTGCCCGCGAGGTAGGCTTCGCGCCCGGCTTCGACCGCGAGTTTCATCGCGCGGGCCATGCGAATCGGGTCTTTGGCTTCGGCAATGGCGGTGTTCATCAGGATACCGTCACAGCCCAGCTCCATCCCCACCGCCGCATCCGACGCCGTGCCGACGCCCGCATCGACCAGCACCGGCACCTTTGCGCCTTCGACGATCAGGCGGATCATCACCCGGTTCTGAATGCCCAGCCCCGAACCAATCGGCGCGCCCAGCGGCATGATCGCAACCGCGCCGGCATCTTCCAATTGCTTGGCGGCAATCGGATCATCGGCGCAGTACACCATCGGCAGGAAACCTTCCTTGGCCAACACCTCGGTCGCCTTCAAAGTCTCGCGCATGTCGGGGTAGAGCGTGCGCGCCTCACCCAGCACTTCCAGCTTGACCAGATCCCAACCCCCCGCCTCACGCGCCAACCGCAGCGTGCGCACCGCATCCTCACCGGTAAAGCACCCGGCGGTGTTGGGCAGGTAAGTGATTTTCTTGGGGTCGATGTAATCGGTCAACATCGGCGCCTTGGGATCGCTGACATTCACCCGGCGCACTGCCACGGTGACGATCTCTGCCCCCGAAGCCGCGACCGCCGCCGCATTCTGCTCGAAGTTCTTATACTTGCCCGTGCCGACAATCAGCCGCGAGGTGAAGCTGCGCCCGGCCACCGTCCAGCTATCCGCCGGATGATCGCCGCCGCCGACGAAGTGGACGATTTCCAGCCTGTCGCCATCGGCCAGCGGGGCATCCTCCAAAGTCGAACGCGGCACAATTTCGCCGTTGCGTTCAACCGCCACCTTTTCCGGGGCAAGCTCCAACTCGCGCACCAGATCAGCAATCGTGGCGGCGTGGGTGCGGCGTGGATCGCCGTTCAGCGTGATGGTCTTGGGATCGTTCATGGCGCGAGACATAGGCACTTGCGCCCGCGCTGCAACAGCGAGTTTGCGCAATCGCTCAGCGCGCGGCGCGAAGGTTGATCAGGTGCGCGATCGATACCAGCGTCACACCCACCAGCGTCAACAGCAGTTCATCGGTGCCGTGGGGCACCACCAAAGCAGCCCCCATCAGCATCAACCCCACCAACGCCAGCCCGAACGGCAACATCCGGCGGTGCCGCATCAGGCCCCAGCCGATTGCCACCGCCGCCACACCCAGCGCCAGCGCCAAGCCGATCCGGTGGATATTGTCATCAAGCAGGAAATGCCCGCCCAGCCCAAGCGATGAAATCACCACCAGCGTCGTCAGACAATGCAGCACACACAGCCCGGCAAGCCCGATCCCGATCTGATCGAGACGGCGGCGCAGCGAGGTGTGATTCGCGGGGGGAAGGGCGTTATGCGTCATCTTCCTTTGGCTCTTATGTTATATTATCACATTGCGCAAGAAGTGATTGCCACAAGCTTGATTGCACATCCCGCACCCCTGCTTGCACTGAACAGGCTTGCACAAGTTGCCTTCCCGGCACATTGACCGCTGCGCCATGGCCACCTTCGCCTCTGTATCGAACCTGTTTGCAGCGCAGCCAAACCCGCGCGCGCGCGCACTCGCACTGGCGCGCTGGCTGGAACTTGTCGCCGGGCTCGTGGTGCTGATCGTGCTGGTCGGCGGGATTACCCGGTTGACCGAAAGCGGGCTGTCGATCACCGAATGGAATGTCATTACCGGCATCCTCCCGCCCTTGACCGATGCCGCATGGCAGGCCGAATTCGCCAAATATCAGGCCACCCCCGAATACCGGCTCGAAGCGGCCATCGGCGGGATGACCTTGGCTGATTTCCAGTTCATCTATTTCTGGGAATGGGTGCACCGCCTGATCGCACGGGTTGTCGGCCTGGTTTACGCGGTGCCGCTGGCGTGGTTCTGGTGGCGCGGCGCGATCCCGCAGGGCTTCAAGGCGCGGCTGCTGGGGCTGCTGGCGCTCGGCGGGCTGCAAGGCCTGTTTGGCTGGCTGATGGTGCAGTCCGGGCTGGTCGGTGACATGACCGATGTCAGCCATTTCCGCCTGTCGCTCCACTTGCTGACGGCGCTTGCGCTGCTCGCTGGCCTCGTATGGACGGCGCGCGATATGCGGCGGCTGGCGCGGGTGCCCGATGCGCGCCCCGCCCCATTGACGCGCGCATCCGCGCTGGTGGCTGGCGTATTGTTCATCCAATTGCTGCTCGGCGCGTGGGTGGCGGGGCTTAACGCAGGCCATGCCGCCTATGACTGGCCGCTGATGAACGGGCGGCTGGTGCCGGATGTCGACTGGTCACGCGGGATTGTCTGGACGATCACCCATGATCCGTTCCTGCTGCAATTCCTGCATCGCTGGTGGGCGTGGATCGCGGTCGCGGCGCTGGTTTGGCTGGCCCGCCGGGTGCGCAAGACAGATCGCTTCGCCAGCATCGCGGTGCATAGCGCATTCGGCACGATGGTGCTGCTCGGCATTGCCACGGTGATGAGTGAAGTGTCGCTGTGGATCGCCGCCGCGCACCAATTGGTCGGCGCGTTGACCGTGGCGGCAACGGTTTGGGCGATGCACAGCGATGGGGTCGCACGGCAGAACAAAGGCGGCGGAGTGTGATGCGCACCAATGCTTGGCGGTGCGCGGAAGGTTCAAAGTGGCGCATTTTGCGCTGAGGTATTATTTTACCGTATCAATTTATCCCGCTTTTGCTTGACTTTTGCGGGTTCGGGCGACATTTGCGCGCCTCTTGCCCGCCCGGTCACCAGATCGGAGGGCGATTCTCCGGACATTCTCCTGAGAAACAGTTTCGAACCAAGGACACCATGCCATGAAGGCGCTCAGCAAGCAGACCCGGTCCGTCAAACCGGCCGAGGTCGAAAAGAACTGGCACATCATCGATGCCGATGGCCTCGTCGTCGGCCGTCTCGCCGCGATCATCGCCAACATCCTGCGCGGCAAGACCAAGCCGATCTACACCCCGCACGTTGACTGCGGCGATCACGTGATCGTCATCAACGTCGAAAAGGTGAAGTTCACCGGCAAAAAGATGGGCGACAAGGTCTATTACAAGCACACCGGCCACCCCGGCGGGATCAAGGAAACCACCCCGGCCAAGGTGCTGGGCGGCAAGTTCCCCGAACGCGTGCTGGAAAAAGCGGTTGAACGCATGATCCCGCGCGGCCCGCTTGGCCGTGACCAGATGCGTGCACTGCACCTCTATGTCGGCACCGAGCATCCGCATGACGGTCAAAAGCCGACAGTGCTCGACGTTGCTTCCATGAACCGCAAGAACAAGGTCGTTGCATAATGACTGAAGAAACCACCCCCGAAACGACCACCGTTTCCGATCTCGCCGATCTGAAGGAAATCGCTGGCGACGCGCCTCAGGGCGATGCTGCTGAAATCGCCCGCGTGGCAATGCCGCTGCGCGATCGTGAAATCGATGCGCAGGGCCGTTCCTACGCCACCGGCCGCCGCAAGGATGCGGTTGCCCGCGTGTGGGTCAAGCCCGGCACCGGCAAGATCATCGTCAATGGCAAGGATCAGGAAACCTATTTCGCGCGTCCGACGCTGCGTCTGGTCATCAATCAGCCCTTCACGATCACTGACCGCAGCGGTCAGTTTGACGTGGTTGCCACGGTGCGTGGCGGCGGGTTGTCGGGTCAGGCCGGTGCCGTGAAGCACGGCATTGCCCAGGCGCTGACCAAGTACGAGCCGGAACTGCGCTCCACCGTCAAGGCAGCAGGCTTCCTCACCCGCGATAGCCGCGTGGTGGAACGCAAAAAATACGGCAAGGCCAAGGCCCGCCGCAGCTTCCAGTTCTCGAAGCGCTAATCGCGCTCCGGCTGGCAGTTCTCGAAGCGTTAAACCGCTTCCAGACGCGAAACACAAAGGGCGGCCCCGCAAGGGAGCCGCCCTTTTGTTTTGCAGCACTGCCGCGCGTCAGCGTTGCAGCAACATGATCCCCCAGGCGAGACCGCTGCCCGAAAGAAAGATTGGCCACGACCAATACAGCTTGGCCTCGGCCACCGGCACCAGATGAATCGCCAGTGGGCCAGCGCTCACCCCCTGAGACCCGATCACCAGCGCGATCGTTGCAGACAGGATCGCACCCAGCGTCAGCGCTTTGATCATCTCCATCGCACTTACCTTTCGCAATTGAACGGCAAACGGCTTGTCATATCGGCATGAACAGGCAGTCAGGACGCGCTACGGCGCGGCGGAAAACCTGCTGGCGCATTTCACCAACAATATCTTAACGGCAATACTATGGAAAAGGTTAACGCGCGTCTGAGGGGTTTTCCGCGGCAACCTCGACCGCTGCCAGCCGCAGCTGGGTTTCGATCACCCCTCCAGCTTCGCAAGTAATCTCACGCCACGATGCAGGCGCACCATGCCGTAGCCGGGTGGAGAGTGTGCCGGTCCCGATCATGCGGGCGCTATGCCCGCCGCGCGCGCGCTGCTGATCAAACGGCACATGCACGTGGCCCGAAATGATCGCGTGCGCGCCCGCTGCGGCGATCTGCGCAAAGGCATTGTCGCCGCCGATCGTCGGATTTCGGGTCGCGCCTTCCGGCCCCAGCAGCGGGTGATGCGCGATCACGATGATCGTGCGCGGATCGCCTTTCAGTGCCGCCAGCGCGGCCAGCGTCGCTTGTAACGCAGCCGGTTTGATCACCCCGTCCGACCACGGAAAGCGGCGCTGCGCCCGCACGGTCGTGCGCAGCGGCACCAACACCACATCAGGCGAAGCGAATGCACAGCTCACCGCGTGCGCCAGGCGATTATAGCGCCGGAACGGGTCGGTGAAGCGTTCCCACGGATTGTAATAGGGCATATCGTGGTTGCCCGGCTCAAGCATCACCGGCACGCCCAGCGCAGTGAACCATTGTTCGGCCCGGGCATATTCGGAATGCTTGGCGCGCTGGGTCAGGTCGCCGGTGCAGATCACCGCATCGGGGCGCTCTGCCGCCACCGCGCGCGCTACCGCATCAAGCGCGGCAGCATCCTCAACCCCGAAATGCACGTCACTGATATGGAACAAACGTGTGGTCATCGCGCAGAACTTATACCCGCCCGCTAAGGATTAGCCATGCCGCAACGGCGTTGAACACGGTGTACCCGCCATAGGCCCAGGCGAACCCCGGCCAGCCTTCGACCGACAGCAGCAGCGCGAAAAACAGCACCCCAAATTCGGTTATCAAAGCGGTGCGGCGGCCCAGCATCTGGCTCGACCGCGGCAGGCGTGCGAACAGCGGGTGCCCGCTGTCAAACACCGCGCGATTAAGCGCGAAATTGGCGATTCCCAGCACAAAGATGACAATGGTCGCGGCTCCCATGCCCGCCAATATGGCGATGCGCTGGTCGATTGGGAACCGCCATTAGTCCGGCTTTTTGCGCGATTGGTCATTTGGCGCTGCGCCGGTCGGATCGGTCGGGCGGGTTTATCGAAGCATGAATGTGCGCGTGCATGAAGCGGCGTATCAAAGGTGTCAGCAGGGTGTCTGACAACCCCGGATCGGGGCCCCGCCCCATCCCAGACCCACTGCAATTGGAGGATGACCATGATGAAACCCCTTACCCAAGCCATCGCCGCGTTCGGCCTGATCGGCACCGCGCTCAGCCCCGCCTATGCTGGCGAGCCTGAAAGGATGACGGTGAAAATCGAAGTGGCCGACATCAATCTGAACACGTCCGAAGGCCAGCGCACCCTAGACCGCCGGATTGAGGCAGCAGCGCGCACGGTTTGCCAAGCCAATAGCCCGGCAACCGGCACACGCATCATGAACAACGACGCACGCGCCTGCATCGCCAAGGCGCGCGCCGAAGTGCGACAGCACGCCGCAAAGCTCGCCAGAGATCAGCAGCGCGGCGGTTGAACCGCGCTTGCGATCCCGCGCCGCAAACTGCGCGGCGCAGGTAATACGGCCCGAACCCGGTTTAGTCCCCCAGAGTCAGAGGCCGGGTTCGGGCCGCCGTTTTACGATTGAAATCAGCGCCCCGCCATCGCCTTGACCCGGCCTAAATACGTCCGCCCGATCCTCAGCGCATCGCCATTGACCAGTTCGGCCGACCATACGCCCAGCCCATCGTGCCGCAACCCGCAGATATTGTCGCGCCGCAGGATGGTGGAACGGTGGATGCGGATGAATTGTTCAGGATCGAGCCGTTCTTCCAGCCCCGCGATAGTTTGCAGCAGCAGATAGGATCGCTGCGCCTCCGGCCCGCCGACGTGCAGCCGCACATAATCGCGTTCGGCATCGATCTGATGCACTTCGCTGACCGCAATCCGCAGCAGTTCTGACCGATGCGGAACCCACAATTCATCAAGAAACTGGCTCGCGCGCCGACGGCGTTGCCCGCGCCGCGCCACCGCGCGTTCGATTGCACGTTCAAGCCGGTCGGCGGAAACCGGCTTGAGCACGTAATCCACCGCCTCCAGATCGAAGGCTTCCACCGCAAAGTGATCATGCGCTGTAACGAAGATCACCACCGGCGCCTGATCCTGTTCGGAAAGGCATTTGGCGACCCCCAGCCCATCGAGTTCGGGCATGGTCATGTCGAGCAGCACCAGATCAGGGCTGAGTTTCTCCGCCAGGCGCAACGCTGCCGCGCCATCGCTGGCGGTGCCAACCACGCGCACTGCGGGAATTTCGGCGCATATCACCTGCACCCGCTCCACCGCGAGCGGTTCGTCGTCGACTATCAGCGTGCGCAGAGGGGAATCGTCGCTGTCAGTTTCAGGCATGGTCGTCCATCGGGCGGTTCAGCGGTTGCGAAAGGGGAATGCGGATTTCGGTGCGGTAGCCCCCAGATACCGGGCCCGAAGTAAAGGCGATATCAGGGCCAAATCGCGCCTCCAGCCGATCACGGACATTGACAAGGCCAATGCCGAGCCCGTGGCTACCGCCTTGCGGCACGCCGGGGCCATCGTCGCTGACGGTGATGACCAGCTGATCAAGCTCCGCGCGCGCGGCCAGCGTGATCGTTACCCGTCGCGATACTGGCGACACCGCATATTTGACCGAATTTTCGACCAGCGGTTGAAGGATCATTCCCGGCACGCGCGCTTCTTCAAGATCGGCGGGCAGATCGAACACTGTCACCAGACGCGTAGGGAAGCGCACTGCCTCGATATCGAGATAGAGCTTCTGCAGGTCGAATTCGTCCTTCAACGCGACATCGGCGGTGGGTTCCGTGGCAAGGCTATGGCGATAGAAACGGCTGATCGTCTGGATCATCCGCTCGGCCCGTTCCGCCTTGCCGGTCATCACCAATGCCGACAGTGAATTCAACGTATTGAACAGGAAATGCGGGTTCACCTGATAGCGCAGCGATCGCAGTTCCGCCGCCTTGGCTGCGGTGCGGAACTGTTCTTCGCGCCACTGCGCCCTGCTTGCCTGGACGCCTGCCAGCAAGGCAAAATAGGTGGCCGCCCAGGCAAGCAGCAGGAAATAGCGTCCCAGCGCTACATCGAGCAGTTTGCGCCAGAAATCGGTGTAGGTGTCTGCTGGTGCAATCATCACCGCTTCGGAATCGACGACATCATCCTTGGCGCTTACCGCCTCACCATCGCCGCTAGGTTCCGCCGGACCAACCCGGCGCACCGGCACATCGACCAGCAGATTGCCCGATTCGTCGCGCCGCAGATTGATGTTGTATTTCTGAGCGTAGCGCTGTTCCTGCGCCAGTTCCATGTCCTGAAACACCCAGTGGTTAACCTGCCCAATCGCAATCGCGACCGGCATGGCCAGCGCAATCGCCGCCGAAATCTTGATCCACAACGGCTTGGTATCGAACAGCCGCAGCAGCAGCCACAAAACGATGGTGAACGCCACGCCCACACCGGTTACCAAAAGCCGCCGCCAGCCAAGTTCGAATTGCAGCCCGAAATCCATCACCAGCGCGCGCAAGGTGATCAGGACGAAATAGGTCGCCCAGAGCACTACCATCGAAAACAGCACCGTGCGCAGCGGCACTGTGGCCGATGGTGCAGCCGGGTCTGCCTGGCGGGATCGATTCATCGTCATTATGCCGACGGGCGATACCGCGCGCTCCGCAAAAACGCCACTGGGCGCGGCGCTTGTCGTCGGGCGGGGTCAGGCCTTGGTCGAATGGGTGCACGCCAGTCAGGCCCGAGGGCGAATCATCTCCGCCGGCACCACCCATTGCGCGAATTGTTCTTCGGTCAGCAGGCCCAATTCCAGCGCCGCCGCCTTCAGCGTGGTGCCTTCGGCGTGGGCTTTCTTGGCGATTTTGGCCGCGTTGTCATAACCGATATGCGGGTTGAGCGCAGTCACCAGCATCAGGCTTTCGTTGAGCAACTGGTTGATCCGATCCTCGTTCGCTTCGATCCCGACAACGCAATTATCGGTGAAGGCGTGGCTCGCATCGCCCAGCAGTTTAATCGATTGCAGCACGTTGTAGATCATCACCGGCTTGAACACGTTGAGTTCCAAGTGCCCGTGCGTGCCCGCCACCGTCACCGTCATGTGGTTGCCGATCACCTGCGCAGCCACCATCGTCATCGCTTCGCACTGGGTCGGATTGACCTTACCCGGCATGATCGACGATCCTGGTTCATTGGCGGGCAGGCTGAGTTCGCCAAGGCCCGAACGCGGGCCGGAGCCGAGTAGGCGGATGTCATTGGCGATCTTCATCAGGCTGACTGCGAGCACATTGAGCGCGCCCGAAATCTCCACCATCGCATCATGCGCGGCCAAGGCTTCGAACTTGTTGGGGGCGGTGACGAACGGATGGCCGGTTTCAGCCGCGACCTGAGCGGCGAATTCTTCGGCAAAGCCAACCTTGGCGTTGATCCCGGTGCCCACTGCCGTTCCGCCCTGCGCCAGTTCGAGCACACGCGGCAATGTCGCCTCAACACGGGCGATGCCGTATTCGATCTGCTTGGCATAGCCGGAAAATTCCTGCCCCAGCGTCATCGGGGTGGCATCCTGCAAATGGGTGCGACCGATCTTGACGATATCGGCGAAGGCCTTGGCCTTGGCGTCAAGCGCGCCGTGCAGCTTCTTCAGCGCCGGAATCAGGTGTTCGATCGCCTCGCTCGCCGCGGCGATATGCATCGCGGTGGGGAAGGTATCGTTTGACGACTGGCCCATGTTGCAGTGATCATTGGGGTGCACCGGATCCTTGCCGCCCTTCTTGCCGGTGAGAATCTCGTTGGCGCGGCTGGCGATCACCTCGTTGGCGTTCATGTTCGACTGGGTGCCAGACCCAGTCTGCCACACCACCAGCGGGAACTGATCGGCGAGCGTCCCGTCGATCACCTCACGCGCGGCGGCTACAATCGCTTCGCCAAGCCGCGCATCGAGCACGCCAAGCGCCATATTGGCCTTGGCCGCCGAAAGTTTTTGCAGGCCGAGCGCGCGCACCAGCGCAGGAGGCATACGTTCGCCGCCGATGGGGAAGTTGACGATGCTGCGCTGGGTCTGCGCGCCCCAGTGGACATGCGCAGGGACCGCCACTTCGCCCAGCGAATCGGTTTCGATCCGCACATTGTCGTCTCTGCTCGTCATGTCACTCATCGAAGCCATCCCTGCTTAAGTCGAATACAGTCCCGAAGGTCTGCGCGCTCCCCTAAGCACTGTCCGCTTGCGAGGTCAAAGGCCTTGGAACACTGGCGCGGCAAGTCTAAAGGCGCGTCAGAAGATAATCGGCCGCAGCAAGGCTTGACGGACTGTGTTGTGCGTATAAGACAGCTTGCCGGAGTAAAGATGAGCGACATGACCACCACCTTACACCATGCGCCAAGCGCGGCCGCGCGCCGGGCGATGATTGACAGCCAGCTGCGCACCAGCGGCGTCAACGAGGAATATGTGCTGGCGCGGATGCTGGCCGTCCCGCGTGAAGACTTCCTGCCAGCCGACAAGGCATCGGTCGCCTATATTGACCGGGCCGTGGCGCTTGGCGAAGGCGGGCACCTTGCTGCGCCGCTGTTTTATGGCAAACTGCTGGTCGAAGCCGCGCCTGCGCGCGATGACCGGGTGCTGGTGGTGGACGGCGGCACCGGCTACCTGCCCACGCTGCTGCGCCCGTTGGTGGCGGAATTGACCGCCGTCAGCGCCGCCGACGCTGCGGCTGGCGCGGCTGCCACCGGGGCTGGGGGCACCTATTCGCTGATCGTGATCGATGGCGCGATTGAACAATTGCCCGATACGCTGGCGGCGCTGCTGGCCGAAAATGGCCGCATCGTCACCGGCCTTGTGCTGCGACAGGTTACGCGGCTGGCGTCGGGCCGCAAAGTCGGTGGACGGGTCAACCTTCAGCCGATCGAGGATCTCGGCATTCCGGTGCTGCGCGCCTTTGCTGCAACAAAAGGTTGGACCTTCGCGTGACCGAAATGACTGCTGTTCTGCTGCGGCTGACCGGGTCGGCAAGCCTGCTGGCACTGACCGCTCTGGCCGCGCCCGCGCAGGCCGATACTTTGCGCGATGCGCTGGCAGCGGCCTATGACAACAACCCGACACTCGAAAGCGCGCGCGCCAATCTGCGCGCTACCGATGAAGGTGTGCCGATCCAGCGCGCACAGGGGCTGCCATCTGCCAACGTCACCGCCACCCATATTGAGTTTGTCCGCCGGTCAGCCAACTCCTTTACCGCGCCCGAACGCAACCTCGGTGTCAATGCCCAGCTTTTGGTTCCAGTCTATTCTGGCGGCGCAATCCGCAACGGCATCAACGCTGCCAAACAGCGGATCGAAGCCGGGCAGGCCGATCTGCGCAATACCGAGGCGACCGTCTTCAGTCAGGTGGTCGCGGCCTATATGGATGTGCTGCGGACAGAGGCGCTGGCCGCGCTCTCCGCCAATAATGTCGCGGTGCTGCGCACCAATCTGGAAGCCACAAGTGATCGGTTCCAGATTGGCGACGTCACCATCACCGATGTCGCGCAGTCGCGTTCGCGGTTGGCCGTAGCCGAAGGCGATTTCCAGCAAGCCGAAGCCAACCTGATCGCCGCGCGCGAAACCTATGCGCGGCTGGTTGGCCGCGCTCCGGGCGAGCTGGAGGCCCCGCCGCCACTTCCCGGCCTGCCCGACGCGGTGGGTGAGGCAATCGTCACCGCGCTTGAAAACAACCCCAACCTGATCGCCGCCAAACAGCGCGCCGAAGCCGCTGGGTTCGATACCAAGGTGGCTGGCGCTGGCCGCCTGCCCACCATCGGCCTGTTCGCGAACGGCGATTATACCAACTTTTTCGGAACTTTGGGCGGGCCGGTTGCTGCCGATTTGCTGCAAAATGAAACAACCGCCAATGCCGGGGTGCGCCTGACCATCCCGCTGTTTCAAGGCGGGTTGCCCGCCGCGCGCCAACGCCAGGCCGGCGCACGCGAATCCGCCGCGCTGGAAGACGTGATCGCATCAGAACGGCAGGTTATCGCCGAAACCCGTTCCACTTTTTCCAGCTGGCAGGCGGCCAACGCCGTGATCCGCAGCTCGCAGGCCGCAGTCGACGCCGCTGAACTCAGCCTCGAAGGGGTGCGTGCGGAAAATTCGATTGGCAATCGTACCATCCTTGATGTGCTCAATGCCGAACAGGAACTGGTCAACGCGCGCGCACAATTGGTGACCGCGCGGCGCAACGCCTATGTCGCCGGTTTCAACCTGCTGGCGCTGATGGGCCGCGCCGAAGCCCGCGATCTCAACCTTGATACCAGCGGCGTGATGTATGACCCCACGATCAACGCCAAGCGGGTGAATACCAAGTACTGGGATTGGGATCGTGACCCCGAACCGAGAGCGAAATCGACCAGCACCGTTGACATTCCTGCCGCTGACGCAATGATCGGCCCGCAATTGCTGCCCGGCGAGTGATTGCTTTCCCGATTCGGGACAGGTCGGGCGCGTGGAAATGGGGCATATAATGGCGCAAGATGGCGAAGCTTCGGTCGAGGAAATCCTCGAATCGATCAAGAAAGTGATCGCACGCGACAATCGCACCGGAGCGATCGAATCGCGCCGCCGACTTGAACAGGAATCCGATCAGGCTGCGGCTGAAAGCAGTGAACCGGCGCGCCCCCATATGGTGCGCGACGAAGACGAAGTGCTAGATCTGGCTGAGATGGAGTGCCTGCCCGAAGCAGCGACGAAAACCACTGGCGAAACCGAAGATGCACCTCTGATCGCGTCAACAGTGCGTGACGCGATGCAGGAAAACCTTGCTGCGCTGGCGATGCTGGCCGAACCGGGCGCGCGGCCGCAGATCGTCCGGTCGGGCGAAACCTCGTTGGAAGGGCTGACCCGCGAATTGCTGCGCCCGATGCTGGCCGAATGGCTGGAGGCGAACCTGCCCGCGATGGTGGAAAAGCTGGTGCAGGCGGAAATCGCCCGGATCGTCGGCAAACGTCCGTAAACTCTGGCGCCGCGCGGCGTGGCGGGCTAATCCCGCGGTCATGAGACATTTTACTGTAACCGGCGCATTGATCGCCGCCGCGCTGATCGCCTCGCCGCTTGCCGCGCAAGACGGGCAGCCTGCCGCTCCAATGAGCGCGCATGACCTTGTCACCCTGCCGCGTCTGGGTGCGCCCGCAGTGAACGCGGCGGGCACGCTGGCGGTCTATGGCGTGACCACCACCGATCCAGACAGCCTGGCGCGCAGCACTGCGTTTTATCTTCTGGATCTCGGCACGCCGGGGGCTGTTCCGATCGCGCTCGATTTCGGGCTGAAAGCCTCGTCCCCCGCGTTTGGGCCGGATGGGCAGCTCTATTTCCTCAGCAGCGCAGCCCCGCAAGATGGGGCCGAAGCGCGCAGCCGCGTGTGGCGCATCGTCATTGGCAAGGATGGCCGCAGCGGCGCGGCGCAAGTGGTGGCGGATTTCCCCGGCGCTGACATCGCCGGATTCAAACTCGCCCCCAACGGCAAGGCCATCGCGCTGTGGGCCGCAATCCCGCGCGATTGCCCGCAATTCGGCTGCCCGGATGCCAAGCCAAAGCACCTGCCCGGCCCCGGGACCGGACGCCTGTATGATGGCGCCGATGGATTTGTGCGCCATTGGGATCAGTGGAAGACTCCCGGCGTCCACAACCGCGTGTTCGTCTTCCCGATCGAAGGCGGCAAAGCGGTGGGCGCAGGCGCGCCGGTTGACGGGCACGATCCTGCGACCGGCCTCACCGCCGACACCCCGACCATGCCGTTCGGCGGCGGGGAGGAAATCGCCTTTGCGCCCGATGGCAGCGCGCTCTATTTCACCGCGCGGATGGCTGATGGGGCCGAACCGACTTCGACCAATCTCGATATCTACGTATCCGACCTGTCGGGTGCTGCCCCGATCCTGCTCACCGCAGGCAATGCCGCAACCGACACCACCCCCGCCCCATCGCCCGATGGCCGCTACCTCGCATGGCTGGCAATGGAACGCCCGGCCTATGAAGCGGACAAGCTGGCGGTGCAGCTGCTCGATCTCAAGACCGGCAAGCTGCGCAATCTGACCGCAAAGACCGACCTCAGTTTCGGCTCACTGACGTGGAGCGCGGATGGCAAGACGCTGATCGCCACCGCGCAAAAGGTGCTTGATACCCCCGCCTTCCGCATTGATCCAAACACCGGGGCAGCGACAGAGCTTAATCTGATGGCGGGGAATGAGGCGCATATCGCCAATCTTACCCCGCTGCCGGGCGGGCGGATATTGTTCACCCGCGATTCGCTGGGCAACCCGGCGGAACTCTATCTGTCCGACGGAATGGCGCAGGCCCGCCCGCTGACCGATGTGGCCACCACCCGGGTGGGCGGGATGGCCAGCATCGTCACCCGGCGGTTCAGCTTTGCGGGCGCTAGCGGCGATACGGTGTGGGGACAGATCACGCGGCTGGCCGATCAGAACGGGCCGATCCCGGCGATTCTTTATATCCATGGCGGGCCGCAGGGCAGCTTCAACGATGGCTGGTCAACCCGCTGGAACCCCCGCGTGGTCGCCAGCCAAGGCTATGCGGTGATCTCGGTCGATTTTCACGGCAGCACCGGATACGGGCAGGCCTTTACCGATGCGATCAACCGCGATTGGGGCGGCAAACCGCTGGAGGACTTGCAAAAAGGCCTTGACGCCGCATTGGCGCTCGACCCGCAGATCGACGGCACCCGCGCCTGCGCCATGGGGGCGAGTTACGGCGGATACATGGTCAACTGGATCGCCGGTCAATGGCCTGAGCGGTTCAATTGCCTCGTCCAGCATGATGGCCTGTTCGATATGCGCAGTTTCTACTATTCCACCGAGGAATTGTGGTTCCCGCGCTGGGATTTCGGCGGATCGTATGAGCAGGCGCGCGAGGTTTACGAAAAGTGGAACCCGGTGCGCCACGTCGACAAGTGGCAAACCCCGATGCTGGTGGTGACGGGCAAGCAGGATTTCCGTGTGCCTTACACTCAAGGGCTGCAAAGCTTCACCGCCTTGCAGGAGCGCGGGATTCCGTCGCAATTGCTGGTGTTCCCGGATGAAAACCACTGGGTGCTCAGCCCCAAAAACTCGCTGCAATGGCACAATACCGTGTTCGCCTGGTTGAATCGCTGGTTGCAGACGGAGCCTGAGGCGGACAAATGAGCCGCAAGGAACTGCTGTCCGCCCAGACATCGCTCGCCAAGCATTACGGCGACCCGGCCAAGGGCACCGCCATCACCCGCCACATCATGCTGTGCGCGCTATCGGACAAGCAGAAATGCTGTTCGCGTGAAGCAGGGGAAGAAAGCTGGCAGTTCCTGAAAGCCCGGCTGAAGGAACGCGGACTTGTCGGCCCGAAGCGAGGCGAGGACAGCCCGCGCGGGCCGGGCGGCGGGGTGCAACGCAGCAAGGCCGATTGCCTGCAAATCTGCGCCGCGGGCCCGGTCGCGGTCGTGTGGCCTGACGGGGTGTGGTATCATTCATGCAGCCCGGCAGCGCTCGACCGGATCATCGAAGAACATCTGATCGGCGGCGTGCCGGTGGAAGAGTTCAGGTTGCTGCCGCCTTCCTAATCATCCTTGGGCGACCAGAATTCGTCAGACGAGGGCAGCTTGTTATCGACCGATTCGTCATGGCCGGTGCCGTTGGACAGGAAAACCAGCCCCATCAATGCGCCGCCCAGCAGCATCGTCGGGCTGATCCCCATCGCCACGGCAATGTAAAAATGCACGGAAATCATTCCGTTATACGCAAACAGAATGGCTATCGCGATCCCCACGGTTAACGTGGTGGCGGCCATCAGCCATTTCATGATCTGGCGATAACGTGCCCAGGCATGGGCGGCGTTCACAGGGTCATCAAGTGGAGATTTGCGGGTCATGGCCTGCGACATGGCGCGCACTTTGCCGCAATGCAACGCGAAAGCACGCAACCGGCGGTTCATGTCGTGCAACGCCCGACCTGCGCAGATTCGCCTTTTCGCGGCAAACATGGCATTTTCACAGATGAGAGGGAGGGAATCGGTCCATGACTATCGCCAGAATCATTGCCCAACGCACATCTTCCGACATTATTGCCTGCGACGTGTCCACCTTGGTAGCCGAAGCAGTCGAAATCCTTGCCACCCGGCGGATCGGCGCGCTGCCGGTGCTGCGCGACGGCAAGGTGGTGGGCATCGTGTCCGAACGTGATGTGATTTACCGCCTCGCCGAACACGGCGACGCGTGCCTTGGGCTACCGGTTGAAAAAATCATGACCTCGCCCGCCGTCACGGTCGAACCTGCAACCGGGATTGACGGTGCGTTGGCGATGATGACCCGCCGCCGGTTCCGGCATTTCCCGGTGGTCGAAGGCGGCGCGCTGGTCGGCTTCATCTCGATCGGCGACCTGGTGAAGTACAAGATCGACGAGGTGAAACACGAAGCCGAGGCGCTGCGCACCTATATTCAATCGGCGTGAAGGCTTGAGGAACCCGCCTGCGCACCTTAGATCACTGTCATGACCGCACAGCCGCTAACCCTCACCCCCGCCGCCGCAAAGCGGATTGCGTGGATCGCCGACAAGCAATCGCGCCCGGCGATCCTGCGGCTATCGGTCGAAGGCGGGGGGTGTTCGGGCTTTCAATACAAGTTCGACCTCGCCGACGCGCCCGACAGCGACGACAGCGTGAGCGAAACCGACGGGGTGCAGCTGGTGGTTGACCCCATGAGCCTTGATCTGATCGCTGGCAGCGTGGTTGATTTCGTCGAATCGCTCGGCGGCGCAGCGTTCAAGGTTGAAAACCCGCAGGCTGCTGCCGGGTGCGGGTGCGGTTCAAGTTTCGGGATTTGAGTTGATCTCTTGCCTCGTCATTGCGAGGAGGCCCGCAAGGGCCGACGCGGCAATCCATGAACTAACCTGTCATCAGGCGCGCACACCTGTTCATGGATTGCTTCGCTACGCTCGCAATGACGAGGTTGCCGCATGAAAATCGCCACCTACAACATCAACGGGATCAAGGCGCGGCTGCCGCGTCTTACCGAATGGCTCGCCGAAACGCGCCCCAGCGTCGCGTGCCTCCAGGAAATCAAATCGCAAGACGAAGGCGTCCCCGCCGCAGAGATCGAGGCGCTGGGTTACACAGCGATCTGGCACGGGCAGAAAGCCTTCAACGGCGTGGCGATTCTGGTGGATGCGCAGGCCGGATACACAATCACCGAAGTGCAGCGCGGGCTGGGGGTTGTTGGTGGCCCCAAAGACGGCGAAGGCGAACAGGCGCGCTATCTTGAAGCCGATGTCAGCGGAGTGCGCGTCGCCTGCCTGTATCTGCCCAACGGCAACCCGCATCCGGGGCCGAAATTCGATTACAAGCTGGCATGGATGGAAGCCCTGCGCGCGCGCATGGCCGCGATCTGGGCTGAAGAAGTGCCCGCCGTGGTGACGGGCGATTTCAACGTCATTCCGGAAGACAATGACACGTGGTCGGTCAAGGCAATGCAGGACGATGCGCTGATGCAGCCCGAATCGCGCGCTGCCTATGCCCGGATGCTCGGCGATGGCTGGTGCGATGCGGTGCGCACACTGAACCCGCGCGGCGGGGTGTGGACCTATTGGGATTATCAGGCGGGCGCGTGGCAACGCGACCACGGCTTCCGCATCGATCACATCCTGCTGTCACCCGAATGCGCCGACCGGCTGGAGGCCGTGGGCGTCGACAAGGATCATCGCGGCCGCGAAAAAGCCAGCGATCATGCGCCTGTCTGGGTAAAGTTGCGGGGGGATTAAGCCCCGCAACCTACTATCTCACCGATAGAAAATATGGGTGTCGATCTGCGCCAACCGCGTCTTGCGGTGGCTCCAGCTGGGGCGGACATATTTGGCGTGGAAGAACACCGCGTCGCCCGCTTCGGATTCCCACAGGCCCTTGTCGGCGATTTCAGCAATCGCCACCGCGCGTGACCATGCCGTGGTTCCGGTGCGGATCGCAGGCATCCGGCTACCGCGCATGAAGGAAAACTGCCCCGGCTGCGCCACCACGCCGCAATAGCTGCGCGGGAAGCGGTTGTCTTCGGAACGGTTGATGATCACCTGCGCCACCGCCAATTGCCCGGCGAGGGGTTCGCCGCGCGCTTCGAAATAGACCGCGCCGGCGAGGCAACGCATTTCTTCGGTCAAAGCGGTGTCGGCATCAACCATGCCAACCAGATCAGCGAGCGAACCTGCTTCGGTCAGCACGGCCTGGGCAGGCGCGGCGGAAAGTGGCTGGACCACTTCCTGCGAAACAAAGGTGATGGGTTGGTCTGGCACCAGCTCGACAGCGCCAACCACTGGGGTTGGTGTGAACTGGTTATTGGCCGACTGGGCCAGTGCGAGGGCGTCATTGCCGCTCGGAAACATCGAGGTTGCAACCGCCACAGCGGCAATCGCGATAATTGAAACACTCTTGCGAGTCATGCAAACTACAAATTGGGCGGTGAGCGCGCTCCGACGCAGGCGGGAACCTTGCTTCAATCATCGCTGATTGTGGTGGGTTCGAAAAAGCCTGCCGGCCGCCCCCCGTCTGCGTGCTGACCGGACAGCCGAAATGCCGCCCCATCAGCCTGCGCTGGGAAGTGCGGCGGCAAATAGGCTCAACGGATCAGGGGTCAAGTTAATCGGGCAAATTCGCGATGAAGCGTTCGGGATCAGCGATATTAACCTCGATTAACCACAAATCGTCATCTTGTTGCCGCCTGCGATCGAGATAGTCGGAAAATTCTCGCTTGTTTTCAGCGTTTTCGCATTTTGTCGCAACAAAAGAACGTGAATCGTCCAGCCCCGGCATTCTTTCGTAAAGCACTGCCCCAGCGCCGCGACACAGGGTTACAATCAGGATCGTGCCGGCATCACGTTCACCCTTGGCGAGCACCGTGGCATAGCCGCCTTGCGATTCGGCAAGCCGGATAATCGCGCTGGCCTCAAGATGGGCGGGCAGTCGGGCGCTCATCCCATGGCCCCGGCAGCCCCATCCGCCGCGTAGCCGGGCAGGCTCGACAGCGCCATGCGAGAGCGCATGAAGGTGCCCGTGCCGCGCCCGATTTCATCGCCCTCTTCATCGACCAGCCGCGCTTCGGCCACGAACACCCGCCGCTTGCCTGTAACCCAGCGCCCTTCGGCGATCACCGTCCCGGCGCGCACCGGCTTGGTAAAGTGGAGGTTGAAGCTGGTGGTCAGCAAAAACCGGTCGGTTGCCAACGTGTTCGCGGCATAGAAGGCCGCATCATCGAGCATCTTGAAATAGATCGTCCCGTGCGCCGCCCCCGCCGCGTGGTAATCTTCAGGCGTCACGGTAAAGCGCAACTGCGACAATCCCTCACCCGGAATGTGCAATGATGAAGCAAACTTGCGGTTGATCGGGGCCGAGGCATAAAGCCGTTCGAGCGCCCGGTAATGCTGCTGGGCCCCCGTGTCCGGCCCGGTCGCGAGAGGTTGGTCGGGACGTTCGGGCATCACGTGTTCTATCGGATCAGGCGGCATCGCGCAGGAATTGGTTGGTCAGCAGCGCATAGACCGCTTCGGTCGTGGGCGCGTCGGCCAGCATCTGCAGCATCGTTTCATCGCGTGTCAGCCGCGAAATCGCCGCCAGCGCGTGCAGATGCGTCGCCCCGGCATTCTCGGGCGAGACAAGGCCGCACACCAGCGTAACCGGAAGCGCATCGGCAGCAGCATAATCGATCGGTGCCTCCAGCCGGATCAGCGCCAGTGACGGGCGGCGGACAGTCTTGCTGCGGCAATGCGGGATCGCCACCCCGCGCCCGAAGCCGGTGCTGCCAAGTGCCTCACGCGCTTCGAGGCCTTCGAGCACTTCGCCCACATCAAGCCCGTAAGCGTCGGCGAGCAGCTGCGCGATCTTCGAAAGCACCTTGGGCTTGCTATCAAACCGAGCAAACGCAATCGCTTGCGGTGAAAGAGCCAGATTGACGTCCATGTTGTTGCGAATCCCGATTGAAAGTGCCTGCAAGTAGCGAATATCCGCCGCAGCGCAGGCGCTCCTGCTACCGCCGCCTGCGCAGTTGGAAAATCGCCTTTTCCCTTGCGGCAAGCGCGTATCGCACTGCTATTTCGGCTCAACCCATCCGATCGAGCCATCGGCGCGGCGGTAAACCATATTATGCCGCCCGGTGCCAGCATTTTTGAAAAACAACGCGGGGGTATGGCGCAAATCCATCATCATCACCGCGTCGGCAACGCTGGCGGTGGGGATGTCGACCCGGGTTTCAGCAATCACCAGTGGGGCATCGGCGGTAACCTCATCCTCGACATCCTCCTCAACCGCGAAGATGGTATAGGCGGCGTCATCTTCGGCGCGCGAATAGCTGGTCTGTTCGTGGCGATCGGTCAGGCGGCGCTTGTAACGGCGCAGCTGCTTGTCGATCTTGGCCACGGCATCATCCAGCGCGATATGCGCATCGGGCGCTGATCCTTGTGCTTTCAGGATCAGGCCCTGCATCACATGGGTGACGATATCGCAGGTAAAGGCGCCAGCCGGGGCTTTGCCAAAAGTGACGTGGGAGGATAGCGCGCGGTCGAAATATTTCTCGACGATTGCGCCCAACCGTTCAGCCGCGTGTTCCTGCAGCGCGATGCCGGTTTCCATCTGGTGGCCTGAAATACGAATATCCATGGTCGTGTAGACCTCCCGTTTGTGATGCGGTTCCTGTAAACTATCGCGGCCCGTGCGCGCCGTTCAGCGCGTCCAGATCGCTTGGTCGATTCCGGCAATGAATGCGCGGTGGCGTTCCAGCTCCTCCGGGCTGGCAACATGGGGGCGAGGTTCGCGCCGAGGGCGGTCGCTGGTCGGGCGATGCCATGGTGCGTTGGGGGGCGCATTGGTGGTATTGGTGGCGGCAGGCCCCGCGCGGTTTTCGCTGTCCGTCAGGCCCAGCCCGATCTGCCGCCCGCCATTCAATTCAACATAGACCTGCGCAAGCAATTCGGCATCGAGCAGCGCGCCGTGTTTGACCCGGTGGCTGCGATCAATCCCGTAACGCGTGCACAGCGCATCGAGTGACAATTTGGCACCCGGGTGCCGCTTGCGCGCGATGGCGACAGTATCAACCATCCGGTCGAGACTGATCGGGGCGAGACCGATGATTTCAAGCTCGTTATTGAGGAACCCGAAATCGAACCCGGCATTATGCGCCACCAGCGGCGCATCACCCAGAAAGGCAAGCAATTCGTCCGCGACTTCGGCAAAGCGCGGCTTGGTTGCGAGGAATGCGGCGCTGAGGCCGTGAACCCGCTCTGCCTCGGGCGGCATATCGCGATCAGGGTTGAAGAAGGCGTGAAAGGTGCTGCCGGTTTCGACCCGGCCAACCATTTCGATGCAGCCGATTTCCACCATGCGATCCCCGGTCTTGGGGTCGAGTCCGGTGGTTTCGGTGTCGAAAATGATTTCCCGCATTTCGGGGACTATTCACCGATGTTGTGCGGGTTGCAAGAGGGGGTTTGCAATCAAAGTGACGCAATCAGAGCCATCACCTGCGCGCGGGTGTTTTCGTGCGTGGTGCCGGTATCGATTACGTGATCGGCGCGCGTGCGCTTGTGGGTGTCATGCAGTTGCAGGTTGAAAATATGATCGAATTTCTGCTTGGTCATGCCGGGGCGGGCGAGCACGCGGGCGCGCTGCACATCCTCCGGCGCGGACACGACGACAATGATGTCCACCGCCTCGTGCCCGCCGCGTTCGAACAACAGCGGGATGTCGAACACCACGGCGGGCTTATCGTGATGCTGTTCAAGAAACGCTGCGCGCCGCGCCGCCACCGCCGGGTGAACGATGGCTTCCAATCGCGCGAGCGCATCCTTGTCGGCAAACACCTGATGGCCAAGCCGGTCACGATCGACCCCGTCCGGCCCGGTCGATCCGGGGAAGGCGGCTTCGATGGCGGGGACAAGTTCGCCGCCCGGCCCCTGCATCGCGCGCACTTCGGCATCAGCGTCAAACACAGGGATTCCTGCGTCTGCAAACATCGCGGCGACGGTCGATTTGCCCATCCCGATGGAGCCGGTAAGGCCAATGATTGTAGGGCGGGTCACTGGGTGAGTATCCGGCGCAATTCCGCGTCGTGCTCGCGCGGGGGCGCTGCGCCGAAGAAGCGTTCGAACGCGGCCGCCGCCTGACCAATCAGCATCGACAGACCGTCGATTGTACGATGGCCCTTCGCCCGCGCGCCTTGCAGGAACGCGGTATCGAGCGGCGCGGTGACGATGTCATAGGCAATGCTGCCCGGCGGCGCATGGCTCCAGTCGAAATCCAGTGGTGGTTGCCCCTTCATTCCCAAGGATGAGGCATTGATCACCAGATCGCAGCACGCCTCGCGGTCGTCAAAGGCGAAATCGGTCGGGTTTGTAAAGTGAGCGATGTCGATGGCGTGATGCTCCCCCTTGGGCGCGAGTTCATCGAGCAGCGCGCGCGCCTTGCCCGGATCGCGCCCGGCCACCACCAGCGTGAACCCGTGGCCCGCCAGCGCGGTGATAATCGCCCGCGCCGCGCCGCCGGTGCCGATGATCCGCGCCATGCGGAAATAATGCGTCTGCGCCAGATCGGCGGCGAGGGGTTCGAGGAACCCTGCTGCATCGGTGTTGGTGCCCGTTAGACCGCTCTTGCCCAGCGGTAGAATGGTGTTGACCGCGCCAATCGCATCGGCAGGCGGCTCCACACTGTAAAGCAGCGGCATCACCGCCTGTTTGTGCGGCATGGTGACATTGCACCCGCGCCACAGCGGGTCGCCCTGGCGCGCGGCGAAGTAATCCGCCAGTTTCTCACCCCGCACATGGTGGGCGCGGTATTCGGCATCGATCCCCAGCTTGGCGAGCCAGAAATTGTGGATCGCGGGCGATTTGGACTGCGCAATCGGATCGCCGATCACCTCTGCATATGCGCGGGTCATGCCAGCAGCACCCCCGACTCGCGCAGCGCGCCCAGCAGCGGCAGCAGCGGCATTCCGAGCACGGTGAACTGATCACCCTCGATGCTGTCGAACAATTGCACCCCCGGTCCTTCGATCCGGAACGCGCCGACGGTGTGGCTGATCGCGGGCCATTCGAGGTTGAGATAATGTGCGATGAAATCCTCTGACAGCGCGCGCACATGCAGCCGCGCGACGCTCGCATGGCTCCATTCGCACCCCCCATCGCGCACCAAAGCAGCCGCGCTGTGCAATTCCATCACCTGCCCCGAGAAGAACCGCAAATGTTCAGCGGCTTCTTCAACCGAACGCGGCTTGTCGAACCGGCGGCCACCGACCACCACCAGCGAATCGCTCCCCAGCACCAGCGCGCCGGGATGCAAGGCGGCGACCGCCGCCGCCTTGGCAACACTCAGCGCCTCGACCACCTCAGCGGGCGACACTCCGGCTAATCCAGCCTCAACGCCGCGCTCATCAAGATCGGCGGGCACCGCGTCATACGCCACCCCAGCCGCATCGAGCATCGCCCGGCGCGAGGCGGATTTGCTGGCGAGGATCAATCGTGCCGGATCGCTCATATCGGTTGGCCCACCCCGCCTTCGCTGGCAGGCTTGCGCCCGCGTTCCTGCGCCAGCCGGATGATCGCGGCGGCGGTTTCCTCGATCGAGCGGCGGGTAACGTCGATCACCGGCCAGCCATTATCGCCGAACATCCGCCGGGCAAATTGCAGTTCGGCCTTTACCCGGTCATTATCAACATAAGCCGTCTCGGTCGCCTCGTTCAGTGAAAGCAATCGGTTGCGGCGGATTTGCACCAACCGTTCGGGTGAGGTCGTCAACCCCACCACCAAGGGGTGCCGTAACCGGTAGAGTTCCGAGGGCGGCGGGCTTTCCACCACCAGCGGGATATTGGCGACCTTGTACCCGCGATTGGCGAGATAGATGCTGGTCGGGGTCTTGGAAGAACGCGAAACGCCCACCAGCAGGATATCGGCTTGCTCCCAATCCTCATGCGCCAGGCCATCATCATGCGCGATGGTGAATTGGATCGCCTCAACCCGCTTGAAATAGGTTTCATCCATCATGTGCTGGCGGCCGGGGCGGCCATGGGCTTCCTGCCCCAACTGCGCTTCGAGCGCGGCGGTCACTTGGTCGAGCACCGGCACCGCGGGCAGGCCCAGATGGCGGCAATGCTCCTCCAGCCGCTTGCGGGTTTCGGGATTCACCAGCGTAAACAACACCAAACCGGGATGCGCGGCAAGATCGGGGACGATCCGGTCAAGATGCTGGAGCGAGCGTACCATCGGCCAGAAATGACGATTGACCATCGGATCATCGAACTGTGCCAGCGCCGCCTTGGCAATCATTTCCAGCGTTTCGCCGGTCGAATCCGATACCAGATGCAGATTGAGTCGGTTCATGACGATTCGCGCTCGCAGGCAGTCAGGGGCTGTGGATAGAGCATGGCATAAACCACGGGAGGGGAGGGCTAACAAGCGGGGGAGCAATTTTCCGGCCCGCTAGCAGGCTTTTTGTCGGGGTGTTTATCGACATAGGACAAGTGTTGTGAACAGGCTGGCAAGTGTGGGGATAAAGCCTGCTTGACGTCCCATCTGTGCGGATTCGGCAGGGGGTAATTGGGTTGATGCCTGCTGGGGGTAAGCACAAGGGGGCTGGTAATTCCCAGTTTCCACAGGGCCAACAACCTCCATCAACCCTTTTATAAATTGATTTGTTTTGTTTAAAGGAACCCTATGCCTGGTCCATTGCTCGATACGCTCAAAGGTGTCCGTCAGGACGTTGCCCCCGTCTGGCTGATGCGTCAGGCTGGGCGCTATCTACCTGAATATCGGGAACTTCGCAGCAAAAAGGGCGGGTTTCTCGAACTGGTTTACGACAGCGAAGCGGCGGCGGAGATCACCGTGCAGCCGATCCGGCGGTTCGGGTTTGATGGCGCGATCCTGTTTTCCGATATCCTGATCGTGCCGCACGCGATGGGGCAGGGGCTGACCTTTGCCGCTGGCGAGGGGCCGCATCTGGCGCCGACGCTGCTCGAAGCCGGGCTCGACTCATTCACTCCGGCGTTTGAGCGGTTCGATCCGGTGTATGAAACCGTGCGCCGCACCCGCGCGATGATCGGGCCGGATGTTACCATGCTCGGCTTTGCGGGCAGTCCGTGGACCGTCGCCACTTACATGATCGCTGGCGAAGGGTCGAAGGATCAAGGCGCGGCGCGGCTGCTGGCTTACCGTGATCCGGCGCATCTGCAGGCGATCATCGATGCGATTATCGCAGTCTCCGTCACCTATCTGCGCGGCCAGATCGATGCCGGGGCCGAAGCGGTGCAATTGTTCGATAGCTGGGCGGGCAGTCTTGCCCCCGATCATTTTGAAAAGTGGGTAGTGGCGCCGAATGCCGCAATCACCGCGCAACTCAAGCAATCGCATCCCGATACGCCGGTGATCGGCTTTCCCAAGGGTGCGGGGGCGAAATTGCCCGCCTATGCCCGTGAAACGGGCGTGGACGCGGTTGGGCTCGACGAAACCCTCGATCCCGCTTGGGCGCACGCCTGCTTGCCTGCCGGAATGCCGGTGCAGGGCAATCTTGACCCGCTACTGCTCGAAGCTGGCGGCCCGGCTGTGGCGCAGCGGGTGCGCACGATCATCGCGGCATTTGAAGACCGCCCGCACATTTTCAACCTCGGCCACGGGATCGGGCAATTTACCCCGATTGCCCACGTCGAACAATTGCTTGCCGCCCTGCGGGGCGAGGTGAGGAGCTAACCCATGCAAAGCGCGCTGCAAACGATCTACCCCTTCCTCAAGGCCGGGCACGTGATTTTCATGGTGTTCTGGCTGGCGGGGCTGTTCATGCTGCCGCGCCAGTGCATTTACATGCTCGATCACGCGCCTGGTTCCGAAGGCGAGGCCAAGTGGGCGACCCGGATGGGTAAGCTGCGCAAAATCATCCTCACCCCCAGTATGATTATTGTCTGGGTGCTGGGCCTGACGATGGCATGGTCGGGCGGATGGTTCAGCGAAGGTTGGCTGCATGCCAAGCTGCTGCTGGTGTTGCTGTTGACTGGCTATCACGGCTGGCTGGTGGGACAGACCAAGATGATGGCGCTGGGGCAACGTCCATTAACCGAAGCCCGCTTGCGCATGATTGGCGAAGTGCCAGGGTTGCTGCTGGTACTGATCGCGGTGCTGGTTTACGTGAGGCCGTTCTGACAGTCCCGTTCTGAGCCTGCTCCGTTCTGAGCCTGCAAGCGCGCATTTTTCGCGATTGACCTTGCGCGCCGGTGCTCCTATTTCGCTTTCACCTCACCGGTAACCGGGGCGATACCCGCTCCGTCAGGTCTGCTTTCTCCAAGCCCAGTCTTGCAAGCCATCACGGCACGACGCAAGACGCCTTCGCCCTGCGGAGGTACTGACCATCCGGCCACTCCTGCTTTCGGAAAATCACTATGCATCTCAAAGACCTCAAACGAAAGACCCCGGCCGAACTGGTCGCGATGGCCGAAGAACTGGGCGTTGAAGGCGCCTCGACCATGCGCCGTCAGGATCTGCTGTTCAGCATCTTGCGCGAACTGGCCGAGGATGAGGAATATGACGAAAAGATCATGGGCATCGGCACGATCGAGGTGCTGCAGGACGGTTTCGCCTTCCTGCGCTCGCCCGAGGCGAATTACCTCGCTGGGCCGGACGATATCTACGTCTCCCCCAACCAGGTGCGCAAATGGGGCCTGCGGACGGGTGATACCGTCGAAGGCGAAATCCGCGCCCCGCGCGATGGCGAACGCTATTTTGCGCTCACCAGCCTCGCCAAGGTCAATTTCGATGATCCCGATGCGGTGCGGCTGCGCACCAATTTCGACAATCTCACCCCGCTTTACCCCGAACAGAAGCTGACGCTCGACAGCCTTGATCCGACGGTCAAGGACAAGAGCGCGCGGGTGATCGACATCGTCGCGCCGCAGGGTAAGGGCCAGCGCGCACTGATCGTCGCCCCGCCGCGCACCGGTAAAACCGTGCTGCTGCAAAACATCGCCAAGGCGATCACCGATAATCACCCCGAAGTGTTCCTGATCGTGCTGCTGGTCGATGAACGGCCCGAAGAAGTCACCGACATGCAGCGTTCGGTGAAGGGTGAGGTGATCTCCTCGACCTTCGATGAACCTGCCAACCGCCACGTGCAGGTTGCTGAAATGGTGATAGAAAAGGCCAAGCGGCTGGTTGAACACAAGAAGGATGTGGTGATCCTGCTCGATTCGATCACACGTCTGGGCCGCGCTTACAACACCGTGGTGCCATCATCGGGCAAGGTGCTGACCGGCGGTGTCGATGCCAATGCATTGCAGCGTCCCAAGCGGTTCTTTGGCGCGGCGCGCAATATCGAAGAAGGCGGCAGCCTCTCGATCATCGCCACCGCGCTGATCGATACCGGCAGCCGCATGGACGAAGTGATCTTCGAAGAGTTCAAGGGCACCGGCAACAGCGAAATCGTGCTCGACCGCAAGGTTTCGGACAAGCGCATCTTCCCGGCGCTGGATGTCGGCAAATCCGGCACCCGCAAGGAAGAACTGTTGGTGGACAAGGACAAGATGTCCAAGATGTGGGTGCTGCGCCGCATCCTGATGCAGATGGGCACTGTCGACGCGATGGAATTCCTGCTCGACAAGATGAAGGATTCCAAGACCAACGACGATTTCTTCGACACGATGAACCAGTAACGCTGCGGCGGGGGCGGGCCATGGTTCGGCACGTGGTTTTGACGGGCGGGCCGGGCGCTGGGAAAACCGCATTGCTTCTTGAAGCAGAGCGGGCGGGCTTAACCACTTCGCCCGAAGTTGCCCGCGCACTGCTCAAACAACCCGGCGGAATGGCGCTGCGGGCAAATGACCCGCTCGGCTTTGCCGATGCGATGCTGGCCGCGCACCTTGCTGAATATGAACGATTTCAGGAGGTTCAGGCCCCGGTGGTATTCGACCGGGGTTTTCCTGATGTGGTGGGCTTTCTGGAGGTATCGGGCCTCGCGGTGCCCGATGACATTGATAGGGTCTGCCGGATGGTGCGCTATCACGGCCCGGTATTAAGGGCTCCGGCCTGGCGCGAGATTTATCGGCCGGATTCCGAAAGAACGCAGGATTGGGATCAGGCGGCAGAGAGCGACCGGGCGGTTACGGCTGCGTGGCGACATTACGGGTATGTCGTCGAAGATTTGCCGCTTGCCAGTGTTGCTGACCGGGTCGCATTTCTGCGGGATCGGCTCTAATCCTTCGCCGCCGCCAACTGCGCGGCCATCATCTCCCACACCGCGTTGATCGCCTTCAAGGGGCGCACCATCACCTTGAAATCGCTGATCATCCCATCTGCGTTCCAGCGGATGATATCGACCCCGTTGACCGTGACACCGTTCAATTCGGTAACGAATTCGAGCATCATTTCGTCCCCGTCGACCAACTCGCGGACATAACGGAAACTTGCGTTCCCCAGCACGTGTGACGCCGCGACGAGATAGGCCATCACCACCGGCTTACCCACCTGCGGGGTGTGCACCACCGGCGAATGGAACACCGCATCATCGGCCAGCAGCGCGGATAGCGCGGCAGGATCGCTCCCGCCGTCGATATAGGCGTGCCAGCGCGCGAGATTATCGCGGCTCATGCCAGAGCTTCCGCAAAGAACGCGGCGGTGCGGCTGTCAGCAAGGGTCGCGGCCTCTTCGTGGCGGCGTTTGCCGTGTTCGGTGGCGAATCCGTGGTCGAGGCCTTCGTAATCGAACAGCGTTACGCGCGGGTGATCGTCCAGCCCGGCGTGCATCGCGGCCTGTGTTTCACGTGGAACAAACCCGTCATTGGTGGGGATGTGGAGCAGCAGCGGGTTGGCAATCGCCTCCTTTTCGCCCAGCAGGCCATCGATCCCGACCCCGTAATAGCCCACGCTCGCGTCGATGCTGGTGCGCGCGGCGGTCATGTAAGCAAGCCGCCCGCCTAGGCAGTATCCGACGCAGCCGACCTTGGTGGTGCCCTCGCTACCGCGCAGATAATCAATCGCCGCCTGAATATCGCGGATCCCTGCGTCCTGATTGAACTTGCCCATCAGATCGAGCGCCTGATTGAACTCTGCCTCAACATCGGGATCGAGCGAGACTTCGGGTTGCAGGCGCCAGAACAGGTCGGGGGCGAGCGCGAGATAGCCTTCCGCTGCCAGCTTGTCGCATTTCTGGCGGATGCCCGGGTTCACCCCGAAAATCTCCTGAATGACGATAATCGCCGCCTTGGGCGCGCCTTGGGGGTGGGCGATATAGGCGCCGAACTGCGCGTCGCCTTCCAATGTCGGGATGCTGGCATTCAGGGTCATTGCGGGTCTCTCTCTGGTTGGGGCGGCGCTGCAACCCTATCTATTGCCTTGCCCGCTTGCCAAGCCCAAATAAGGGAGGAGCGAGCGGGACAGGAGACGCGACCCCATGAAGATCAATGTCGAAATCGAATGCACCCCCGAAGAAGCGCGCAGCTTCCTGGGTCTGCCCGATGTCAGCGCGGCCAATAATGTCTATATCGATAACATCACCAAGGCGATGAAAGGCGTATCAAATCCTGAACAATTACAGGAATATGCCTCCGCTCTGGCACCGATGGGGCAGGTTGGGCTGAAGCTGTTTCAAAGCTTCGTCGAAAGCGGGATGAAGGCGGCAAGCGGCGCTGGTGGTCGCGGGAGTGATGGGCCGAAGGGTTCCGAATAATTCCCCCTGCATGACCGCCGGTTCCACCATCTTTGCGCTTTCGAGCGGCGCTGCGCCTTCGGCCATCGGCGTGGTGCGGGTTTCCGGGTCGCAGGCGGGCGCTGCGCTGACGGCGCTGGCAGGGCGGCTGCCGCAGCCGCGCCGCGCGTCGCTGGCGAACCTGCGCGATGGAGCGGGCGCGATGCTTGATCAGGCGCTGGTGCTGTGGTTTCCGGGGCCGAACACCGCGACGGGGGAGGATCTGGCCGAGCTCCATTGCCACGGCGGG
>PHEB01000022.1:0-20690 GCA_002842735.1 Alphaproteobacteria bacterium HGW-Alphaproteobacteria-7 | reverse complement strand
GCGCCATGCCGAGCCAGGGGAGTTCACCCGCCGTGCCTTTGCCAATGGCCGGATCGATCTGGCCGAGGCGGAAGGGCTGGCCGATCTGCTCTCTGCCGAGACCGAGTTGCAACGCGCCGCCGCGCTCGCCAATGGCGGGGGCGCTTTGTCGCGGCAGGTCGAGGATTGGCGGGCGCGGGTGCTGGTTCTGTCCGCCGAGGTCGAGGGTGTGCTCGATTTCTCCGATGAGGAAGACGCCGCCGGCCTGCCCGAATGTTTCACGTGGAACATCGGCGCGCTGGCGCAGGAACTGGCCGATTGGCTCACCCGCCCGCGTTCCGAACGGCTGGGGGAGGGGTTCCGTGTGGTGCTCGCCGGGCCGCCCAATGCGGGCAAATCGACGTTGTTCAACGCGCTGATCGAGAGCGAGGCGGCGATCACCTCACCGATTGCCGGGACCACCCGCGACGTGATCGAACGATCGGTCGCGATTGGCGGGGCGGCGTTCACCTTTGTCGATACGGCCGGGCTACGGGGGGGCGAGGAGGCAGCAAGCGCCGACCAAATCGAGGCGATCGGCATTGATCGCGCGCGCGGCGAATTGGCGCGGGCTGATCTGGTGCTGTGGCTCGGCGCGCAAGGCGAAGGTCCGGCGGACGCATGGGAAATCGCCGCGCAGGCTGACCGCGATGGGTTTGTGCCCAAACCGGCAGCGCGGTTTACGGTGTCGGCGGCGACGGGCGCGGAGCTGAGCGATCTCAAGCTGGCGCTGGTCGACGCCGCCCGCGCGCGCCTGCCCAAGCCGGGGGAGGCGGCACTCAATGCCCGCCAACACGCGCGGCTGACCGAGGCGGCGGAGGCTTTGGCGGCCGCGCGCAACCTGGCCGACCCACTGCTGATCGCCGAAGAACTACGCCGCGCCCGACTCGCCTTCGACCGCCTGATCGGACGCGCCACCACCGAGGATATGCTCGACACGCTGTTCGGACGGTTCTGCATCGGGAAGTGAGGCGGCAGCACAAACCCGCACAAAATGTTTCACGTGAAACATTGGTATTGGATTTGAAACTGATCTCGTCCCTTCAGGCGCCCCTCACGAATCCGCTTTGACGATTCGCCGCCCGCGTCCTAACGCGCGCATCATGCATTCCTTTGATGTCATCGTCATCGGCGGCGGTCACGCCGGGGTTGAGGCTGCCTGTGGTGCGGCGCGGATGGGTGCGCGCGCGGCGTTGGTGAGTTTCGACCTCGGCGCGATTGGCGCGATGAGCTGCAATCCGGCGATCGGCGGCTTGGGAAAGGGCCATCTGGTGCGCGAAGTCGATGCGCTTGACGGCGTGATTGGCCGCGCAGCAGATGCAGGCGCGATCCATTACCGGATGCTCAACCGATCAAAAGGCAGCGCGGTTTGGGGCCCGCGCGTTCAAGCTGACCGGGTGCGGTTCAAGGCGGCGGTGCAGCAGATCGTCCGCGCGCAGGCAAACCTGACGCTGATCGAGGGCGAGGCAGCGGCGCTCATTCTGACAGGCGGCAGGGTCGCGGGGCTGGAACTGGCTGATGGCACAGTGTTTCACGTGGAACGTATCGTGCTGTGCACCGGCACCTTCCTCGGCGGGGTGCTGTTCCGGGGCGAGGAACGCTTCGAAGGCGGGCGCATCGGGGAAAACGCCGCGAAGCGTCTGGCCGGGCAGCTGCGCGGTGCCGACCTGCCGATGGCGCGGCTCAAGACCGGCACGCCCCCGCGCATCGACGGGCGCACCATCGACTGGGCGGCGCTGGAAGAACAGCCCTCCGACGGGGAGGCGTGGACGATGTCGCCGCTCACCCCGCGGCGGCTCAACCCGCAGATTTTCTGCGCGATCACCCGCACAACGCAGGCGGGGCACGATGCGATCCGTGCCAATCTCCACCGCTCGCCGCTGTTTTCGGGCGCGATTGCGGCGGCTGGCCCGCGGTACTGCCCGTCAATCGAGGACAAGATCCACCGCTTTGGTGATCGCGGCGGGCATCAGGTGTTCCTTGAACCGGAAGGGCTGACCACGCATCTAGTCTATCCCAACGGCATCAGCACCTCGCTGCCCACCGATGTGCAGGACGTGGTGGTGCGCACCATGCCGGGCTGCGCGCAGGCGCAGATTGTGCAGCCGGGCTATGCGGTCGAATATGATCACATTGATCCGCGCGCGCTGACCCCTGATTTGCAGGTGCGCGCGATCCCCGGCCTTTATTGCGCCGGGCAGATCAACGGCACCACCGGATACGAGGAAGCCGCCGCGCAGGGGCTGGTCGCGGGGCTGGAGGCGGCGGCAGCGGCGCTCGGCACAGCCGCGCCCGCGCTCGACCGCGCCAATTCCTATATCGCGGTGATGGTCGATGATCTGACCTTGCAGGGGGTGTCCGAACCCTACCGGATGCTGACCGCGCGCGCCGAATACCGGCTGCGGCTGCGCGCCAATAATGCGGCGACGCGGCTGACCGGGCTGGGGATTGCGGCAGGCTGCGTGGGTGAGGAACGCCGCGCCTGGTGGGAACGGCGTGAAGACACCCGCAAAATGTTTCACGTGAAACATTCGCAGCCCGTCCACGCGCGTGACCTCGCCGACGTCGGCCTGCCGGTGCGGCGCGATGTCGGTGAAAAGCCGATTGCGGAATGGCTGCGCCACGATGGGGTGACGCTGGATGCGCTGGCCCCCTGGCTCGGTGATGCGACCGCGCACGATCCACTGCTGGCCGCAGAAATGGCCGAGGATGCCGCCTACGCGCCTTACCTGACGCGGCAGGACAGTGAATTGCGTGATCTGCGCGCGAGCGAGGCGCTGCCGTTGGCCCCGGATTTTCCCTATGGCGCGGTTCCCGGCCTGTCGAACGAGATGATCGAGCGCTTGACCAAGGCCGCGCCGGGAACGCTGGCGGCGGCGGGGCGGGTTGCGGGCGTCACCCCGGCGGCGCTGTCAGCCTTGCTGGTGCACGCGCGGCGGATCGCCAACGCGAGCCGCGCGGCGTGATCAGCAACGAGGCCGAAGCCCGCGCCTATGTGGCGGGATTAACCGATGCCGAGGGATTGGCGCGGATCGAGGCCTTTGCCGCGCTGGTGCTGGAGGAAAACCAGCGCCAGAACCTGATCGCCAAACCCACCGAAGCCCATATCTGGCAGCGCCATATTGCGGATTCGGCGCAGCTCATCGAAAATGTTTCACGTGAAACATTCGGGGCGAATGCTGGCGGGGCGTGGCTCGATCTGGGGAGCGGGCCGGGGTTTCCGGGGTTGGTGATCGCCGCGCTCCATCCCAATATGCCGGTGGTGCTGGTCGAATCGCGCAGCCGACGGGCCGAGTTTCTGATCCGCTGCATCGCCGCGCTCGATCTGCCCAAATGCCGGGTGGAAGCGCAGCGGCTGGAACGGGTTGCACCATTTCCCGCCCGCGCCATTTCGGCACGTGCCTTTGCACCGCTGCCCAAGTTGCTGACCTTATCCGCACCCTTCTCCACAAGCGCCACCCGCTATGTCTTGCCCAAAGGGCGATCGGCGGCGCAGGAATTGGAAGCGTTGAAACCAGCGATTCGAGCAATGTTTCACGTGAAACATTCCTTGACCGATCCCGAGGCCGGGATCATCGTGAAGGCCTGACACGCGAAAACCGCGACGATTCAAGGCGAATTGGCGCGCTGGAAGGACGGGAACACCATGTTGACCCCATCATGCTGACAATCGCGATCGCCAATCAGAAAGGCGGCGTGGGCAAAACCACCACCGCGATCAACATCGCCACCGCGATGGCGGCAACCGGGTGGCGCACGCTGCTGATCGATCTTGACCCGCAGGGCAATGCCTCGACCGGGCTGGGCGTTCACGCCGCCGCGCGTGAGGTTTCGAGCTATGATCTGATCGTCGATGAAGTCCCGCTGGATAGCGCCATCGTGCCGACCAGCATTCCCCGGCTCGACATCATCCCCGCCACGGTCGATTTGAGCGGGGCCGAGGTGGAGTTGGTAGCGGTTGAGGGGCGCACCCACCGCCTGCAGCGCGCCTTGGCGAATTACACCGGGCACGACATCTGCTTTATCGATTGTCCGCCGTCACTGGGGCTGCTGACGCTCAACGCGCTATGCGCCGCCGATACGCTGCTGGTGCCGCTGCAATGCGAATTTTTCGCGCTGGAGGGGTTGAGCCAGCTGCTCCAGACCGTCGATCAGGTGCAGCAACGTTTCAACCCCAGTCTCGGTATCATCGGGGTGGCGCTGACGATGTTTGATCGCCGCAACCGGCTGACCGATCAGGTGTCCGATGATGTGCGCGATTGCCTGGGCAAGCTGGTGTTCGACACGGTGATCCCGCGCAATGTCCGCCTGTCCGAAGCGCCGAGCCACGGCTTGCCCGCGCTGATTTACGATCAGCATTGCACCGGCAGCCGCGCCTATATGGCGCTGGCGCGTGAATTGATCGGGCGATTTCCCGCAGAAAGACAAGCCGCATGAGCGATGAAGTAACCCAACCCATTGATATTGCTGCAACTTCGCGCAGTCCGGCGGAAAAACCGCGGCGGCTGGGCAAGGGGTTGGGCGCGCTGTTGGGGGAAACCCGGCGCGAAGAACCGCTGGTGCGGCGCGATGATCCGGCAGAGGGCGGGACGGCGGTGGGCACCTCCACATCGCTGCGGATGCTGTCGCTGGCGCAGATCAAACCGCTGCCCGGCAACCCGCGTAAGCATTTCGATGAAACCACGCTTGATGAACTTGCCGCGTCGATTGCGGCGCGCGGGGTGATCCAGCCGATTATCGTGCGCCCGCATCCGCAGGGCGAAGGCTATCAGCTGGTCGCAGGCGAACGCCGCTGGCGCGCGGCGCAAAGGGCGCGGCTGCACGAGATTCCGGCGCTGGTGAGGACGCTGACCGACCGCGAAGTGATGGCGCTGGCGCTGATCGAAAACTTGCAGCGCGAGGATCTCAACCCGGTCGAAGAAGCGCGCGCCTATCACCGTCTGTCTGTTGAAGAGGGCATGACTCAGGTCGATGTCGCCAAGATGGTCGAGAAATCGCGCAGCCATATTGCCAATATGCAGCGGTTGATGAGCCTGCCCGAACCGGTGCTGGTGCTGGTTGAACAGGGCAAGCTTTCAACCGGCCATGTCCGCGCGCTGATCGGGCGCGATGATGCGGTGCAGATTGCCGAAATCGCGGTGCAAGAAGGGCTTTCGGTGCGCGAGGTGGAACTGCTCACGCGCAAGGCGAGCAGGCCGGAACCGGCCCCTGCTGCGCCCAGGCGCTATAATCACTCATCTGAAAACGCTGATATTGTCGCGGTGCAACAGCACCTTGAGGAGTTTCTCGGCCTGGCCGTGAAGATCAAGCCCGAGGGCGATCCGCGCAAGGGCACGATCACCATTCGCTACACCACGCTCGATCAGCTTGATCTGCTCTGTCAGCGGCTGACCGGCGGCGAGTTCTGATACCCCCCGCCAGAGTCGCGCGGCGCGACTCCTGCGGGGGGGGCGCGGCTTAACGGCCGGTCTTGATCATCTTGGGTGAGGGTGCCGGAGCCGGGATCACCCGCGCTGCGCCGGGGACGGTATAAGTCTCCTCCCGCACGGTTTCGCGCACCACCACCTGTTGCTGCACCTCGCTACGCACCGGCACCATCACCATTTGTGGCGGCGGGGCGTATGAATAGCCGTAATTTGCGGGGTAGCCGTAACCATAGCCGTAGGCCGGAGCCGCCGGATAGGGCGCATAGGCGATTTCGCGTGCAGCCACCCGTGCACCCGGCGCGCCATATTGCGATAGGTAGCCGTCTAGCGCTGCCTCGCAATCATAGCGGTCTTTCTTCTTGCCGCCACCGATCAGGCTGCCGAGCAACCCGCCTATCAGCCCGCCGCCCCCTGCGCCAACCACAGCGCCGAGCGTGCGGTCGCCGACCTTGGCGATTTCATGGCCCACCACGCCGCCTGCAATCGCGCCGAGCAGCCCGCCGATGATCAGCCCGGTTTCGTCATTATTGCGGCCCGCCGTGCGGCGGCGGCATTCATCGAGCCACTGTTCGCGCTCAAACACCACCGGCGCGGGGGTGAAGATCATCGTGGCGTGGCCGGGATGCCGATAACCGGGATGGCCTTGCTGTGCGGCAGGGGCAGCCCGAAGCGGGCGCGGTGCCTCGATCCAGCGGGTGCGGGTGATGGTTTCCACCCCGTCTTTCGCGGTCACGGTTTCGGTGATTCGGCTCATCACCGGCGCGGTGCGATATTCGGGCGGCAGGCTGCGCACTGCTGCTTCGTCCACCGGGGTGAGCGGCGGCAGATCGCTGTAATCCTGCGCGCCAGCCATCGCGGGCAGCGCGAGCGCGGGCAGAATCACACCAAGGCGGGTCAGGTTGCGGAGCGGCAGGCGCATCAAAAAATCCCCCGGAAGGCCGCGCACAGCGGCGGATGGTTAGCGTCCACTTAACACCGCCCAGCCCGCGCGCCCAAGCCGTGCTGTGACCGCTGTCCCGTTTCGGGCCGATTAGCTGGCAAAATCTGTCAGATACGCGTTGCCAGCAGCGCGGCGAGCGCCTCAATCCCCTCGGCATCGACCTGCGAGAATCGGGCGGGGGAGGGGCTGTCGCAATCGATCACTGCGATCACCTGCCCATCGCGTAGCACCGGCACCACCAGTTCGGATCGGCTCGCCGCGTCGCAGGCGATGTGGCCGGGGAAGGCGTTGACATCGGCGACCAGCTGCGTCGCTCCGCTCTGCGCCGCCGCGCCGCATACCCCGCTGCCCAATGGGATGCGGATGCAGGCCGGGCGGCCGACGAACGGCCCCAGCACAAGTTCACTTGCGTTTTCGCGCTTTGCCGGGGCGATGCGGTAGAACCCGGCCCAGTTCAGATCGGGCAGAAATTCCCACAACAGCGCGGCGACATTGGCCATATTGGCGACCGCATCAGGCTCATCCGCCGTCAATGCGTCAGCCGCACCGAGCAATTCGCGGTAACGTTCCGCCGGAGCCTGCGCTGCATCGGGCCTGAAATCATACATTGCGGACACGCCTTTTCGCTTGTTGCCAGTTGCCGCCCGCGCGGCCCGGCTCTATCGGATGTCACATGGCTATTATTCGCAAAATCGCAATCACCCTTGGTGTCCTTGTCCTGCTGCTCGTTGCGGGGTTCTGGTTTCTCAGCCGGGGCGACACCGCCGATCTTTCGGTCGATGATGTCGCGGGCACCGATCCGGTGTTGCAGGAAGGCAATCCGCAAACCTTCCCCACGGTGAAGATTGCCGAGCCGGTGGGCTGGCAGGCCGATGAACTGCCGGTTCCGGCCGAGGGGCTGGAAGTGGTGCGTTTTGCCGAAGGGCTCGATCACCCGCGTGTGCTTTATACCCTGCCCAATGGCGATGTGCTGGCGACACTGACCCGCGCGCCCGCCAGAGAAAAGAGCGACGGCGGGATCATGGACACGATTCGTGGCTGGATCGCGGGCCTGCTGATGGACAAGGCCGGGGCGACGGGCGAATCGCCCAACCAGATCGTGTTGCTGCGCGATGCCGATGGCAATGGCACGGCGGAAACCAGGACCGTGATCCTTGAAGAAGGCCTCGATTCGCCTTCGGGCATGAGCTGGCAGGATGGCACGCTCTATGTCGCCAATCATAACGCGGTGCTGGCGTTTCCCTATGCCTTGGGCAGCGACAAGGTGACGGCTTCCCCGCGCAAGCTGATGGATCTGCCCGGCGACGGTAACCACTGGATGCGCAATATGGAACTCTCACCCGACGGCAAAAGCCTTTACGTCGCGGTCGGGTCAGCCAGCAATATCGGCGAAACTGGCATGGCGGGGGAAGAAGGCCGCGCGATGATCTGGGAATATGATCTGGCCGCCGGACGCCAGCGCCCGTTTGCGGTCGGCCTGCGCAATCCCAACGGGCTCGATTTCAGCCCGTGGACCGGCGAATTGTGGACCACTGTGAACGAACGCGACATGCTGGGATCGGACCTGGTGCCCGATTACCTCACCAATGTTCCGGTCGGCGCGCAATATGGCTGGCCGTGGGTCTATTACAAAACCAATATTGATCGCCGGGTCGAAGCGCCGATGCCGAAGTTCCTGCTCGAATATACCCGCAATCCCGAATATGCGCTCGGCCCGCACGTGGCTGCGCTGGGGCTGGTGTTTAACAAGCAAGGCCATGTGATGGGCGATAAATTCGCCAGCGGGGCGTTTATTGCGCGGCACGGATCGTGGAACCGCAAGCCGCCTTCGGGATACGACGTGATCTATGTCGCGTTTGATGCGCGCGGCAATCCGGTTGGCAAGCCGGTGCCGGTGCTGACCGGTTTCCTCAAGGATGACGGCACCACCCGTGGGCGGCCCACCTGGGTCGAATGGGGCGGAGACGGCGCGCTGCTGGTATCGGATGACACCGCCGGGATCATCTGGCGGGTGCGTGCGCCCGGCGCCAGCCCCGCGCCTGCGATTGCCCCGCTGCAAAGCGAAAAGCTGCCCCCACGCCAATTGACCGACCCGCGCGCCGCGTTTGAGGAAGATTACCTGCGCGAACAGGCGGGGAAAAAGGGGAATTAGAGGCGCACCCGCGCGCGCCCCGCCAGTTCGGTCGCGAATTGCAGCGCGGTGCGGCCTGAACGGTTGCCGCGCTGGATCGCGAAGGCAAGCGCTTCCTCAGCGTCGAAACTGAGGCCGAGCGGGGCGGTGTAGCCTTCAAGAATGGCGAGGTAGGTGTCCTTGTCCGCCGGGTGAAAGCCGAGGCTCAGCCCGAACCGGTCTGCCAGCGCCAGCGTATCATCGCGTTCGTCACGTTCATGAATGGCGGCGCTGGTGTCTGCGCGTTCCACAATCGCGCGGCGGTTGGCGGTCACGGCCAGGCGGACATGCGGCGGGCGCGGGGCAACCCCGCCGTCGAGCAGGCTCCTGAGCGCCAGCATTTCCGCGCGCCCATCCGCGCCAAAGCCGAGATCGTCGATAAACAGTACGACAGCGCGGGGCTGCTCTGCCAGCTGCGCGATCAGCGTGGGGAAGCTCGGCAGCGTGCCGGGGGCAAGTTGCACCAACGCCAGCGCACCCGGCGCTTGCCCCTGCACATCAGCCACCGCCGCGCGCACCAGCGCCGATTTGCCCATCCCGCGCGCGCCCCATAACAACGCATCATGCGCCGCTGCGCCCGCAACCAACCTGGCGAAATTGGCCCGCAGCGCGGTTTTTTGGGCGTCGATCCCGTGCAAGTTGCTGAGCGGTAGCGCATCGAGCGCCGGCACGGCCCACGCGCGTTCGCCCTCCCACACATAGGCGGGCGCGCTCAGCCAATCGGTCGGCTGCGCGGGCGGCGGGGCAAGCCGTTCGAGCGCGGCGGCGATGCGCTCCAGCGGGTCGCGCCGATCCATGTCAGCCCACCAGCGCGGCGGCGGGGAGGGTGTAGAGCCCAGCGGCCCCGGCGGTCGTCCCGGCGCGCAGACCGGCGGCTTCGGGCACGATCCGGTCGAGGAAGAACCGCACCGTCACCGGCTTGGTCGCGGCGAGCGATGGTGCGGCGCCCGCGGCCACCGCCTGCGCCTGCTTCATCAGCTGCCACCCGGCGACTGCCACTGCCGCCATGGTGCCAAACGGCACACTGCCCGCCAGCCGATCATCAAGGCTCGCCTCATCGCGCATCCAGCGCGCGATCGCGGCGCAATCCTGCGCCAGCGCCGCAAGGCTCGCCTCCCCGGCGGTGTCGCGCGCGATGGTGTCGAACAGCGCGATCATCGCCTCCCCGCCGTCCAGCCCCAGTTTGCGGGTGACAAGATCGGCGGCCTGAATCCCGTTGGTGCCTTCGTAAATCGGCGCAATCCGCGCATCGCGCCAGTGCTGCGCCGCGCCGGTTTCCTCGATAAAGCCCATGCCGCCGTGAATCTGGATGCCTAGGCCCGCCACTTCCACCCCGATATCCGTTCCCCACGCCTTGATCAGCGGGACGATGATCTCGGCGCGGTTCTTTGCCGCGTCATCGCCCAGATTGCCGCGATCGACCTGACCGGCGCAGTAATAGAGCAGCGCGCGAACGCCTTCGGTCAGCGCTTTCATGCGGCAAATCATGCGGCGCACATCGGGATGTTCGATAATCGCCACCGGGGTCTTGTCGGGCGATCCTGCGCGCGCCGATTGCACCCGGTCACGCGCATAGGCCAGCGCCTGCTGGGTCGCGCGTTCGGCGATCTGCGCGCCCTGATTGCCGACATTGATGCGGGCGTTGTTCATCATCGTGAACATCGCCGCCAGCCCCTTGTTTTCATGCCCGACCAGCTCGCCGATGCATTCGCCGTTGTCGCCATAGGACATCACGCAGGTGGGCGAGGCATTGATGCCGAGCTTGTGTTCGATGCTGACGCAGCGCAGATCATTGTGCGGGCCGAGGCTGCCATCGTCATTCACATGATACTTGGGCACCACGAACAGGCTGATCCCGCGCGATCCCTCCGGCGCACCGGGCAGGCGTGCCAGCACGAGGTGGATGATGTTGTCCGCCAGATCATGCTCACCCCAGGTGATGTAGATTTTCTGCCCGGCGATGCGGTATTTGCCCGCGTGTGGCCCATCCGGGATCGGAACGGCTGTTGAGCGCAGCGCGCCGACATCGCTGCCCGCGGCAGGCTCGGTCAGGTTCATCGTGCCTGACCATTTTCCGCTGACCAGATTGGGCAGGTATTTGGCCTGTTGATCCGCGCTACCGTGATGTTCCAGCGCCTCGATCGCGCCGACCGACAGCATCGGCAGCAGATTGAACGCCATATTCGCCGCGCCGAGGTTTTCGAGCACGTTGCACGACAGCGTGAACGGCAGCCCCTGCCCGCCGAATTCGGGCGGAGAGGCAATCGCGTTCCAGCCCTGTTCGACATAGGCGCGGTAGGCCGCGTCAAACCCTTCGGGCAGCCGCACAACGCCGTTCTCCAGCCGCGCGCCTTCCAGATCGCCGATACGGTTCAGGAGCGCGAATTCCCCGGCGGCGAATTGCCCCACGCCTTCGACGATGGCTTCGACCAGATCGGCTTCGGCATGGGCGAAGCGGGCGGTCTGGGCCAGTTCCTCGATCCCGGCATTGACGCGAATGGCGAGCAATTGGTCGGCGGTTGGCGGGGTATAGGGGGTCACGGCGGGGTGCGTCCTTTGGCATGGGAAGTGGGCCTTGCACTTGGCAGGGCGAAGGTTTGAATATAGCGCCGGGGCATGAGCGGCAAGAACGTTACGGAAGTGGTGCTGGCAGGCGCCGCAGGGATCGCCCGCGCGGCGCAGATCCTCGAATCGGGCGGCCTCGTCGCGGTGCCGACCGAGACGGTCTATGGCCTCGCCGCAAGGGCCGACAGTGCGGAAGCGGTGGCGCGGATTTACGCAGCCAAGGGCCGGCCCGATTTCAACCCGCTGATCGTCCATGTGCGCGGGCTGGAGCAGGCGGTGCGGTTCGGCGAATTCTCACCCCCCGCGCTGGCGCTGGCCGCTGCGCATTGGCCCGGCCCGTTGACGCTGGTGGTGCCGCGCCGCGTTGACGCCGGACTGGCTGACGCGGTGACGGCGGGCCTGCCCACCATCGCCCTGCGCGCGCCCGCCCACCCGGTGATGCGCGCGCTGCTCGAGGTGGTGGCATTCCCGCTCGCCGCGCCATCGGCCAATCGCAGCGGGTTTATCAGCCCGACCACGCCCGCCCACGTGCTCGCCTCGCTTGATGGACGGATCGATCTGGTGCTCGATGGCGGGCCGTGTGCGGCGGGGTTGGAATCCACGATTGTTGCGGTGCGCGGGGATGGCAGCATCGCAGAACTGCGCCCCGGCCCCCTGCAAATATGCGCGCAGGCTGCCTCAGAGGGGAGCGAAGCGCGGATTGAAGCCCCCGGTCAACTCGCCAGCCACTATGCACCGGGTAAGCCGGTGCGGTTGAATGCCACTTACGCCGAAGCGGATGAATTCTGGATCGGATTTGGCGCGGTGCAGGGTGATTGCACGCTGTCAGTGGGCGGTGACGTCAGCGAAGCAGCGGCGCGGCTCTACGCCTGCCTTCACGAAGCCGCCAACGCCCCCCACCCGCGCATCGCCATCGCGCCGGTGCCGGAAATGGGCGTGGGCCGCGCAATCAATGACCGGCTGCGTAGGGCAGCGGCGGACTAACCCTCAGGTTCGACCGGCACACCCCGCATCAGCGCGTTCATCTCGGCGCGGATCGCCTGTGCCTTGTCACAAGCCGCATCATCGCCGTCACCGCAGCGTTCCATCTGCCTGTCGTAATCGCGTTCCAGCGCGCCCAGCCGTTCTTCGCGCTTGCGGATTTCGCGCCCGCGTTTCTCGTCGGCTTCGGACTGGCTGGTGGTCACCGCATCCACCCCCGCGCTGGCTGCCTTCACCGGCAGGGTGACAACATCCACCGCCGCACGGGCGAGGCACCCTTGCAGGGCAAGGGCAGCGAGCGTCAGGACGATGAGGTGAGCGGAGCGCATGGGGCAACTTTTCACCCACCGCGCGCTGTAATGCAAATATTATTCGGCAGGCTTGGGCGCAATCGGGGTGGTTGGAGCGGTCGGGGCAACCGGAACCGCTCCTGCGGCCGGGACAGCGGCGGTCGCGGTGCTTTGCGATGCGCAGGTGAGCGTGCCCGATCCGAAGGCGTTGACGGTGCATTTGGCGCTGCCCGCGACGGTCACATCGCCGGAGCCAGCAATATTGGCTTCAACCTCACCGTCTGAGGCAAAGGCCACGTCACCCGCTCCGCCGATCGTCACTTCGGCGCGATCGGCTTTCAGCCCGGCAAGTTCGACATCGCCGCTGCCGCCGATATTGATCTCAAGCCGCTTGGCAGTGCCCGCGCCTTTCACCGTTCCGCTGCCGCCGATATTCACGTCGAGCTTGTCCGCCGCGACGCTGGCGAACGTGACCGTGCCCGATCCGCCAATCGAGATTTCAGCAGTGCTGGCAAGCGATTGCGCCCGCACCGTGCCGCTGCCCGCGATCACCACTTCGCTGGGCGGGGGCATGGTGATGCGGATGGTGGCGGTCTGGTTGCCGCTCCATCCATCCGTGCGGGTGATGCCGATCACTTCGGAATCGCGCACAAACCGCAAGCTATCGGTGTCCTGCCCTTCGACCTTGAGCGCGAAGACATCGCCTTCGGTAAGGATCACGGTGTCGCCCGAAGACAGCACCAGTTCGGATGGCGGAGGGCCGGCGATCTCAACCTCGGCGAGGGGAACGCCCTCCTTGCCATTGATCGAAACATCAGCGCCATCACACCCCGCCAAGGGGGCGGCGAACGCCAGCACCGCAAGCGGCGCCGAAGATTTGATGAGGGGTTGGATCATGCTTTGCTCTCCCGTCAGGCCGAATGGCGTATTGCTGATATAATACACCTCTGCCAACAGCACAAGCGCACCCATAAACAAAAAGGGCCGCCCCGGCGGGGGCAGCCCTTGATGTTTGCTCAGTTGCCTGAGGAACGAATTACGCTTCTTCGGCCGTGTCGTAATATTGCGGCGCGTGCTCGCGCAGCACGTCAAGAATCTTGTTCAGCGCAGCAGGCTCGTCCGTTTCTTCCATCGCCGCGAGTTCGCGGGCGAGGCGGCTGGATGCGGCTTCGAAAATCTGGCGTTCCGAATAGCTCTGTTCGGGCTGATCTTCGGGGCGGAACAGATCGCGGGTCACTTCGGCAATCGACACAAGGTCGCCCGAGTTGATCTTGGCTTCGTATTCCTGCGCGCGGCGCGACCACATGGTGCGCTTGACCTTGGGCTTGCCCTTCAAGGTTTCCATCGCCTGTTTCAGGGTCTTGTCGGAGGACAGCTTGCGCATTCCGATCGCTTCGACCTTGCCCACCGGAACGCGCAGCGTCATGCGTTCCTTTTCGAACCGCAGGACATAAAGTTCGAGCTGCATTCCGGCGATTTCCTCGCTCTGCAGTTCAATTACACGGCCTACGCCGTGCTTGGGGTAAACAACATAATCGCCGACCGTGAATGCGTTTGCGGTGCTTGCCATGCAAGTTCCTTTCTGTGCGCCGTCTTGCCAGCAGGAGAGCGGAGAATCATCCCTGCGGCGGCTAACCCTGCCGAGGTGAGAACCTCGTTTAAGGCGAAGCGCCGTGAGCGGATCATCCGGTAAGGGGGGGTGCTGGTGTCGGGCCTTCCTGGTTTTTATCGCCTGCGCTGGCCTCAACCCTGCGCGGTGCAGGCATTATATAGCACACCCGCAACAAAATTGCGAGTCGGCGATTGCTTGTGCCCCTGCACCGCGATGCGGGCGCAACTTTGCTGGTGAAATCAGTCGCCTTCGCCGGGCGCTTCGCTGAAATATTTCTCGAACTTGCCAGGCTCGCCCTTGTGCTCGTCGGCATCTTCGGGCGGGGATTTCTGGCTGGTGATATTGGGCCATTCGGCGGAATATTTGGTGTTCAGTTCGAGCCACTTTTCCAACCCGTCTTCGGTATCGGGCAGAATCGCTTCGGCCGGGCATTCGGGCTCGCACACGCCGCAATCGATGCATTCGCTGGGGTTGATCACCAGCATATTCTCGCCTTCGTAGAAGCAATCCACCGGGCACACTTCCACACAATCGGTGTATTTGCACTTGATGCAGTCTTCGGTGACGACGTAAGTCATTGTGGGTCTTTCAAAAGCGCTTTTCGGGTAGGTCAGGCGGGTTGTCTGCCGGGAGAGGCGGCGCTGCTATGGGCATTTGCCCTTTACGGTCAAGACCGCCCCCGTCAACCTCACGATAATGCGAACGGGCGGGGATCGGCGTCTGGACCCCCGCCATTACCGCTTGAGCAGGTCTGCCAGCTTGTCAAACGCGCCGCTGGCACGGGCCGGGCCGGTGTCGCCAGAGAGTTGAGGCGCGGGTTTGGGTGCGGGTCTGGGTGCGCTCTGGGCGGGGCGAGGGGCGCGCTGGGCGGCATCGCGATCAGGTCTGGCCTTGGCGGGTTTGCCCTTGGCGCGCGGCTGGCCCGAATCGGCGCGCGCGGCGCTGCGCACGGGCCGCCGTTCCTCGCGTTCACCCGTGCGGCGCGGGCGCCAGTGCCAGCGGTCGGGCGCGGGCGGGCCGAACGCGCCTTCGGGCAGAGGCCGTGCGCGGTCACAGCGAAACCCTGCGCTACCGAGCAGGCGGCGGGCGTTCTCCGCCTCCAGCCCGATTGACACGGGCAGTGCCAGATCAATCCGGAAGGTGAGGTTGCGTTCCTTGGGCTTGGCGGCAGTAACAACAGCGCGCGCATCAAACGCGGCGCGCAGGATCTTCTCCGCCAGATCAACCCGGATCGCCTGCGACCCTGCGTAACGATAGCCCGCAGGCAGCCGCCCCTGCGCCCAGCTTCCTTCGGCCAGCACCGGCAGCATCGCCGGCTCCAGCGGCCGCAGATCGAGGTCCAACGCGTGCAGCAAGCGGCGCGGCGCGGGTTTGAGCAAGGCGGGCGCGAAAATATCGAGCGCGCCGAACGTCACCCCCAGCTTGCGCAGGAACGGGCGCATTTCCTTGGGCAGATGTTCCAGCCCGGCGTCTTCGCGGCTGATCACCCCGCGCGCGTCGATAAGCGTGATCAACAGCGCGCGCGCCTGCGACCCGGCCTCGGGATCACGCGCGGCCTCGGCCAGTTTGCGCAACAGGGCCAGCGGCTCCAATTGCTTATCAAGCCATGCGGTCAGCCCCGCCTCCAGCTTGTCGCGCGAAGCCTCGGCCAGCAATGCCAGATCGCGGGTCAGCGCGAGGCGCGGGCTACCGAAATTGCCCGCACCGGCATGACCCGGGAAGGTGATCTCGGCGAGCGCGCGCCCTTGCCCTTGGCCCCCACCTTGACCGGGCCAGCGGATCGCGCCGCCCGCGATTTCCAGCTCGCCAATGCCATCGGCCAGCAGCCATTCGGCGCGGCTGGCGAGCAGCGCGGGCAGCGCCTTTTCGCCCGCCGCCAGCAGCATCCTCCGATCATGCGCGCCCGCCGAGGGATCGACATGGAAACGGAATCCTTCAAGCCGCCCGATGGTTTCCCCTTCGACCGTCAAATGCCCATCGGGTTCCAATGTGACCGGCAGCGCGCCTGCATCCTGCCCCAGCGATTTCATCAAAAGTGTCGTCCTCCGGTTGACGAAGCGTTCGGTCAGCCGCGCGTGCAGCGCATCCGAAAGCTTCGCCTCGACCGCGCGAGCCCGCGCTGCCATTTCGTCGCGTGCCAGCACCCAATCGGGCCGCTGGCAGATGTAAGCCCAGCTGCGAATCGCTGCGATCCGCCCTTGCAGCGTGTCGATGTCGCCCTGCATCCGGTCAAGTTCCGCGATGCGCGCGGCGACGAAATCCGCGCCAATATAGCCTTGGCCCAGATCTTGCCACAGCCGTGCGACAAACCGCGCGTGCTGTTCCACCCCAAGGTTGCGGAAATCGGGGAGCGAGCATGCCTCCCAGAACCGCCGGACGCTGCCTGCCCCGCGCACCGATTGGGCGATGCTGTCTTCCGAAAGCCGCCGTAGCACCGCCATGTCGATTGCCTCGGGCGCAGCGCGCAGCACTGCGTCATCGGGCCGCGCTTCCAGATCGGCGATCAGCGTGGGGAGCGTATCGAACCGCGGTTCCGCCTCACGCCAGAACAGGTGGGTCAGCGGCGCGAACCGGTGTTCTTCAATCGCGTAGATTTCTTCATCGGTGAAGGCGAGCGGTTCGCCGCTATCCACCTTTCCCATCCCCGACAGCGTGCCGAACGTCCCGTCGCGCTGGTGCCGCCCCGCCCGCCCGGCAATCTGCGCCATTTCCGCAGGGGTCAGCCGCCGTTTGCGTTGCCCGTCGAACTTGCTGAGCGCGGCAAAGGCCACATGATCGAGATCGAGGTTCAGCCCCATGCCGATCGCGTCGGTGGCGACGATGTAATCGACCTCGCCCGACTGGAACATCGCCACCTGTTTATTGCGGGTTTCGGGTGAGAGCGCGCCCATCACCACCGCCGCCCCGCCCCTGAAACGCCGCAACGCTTCGGCCATCGCGTAAACCTGCTCGATCGAGAAGGCGACCACGGCGCTGCGTTTGGGCAGGCGCGACAATTTGCATACCCCGGCGTGCGACAGCGTGGAGAAACGCGGCCGGGTGGTGATGTCCGCGCGCGGGATCAGCGCCTTGATCAGCGGTTGCAGGGTGGACGAACCGAGGATCATCGTTTCCTCGCGCCCGCGTGCGTGCAACAACCGGTCGGTGAAAATATGCCCGCGTTCAGGGTCAGCGCCCAATTGCGCTTCGTCGATGGCGACAAAGGCGTGCTTCCCCGCTGTGCGCGGCATGGCTTCGGCGGTGCAGAGGAAATAGCGCGCATCGGGTGGTTCGATCCGTTCCTCGCCGGTGATCAGCGCCACCTGCTTATCGCCCTTGATACTGCGCACCCGGTCATACACCTCGCGCGCCAGCAGCCGCAGGGGGAAACCCATCATGCCGGATGAATGGCCGCACATCCGCTCAATCGCCAGATGGGTCTTGCCGGTATTGGTCGGGCCGAGCACCGCGCGCACGCTGTCATCCCGAAAGGCAGCGCCGCGCGGGGCGACGGAATGATCGCTGAGGGGAAAGGTCACAGTGACACGGCTTGTGTCAGGCTTGGCAGGGCGGAGCAAGGGGCCGCGCTGGCCATCATCATGCATCGGCGCAACACCTTATCGCATCTGCGATACGGCTGGTCGCTGGTTAATGCGGGATTTACTTTGTTGTGGCAGGAAAATGCGACAAGGGAGCGGTTGGGATAGAGGCAAGCTTGCCCCGTCAGGGCGCCGCTTTCAGGGCACAGATGTTGGATCATGCGCGCAATCTGAACGATCCGCCCGAGCCGGAGCACGGCCCGGAAGCGGATCTGCGCGCCGTATCCGCATCAGCCGGGCCTGCCCCGATCGATCCTGAAACCGCACGCGAATTGCTGCCCTATTTCCGCAATGCCAAGGCGCTGGCCCCGCCAACCGCAGCCCAGCAGGCCCGACGCACAGTGCTGGCGCGGGTCAATGGTGTGTCCGAACGTTACGACGAATGGCGTCTTGCCGCCTCACGCTGGTTCGACAGCCTCGATCTTGCGCCTGACCTGGCCGAGAACATTGGCAGCCGCCGGTGGTTTCGCGGGCTGGGCACGATGGTCGGCCTTGGCGTGGTGGCGCTGGCCTTGTGGCCCGATCTGACCCCATTGGAAGCGCGGCCCGCGATGCCACATGGTGACGCGGTGACCAGCGAATTGCGCAGCCAGATGATCCTGCCGCTGGCGCTTGGCGCGGATAGCGGGCGGCGGATGGGGCCGACGCAGGCGGTCATCCCGCTCAAAAGCGCGCCCGAACGCCCGCAGATCCAGATGGTGGTGACTTTGGCGCCGGGGGACAGCTTTGCCGCGATGCTGCGCCGCGCAGGGGTTGCGGCAGACGATATTGATCGCGCCGCCGCGCTGGTTGATCAGGCGCTGCCTTTGGGGGAGATTGCTTCGGGAACGCAGATGGACGTGCTGCTCGGCCGCCGCCCCGCACCCGGCCAGCCGCGCCCGCTTGACAGCCTCGCCTTCCGCGCGCGGTTCGATCTGGAACTGCAACTGACACGGCCCGGTGTGGGTGAAATTACCGCCGATGGCGTGCCGGTGATGCCCAACGGGCCGCTGGCCTTGAAACGCAACATCATTCGCGTCGACGATACCCCGCTGCGGGTGCGCGGCCCGGTGGGGTCTAGCCTCTATCGTTCGATGCGGCAGGCCGGTGTCCCGGCCAGCGCGGTGCAGGACTATCTCAAAGCGCTCGACGCGCAGATCGACCTTGACCGCGAAGTGCGTTCGACCGACGAATTCGACATCATCATCTCCTATCGCCGCGCCGCGACGGGCGAACGTCAGGCGGGGCAGTTGCTCTATGCCGGGGTCGACCGCGCCGGAAAGCCGCGCACCCAGCTGATGCGGTGGGGCAAGGACGGGCGGTTCTTCGAAGCGTCGGGCGTGGGTGAGCAGCGTCGTGGCCTCTTGGCGCCAGTGCCGGGCGCGATTTCATCGGGCTTCGGGATGCGCCGCCACCCGATCCTTGGTTATCGCCGGATGCACGAAGGGATGGATTTCAAGGCGCGCCACGGCACCCCGATTGTCGCTGTCAGCGATGGACGGGTCAGTTCTGCGGGCCGCGCGGGCGGCTGCGGCATCGCGGTGCGGCTGGACCATGGCAGCGGGCTTGCGACGCGCTATTGCCATATGAGCCGGATGGCAGTGAGTTCCGGGCAGCAGGTGCGGCGCGGGCAGGTGATCGGCTATGTCGGATCGACCGGGCTATCGACCGGCCCGCACCTGCATTACGAAATGTATCGCAGCGGGCGGGTGATCAATCCGGCGAGCGTGCAATTCGTCAACCGCGCCGAACTTTCAGGCACCGAACTGATCGATTTCCGCCGCCAGCTGATCCAGATGAAAGATGTCGAGGTTGGCGCGGCATTGAAAGACCTCGAACCGCTGCCGAGCGAGGTCAAGGAACCGCTGCGCGAGATCGAGAAGGTCGAGATCGCGCGCGGAATGCGCTGAACGACTTGTCGCAACGCCCGGATTGCGCCTAAACCCGCGCCCATGACCGCTAGCTATCCCAACACCCGCCTGCGCCGCACCCGCGCCCACGCATGGAGCCGCGCGCTCCACCGCGAATCGATCCTTACCCCCGCCGATCTGATCTGGCCGCTGTTCGTGACTTCGGGAACAGGGGTGGAGGAGCCGATTGCCAGCCTGCCCGGCGTATCGCGTTGGTCGGTGGATGGAATTGTCGCCCGCGCGAAAGAGGCGGCGGCGCTCGGCATTCCGGTGGTGGCGCTGTTCCCCAATACGCCGCATGATCTGCGCAGCGATGACGGGGCCGAAGCGCATAATCCCGACAATCTGATGTGCCAGGCGATCCGCGCGATCAAGGACGCCTGCGGGGACGATATCGGCGTGCTGACCGACGTGGCGCTCGATCCCTACACCGCCCACGGGCAGGATGGGCTGGTGGATGATGCGGGCTATGTCGTGAACGACGATACAGTGGCCGCGCTGGTCGATCAGGCGATCAATCAAGCCAATGCGGGCGCGGACATCATCGCCCCGTCGGACATGATGGACGGACGCATCCGCGCGATCCGCATGGCGCTGGAAATGAACGGGCACGCCAACGTCCAGATCATGTCCTACGCCGCCAAATATGCCAGCGCGTTCTACGGCCCGTTCCGCGATGCGGTGGGCAGCGGGGGATTGCTGAAAGGCGACAAGAAAACCTACCAGATGGACCCGGCCAATGGCGACGAGGCGCTGCGCGAAGTGGCGATGGACATTGCCGAGGGCGCGGATTCGGTGATGGTCAAACCCGGCCTCGCCTATCTCGACATCGTGCGCCGAGTGAAGGAGCGCTTTGAAGTGCCGGTCTTCGCCTATCAGGTGAGCGGCGAATACGCGATGATCGAGGCTGCGGTGCGGGCTGGCGCGGGTGATCGCGATGCGCTGGTGCTGGAAACCCTGATCGCGTTCAAACGCGCCGGTGCCAGCGGCATCCTGACCTACCACGCCGCCCACGCCGCGCGCCTGCTGAATAGCTGACATGGCCGGGTTCCGCTGCGAAACCGAACGCCTGATCCTGCGCACGATCGAGGACGCCGATGCCGCGCTGCAATTCCGCCTGCTCAACACGCCCGCCATCATGGAACGGCTGGGCGGGGTCAAGGAATTGCACGAAATCGAGGCCAAGCATGCCCGCTCGCAGGGCGTGGCGCACGCTCAAGG
>PHEB01000021.1 GCA_002842735.1 Alphaproteobacteria bacterium HGW-Alphaproteobacteria-7 | reverse complement strand
GCTTGGCTACGCGCCATAAGGCGCGGCGCGCGGTCGCGCTTGCGGCGGCTGCGCCGCCGTTTTTGTGCCACACGTGAGTTTCGCTGCGCGCCGTTTGGTTCTAGGTCGATGGTTTTGCCTTGCGCCGCCTTTTGTCCCTCTCCTCGCGCAGCACCTTTTCCTTGATGCTTTCATACAGCCAGTGGCCGGGGACGACATCGTGCGCCTCAACCCGCATGAAGCCGCGATATTGCAGCACCCAGGCGAGCATCGAATTGGCGCGCAGGTTGGATAGCCCCTCGGCCAGCGCACGCTCGATCGCGCAATCCTCCAGCCGCAACACCCCCCAGCGCAGCGCCTCGTCCCACGCCTCGCAAAACCCTTCCGCGCCGGGCCGCTGGCGCAGCTTGTAAATCGCCTCCAGGCTCTTGCCGATATGGGCGGCGGCGGATTTGACGATCCCGGTCGCGGCGAGATGCGCGATAAAGGCGCGCTGGAGATCGGGTGTGATCGAATTGCGGCGCGGGCGGCTGTGCGGGACGGGTTCGAAATCGAGCAGCGGATCATCGTCCGGAATGTCGATATTGGTAAGCTCCCACGCAACGTCAGAGGTCGCCTGCCGAGGGACGGCGCGCTTGTTGCGTTTGGTGTGAGGCGGGAAGGAAGCAGCATACATAGGCCAGCGGGTGCCACGGATTTTCCGAGTAGGAAAATGGGGTTGTTTGAGTTCCGCACGCCATCCGGCGCGCGAAATCCTCGCTCACGCGCCCTGCGGGCGCGTCGCTGCGGGCACCCGGTCGGGCTTGCGGCGGCTGCGCCGCCGATCAGCGCAAACCCCAGCGTCGTCATTGCGAGGAGCCGCAGGCGACGCGGCAATCCATGAACTGACAGTGCCGCATGGCGCAAGGGCGGACCATGGATTGCCGCGCTACGCTCGCAATGACGAGGGAGGGGGCGGGGGTGAGGCGGAGCCACCACGCTGAGTATGGCACAATCCCGGAGCGCAGCGCCGCAAGGCCGCTCGTCCTCAAGTAGCGAAGCGATAGGACACCAAAAACGCCCGCCGCGCCTTATGGCGCGTAGCCAAGGCGGACGGACGTCTGCCGCCCGGCGCCTGAGGGGCCAAACAAACAACTCGCGGAGGGAAGGGGGGCAGCGTCCTTCCCCCCTTTTCGTCTCCCCGGGCTTGACCCCACCTCCGTTCGCCCTGAGCTTGTCGAAGGGCTGTCCTTCTTCTAGCGTCAAGTTCAAGAAAATCAGTGCTTCGACCCCGGCCTTTGCCGGGGCAGGCAAGCTCGGCACGAACGGGGTTGGTAAAATCGCGATGCAAAATGAACTCTATTACGGCGACAATCTGGACGTGCTGCGCCGCAAAATCGCCGCCGAAAGCGTTGATCTGTGCTACATCGACCCGCCGTTCAATTCGAAACGCAACTATTTCCAGATTTACAACAATCAGGGCAGCGAGGATCGCGCGCAGGCGCAGGCGTTTGTCGATACGTGGAACTGGGGCGAGGAAGCGATTGAGGGGCTGGAATACATCCTCGATATCGAACGGCTGAACCCGCGTGCCGGGGATACGCGCTGGACCGAACAGACGGTGGAACTGATCCGGGGGCTGGAAAAGGTTTTGGGGCGCGGCAGCCTGCTGGCCTATCTGGTGCATATGACGTTGCGGATCGTGGAAATCCACCGCGTGTTGAAACCGACTGGGAGTTTCTACCTGCACTGCGACCCGACTGCTTCGCATTATCTGAAGCTGGTGCTGGATGCGGTGTTTTGCGGGCAAGGTGGGGATTTTGTGAACGAAGTTAGCTGGAAACGGTCCGGCGCCCATAATTTGTCGCATGGATGGGACAGCGTACACGACGTCATTCTATTCTACGTCAAATCGGATGAATGGACATGGAATCAAGTGTATGAGTCTTATGACGACCAATACATTTCGAGGTTCCGCAACAAAGACCCCGACGGGCGTGTGTGGCAGGATGTCGTGTTACACGCTGGAGGCGGCAAACAATCAGTAAATGCGCCCTCACAGCAAGAGTGGAAAGGGTTCAAACCACCTGCTGGACGAAATTGGTCAGCACCACGTGTTATTACAGACCACCTCAGCTTGCCTCGGTCGATGGGCGTCCTTGAAAAACTTGATGCGATGGATGAAGCTGGCTACATTCATCGTCCAAGAAATGGCGGAGTTCCGCGATTTAAGCAGTATCTAGACTTGCTTCCTGGATCGCCCGTCACGGACTTTTGGAAAGACATTCCACCGATCAATTCCCAAGCCCAAGAACGTCTCGGCTACCCGACCCAAAAACCCGAAGCCTTGCTCGAACGCATCATCAAGGCCTCGTCGAACGAAGGCGACACAGTGCTCGATGCCTATTGCGGCTGCGGCACCACGGTTGCCGTCGCGCAGCGGCTGGGTCGGCGGTGGATCGGGATCGACATCACCTATCAATCCATCGCGCTGATCCTCAAGCGGTTGCAGGATCGCTATCCCGATGAATGGCCCGCGATTGAAGCGAACATCAAACTTGACGGCGTGCCGCGCGATCTTGCCAGCGCAATCGCGCTCGCAACACGCAAGGATGACAAAACCCGCAAGGAGTTTGAAAAGTGGGCGGTGCTCAGTTTCTCGGACAATCAGGCGCGCATCAATGAAAAGAAGGGCGGCGACGGCGGGATCGACGGGATCGGGTTGTTCTTCATCGACAAGGAAACCAACGGGCGCTGCATCATTCAGGTGAAGTCCGGCAAAACCGGCCCGCGCGATCTGCGCGATCTTAACGGCACCGTGATCCGCGAAAAGGCCGAAATCGGCGTGCTGATCTGCATGGATATGCCGACCAAGGCGATGCGCGACGAAATGACCGCAGCGGGCAAATATGTGCATCCGACTATCGGGCGCGAATATGACCGGTTGCAGGTGGTGACGATTGCCGAGATGTTCCCCGACGTTGAAAATGGCCGCCCGGCGCGGCGGCTCGACCTGCCGTGGGCGCGGACTGACACGGTCAAGAAGGCGGCAGCCAAGGGTGATGCGGATAAGCAGCAGACGTTGCTGTGACCCACCTCGTCACCCCGGCGCCCCTCGTCACCCCGGCGCCCCTCGTCACCCCGGCGCAGGCCGGGGCCCAGCGATGCACAGTGCCGCCTCTGGGCCCCGGCCTGGCTTGGCTACGCGCCATAAGGCGCGGCGCGCGGTCGCGCTTGCGGCGGCTGCGCCGCCGTTTTTGTGCCACACGTGAGTTTCGCTGCGCGCCGTTTGGTGGCAGGCCCGCTGTTGTGGTGCCGCTGGTGCACTCCAACACCAACCCTTGACCCCCCGCCCGAACCCGCCTAAGGGCCCGCATCTTCCGGGGTCATACCCGGATCGAGCTGAACATTGCCGGTGCGTCTCTCCAACAGGGGCAGCCGTCAAAGTAACCCGGTGGCCGAAGGGCCGGATTTGCGGGTGGAGCGTTTCGGTCTCGTCTACCTTGCGAATCCCCGCGCAGGCGGGGATCTCGTGCCGCTGGCGGTTTCGCTTGCGGACTGAGGCTCCCGCCTTCGCGGGGGCTCGCGACAGGGCGAACTGCTAATTCTCCTCCTTCATTGTCCGGCTTGGGTTCCACCCTTATCAGGTGAAGTGAGAACTAATGCCGACAATCAACCAGCTGGTCCGCAAGGGCCGCGTTCCGCAGAAGGCCAAGAGCAAGGTCCCTGCGATGGAGCAGAACCCGCAGAAGCGCGGCGTTTGCACCCGTGTTTACACGACGACCCCGAAAAAGCCGAACTCGGCATTGCGCAAGGTGGCCAAGGTGCGCCTGACCAACCAGCGCGAAGTGATCAGCTACATCCCCGGTGAAGGCCACAATCTGCAGGAACACAGCGTCGTGCTGATCCGCGGCGGGCGTGTGCGCGATCTTCCCGGCGTGCGTTACCACGTCCTGCGCGGCGTGCTCGATACGCAGGGTGTGAAGGATCGCAAGCAGAGCCGTTCCAAGTATGGGGCGAAGCGTCCGAAGTGACCTGTCCGGGGGACAGGTCATCCTGAAACGGTCGTCATGAACGACCGGGTTCAGGATCCATGGTTCCTCCGGGTGGTGAGTTCGCAAGTTATTTGAAAGGCCTGATCCAAGCCGCGAAATGGACCCTGAAACGAGTTCAGGGTGACGTTGCAGGAAAGGCCTACAGGAGATTATCCGATGTCACGTCGTCGTCGTCCCGAAAAGCGGGTCATTCTGCCCGATCCCCAGTATGGTGATCAGATTCTGTCGAAGTTCATGAACAACCTCATGCTCGACGGCAAAAAGGCTGTTGCTGAAAAGATCGTCTATGGCGCGCTCGCCACGGTGGAGGAAAAGTCCAAGGCCGATCCGATCCAGCTGTTCCATGATGCGCTCAACAATGTGAAGCCGCAGGTCGAAGTGCGCAGCCGCCGCGTTGGCGGGGCGACCTATCAGGTGCCGGTCGAAGTGCGGAGCGAACGCGCTCAGGCGCTGGCGATCCGCTGGCTGATCACTGCGGCGCGCGGCCGTCCGGAAACCACGATGGCAGCGCGGCTGTCGGGTGAGTTGATGGATGCCGCCAACAACCGTGGCAATGCTGTGAAAAAGCGCGAAGACGCGCACCGCATGGCTGACGCCAACCGCGCCTTCTCGCATTACCGCTGGTAAGCGCGCGGGGCAGGGGACACGCCTGACCGCCTCCTTGTGAAAAAGGGGCGGTCGGTCTTTCCGCTGTCACAAAAGCAACTATATGGAGCGCGCGCGAGGCCTTGGTGGCCTGCTCCGCTCCAGCCAACCTGAGGAACGCATCATGGCACGCAGCCATCCGCTCGAACGCTACCGCAATATCGGCATTATGGCGCATATTGACGCTGGCAAGACCACCACGACTGAACGGATTCTGTTCTACACCGGCAAGTCCTACAAGATCGGCGAAGTGCACGATGGCGCGGCGACGATGGATTGGATGGAGCAGGAGCAAGAACGCGGGATCACCATCACCTCGGCCGCAACGACCTGCTTCTGGCAGGCCGAAGACGGCAAGGGTCCGGAACACCGGATCAACATCATTGACACTCCCGGCCACGTTGACTTCACCATCGAAGTCGAACGCTCGCTGCGCGTGCTCGATGGCGCGGTCGCCTGTTTTGACGGCGTGGCCGGGGTTGAGCCGCAGTCCGAAACCGTATGGCGTCAGGCCGACAAATACGGCGTCCCCCGCATGTGCTTCATCAATAAGTTGGATCGCACCGGCGCAAACTTCAAATATTGCGTCCAGTCGATCATCGACCGTCTCGGCGCGCGTCCGGCGGTGCTTTATCTTCCGATCGGCATCGAAGCCGACCTCAAGGGTCTGGTCGATCTCGTCAACAACCGCGCGATCATCTGGAAGGATGAAGCGTTGGGCGCCGAATTCTTCTATGAAGAAATCCCTGCCGATATGGCTGACGAAGCCGCTGTCTATCGCAGCGAGTTGATCGAGCTTGCCGTCGAGCAGGACGATGACGCGATGGAAGCCTATCTCGAAGGCAACGAGCCTGATGTGGCGACGCTGAAGGCGTTGATCCGCAAGGGCACGCTCAACCAGTCGTTCGTGCCGGTTTGCTGTGGTTCGGCATTCAAGAACAAGGGCGTTCAGCCATTGCTCGATGCGGTGGTCGATTACCTGCCGTCGCCGCTCGACATCCCTGACGTTCAGGGCCTCAAGATGGACAGCAACGAGCCCGACAGCCGCCCCGCGACCGACGAAGCGCCGTTCAGCGCGCTCGCGTTCAAGGTGATGAACGATCCGTTCGTCGGCAGCCTGACCTTTATCCGCATCTATTCGGGTGTGCTGGGCAAGGGCACCTACCTGAACTCGGTCAAGGACAAGAAAGAAAAGGTCGGGCGCATGCTGGAAATGCACGCGAACGAACGCAAGGACGTGGATGAAGCCTTCGCCGGTGACATCATCGCGCTTGCGGGCATGAAGGAAACCACCACCGGCGATACGCTGTGCGCCGAAAAGGCACCGATCGTGCTCGAACGGATGGAATTCCCCGAGCCGGTGATCGAATTGTCGGTGGAACCCAAGACCAAGGCTGACCAGGAAAAGATGGGCATCGCGCTCAACCGCCTGTCGGCTGAAGATCCGTCTTTCCGCGTTTCGACTGACCACGAAAGTGGCCAGACGATCATCAAGGGCATGGGCGAGCTGCACCTCGACATTCTGGTTGATCGCATGAAGCGCGAATTCAAGGTCGAGGCCAATGTCGGCGCCCCTCAGGTGGCCTACCGCGAATACCTCGCCCGCGAAGTCGAGGTGGATTACACCCACAAGAAGCAGTCGGGTGGCTCAGGCCAGTTCGGCCGCGTCAAGGTGACGGTGATCCCCGGTGAACGCGGTCAGGGCGTGATCTTTGAAGACGTGATTAAGGGCGGGAACATCCCGCGCGAATACATCCCGGCGATTGAAAAGGGCTTCCGCGAACAGGCTGCCAGCGGGCACCTGGTTGGCTTCCCGATCATCGATTTCAGCATCAAACTGACCGATGGTGCGTACCACGACGTCGACTCGAGCGCGATCGCGTTCGAAATCGCCGCGCGCGGTGCGATGCGTGAGGTCGCGCAGAAGGCCGGGATCAAGCTGCTCGAACCGATCATGAAGGTCGAAGTGGTGACTCCGGATGATTATCTGGGCGACGTCATCGGCGACCTTAACAGTCGGCGCGGTCAGATTCAGGGCACCGACACGCGCGGCAATGCCCAGGCGGTCGAGGCGTTTGTCCCGCTCGCCAATATGTTCGGCTACGTCAACGAATTGCGCTCGTTCACGCAAGGGCGCGCGAATTACACCATGCAGTTCTCGCACTATGACGAGGTTCCCGCCAACGTCGCAGCCGAGGTCAAGGAGAAACTTGCCTAACCCGGCCTGACGGTTTAGGGGCGGCGCCTGATTCAGCGGGCACCGCCGTTCTCGCGCGAACACACGATTTCATTCAAGAAGGTACACCAGAGAAATGGCCAAGGAAAAATTCCAGCGGAACAAGCCGCACTGCAACATCGGCACCATCGGTCACGTTGACCATGGCAAGACCACGCTGACAGCAGCGATCACCAAGGTGATGGCTGAAACCTATGGCGGCGCTGCCGTCGATTTCGCCAACATCGACAAGGCTCCCGAAGAGCGTGAGCGCGGGATCACCATCTCGACCGCACACGTCGAATACGAATCGGCTGCGCGTCACTATGCGCACGTCGATTGCCCGGGTCACGCCGACTACGTGAAGAACATGATCACCGGTGCCGCACAGATGGACGGCGCTATCCTGGTGGTGAACGCAGCTGACGGCCCGATGCCCCAGACCCGTGAGCACATCCTGCTCGCCCGTCAGGTCGGCGTGCCGGCGCTGGTCGTGTACATGAACAAGGTCGATCAGGTCGATGACGAGGAAATCCTCGAACTCGTCGAACTCGAAGTGCGCGAACTGCTGTCGTCGTATGATTTTGACGGTGATAACATTCCGATCATCAAGGGTTCGGCTCTCGCCGCTCTCGAAGGCCGTGATGACGCCATCGGCAAGGATTCGATCATCGCTTTGATCGAAGCCGTTGACGCGCACATCCCGCAGCCCGATCGTCCGATCGACAAGCCGTTCCTGATGCCGATCGAAGACGTGTTCTCGATCTCGGGTCGCGGCACCGTGGTGACCGGCCGTATCGAAACCGGCATTGTGAATGTGGGCGACGAAGTCGAAATCGTCGGCATCAAGGACACCCGCAAGACCACCGTCACCGGCGTGGAAATGTTCCGCAAGCTGCTTGATCGCGGTGAAGCTGGCGATAACGTCGGCGCCCTGATCCGCGGCGTTGCCCGTGAAGACGTTGAGCGCGGCCAGGTGCTGTGCAAGCCCGGTTCGGTCAGCCCGCACACCGAGTTCAGCGCCGAAGTCTACGTGCTGTCGAAGGACGAAGGCGGCCGTCACACGCCGTTCTTCGCCAACTACCGCCCGCAGTTCTACTTCCGCACCACTGACGTGACCGGCGAAGTGATCCTTCCCGAAGGCACCGAAATGGTGATGCCGGGCGACAACGTGACCATCGGCGTCAAGCTGATCGCACCGATCGCCATGGACGAAGGCCTGCGCTTCGCAATCCGCGAAGGCGGCCGCACCGTGGGTTCGGGCGTCGTTGCCAAGATCAGCAAGTAAGCTTTTGCTCCGCTAAGGGGCGAAGGTGAACAACATTGAGGCCCGGCTCTCGCAAGAGAGCCGGGCCTTGTTGTATGAGAGCCGCGTGGTTTTTGGTGTAAGGCGGGATGCATTTCCTTGCCGCGCAATTTCCTTACACTTGGCTCTTGCCAGAATCCTACATGCTCCGTATAGGCCCGGCTCCCGACGCAGATTCGTCTGTGAAGGAACGACATTCAATGAGGCCGCCCGCTCTCGGGAAACCGGAAAATGAGCGGGGCCGGCCTTTGTTTTTTTGGGAAAAGCCGGGCAACCGGCGGATCCTTGGCTCTTTCGCATCGGTAGTTGGACATGGAAGCTCAGAATATCCGTATTCGCCTCAAGGCGTTCGATCACCGCGTTCTCGACCAGGCCACTGGAGAGATCGCAGATACGGCCCGCCGCACTGGCGCTCTTATTCGTGGCCCTATTCCGCTGCCGACGCGTATCGAGAAGTTCACCGTGAACCGCGGCCCGCACGTCGACAAAAAGTCGCGCGAGCAGTTCGAGGTGCGCACCTACAAGCGGCTGCTCGATATCGTGCAGCCCAACGCCCAGACCGTCGACGCGCTGATGAAGCTCGATCTGGCAGCTGGCGTGAACGTTGAAATCAAGCTGGCGTAAGCCAGTCGAAATGCCCCCGCTTCGGCAGGGGCCTCTATCGTTCAGGCGAACTGCCTGATCTGACGATAGGGTGGATACCGCCGGATAATTATCCGGGCCGCGTCCCCCGTCTCGCTCCAGCGGCCATCCGGCCTGCCAGAGCACTCAGCCCGGACGGGGCGATGCAAGACAATTCGGGCTGAACGGGGTTGCGGCGGTTATCGCTGTGGCCCGCCAAGCACCTGCGGATGGTCTGCGGGTGCCTCTGTTGAGGAGTAACTGACGATGCGCACCGGCGTTATCGCAAAGAAAGTCGGGATGACCCGCCTCTTCCAGGAGGACGGACGGCACGTGCCTGTGACCGTTCTCGCGCTGGAAGATTGCCAGGTAGTGTCGCACCGCACAGCTGAACGCGATGGTTATTTCGCAGTCCAGCTCGGCGCGGGCGAAGCCAAGCAAAAGAACGTTGCCAAGCCGCAGCGTGAACATTTCGCCAAGGCCGATGTCGGCCTGAAAAAGCGCGTCGCTGAATTCCGCGTCGAAAATGCCGATGGCCTCGTGCCGGTCGGTTCGACCATCAGCGCCGAACATTTCATTGCCGGCCAGATGGTCGACATCACCGGCCACACGCAGGGCAAGGGCTTTGCCGGTGCGATGAAGCGTTGGGGTTTCGGCGGTATGCGCGCCACCCACGGCGTTTCGATCTCGCACCGTGCGCATGGTTCGACCGGTCAGCGTCAGGATCCCGGCAAGGTGTTCAAGGGCAAGAAGATGGCCGGCCACATGGGCGACCGTCAACGCACCCAGCAGAACCTCGAAATCGTCCGCACCGACGCAGAGCGCGGCCTTCTGTTCGTCAAGGGATCGGTTCCCGGCGCGAAGAATGGCTGGTTGCTGGTTCGTGACGCGGTGAAGTTGCCGCTTCCCGAAGGCGTGCCGTTCCCCGGCGCTGTCCTGTCGAAGCACGCGCCTGTCGCGGAAGAGACCCCCTCGGTTGCCGATACGGCTGCTGAAGACGTGGTCGCGGTTGAAGCTGTCGAAACCGACGCTCCGGCCACCGACGAAAATAAGGAAGGCTGAGCCATGAAAATTAAGGTTCAGAACATCGACGGCAAAGCGCTCAAGGGCGCTGGCGCTGATATCGAGCTTTCGGATGACGTGTTCGGCATCGAGCCGCGCGCCGATATCCTGCACCGGGTCGTGACCTGGCAGCTCGAAAACCGCCGCGGCACCGCCCGCCCGACGCGTGAGCGTTCGGACGTGGCCCGCACCGGCAAGAAGTTCGGCAAGCAGAAGGGCGGCGGCACTGCCCGTCACGGCGACCGCGCAGCCCCGATCTTCATCGGCGGCGGCAAGGCCCACGGCGCGCGCAAGCGTGAGTTCGAGCAATCGCTCAACAAGAAGATCCGTGCGCTCGGCCTCAAGATGGCGCTGTCATCGAAGGCCAAGGACGGGCTCGTCGTGGTTGACACGCTCGCACTCGCCGAAGCCAAGACCAAGGTGCTTAAAGGCCACCTCGCCAATGCCGGTTTTTCGGGCAAGGTGCTGGTGATCGACGGCGAACAGGTCGATGCGGGCTTCCGCAAGGCTGCCGGCAACCTGCCGGGCATCAACGTGATGCCGGCGATGGGTGCCAATGTTTACGACATCCTCAACCATGACACGCTGGTGTTGACCAAGGCTGCTGTCGAAAAGCTGGAGGCGCGCTTCGCCCTTCCGGGAGGGGCTAACTAATGGCTAAGAAGCAGACCGTCGATGCGCGTCACTATGACGTGATCCTCAGCCCTCACATCACCGAAAAGGCAACCCTGGCGTCGGAAAACAACGCCGTGGTGTTCAAGGTTGCGGGCAGCGCGACCAAGCCGCAGATCAAGGAAGCCATCGAAGCGATCTACGACAAGAAGGTCGTCGCGGTGAACACCCTGATCATGAAGGGCAAGACCAAGCGCTGGAAGGGCAAGCCCTACACGCGCTCCGACGTGAAGAAGGCCATCGTCACCCTCGCTGAGGGTGAGATGATCGACATCACCAGCGGTATCTGAGGCCAAGGGACAGGAAACGAACAATGGCACTCAAGAATTACAAACCGACCAGTCCCGCCCGCCGCGGTCTGATCCTGGTTGACAAGTCGGCCCTGTGGAAGGGCAAGCCGGTCAAGGCGCTTACCGAAGGCAAGCACAAGACCGGTGGCCGCAACAACAAGGGTCACGTCACTTCGCGCGGGATCGCTGGCGGTCACAAGCAGAAGTACCGCTTCATCGACTTCAAGCGTCGCAAGTGGGATATGCCTGCGACTGTTGAACGTCTGGAATATGACCCCAACCGCACGGCCTTCATCGCACTGGTGAAGTACGAAGACGGCGAACAGGCCTACATCATCGCCCCGCAGCGTCTGGCTGTTGGCGATTCGGTGGTGGCTGGTGAAAAGGTCGATACCAAGCCGGGCAATGCGATGCTGCTGGGTCAGATGCCGGTCGGCACGATCTGCCACAATGTCGAAATGAAGCCGGGCAAGGGCGGTCAGATCGCCCGTTCGGCTGGCACCTATGTGCAGGTTGTTGGCCGTGATCGGACAATGGTGATTGTGCGCCTCAATTCGGGCGAACAGCGTTACCTGCGCGCCGATTGCATGGGCACGGTGGGTGCGGTGTCGAACCCCGACAACGGCAACCAGAACTTTGCCAAGGCTGGCCGCAAGCGTTGGATGGGCGTCCGCCCGCTGACCCGCGGCGTTGCCAAGAACCCGGTCGATCACCCGCACGGCGGCGGTGAAGGCCGCACCTCGGGTGGCCGCCATCCGGTTACCCCATGGGGCAAGCCGACCAAGGGTGCCCGCACACGCCATAACAAGCAGACGGACAAGATGATCATCCGTTCGCGTCACGCGAAGAAGAAGAGGTAAGAGACGATGGCACGTTCCGTCTGGAAAGGCCCGTTTGTCGAGCTGAGCCTGCTTAAGAAGGCAGAAGGCGCGCAGGAAGCGAGCAACACCAAGCCGATCAAGACTTGGTCGCGTCGTTCGACGATTCTGCCGCAGTTCGTCGGGCTCACCTTCAATGTCTATAACGGGCGCAAGTTCATTCCCGTTTCGGTTTCGGAAGAAATGGTCGGCCACAAGCTTGGTGAATTTGCGCCCACGCGCACCTTCCCCGGCCACGCTGCCGACAAGAAGGGCAAACGCTAATGGGCAAGGCAAAAGCACCCCGCCGCGTGGGCGATAACGAGGCGCTGGCCGTCGGCACCACGATCCGTGGTTCGGCGCAGAAGCTCAACCTTGTTGCTGCGCTGATCCGCGGCAAGAAGGCAGAAGAGGCGCTGAACATCCTCGCCTTTTCGAAGCGGGCAATGGCGCGCGATGCGACCAAGGTGCTCGCTTCGGCGATCGCCAATGCTGAAAACAACCACAACCTCGACGTTGATGCGTTGATCGTGGCGGAAGCTTCGGTCGGCAAGTCGGTGACGATGAAGCGGTTCCACACCCGCGGCCGTGGCAAGTCGACCCGGATCCTCAAGCCGTTCAGCCGGCTGCGGATCGTCGTTCGCGAAGCAGAAGAGGCGTAAGATGGGCCAGAAGAGCAATCCGATCGGTCTGCGCCTGCAGATCAACCGCACCTGGGACAGCCGCTGGTACGCCGAAGGGCGTGACTATGCGCAGCTGCTCAAGGAAGACGTCACGATCCGCAAATACATCATGAAGAACCTGCCGCAGGCGGCAGTTTCCAAGGTGGTGATCGAACGTCCGGCCAAGCTGTGCCGGGTTTCGATCTATGCGGCGCGTCCCGGCGTGATCATCGGCAAGAAGGGCGCAGACATCGAAAAGCTGCGTTCCAAGCTGGCGACCATGACGCCGAGCGAAGTGAAGCTGAACATCGTTGAAATCCGCAAGCCGGAAATCGACGCCAAGCTCGTCGCGCAGGGCATTGCCGATCAGCTGGTTCGCCGTATCGCGTTCCGCCGGGCGATGAAGCGTGCGGTGCAATCCGCGCTGCGTCTGGGTGCCGAAGGCATCAAGATCGTATGCGGCGGCCGTTTGGGCGGAGCGGAAATCGCCCGCGTTGAATGGTATCGCGAAGGTCGCGTGCCGCTTCACACGCTGCGTGCCAATATCGATTACGCCGATACCGAGGCGCTGACCGCCTACGGGATCATCGGGATCAAGGTGTGGATCTTCAAGGGTGAGATCCTCGCTCATGATCCGACCGCGCAAGATCGCCTGATGCTGGAAGCGCAGACTTCCGGCGTCCGGCCGGCCCGCTAGAGGTAACAGACCATGTTGCAACCGAAAAAACACAAATTCCGCAAGGCTTTCAAGGGCCGGATCAAGGGCGACGCCAAGGGCGGCACCGATCTCAACTTTGGTTCCTACGGCCTCAAGGCGATGGAGCCTGATCGGCTCACTGCGCGCCAGATCGAAGCTGCGCGCCGTGCGATCACCCGTCACATCCGGCGTCAGGGTCGCCTCTGGATCCGCATCTTCCCCGATGTGCCAGTGTCGAAGAAGCCTGCCGAAGTCCGTCAGGGCAAGGGCAAGGGGTCGGTCGAATATTGGGCCGCGCGGGTAAAGCCGGGCCGGATCCTGTTCGAACTCGATGGCGTTGCAGGCCCGCTCGCGGCTGAAGCGTTCGAGCGCGCAGCGATGAAGCTGCCGATCAAGACCAAGGTTGTCGCCCGTCTGGGTGACACCAGCCACCTGGGAGGCGAATAATGGCCGATATCGCGGACCTTCGCACCAAGACCGATGATCAGCTTTCCGCTGAGCTCACCGAGCTCAAGCGCGAGCAGTATAATCTGCGGTTCCAGGCTGCGACCAACCAGCTCGAAGCCCCGTCGCGCATCCGTCAGGTGCGCCGGAGCATCGCGCAGATCAAGACGCTGCAGAACCAGCGAGCGGCCACCGCCGCCGCTGCGAAGGCTTGAGGAGTAGACAATGCCAAAGCGCATCCTCGTTGGGACTGTCACCTCCGACAAGACCGACAAGACCGTGACCGTGAAGGTCGAACGCAAGGTGAAGCACCCGCTCTACGGGAAGATCATCCGGCGCTCGAAGAAGTATCACGCGCATGATGAAAACAACGAATTCACCGTGGGTGATGTCGTGCGGATCGAAGAGACCCGCCCGATGTCCAAGACCAAGACCTGGATTGTGAAAGATCGGGTCGTCGCGGGCGGTACGCAGGCGGTTGAGGCTGACCTCGACGTCGCAGCGGCCGGGAACTGAATTAGGCGTAAACGGAACTCCCGGGCCCCAGTCGGATTGGGCGTCCCGGAAAGCCAGTGAGAAGGAACCGGATCAATGATCCAGATGCAATCCAATCTCGACGTCGCGGACAATAGCGGCGCCAAGCGCGTCCAGTGCATTAAAGTGCTGGGCGGGTCGAAGCGTCGGACCGCGTCGGTCGGCGATGTGATCGTCGTCTCCATCAAGGAGGCGCAGCCGCGCACCAAGGTCAAAAAGGGCGACGTTCATCGCGCCGTGATCGTGCGTACCCGCAAGGAAGTGCGTCGTCAGGATGGCACCGTCATCCGTTTCGATAGCAACGCTGCTGTGCTGGTGAACAAAAACGAGGAGCCGATCGGCACTCGTATCTTTGGCCCTGTGGTGCGCGAACTGCGCGGCCGCGGGTTCATGAAGATCATCAGCCTTGCGCCGGAGGTGCTGTAATGTCATCCGCCAAGATCAAGAAGGGCGACAATGTTGTTGTCCTTTCGGGCAAGGACAAGGGGCGTACCGGTACGGTCGCTCAGGTCATGCCCAAGGATAACAAGATCGTTGTCGACGGCGTCAACATCGCTGCCCGTCACCGCAAGCCCAGCCAGGCCAACCCGCAAGGTGGTATCGACCGGTTCCCGGCCCCGATGCACATTTCGAAGGTCGCCCTGGCTGATCCCAAGGATGGCAAGCCCACCCGCGTCCGGTTTGAAACCAAGGATGGCAAGAAGGTGCGCGTTGCCGTGAAGAGTGGGGAGACCATCAATGACTGATGCCACCTACACGCCGCGGATGAAGGCGAAATACGACGCCGAAATCGTCAAGGCGATGACCGAAAAGTTCGGTTACAAGAACCGTCTCGAAGTCCCGAAGCTCGAAAAGGTCACGCTCAACATGGGTGTGGGCGAAGCGAGCCAGGACAAGAAGAGGGTTCAGATCGCTGCGGAAGAAATGGCGCTGATCGCTGGCCAGAAGCCGGTCATCACCATCGCCAAGAAGTCGATCGCCCAGTTCAAGCTGCGCGAAGGCATGCCGATCGGTTGCAAGGTCACCTTGCGGCGTGAACGCATGTACGAATTTGTCGACCGTCTGGTGACTGTCGCAATGCCGCGCATCCGCGACTTTCGCGGGCTGAATGCGCGTTCGTTCGACGGACGTGGCAATTATGCGATGGGGCTGAAGGAACAGATCGTGTTCCCCGAAATCAGCTACGACAAGATCGAAAAGGTGCGTGGGATGGACATTATCGTCACAACCACCGCCAAGACCGATGAAGAGGCGCGCGAATTGTTGCGTCTGTTCGGCTTCCCTTTCCAGGGTGAAGCCCCGAGCGCGACAACTGGCGAACAGAAGGAGGCGGCGTGAGCCACCTCATGAACGGAACACAAGGCAAGAGAGCTTAAGTCCATGGCGAAACTGAGTTCGATCAACAAGAATGAGCGGCGCAAGAAGCTCGTCAAGCAGTACGCTGCGAAGTACGAGAAGCTGAAGGCAATCGCGAACGACACCTCGCTTGACGAGTCCGAGCGCCTGGTCGCCCGGCTCAAGATGGCGGAGCTTCCGCGCAACGCAAACCCGACCCGGGTGCGCAACCGTTGCGCCACCACCGGCCGCCCGCGCGGCTATTACCGCAAGTTCGGCATCAACCGTATCGAACTGCGTCAACTCGGCAACAGCGGGATGATTCCCGGCCTGACCAAGTCGAGCTGGTGAGGACTGACAGATGGCTATGACCGATCCTCTGGGTGACATGCTCACCCGCATCCGCAACGGCCAGCGCGCGAAGAAGGACTCTGTCCTGACTCCGGCTAGCACCCTGCGTGCAAACGTGCTCGAAGTGCTTCAGCGTGAAGGCTACATCCGTGGCTTTTCCGAAGACAGCACGGGCAAGCACAAGGCGCTGCGGATCGAACTGAAATATTTCGAAGGCGAGCCTGCGATCAAGCATGTTGCCCGCGTTTCGAAGCCTGGCCGCCGCGTCTATTCGGGCTCGAAAGAGCTGCCGACTGTGCGCAACGGACTGGGTATCACCATCGTCTCGACACCGCGCGGTGTGCTTTCGGATGCCGAAGCGCGCAACCACAATGTCGGTGGCGAAGTGCTGGCGGAGGTGTTCTGATGAGCCGCATCGGCAAAAAGCCGGTGGCGATCCCTGGCGGGGTCTCGGCCACCATCGAGAATGGCACGCTGAGCGTAAAGGGGCCGAAGGGCACCCAGACGCTGGGGCTGTCCGATCTCATCGACTACAAGGTCGAAGAGAGCGAGATCGTCGTCAAGCCGGCCAATGACAGCAAGCAGGCGCGGGCCTTTTGGGGCATGCAGCGCACTCTGGTGTCGAACCTGGTGGAAGGCGTCAGCGCCGGCTTCACCAAGGTGCTGGTCATCAAGGGCGTCGGCTACCGTGCCAATGCGCAGGGCCGCAATCTGAAGCTGCAGCTTGGCTACAGCCACGATGTCGATCTTCCGGTGCCTGAAGGCCTGGAAGTCAAGACCCCGGACCAGACCACGGTCGAAGTTTCGGGCATCGACAAGCAGGCTGTCGGCCAGTTCGCCGCTGAAATCCGCCGTTGGCGCAAGCCCGAGCCCTACAAGGGCAAGGGGATTGCCTATCGCGGCGAGTATATCTTCCGCAAGGAAGGGAAGAAGAGGTAAGATGGCAAAGCTTTCTCTGTTCGAACGTCGCCGTCGCCGCGTCCGCACTGCGCTGCGTGCGCGTGCTGGTGGCAAGCCGCGTCTGTCGGTGCACCGCACCGGCCGCCACATCTATGCGCAGATCATCGATGATGCCGCTGGCCGCACGGTCGCCGCAGCTTCGACGCTCGGCGTCAAGGTGAGCGGCGCCAATGTCGATGCCGCTGCCGAGGTTGGCAAGGCGATTGCCGATGCTGCCAAGAAGGCGGGCGTGACCACGGTCGTGTTCGACCGCGGCGGGTTCCTGTTTCATGGCCGCGTCAAGGCGCTGGCCGATGCCGCCCGTGCAAGTGGGCTGGAGTTCTGATTATGCCAGAGAACGCAAACACCGAGAACACCATCGAAACCCCAGCAGTTGCTGTTGAACCCGGCGCTGATGCCGGTGAAGCACAGGGCCGTCGTGGCCGGGGCCGTGGCGGCAATCGCGAAGGCGGTGACCGCGGGCGCGGGCGGGGCGGTCGTGATGACCGTCGCGGCGGCAAGCAGGAAGAAGATGATGGCATCATCGAAAAGCTGGTGCACATCAACCGCGTCTCCAAGACGGTAAAAGGCGGCAAGCGCTTCGGCTTTGCAGCGCTGGTCGTGGTTGGCGACGGTCAGGGCCGCGTCGGCTTTGGCCACGGCAAGGCCCGCGAAGTGCCCGAAGCGATCACCAAGGCGACCGCTGCGGCGCGCAAGAAGATGATCCGCGTTCCTTTGAAGGAAGGCCGCACGCTGCACCATGACGGCAATGGCCGTTTCGGTGCGGGCAAGGTGACTTTGCGCACTGCGCCGGCGGGGACTGGCATCATCGCTGGTGGCCCGATGCGCGCCGTGTTCGAAAGCCTGGGCGTTGCTGACGTGGTGACCAAGTCGGTCGGCTCTTCGAACCCCTACAACATGATCCGCGCCACCTTTGACGCGTTGACCGAGCAGACTTCGCCGAAGTCGGTAGCTCAGCGGCGCGGCAAGAAGGTTGCTGACCTTTTAGGTCGCGGCGGATCGAGTGCAGCTGAGGCGGAAGCCGATGCTGCCGCGATTGTGGAGTAAACAGGCATGGCAACCATCAAGATCAAGCAGATCGGTTCGCCGATCCGTCGTCCTGAAAGCCAGCGCAAGATCCTGATCGGTCTTGGGCTGAACAAGATGCACAAGATCGTCGAGCGGCAGGATACCCCTGAAGTTCGCGGCGCGATCGCCAAGATCCCGCATCTCGTGCAGGTGGTCGACTGATTTTAACCCCGTGAGCCCCCGCGAGGCGGGGGCCTCGTGCCGCTGGCATTGCGCTACCGGCAAGAGATCCCCGACTGTGCGGGGATTCGCATTCCGAGAAGCGCGACAAAAGCGAAAGCGAGTGCACGACTATGAAACTGAATGACATCCGCGACAATCCCGGTGCCCGCAACGGTCGGACTCGCGTTGGCCGTGGTATTGGCTCGGGCAAGGGCAAGACCTCCGGGCGCGGTCAGAAGGGCCAGAAGAGCCGTTCGGGCGTTGCCGTAAAGGGTTTTGAAGGCGGCCAGATGCCGCTCCACATGCGCCTGCCAAAGCGCGGTTTCAACAATCCCTTCGCCAAGGACTATGCCGAGGTGAACATTGGCATGATCCAGAAGTTCATCGACGCGGGCAAGCTCGATGCCAAGGCCACCACCACCGAAGCCGCGTTGCGCGCTGCGGGTCTGGTGCGCGATGGCAAGGATGGCGTTCGGCTGCTGGGCAAGGGTGCAATCACCACCAAGGCGACCTTCGCTGTAACCGGCGCGACCAAGGGCGCGATTGCTGCGGTCGAAGCTGCTGGCGGCAAGGTTGAAGTGGCTCCGGCCCCGACACCCGAGCATGAAAAGAAGCTCGCCCGCCGCGACGCGAACAGGGCCGCAAAGGCCGCGGCGGCAAAGTAATCGACGAAATGCTGAGCGCGGGGGTTCGACAACAGCCCCCGCGCTCCCTATTTACGTGTCCGCGCGCTGCGCTGCATCCCCAAAGGGATTGCGACTGGCGCAACACCGGCGCGCAGGAGATGGCCCGATCGGCGGCACCATTCGGTGGCGACCAGCGGGCGATGAGCTAGGATCGACGAGACGACATGGCATCACGCGCCGACAATATCGCGAGCAATCTGAACCTCGGCAATTTTGCCAAGGCCACGGAGCTCAAGCAACGCATCTGGTTCACCCTCGGGGCGTTGATCGTTTTCCGTTTCCTCAGCTTTGTGCCGCTGCCCGGCGTCAACCCGCTGATCCTGAGCGATCTGTACGAACAGACGCGCGGCGGCATCCTAGATCTGTTCAACGCCTTTTCCGGCGGCAGCCTTGAACGCATGAGCCTGATTGCGCTTGGCGTGATGCCCTACATCACCTCCTCGATTGTGGTGCAGATGGCCTCTGCGCTGCATCCCACGCTGGCGGCTTTGAAAAAAGAAGGTGCCAGCGGGCGGCAGAAACTGAACCAGTACACGCGCTATGGCGCGGTGTTCCTGTGCGCCATTCAGGGCTATTTCCTCGCTGTCGGCCTCGAAAGTTTCGCCTCGCAGAGCGATCTCGCGGCGGTGGTCAACCCCGGTTATCTGTTCCGCATCGGCGCTGTTGTCAGTCTGGTCGGCGGCACCATGTTCCTGTTGTGGCTGGGCGAACAGATCACCAGTCGCGGCATTGGCAACGGCATATCGCTGATCATCATGGCGGGCATCGTCGCCCAGTTTCCGAGCTTTGCGACCAACCTGTTCGAAGGCGGGCGGACGGGATCGATCGCACCGGTTGTCATTATCGGCTTCATTGCGATGGTGGTGGTGTTGATCCTGCTGATCTCCTTCGTCGAGCGCGCCCAGCGCCGACTGCTGATCCAGTATCCCAAACGCGCGACCCAGCGCGGGATGATGCAGGCTGACCGTTCGCACTTGCCGCTCAAGATCAATACCGCAGGTGTGATTCCGCCGATTTTCGCCAGTTCACTGCTGCTCTTGCCGCTGACGATTTCGCAGTTTGCGGGCAATTCGGTCGATACCGAAAGCACGTTCGGCAATGTGATCGTGACGCTGAACCAGTATCTCGCGCACGGGCAGCCGCTCTATATGGGGCTGTATGCAATTGGCATCATCTTCTTCTGTTTCTTCTACACCGCGGTCGTGTTCAACCCGGAAGAAACGGCGGATAATCTCAAGAAGAATGGCGGCTTCATCCCCGGCATCCGTCCGGGTAAACGCACCGCTGATTACCTTGAATATGTGCTCACGCGGATCACGGTGGTCGGCGCGATTTACCTGACAGTTGTCTGCGTGGTGCCCGAATATATGATCGCGCAGACCGGCATCCCCTTGTTCCTCGGCGGCACCAGCCTGCTGATTGTGGTGAACGTGACGGTGGATACTATCAGTCAGGTTCAATCGCATCTGCTGGCGCACCAATACGGCGATCTGATCAAGAAGGCGAAGCTCAAGGGGCGGATGCGCTGATATCGGGCGCAAGTTGACTTGACGCGTCGGGTCTCATGGGTGAACCCGCAAGTCTGCAATAGTGCCGCCGGCGCGCAAGTCGGGGCGACAATGGGGAACGGTTCGTGAATATCATTCTTCTTGGCCCTCCCGGTGCCGGCAAAGGCACGCAAAGCGCCGGGCTTGTTGAACGCCACGCCATGCGCCAGCTTTCAACCGGCGATATGCTGCGCGCAGCGGTCAAGGCCGGGACGCCCGTGGGCCAGAAGGCCAAAGCGGTGATGGAGCGCGGCGAGCTCGTCTCTGACGAAATCGTGTCCGACCTGATCGATGCCGAACTTGCCGCAATGGCGCCAGAAACCGGGGTTATTTTTGATGGCTATCCGCGCACGGCCGCGCAGGCCGATGCACTGGATGGGATTCTGGCGCGCAATGGCCGCACGCTCGACCACGTGATCGAGCTTGAGGTTGACGAAGAAGCACTGGTGGAGCGCATCACGGGCCGCTTTTCCTGCGGCAATTGCGGCGCGCTGTATCACGATGTTGCCAACCCGCCGTCAAAACCGGGCGTGTGCGATGTTTGCGGCAGCACCGAATTCAAGCGTCGGCCGGATGATAATGAAGAAACCGTGCGGATGCGGATGCAGGAATATCGCGCCAAGACCGCACCGATCCTCCCCGGCTATGAAGCGCGAGGGATCGTCACCCGGGTTGACGGCATGGCCGCGATCGACACGGTTGCCGATCAGATCGACGCGATCATGCGCGGCTGAGGCGGGCGCGATGCGGATCAAACAGGCGCTTCGCTGTGCGACACTGACTGCAGCCGCGCTGGCCCTATCAGCGCCTGCCGCTGCCGAATTGACTCAGACGAGCGACAGCGGCTTCGTATCGCGCCACGAAGTGGTGGTCGATGCCAGCCCCAAAGACGTATGGCTTGCGCTGATTTCCCCTGGGGGTTGGTGGCGATCTGAACATACCTGGTCGGGCGAGGCGGCGAATTTGATGCTCACCCCGCAGGCGGGCGGATGCTTTTGCGAGACGATCCCCGAGGTGGATGAGCCGGATCGCTTCACGCTGCAAGGCAGTGTTGAACATATGCGGGTGATCCAGGCCTATCCCGAACGGGCGCTGCGGATGCAGGGCGCGCTTGGTCCGCTGCAGAGCGAGCCGGTGATCGGCATTCTCACCATCGCGATCAGCGAAACCGAGCAAGGCACCCGGATCGTGTGGGAATATAATGTCGGTGGCACAATGCGCTTTGAAGTGCCGGTGATTTCCAAGGCGGTCGACGCGGTGATGGGCGCGCAGTTGGGTGCACTCGCTGCGTTGCTGGGGCCAGTGACAGAGCAAGTTGCTGATGAGGCCGCCGCCGTGCCGGAGAGCGCGGAGCCCGACGAACCTGCGACCGATAGCGAAAGCGATGCGGCGCCCGAAGCGCCGCCAAAGGATACCACCGCGCCGAAGCCCGAGCCCGAGCCGAAACCAGCTTCGGTTGATGATGCATTCGGCGATTTCAGCGGCGATCCAGCAGTCTGATCCGACCGCGCGCGTCTAGAGCATCGTGCTGAAAAGTGGGAACCGGTTTTCAGCTTTTCACGATGCGACAACAAAGGATTGAGCGGGCGGCCTGCGTCAGATTTAGCGCAGCCCGCTCTTGTGGTTGACGGCCCGCGCGAATCGTCCTATGCGCCGCCCTCATTCGAAAGGTTCGAACCAGGTTCGGCAGGCATCGCCGTTGCGCGTGCCGACCGAATTTTTGCTGTTTGCGATCCTGCAGCGCGCAGATCGTGGGGGCAGGCGACCAGTAGAATGATTGAGCGTTGAGATAGGGGGAGGCCGCCCAAAAGTGGCCAAGCCCCTGTGGAGCATGGAGAAATAAGTGGCTCGTATTGCCGGGGTCAATATCCCCACCAACAAGCGCGTGATCATCGCGCTCACCTATATTCACGGAATTGGCCGCACCACGGCGCTCCGGATCGTTGAAAAGCTGGGCATTGCGCACAGCGCGCGTGTGCAGGACCTCACCGATGAGGAAGTGCTGCGGATCCGTGAAACCATCGATTCCGATTTCGCCGTAGAAGGCGATTTGCGTCGCCAGACCGCGATGAATATCAAGCGTCTGATGGATTTGCGCGCCTATCGCGGCCTGCGTCATCGTAGCGGTCTGCCCGTTCGCGGCCAGCGCACTCACACCAACGCCCGCACCCGCAAGGGCAAGGCCAAGCCCATCGCGGGCAAGAAGAAGTAAGCTGTCGGCCCCAGGGCATTCACGCTTTTTCCTTCTGACGAGCTAGAGGACAGAAAACGATGGCACGCGAACCAGGCCGTATTCGGCGTCGTGACAAAAAGAATATCAGCAGCGGCGTTGCGCATATCAACGCCAGCTTCAACAATACCATGATCACCATCACCGATGCGCAGGGCAATGCGATCAGCTGGTCCAGCGCCGGGGCGATGGGGTTCAAGGGCAGCCGCAAGTCGACGCCCTATGCCGCGCAGGTGGCAGCCGATGACGCGGGCAAGAAAGCCGCCGAACACGGCGTGCGCACGCTTGAGGTTGAAGTGAAGGGCCCGGGTTCGGGTCGTGAAAGCGCGCTTCGCGGTCTTGCCGCTGTGGGCTTTAACATCACCTCGATCCGCGATGTGACTCCGATCCCGCACAACGGGGTTCGTCCGTCCAAGCGCCGTCGCGTCTGATCCGCCGGGATGGTGGCGGCAGATCGTGCCGTCGCCGCCTGAACGGGCCTGATGCCGCGTGACGTCCAGCGCATCTGGCCCGCCTAGAATGTGAACCGCCCGATAACGGCGAATTAGGGGAAATCCATGTCCGTCAACACGAAGAACTGGCAGGAACTCAAGAAACCCAACACCCTCGAAATCAAGGATGGCGGTGACCGCACGCGCAAGGTGACTTTCGTTGCCGAACCGCTTGAGCGTGGTTTTGGCCTGACCCTTGGCAACGCGCTGCGACGCGTGCTGCTCTCCAGCCTTCAGGGTGCGGCGATCACCTCGATCAAGATCGAGAACGTGCTGCACGAATTTTCGTCGCTTGCCGGCGTGCGGGAAGATGTCACCGACATCGTCCTGAACGTGAAGCAGATCGCGCTGAAGATGGAAGGCGAAGGCCCCAAGCGTTTGCAGCTTTCGGCCACTGGCCCGGGCGCGGTGAAGGCGGGCGATATTGCCGTTAGCGGCGATATCGAGGTGATGAACAAGGATCTGGTGATCTGCCAGCTCGATGAAGGCGCGACGCTCAACATGGAGCTGACCGCTGACATCGGCAAGGGCTACGCGCCCGCTGTGCAGAACCGTCCGGTCGATGCGCCGATCGGGTTGATCCCGGTCGACTCGCTCTATTCGCCGGTGCGTCAGGTGAGCTATAAGGTTGAGAGCGCCCGCGTTGGGCAGGAACTCGATTACGACAAGCTCAGCCTCACCGTCGAAACCGATGGCACTGTCACCCCTGAAGACGCCGTGGCCTTTGCCGCGCGCATCCTGCAGGATCAGCTGACGCTGTTCGTCCACTTCGAAGATGGCATTCCGCAGCCGACCGGCACCATGATCGGCCATGCGGTGCAGCCCGAAGAAAGCGACGCCAACCAGCTCAACCGTTACCTGCTCAAGAAGGTGGACGAGTTGGAACTGTCGGTGCGTTCGGCTAATTGCCTCAAGAACGACAACATCATCTATATCGGCGATCTGGTTCAGAAGACCGAAGCCGAGATGCTGCGCACGCCGAACTTTGGCCGCAAGTCCTTGAACGAGATCAAGGAAGTGCTCTCCAGCATGGGTCTGCGCCTCGGCATGGATATCCCCGGCTGGCCGCCTGAGAACATCGAGGAAATGGCCAAGAAGCTCGAACAAGAGCTGTTGGGCTAAACAGAGGCGAGTCCCCGCGCAGGCGGGGACCTCCAACCGCTGGCAATTCGCTAGCGGGTTGAGGCTCCCGCCTTCGCGGGAGCGCACAGAAAGACGGGCGAAGGTGACGGCCCGCAACGGTCACCGGGATGGAGCTACCTCGCACGGGCTCTTTACGAACGAAGGATAGATACAATGCGTCATGGTATTTCAGGCCGCAAGCTGGGCCGCAAGACGGGCCATCGCAACGCCCTGTTCCGCAACATGGCGGCCGCGCTGATCAAGCACGAGCAGATCAAGACCACGCTGCCCAAGGCCAAGGAACTGCGCCCCTATCTCGAAAAGCTGATCACGCTGGCCAAGCGCGGCGGCCTTTCGAACCGTCGCTTGGCGATGGCGCGTCTGGGTGACGAAACCCAGCTGAAGAAGCTGTTTGAAGTGCTGGCCGAGCGTTATTCGGACCGCGAAGGCGGCTACACCCGCGTGCTGCGCGCCGGGGTGCGCGCCGGTGATGCGGTGCAGATGGCGATCATCGAACTTGTTGACCGCGACGAATCGGCACGCGGTCAGGACAGCGGCCCGGTTCAGGCCGATGAATACGAAGGCGAAGACGCGTAAGCACATTGGCGATTCCCCGCGCAGGCGGGGAACTCAGCCGAAGATGCACCAGATCCCCGCCTTCGCGGGGAATCGCGCAATGATCAAAGGGCCGGGGCGGAAACGCTTTCGGCCCTTTTCTTTTGCGCTCTTTCATTTTCGTGGCCGCGTGGCATGACAGGGGGATGAGAACCCTGATCCTTGCCGCCGCAACCGCCGCACTCACCCTTGCCACACCGCTTTCGGCACAAAGCCAGCAGGAACGCCTCGACGCGCGCTACGACCGCGCGCTCGCCGCGGGATACAAGGCGCTGATGCTGTGCGGCGCGATTGCCCATGCCGAAGCCAACGGCACCACGCGCACGCCCGAAAGCGTTCACGAATGGGAGCTGGTAGGGATACAGGCGCCGCTGGATGGTGTCGTACGTGATCTCGATTATCAAATATTGCGTCACGCCAATGGCACGATTGAACGCGTCAGCGTGGTTTGGGAGCCTTTACGGCCGCCCCGCCAATCTGCCCGCAAACCGGGCGCGCAGCGAGGCGCGTGTCACCGCAGCGCCTGCCGCATTGGAGCATGCGTTCACAGGAGCCTTCGCGGGACGCTATGGAGAGGGCGTGCGAACAACGGCGGTGCTCGTGCGGCGCAATGGTGATATTATTGCCGAGCGTTACGTGATCGGCTTTGACCCAGCGACGCCGCAACGCACGTGGTCTGTTGCCAAAAGCCTTGCGGCAACCGTGATCGGTGCTGCGGTCCAGCGCGGCGATGTGGACGTGACGAGTTCCGCAGGGCTCGGCTTTGCCAAAGGCGATCCGCGCCGCGCAATTACCATCGATCACCTGCTGCGCATGAGCTCGGGCCGCTATTCTGACACGCCCGGCAACCGCACCGACCCAATCTATTGGGGCGGGGCTTCGGTGCGCGAACGCGCGTTGCAATGGCCGCTAATCCATTCACCGGGTACCGTCTATCGCTACGCCAATAATGACACGCTTGCTGCAATTCAGGCGATTGGGAAAAGCCTTTCCGCGCATCCGCCAGCGGAGCTGCTCGCAGATCTTGGCATGATGCACACGGTCGCAGAGATTGATTGGCGGGGGAATTATGTCCTCTCCAGCCAAGTCTGGTCGACAGCCCGCGATCTGGCGCGGCTCGGCCAGCTTTACCTCAACGATGGCAGGCTGCCCGATGGCACCCGCATCCTGCCCGAAGGTTGGGTGCAATATGTCTCCACCCCCGCCGGCCCGCAGCCCGATGGGCCGTTCGGTTATGGCGCGGGGTTCTGGCTGATGAACAAGAGTGAGGGCGTCCCGTCCGATACCTTCGCGGCTTTCGGCAATCGGGGACAATATGTCGTGATCGTGCCGAGCCGTGACGTGGTGATCGTGCGGCGGGGCGAAGATCCGGTCGGGGCTGGGTTCGATATCGCTGCCTTTACCCGTGATGTGCTGGCAGCCCTTCCAGCGGAGTAGCTTGAGCGTTCAGTAAAGTGGTCATTTAGATTAACAAAACCTGCCAGCCCAATTCAGCTTTGTATCACCCCGAATCGCGCAAAACGTCCTTGTCACCTCCGCAATCCAGCGCGCGGTGCCAGACGAGGATAGATGCGATGACCACCAAGACCAACCGGCTGGCCTCCGGCACATGGGCCCGGATTTCGCTCGGCGCGGTCGCTGCCACTGCACTGACTGCGGCCACTGCCACGCCTGCGATGGCGGATGATTACCGCGACCGTGGGGGCATCGGCGCAGGCGAGATTATCGCAGGCGCTGTGGTGATCGGCGGGATCGCCGCGCTCGCCGGGGCCTTTGATGGCGACCGGAATGACCGCCGCTATGCTTACCGCGACCGCGACTATCGCGGCGGCTACGGCGGCAGCGCTAACCCGCGCGCCGCAGTGGAACGCTGCGTCAGGGCGGCAGAAAATCAGGCGCGGCGCATTGGCGGCTATCGTTACGCCGATGTGGTCGACGTGCGCGATGTTGATCGCACCCGCAACGGGTTCCGGGTCAAGGGCCGGATTGCGGTGGAAGGCTCGCCGCGCTGGGGTGGTCGCCGCAGCGACCGCGGCAACTTTACCTGCCACATTGATGGACGCGGCGCGCCGCAGGTCAATTTCAGCGGGGTTCGGGGGCTGCGCTGATACGTTTTCAGCTCGTCCCCCCTTTCAGCGAGCTGTTCTGGTCGTCCCGCCTTGTGCAACGCAAAGCGGGGCGGCTTGTGCATTCGGTTCAGCCCAGCGCAAGCCTGGCACGGCTAACCTCGCGCTCATCAGGGTGCATGGTGGGCGCTCACCGATTTTTACAGGAGGGAGCATCAATGGCTCTTAATACCCGTGCGCTGGCTTTGGCAGGCGCTGTTGCAGGCGCCACCTTGTTCGCTTCTCCCGCTGCTGCGGCCGCACTTCCATCGGCGGGCCTTGGCGCGCCGTCGGCCGCGTTTGATCACAGCCGTTATGATCCGGCATCGGCCACGGCTGACTATCGCTGCCGGTGGGGCTGCCGCCGGGGGCATTACCGCGGTTACAGGCGCGGCCCTGCCATCGCCAATTCTAACAACCGCCGCAATCGTGACCGCGACCGCGATGTCGTGATCGTCGAACGCGATGCGAATGACCCCAATTACAACCCGCGTTATCAGGAACGCCGTACCGATAATCGCCGCGCAGCACCGCGCGGCACGGGATCGTCCGGGCTCGACAGTGCGGTTGATCAGTGCCTGACCCGGATTGAACGCGACGTGCGGGTTGATAGCGTCGATAATGTTCAACGCACTGGCGCAGGCTGGCTGGTCAGCGGCGCGCTGTTCAACGGTTCTGGCTTTCAGTGCCGGATCGGCAATAATGGCCAGATCGACGGGATCGATTACAGCGGCGGCTTTTCCAGCGCTGCGCCCGCAATCGATAGTGACCGTGCCGAAGGGCAGTGGAGCGAACAACGCTATGCCGATGCCAGGCTCGCGATGGGCGGGATGGCGCAGCCGCAGGCGATTGCACCGTCGGCCCCCGCCACACCAGTCGTTGCAGGCCCTATGCCGGCCTATCCGGGCGGGCCGATTCCCGGTGAGGAAATCCCTGAAACCATCGACGGCGATTTGTAAGCGTTAAGCCATCAGGTTCTGATCCTTGGATCAGCTGTGCAGTTCGGCGTCCAGAAACGCGGCGATGTCGGCCAGGTCGACATCGCGCGCCACGTAGGCATTACCAATGGCGCGCAGTAGCAGGAACGGCAGGGTGGTGCCTTCCGCCTTCTTGTCGTAGCGCATATGATCTACCAGCCGCGCGCCATCACAGCTGAGAGCGAGGGTGGGGAGGTGCGCAGGCAATCCCGCCGCCGCAATCACGCCTGCTGCGCGGTCAGCATCCGCCGCTGAAATTTCCCCTCGCCGCGCCGAATAGCGCGCAGCCAATGCCATGCCGAGCGCCACCGCCTCGCCATGCAGCAGAGCCTGCGAAAACCCGGTCTCTGCCTCCAGCGCATGGCCGAAAGTGTGGCCGAGATTGAGCAGTGCGCGGCGATCCAGCGTCTCGCGCTCATCTGCGGCAACGATTGCGGCTTTCATCGCGATGCTGGTGGCGATGGCGTGTTCGAGCGCGGCGGGTTCACGCGCCAGCACCGCTGACCCGTTGGCCTCCAGCCAATCGAAAAACGCTGCATCGCCTAACAACCCATATTTTAGCACCTCGGCATAACCGGCGCGCATTTCGCGTTCCGGCAGGGTGGCGAGCACGAGCGGATCGATCAGCACCAGCGCGGGCTGATGGAACGCGCCGATCAGGTTCTTGCCCGCCGCCGTGTTGATCGCGGTCTTGCCGCCCACCGACGAATCAACCTGCGCCAGCAGCGTCGTGGGGATCTGCACGAAGCCGCAGCCGCGCTTGGTAATCGCGCAGGCAAAGCCGACCAGATCGCCCACCACTCCGCCGCCCAATGCGAACACGTGGTCAGATCGGGTAATGCCCAACGCCAGCAGCCAATCGCACAGCGCCTCCAGCACCGCCCAGCTTTTGGCGTCCTCCCCCGGCGCAACCACGAACCATTCGGCGGTGAAACCATGCGCGGCCAGATCAGCCTCGATCCCGGCGGCATAGAGGCGGTGGGTGTTCTGATCCGCGACGAACGGCACTTTGCGCCCGCCCGCATAGATCGCCAGCAACCGCGCCGCTGCCGTGCCAATCCGGCCCAGCAGGCCCGGTTCAATCACCACATCATAGGCGCGGCCCGCCAGTGCCACGGGAATTACAGCCATTGGTCTATCGCCTCGATAATCGCGCGCGCGGTTTCGGCGTGGGGGCCGTTCTCGCTCATGATGCGGATGGGAGCCTCGCCATAGAAGGGCGCGCGGGTTGCGGCTAGCCGGGTGAGGATTTCGCGCGGATCGCCGCTGTTCAGCAGGGGCCGGGTGTCGCGCCGCGCGGTGCGTTCGACCAGCGTATCAATGTCGCAGTCAATCCACACGGCGATCCCGCGTTCAAGGATCGTCGCGCGGGTGGCGGGATCGATGAATGCACCGCCGCCGGTGGCGATCACCCCGTGGCCTTCGTCGATCAGCCGCGCGATCACGCGGCGTTCGCCGTCGCGGAAATGCGCTTCGCCAAAGGTTTCAAAGATTTCGGGGATGGAACGCCCGGCGGCCTCTGCAATCGCTTCGTCAGCGTCGATGAAACTGCGCCGCAGCAGGCTTGCCAACTTGCGACCCACTGTGGATTTGCCCACGCCCATCAACCCCACCAGCACCACCGGGCGGGTGATGCGCGCGGCGATCGCGGCGAAATCCGGGGCGGCGATATCCTGTTCGCGTTTGGGCGGTGTTCCGATCATTGCCGCATGGCCTATAGATGGGCTAGGGCGGGCGCAATATGGCAAACCAGCGTCGCCCGCTTACGTCACTGCACGGTCTTCCGGATGCGCCTGCGCGCCAGCGCGGGCCGATGCGTTGGCTGTTGATTGCGGGCGGGGTGATAACAGCCGCGCTGGTGCTTGCCTGGATCGATGGCGGCGAACAGGCGCTGCGACCGATTGCCGAACAGATCGAACTGCCGGAGCAGCCGCAATGAAGCCCACGCGCAACCGTTTGGGAATGGCAGCCAGCGTGCTGGCGCTGGGGCTGGCAGGCGCGATCGGGGGCGCGGGGTTGGCGGGCTTTGCAGCGGCGCAGCAGCGGCCCGAATCGATCCTGCCGCCGGGGTTTGACGATCCCACGCCTGCCCCGCCGCCGCGTCCTGCGCCTGCGCCAACACCGACGCCGGGGACAACGCCCGCGCCGCCAGCAACCGGGCCTGCCGCGCTGCCGGGAGTGCCCGCGCCATCAACCGCCCCATTCAATCCTGCCGAGCTGCCGCCGCTGCCATCGATCACCCGCGATGACCTGGCCCGCTTGCCGAGCCTCGAAAAGCTCGAATCCATGTCGACCGAGGAGCTGGATCAGCTGCTCGGCCTCAAATCCAAATCCGATATTCCGCCCGGTGCGCGCCGCGCCTTGACCCGTGTGGGCGTGTTGGCGAGCGATGAGGGCGGTCTGCCCCCGGTGGCGCTGGCCAAACAGCCAGCGGCACTGGTACGCGCCGCGCTGGCAGGCACCAAAGGCCCGCTGGTGTCGCGCTGGGGGCATATTCTACTGCGCCGCACGCTGGTGAGCCGCCTCGCACCGCCGCAGGGGATGGACGCGGTGGAGTTCGCCGCGTTGCGGGCGCGGGCTCTCAACGGGATGGGCGAATATGCGCTCACCCGCGCGCTGGTGCAGGATATTGATACCGCCGACTGGTCAACCGATCTGACTTCGGAAGCGCTGATTGCCTATCTGGCGAGCGGCGATGTTACCGGTGCTTGCCCTTCGGTGCGGCTGCAAGGTTCGGTGCGCGAAGATGGCGAATGGCAGATGCTGCAGGCGATCTGCAATGCCTATGCCGGGGAAAGCGCGCTTGCCGCAGCGCAGCTTGACCGGGCGCTGGGCCGCGGCATTGCCCCGCGCATTGATGTGCTGCTGGCACGGCGGTTTGCTGGTGCAGCAGGCCGGGGCCAACGCGCGGTCGAGATTGAATGGGACGGCGTGGAAGAACTGGCCCCGTGGCGCTTTGCGTTGGCGACGTCGCTGGGGGAGCCTGTGCCTGAAGACCTGCTCAATAGCGCGCTTACCGCACGCGGCGGGGCCTATTACGCCCGTTCCGGCGCGTTGCTGCCGATGCTGCCCGCGGTTCAGCGCGCGCGCTTTGCCGGGCGCGCCGCGCGCGAGGGCATATTGTCGTCCGATGCGATGGTTGACCTCTATTCCGAAGTCTATGCCGATCCGGCGGCCACCAGCGATGCCGCGCAAAACGCCGCCACTCTGCGCGAAGCCTATCTTGCGGCGGAACCATCCGCGCGGATCGCGGCGATGCAGCAGCTGTGGGGCGCGGGCAATGCGCTGGGCGGGGGTGATGGCTACGGCGCGCGGGTGCTGACTGCCTATGCCGCCGCGCGCATTCCTGCCGATGCGGCGCTGGCGGATGAAGCAGGCGATCTGATTGCGGCGATGCTGACCGCCGGGCTGGATCGCGATGCCCTGGCATGGCGCGGCGTGGTCAAAGATGGCTCGCTGGGTTGGGCGCTGATCGTGCTGAGCGCGCCGCGCAGCAATGGCGTGGGGCAGGGCGCGGTTGAACGTTTCATCAGCGATGATGACAGCACAGGATCGCGCAAATCGGCGTTTCTGGTGGCCGGGCTGGCCGGGCTGGGGCGGTTGAACGCAGGTGATTCGCGCGCGCTGGCCGATAAGCTGGGCATTGATCTGGCGCGGCAGACCCGCTGGAGCCGCGCGATTGCGCGCGCTGCGGATGTGGGCAACCCCGCTTTGGTGGCGCTGCTCGCCGGGTTGGGGATGCAGGGGTCAAGCTGGCAGCAGATGACCCCGCTGCACCTGTTCCACATCACATCGGCGCTGAACCGCGTCGGAATGGGAGCCGAGGCCCGGATGATCGCCGCCGAGGCCGTGGCGCGCGGCTGAGACCGGCTGGTGTCCGCCGCGACCGAAGCCTTTCTCGCCATGCTTGCCGCTGAACGCGGGGCGGCGGCGAATACGCTGGCCGCCTATCGCCGCGATCTTGGCGGGGCAGAGGAAGCGATCGGCGATCTGGCTGCCGTTCCGCGCGATGCGGTGGCCAGCCTTGCCGGGGAATGGGCCGCGCTCGCCCCGGCAAGTGTCGCGCGCAAGGCATCGGCATTGCGGCAGTTTTTCGGCTTTGCAGTGGATGAAGGCTGGCGGCGCGATGATCCGTCGGGCGCGCTGCCTTCTCCGCGCACCCGCCGCCCGCTGCCCAAGGTGATGGGGCACGATTCCATCGCCGCGCTGTTCGCCCGCGCCGAAGAGGAAGCGGCGGGCGATGATCCCAAGGCGGTGCGGCAGCTCGCGTTGATCGAACTGCTTTATGGTTCGGGCCTGCGCGCTACCGAGTTGGTGGCGCTGCCGCTGGTGGCGGTGCCGCGCGATGCGCCATTCCTCACCATCACGGGAAAGGGCGGGGCGACCCGGCTGGTGCCCGTTGGTGCGCGCGCGCTGGAGGCGCTGGCGCGCTGGGTGGCGCTGCGCCCGGCGACCCCGGCCTCGCGCTATCTGTTCCCCTCTCGCACCGGGCAGCATCTCAGCCGGATGCGGTTGTTTCAGCTGATCAAGGGGCTGGCGGCACGCGCCGGGCTTGATCCCGCCGCCATCAGCCCGCACGTGCTGCGCCACGCCTTTGCGACCCACCTGCTGGAAGGCGGGGCCGATCTGCGCGTGCTGCAAACGCTGCTGGGCCACGCCGATATTTCGACCACGCAGATTTACACCCACGTCGATGCCGCGCGGCTGGTTGCGCTGGTCAATTCCTGCCACCCGCTTGCCACGAAGCCCGCATCAGACTAGCGCCGTCGCATGATTTCACACCTCGATTTCGAGAAGCCGGTTGCCGCGCTTGAAGAACGCATTGATCAGCTGCGCGGTGTTGACGCGCTGCATGATGTCGATGTGGCAAGCGAGATTGCCCGGCTCGAAGCCAAAAGCACCGAATTGCTCGCCAGCACCTATGCCTCGCTGACCCCGTGGCAGAAGACGCAGGTCGCCCGCCATCCGCAGCGTCCGCATTTTCACGATTATGTCGCCCATGCCTTCAGCGATTTTGTGCCCTTGGGCGGGGATCGTCTGTATGGCGATGATCAGGCGATCATGGGCGGATTTGCGCGGCTGAACGGTCGCCGGATCATGCTGATCGGTCACGAAAAAGGCAATGACACCCAGAGCCGGATCAAGCACAATTTCGGGATGGGCAAACCCGAAGGCTATCGCAAGGCGATCCGGCTGATGGAGCTGGCGGGGCGATTCGGGCTGCCGGTGGTGACGCTGGTGGATACATCGGGCGCATTTCCGGGGATCGAGGCGGAAGAGCGCGGTCAGGCCGAGGCCATCGCCCGTTCGACCGAGGCTTGCCTCGCGCTCCCCGTGCCGATGGTGGCGGTGATCGTGGGCGAAGGCGGTTCGGGCGGCGCGGTGGCGCTGGCAGCGGCCAACCGGGTGCTGATGATGGAACACGCGGTCTATTCGGTGATCTCGCCCGAAGGCTGCGCCTCGATCCTGTGGCGCACATCGGACAAGGCAGCTGATGCAGCGCAGGCGATGAAGGTCACCGCGCAGCATCTCAAACGCGACGGCGTGATCGACCGCATCGTCAAGGAACCACTTGGCGGGGCGCAGCGTGATCCGGCGGCGGCGGCGCGCCTTCTTGGTGCGGCCTTGACCGAAGAACTCGATCTGCTGTCAGGCAAAAGCGCCAAGGCGCTGATCGCCGCGCGTGAGGAACGCTTTCTCGGCATTGGCGGATAGCACGCCTGCCTCAGGGGTTTGCGCCGCGCTGCTTTGGCGGTAGGCTGTCAGCGGGTATTATCCATGGGGAGAGCCGGACATGACACGAATTACACGCAGGATCCTTGCGTTAGGTGCAGCGCCGCTGGCGTTGGCGGGATGCATGGGCGGCGGGACAATTCCGTCAGCCTCAACCCCGATCACCCCGACTGAAGCCAAGCAGGGCGCGGAGTTTCACCCGCAACTGCTGAACGAATTCGGCGGCGCGATGACGGGTTCCCACGCGCTCTATGTCGAGCAGGTGGGCAAGAATATCGCGGTGCAATCGGGCCTTGGCAACGCACGCGAAAGCTTCACCGTCAGCCTGCTCAATTCGCCCGTCAACAATGCCTTCGCGGTGCCGGGCGGCTATATCTACACCACCCGGCAGCTGGTGACGTTGATGAACAACGAAGCCGAGCTGGCAGCCGTGCTGGGGCATGAAGTCGGCCATGTCGCCGCGCGCCATTCGCAGCGGCGCCAGCAGACGGCGCAGCGCAATTCGATCCTTGGGGTGCTGGGCGCGATCGGCAGTGCGGTGCTGCTGGGCGATACCGGACTGGGCGATTCGCTGTCGCGCACCTTCATGCAAGGCTCGCAGCTTCTGACGCTGAAGTTTTCGCGCACGCAGGAATTGCAGGCGGATGATCTGGGGATCGAATACCTGACCAAGGCGGGATACGACCGCCGCGCGATGGGCACCGTGCTGGCGAGCCTCGCGGCGCAAAACACGCTTGATGCCCAGTTGCAGGGCCGCAATGCGAGCGTGCCGACATGGGCCTCAACCCACCCCGACCCGGCGGGCCGGGTGCAAAGCGCGCTGACCAAAGCTGGCCCGGCGACTGGCGGAACGACCAATCGCGATACCTTCCTCACGCGCATTAATGGCCTGCTTTATGGCGATGATCCTGCGCAGGGCCTGATCGAAGGCAGCCGGTTCATTCACCCTGAACTGCGCTTTTCGTTCACCGCGCCGCAGGGGTTCTACATGGTCAACGGCACCCGCGCGGTCAGCATTCAGGGGCAGGGCGGGCAGGCGCAGATGACGCTGGCACCTTATGCTGGCAATCTGGAAACCTATGTGCGTCAACAGTTCACCGCGCTGGGCGGAAAGGACAGCACGCTCGCGCCCGCGCAGATGCAGCGCACGACTGTCAACGGCCTGCCAGCAGCCTATGGCAGTGCGCGGGTCAATAATGGCAATTCGCAAGTGGATGTGACCGTGTTCGCGTATGAATTTGCGCGCGACCGGGCCTATCACTTCACCACCATCACGCCTGCTGGGCAAGCGGGGCAAGCGGCAACGTTTAACGCAATGTTCCAATCCATGCGGCGGATCACGCAGGCTGAGGCGAGCAGCGTGGTGCCCAAGAAATTGCAGGTGGTCACTGTCGCGCGCGGGGAAACTGTTGCAAGCCTTGCACGGCGAATGGCCTATCCCACGGCGCAGGTGGAACGCTTCCGGGTGCTCAACGCGCTTGGCAGCAGCGACAGCGTGACACCGGGGCAGAAGGTCAAGATCGTGGTGAACGGGCGTTAGAGTGAGTCCTTACCAGCGCGCTGAGATGCTGACGCATCACGCGCTGGAAATGCTCAAGCGCCGCACGGGCTTAACCAATACGTGATGAGCAAGGCTCATCGCGTATTGGTATTGGCCTTTTCCCTCGCCCCATAGCTCGGCAGGCCCCATTCCCAGCGGATTGCGGCTGCGCGCAAGGCAAAGCCGCAGATAAACCCTGCGCCCCACACCCATTCCTTGGGCACGCCCAGCAGCGGGGCGGCGATCATGCCTGCCACCGTCAGCACCGCGGTCAGCGCGGCCGCGGTGACGTAGAGTTCGGGCTGCATGATGATCGACGGGCGGCCCGCCACCACATCGCGGATGATCCCGCCGACGCAGCCGGTGATGATCCCCATTAGCGCGGCCGGAATGGGCGGCACGCCGTAAGCCAGCGCCTTGGCACTGCCGAGCACCGCATAGGCGGCCAGCCCCGCACCGTCAGCATAGGCGAACAGCTTGCCCTCCCACCAGCGCACCGGGGTGAACCACGCAATCAGCGCCGTGGCAAGGCACACCGCCGCCACCCATGCATCGCCAATCCAGAACACCGGCGCGCCGATCAGCAGATCGCGCACCGTGCCCCCGCCGACGCCGGTGACGAGTGCGAAAAAGCCCATCGTAACGAAAGTCTGCCGCAGCCGCGCGGCCAGCACCGCGCCCGACAGCGCGAACACCGCAATCCCGGCGATATCGAGCAGATCGAGAATCGGGGTGAGGACAGCGGGGGTCATACGGCGGCCCGCCGTGCGCGGCGGCGGCGGAACATCAGTGTGGTGCCGATCAGCGCCCCGGTGAGCGATAGCGCCGCGAACAGGATCAGGATCGGGTGGCTGGTATCCTCCCGTTCCGACAGGTCCATGATGTGCAGGCCCCAGGCGATATCGAATGCGCGCCACCACCGCGTGCGCACCGCCTCAACCTCGCCGGTATCGCGCCCGACATAGACATTGGTGCCGTCTTTCAGCGCCACCTGCCACACCGCAATCGGGCGGCGGAAATCGAACGGGGTGCGGTCGGCGGGGAACAGCGTGACGCGCGCAGGCCTGTCGCCGCCCACGATCCGCTTTGCCACCAGCGCGCGCGCAGCGGCGGCATCCAGCGGGGGGAGCGACGCTCCGCTGGCGAAATCGACCCGGTTGACCGCGCCATCCAGCGTGGTGAGGATCGCCACCGCGCGGCCATCCTGCATGGTCACGCGCATATCTTTCAACGCGGCTTCGGGCGCGGCGAGCGTGCTGCCGGGGATGACCAGCGGCGCAGGCGGCATGGCGTGGCGCAGATGATCGCCGCGCACGTCCTCTATCGGGCGCGCCACCATCAGCAATCCGGTGGCGAGCCACATGACGATGGGCACCCCGACCAGCCAGCCGAGCCAGATGTGCCATTTCGCCAGAGTGCGCATGAAGGGTTTGCGTGCCATGCCTTGCGCCATGGCGAACCTGCATCAACCGTGCAAGATCTGACCGATGGCCGCCGCAGCTGCGATGCAATCAAGGTCGCTCCAACGCGGGCCGATCACCTGCATTCCGCACGGCAGGTCTGCGCCCAGATAGCTGCCGCTGCCGATGGGGAGCACGGTGACGGGCAGGCCGGGGAAGGTCGCCAATCCCGCCCAGGCGAGCGCATTGCCTCCGGGTTCCTCCGCACCGTTGATGGTGAGCGTGCCGCGAAACACCGCCTTGTCGCTGTGCGGCACGGCCAGCACCGGCGCGGGCGGGGCGAGGATGAAGTCGTAGGTTTCAAACAACGCCTCCCACTGCGCGATATTGGCGGCCTGCGCGTCCATCAGATCAAACCAGTCGGTTGCACTCGCACGCTTGCCATCGGGCGCAGGCGCGCCGCGCGCCATCGCCACGTTCATCATCTTGAGATAGTGGCGATATTGCTGCGATTGATCGGGGACAAGGTCGCTCGCACGCTCGATCGTCACACCAGCGCGGGCGAGGGTTTCCAGCGCCGCCTCGGTCGGCTGCATCACGCTGGCATCCACCGGCGCGTTCGGCAGCGCGGTGATGGCGAGCAGGCGGCATTCCTTCAGCGGCTTGGCCCGGCGGCGCAGCGGCACCTCCGCGCCGACTTCGGTCAGCACCGCCAGATCATCAGGGTTGCGCGCCAAGGGGCCAGCGATCGACAAGGCCCCATCATGGGCTGCAATAAAGCCATCGCGCCGCGACATGGCGGGGTGATCGTGCCCGTGCTTGGGGATGAGGCCCCAGGTGGTCTTGTGCCCCCAAACGCCGCAGAAATGCGCGGGCACCCGCACCGATCCGCCGATGTCGGTGCCATAATCGCAGGGCACCATCCCGCTCGCCACCACTGCCGCTGCGCCGCCCGATGATCCGCCGGGGGAGCGTTCGGCGTTGTGCGGGTTGGAGGTGCGGCCATAGACCGGGTTAAAGCTTTGCCAATCGGTGAGGTCGACCGGCACGTTGGTCTTGCCGATAATTACCGCGCCCGCCGCCTTCAAACGCCGCACCAGCAAGGAATCGCGCGGGGCGATCTGATCCTTGTAACGCGGATGCCCCCAGGTGGTAGGCAGGCCCGCGATGTCAAAGCTTTCCTTGATCGTCATCGGCACGCCGAACAGCGGCTGATCGGGGCGCGGGCCGTGTTTGTCCATCGCCGTGGCAGTGTCGTAAGCACGCTCAAAATCCGGGACCGCCAGCGCATCGATGCTGCTGTCGTATTTCTCAACCCGGGTGATCGCCGCATCGACCGCCTCGGCAACGCTGAGTGTTCCCGCCCGGATCGCAGCAGCCGTTTCCAGCGCGCCGGGTTTGTCGGTCAATTGCGGATAGGCCATGGGTTGATCATCCTCTTTCATTGGCAATAGCCCAGCCGTTCACAGCGAGGCGAAAAAGCGATCTTCTACCGCGTAATCGAACAAATCCCACGGATATGCGGCAAGCTGGGGGAAGGCCACCCGCCAATCCGCAGGGGCATGGTGATGCAGCCACTGCACTGCGAGGGGCATTCGGTCGGCATAACTACACGATTGCTTGCCTGTCACCACCGCCGCACGAGCAGACGAAACAATGAAAGGCCTGGGCACTGACCACGGTGTTCGTCCAATCAGTCCCACTTCTTCAAGCCCGACAAACTCCACGTCCTTATCCAGGCAGGCGGCGATTGCTTCGCCAATTTCGCGCACACTGGGCGCATCGGCGTCTGCAATGTTGAATATGCCGCCCACTCCAAGGCTGGCAGAAGCCTCGGCAGTGGCTGCAATCGCGCCGACATCGCTGGTCTGGAATTGCGATTGCCCGCCGAAGATCAGTGGAATGTGCGCCCGCCCATCGAGCAACCGCTTGACGAACCACCATTCGCGCGGGTGCCGTGACCATTGGCCGTATATCGCGCAGGGACGCAGGATGGTGGCGCGTTCGCCAAACAGGGCGCGCACGCATTCTTCCATTCTTACCTTGCGCGTCGAGTAGCTTTCCGGCCCACCTTTAACAGTGGATTGGTGTTCGGTGATGGCTCCCGCGAATTCGGGGTAACCGTTGACCGGCCCCTCATCAAGCGTTCGGCCCTGATCATCACAATATACGCTTGCCGATGAAACCACGATGAGCCTGCCGATGCAATCGGGATCGTAGTGGCTGACGTCTGCTGCGTCGTAAGCAATGGTGTCCAGCACCGCATCGGCGCGCGGGGGTGGATCTACCCCAGCATCATAGGCACGCCACTGCTGAGGAAACTGAAGCCACGCCGGACGCGTGCGGGAGAGAATGGTGACATCCCACGCTTCTGTGCAAAACGCATGTGTCGCTGCAAACCCGATCTGACCCGCTCCGATGATGGCAACTGAGCGGGTCATGGCAAATCACATATGGATCGGCTTGCCCGTCACCGCCATCGCTGCTTCCTTCAACGCTTCGGCGTGGGTGGGGTGGGCGTGGCAGGTGTAGGCGATGTCTTCGGATGTTGCGCCGAACTCCATTGCAATGCAGGCCTCAGCGATCATCGTGCCTGCAAGGCTGGCGATGATCCACACGCCCAGCACCCGGTCGGTTTCGGCGTCAGCGATCACCTTCACAAAGCCATCAGTGTCACGGTTGGCCTTGGCGCGGCTGTTGGCCATCATCGGGAACTTGCCGACCTTGACGCTGAGCCCGCGTTCCTTGGCCTCTTCCTCGGTGATGCCGACGCCTGCGATTTCGGGCGCGGTATAGACGACGCTGGGGATCACATCGTGGTTCACTATACCGGTCAGGCCCGCGATGTTTTCAGCGACCGCGATGCCTTCATCCTCGGCCTTGTGCGCCAGCATCGGGCCGGGAACCACGTCACCGATCCCCCAGATATTGGGCACAGAAGTGCGGAAATCGTGGTCGATTTCGATCTGCCCGCGCTTGTTGACGGCAAGGCCCGCCTTGTCGAGCGCAAGGCCATCGGTATTGGGGCGCCGCCCGATCGATACCAGCACATGGCTGGCGGTGATGGTCTGTTCATCGCCGCCCGCCGATTTTTCGATGGTGAGGGCGACTTTCTTGCCAGCAACCTTCGCGCCGGTGACCTTGTGGCTGAGCATCATGTCGATGCCCTGCTTCTTGAAGATTTTCTGCGCTTCCTTGCGCACGTCGCCGTCCATGCCGGGGAGCAGCTGGTCGAGGAATTCGACCACGGTGACTTTCGCGCCGAGCCTGCGCCACACCGAGCCGAGTTCGAGCCCGATAACCCCGCCGCCGATCACCACCAGATGTTCGGGCACTTCGTCCAGATCAAGCGCGCCGGTGCTGTCAACGATGCGCTTGGCCGCATTGTCGACCTCAACGCCGGGGAGCGGGGTGACGTTCGACCCGGTGGCGATCACGATATCCTTGGCGGTGACTTTCTCGCCGCCGACATTGACGGTGTGCGCGTCTTCAAACGCGGCGTGGCCTTTCAGCCATGTGACCTTGTTCTTCTTGAACAGGAATTCGATTCCGCCGGTCAACTCGCCCACGGCCTTGGTCTTTTCGGCCATCATCTTGGAGAGGTCGAGCTTTGGCGTGGCGGTGATGCCCCAAGTGGCGAAGTGGCCGCCCGCAGCTTCCTCGAACAGTTCCGAACCATGCAGCAGCGCCTTGGATGGAATGCACCCGACATTGAGGCAGGTGCCCCCCAGCGTCTCGCGGCTTTCCACACAGGCGGTCTTCAGCCCGAGCTGGCCTGCACGGATCGCCGCGACATAGCCGCCGGGGCCGGCACCGATGATGAGGACGTCGTAATCGTAATTGTGGTCAGCCATTTTTTTCTCCGTCATCCCAGCAACAGCTGGGATCTCAGGCTGCGGGGGTCAAGCTTGCCGCTCTAGGCCCCAGCTTTCGCTGGGGTGACGATGCGATTTACACGCTCACAAATCAATCAACATCCGCGTCGGATCCTCGATCGCTTCCTTGATGATCTTGAGCGCGGTTACCGCCTCGCGTCCGTCGATCAGGCGGTGGTCATAGGACAGCGCCAGATACATCATCGGGCGGATCACAATCTGGCCGTTACGTACAACCGGGCGATCTTCGATCCGGTGGAGGCCCAGCACTGCCGACTGCGGCGGGTTGATGATCGGGGTGCTCATAAGCGAGCCGAACACGCCGCCGTTGCTGATGGTGAAGGTGCCGCCGCTCATGTCGTCCATCGTCAGCGTGCCAGCTTTTGCGCGCGCGCCGAAATCGGCGATGTCCTGTTCGATCCGGGCAAAGCCCTTCTTGTCGGCATCGCGGATGACGGGGACGACAAGCCCGTTGGGCGCCGACACCGCAACCGAGATATCGACATAGTCGTGATAGACGATTTCGTCGCCCTCGATATAGGCATTGGCGCTTGGCACGTCTTTCAGCGCAAGGCAGGCGGCCTTGGCGAAAAAGCCCATGAAGCCGAGGCGAATGTCGTGCTTTTTCGCGAACAAGTCCTTGTATTTCTCACGTGCTTCGATGACCGCGCTCATGTCGCAATCGTTGAAGGTAGTGAGCAGCGCGGCCTGTTCCTGCGCGCCCTTCAACCGCTTGGCGATGGTCTGGCGCATCCGGGTCATCTTGACCCGCTCTTCGCCGCGCGCGCCGCCAGTTGGGGCGGGGGTTGCCGCCGGGGCAGGGGCGGGCGAGGGCGCGGGAGTGCCGCCCTTGGCCTTCGCCTCAGCCGCGGCGAGCACGTCTTCCTTGGTCAACCGGCCATCCTTGCCGCTGCCCTTGATGGTTGAGGGGTCAACCCCGTGTTCCAGCACCGCGCGGCGCACAGCTGGCGACATGGTTTGCGCCGCATTCAGCAGTTCTTCGGACGCGGCAGGCGCTGGCGCAGCGGTATCAGCCTTGGCCGCCGCAGGGGCAGGCGCGGCTTTGGGGGCAGAGGCCGTCGCGCCTTCGTCCACCACCGCGATTACCGCGCCCACTTCGACCGTGTCGCCCACCGCAACGCGGTGTTCGGACATGACGCCCGCGACGGGCGAGGGCACGTCAACCGCGACCTTGTCGGTTTCCAGGCTGACGATGGGTTCATCGGCAGCGACTGCATCGCCGGGCTGTTTAAGCCATTCGGCAATCGTGCCTTCGGTGACGGATTCGCCAAGGGCGGGGACTGTGATTTCAGTGGCCATTTACTGCGTTCCCATTCTTCCTAAGACCGCTCAGGCTGAGCTTGTCGAAGCCCCGCACCCGACCCTTCGACAAGTGCAGGGTGAGCGAGGTGTGTGATACAAAACTAAAGGCCAAGCGCATCGGCGACAAGCGCCTCCTGCTGGGCCTTGTGACGGCTGGCGAGCCCGGTGGCGGGCGAAGCGGCGGCGGCGCGTCCGGCATAGAGCGGGCGTTTGCCCGTATGCCCGGCGGCGGTCAGCGCATCTTCGATCTGGTTCTGGACGAAGAACCACGAACCATTGTTTTTCGGTTCTTCCTGACACCACACCACGTCTTTGAGGTTGGTCATCCGCTTCAGCCGCACCGCCAGCGGATCGCCGGGGAAGGGGTAAAGCTGTTCAATCCGGATGATCGACACGTCGTCAATCCTTTCCGCATCGCGCGCTTCCATCAGATCATAGGCGACCTTGCCCGAACACAGCACTACGCGCCGCACCTTGTCATCGGCAATCGTGGCGGAGTCCGACAGGATGCGCATGAAATGCGTTTCGCCGGTGAAATCGCCCTTCGCGCTTTTGGCCAGCGGGTGGCGCAGCAGCGACTTGGGGCTCATGATGATCAACGGCTTGCGGAACGACCGCAGCATCTGGCGGCGCAACACGTGGAAGTAATTGGCCGGGGTGGTGATGTTGCACACGCACATATTGTCATCCGCACACAATTGCAGGAACCGTTCGAGCCGAGCCGAGGAATGCTCCGGCCCTTGCCCTTCGTAGCCATGCGGCAACAGCATCACCAGACCATTGGCGCGCAGCCATTTGGATTCGCCGCTGGCGATGAACTGATCGATCATGATCTGCGCACCATTGGCAAAATCGCCAAACTGGCCTTCCCACAGCACCAGGCTTTTGGGATCGGCCATCGCAAACCCGTATTCGAAGCCGAGCACGCCATATTCCGACAGGGTGGAATCGTGCACTTCGAACTTGCCGTGCGGCAGGGTGTTCAACGGCACATATTTGCGTTCGCTTTTCTGGTCGACCCATACCGCGTGGCGCTGGCTGAAGGTGCCGCGTCCCGAATCCTGCCCGGACAGGCGCACGCCGTAGCCTTCCATCACCAGACTGCCGAAAGCGAGCGCCTCGGCGGTGGCCCAATCGAAACCGTCGCCATTGGCGAACATTTCACGCTTGGCAGCGATCACGCGTTCCAGCGTTTTGTGGATGCCCAGATCGTCAGGCACCTCGGTCAGCACCCGGCCCAGCGAATCAAACACCTTGGGTTCGATTGCGGTTTCGACATTGCGCCGCGCGGTTTCCGGATCGGCGGGCTTGTTCAGCCCTGACCAGCGCCCGCCGAACCAGTCGGCTTCGTTGGCTTTGTAGTTTTTGCCCGCTTTAAATTCTTCTTCGAGCAGCGCGACGAATTCTCCCGCCATCCGCTCGCGCGTGCCGGGTTCAATCACGCCTTCACCAATCAGCCGCTTTTCGTAGCTGACGCTGACCTTGGGATGCGCGCGGATCCCATCATACATCAGCGGCTGGGTGAATTTGGGCTCGTCACCTTCGTTGTGGCCAAAGCGGCGGTAACACCACATGTCGATCACCACGTCGCGGTGGAAGGTTTGGCGATATTCCACCGCCAGTTTGCAGGCGAACGTCACTGCTTCGGGGTCATCGCCGTTGACGTGCAGGATCGGCGCCATCACGCCCTTGGCCACATCAGACGGATAGGGCGACGAGCGCGCGAAATTGGGGCTAGTAGTAAACCCGATCTGGTTGTTGATGATGAAGTGGATGCAGCCGCCGGTATCATACCCCGGCACGCCCGAAAGCGAGAGGCTTTCCCACACCACCCCTTGCCCCGCGAAGGCGGCATCGCCGTGGATCAGAACGGGGAGCACCTGTTCCTTTTTGCTGAGATCATCGCGGATCGCCTGTTGCGCGCGCGCCTTGCCCAGCACCACGGGGTTCACCGCTTCGAGGTGCGAGGGGTTGGGCACAAGGCTCATATGCACCGAGATTTCGTCGAACGAACGGTCGGTGCTGGTGCCGAGGTGGTATTTCACATCGCCCGATCCGCCGACATCTTCGGGGTTGGCGCTGCCGCCCGAAAATTCGTGGAAGATCACGCGGTATGGCTTGGCCATCACGTTGGCGAGCACGTTCAAGCGCCCGCGGTGGGCCATGCCGTAGATGATTTCGCGCACGCCCGAGCTACCGCCATGCTTGATCACGGCTTCCAGCGCCGGGATCATCGATTCGCCGCCATCCAGCCCGAACCGCTTGGTGCCGACATATTTCTTGGCGAGGAATTCCTCATATTGCTCCCCGCGCAGCACGGCCGCGAGGATCGCCTTTTTGCCTTCGGGGGTGAACTGGATCGTTTCGCCGGGGCTTTCGAACTTGTCCTGCAGAAACCGGCGTTCCTCGGTATCGGCGATGTGCATGTATTCAAGGCCGACCTTGCCGCAATAGACTTCGCGCAGCCGCTGGTGGAGCTTGCCCACCGTGGTCCATTCCATGCCGAGCACGCCGCCGACATAGACATCCTCGTTTTCCTTGCCCGCCAGCCCGTGCCATTCGAGCTTCAGGTCTTCCGGCCCTTCGCGATCCGACAGGCCCAGCGGATCGAGATCCGCCGCCATGTGCCCGCGCACCCGATAGAGCCGCACCAACTGCATTGCCGAGATGGAGAGCGCCGCGGCCTTTTCGACCGCCTTGGGATCGGCAGGCTTGCCCGCGTCCTTCGCGGACTTCGCCACCACGATCCGCATCTCGGTCGGATCCATCGCGGAGGTCAGATCGGATGCGCTATCGGCCAGCGTATCAAGCCACCCGCGCCGCTCCCACGAAGGGCCGGGCTGCGGGCCTTCCTGATCGGTGAAGGCGGGGATGAGGCTATCGGTCGGCTTGTTCATATCAATACCTTGTGAGTCCCCGCGCAGGCGGGGACCTCCCTCGATTCAGAGCGACGCCGCGCTCAAACAATGTGCGGAATGGTGTCCGTTAAATCGTCCCACGCCGGATTGCAGGTTTCGATCCGCTTTACTTTCCATTCCCGGTTCCACTTCTTCATGCGCCGTTCGAAACGCTGCGCGTCGTTCAGATCATCAAACCATTCGAACCAGACAAGGCGGTGGCAATTGTATTTTTTCGTGAAGCTCGAAACTTTACCAAGCCGGTGTTGTTCAATTCGCATTGCGAGGTCGATGGTTACTCCGATGTAGAGAACGCCGTCAGGCTTGTTGGTGAGGATGTAGACGAAGCCGCCTTTCACTTACCTGTCTCGTTTCCCGTCTTGTGAGTCCCCGCGAAGGCGGGGACCTCATTCAGCATGGCACTCCCCCGACTGAGGTCCCCGCCTGCGCGGGGACTCACAATCTTTTCAAACCAGTTCTTTCAGCATCGCGGCGAGCGTGGTGCCGAGTTCTGACGGCGAGGGGCTGACGCGGATGCCTGCATCTTCCATCGCCGCAATCTTGTCTTCCGCGCCGCCCTGACCGCCGCTGACAATCGCGCCAGCATGGCCCATGCGGCGGCCCGGAGGGGCGGTGAGGCCGGCAATGAAGCCCACCATCGGCTTGGCGCGGCCCTTGGCGGCTTCGGCCTTGATGAAAGCGGCGGCTTCTTCTTCGGCGCTGCCGCCGATTTCGCCGATCATGATGATGCTTTCGGTTTCCGGATCGTCAAGGAACAGGTCGAGCATGTCGATGAAGTTGGTGCCGTTGACCGGATCGCCGCCGATGCCGACAGCCGTGGTCTGGCCGAGGCCCGCCATGGTGGTCTGGTGCACGGCTTCATAGGTGAGCGTGCCGGAACGGCTGACGATGCCGACAGAACCCTTCTTGAAGATGTTGGCGGGCATGATGCCGATCTTGCATTCATTCGGGGTTAGCACACCGGGACAGTTGGGGCCGATCAACCGCGATTTGGAGCCGGACAGCGCACGCTTGGCCCGCACCATGTCGAGCACCGGGATGCCTTCGGTGATGCAGATGATCAGCTCGATCTCGGCATCGATCGCTTCGCAGATCGCATCGGCGGCGAACGGCGGCGGCACGTAGATGCAGCTGGCGGTCGCGCCGGTCGCGGCCTTGGCTTCGGCTACGGTGTTGAACTGCGGCAGGCCGATATGGGTAGTGCCGCCCTTGCCGGGGGTCACGCCGCCAACCATCTGCGTCCCGTAATCGAGCGCGGCCTGGGTGTGGAAGGTGCCGGTGTTGCCGGTCATACCTTGGGTGATGACCTTGGTGTCTTTGTTTACGAGGATGGACATTTCTATTCCCTCTTGCGAGTCCCCGCAAAGGCGGGGACCTCTTTCAGCTTGGCACTAGGCCGATGGAGGTCCCCGCTTTCGCGGGGACTCACGAATTAGCTCAGACTCGGATCCAGCGCCTTGCACGCCTCGAGCAACTCCTTGACCGCATCGACACTCACGCCGAGGTTCTTCTTTTCCTCGTCGGTCAGGCTGATTTCGATCACTTCCTCCGCGCCGCCTGCGCCGATCACCACCGGCACGCCTACGTAAAGCCCGTCGACGCCGTAATTGCCGTTAACCTGCACCGCGCAGGGCAGGATGCGCTTCTGGTCGTAGAGGTAGGCTTCGGCCATCGAAATGGCGCTGGTGGCGGGGGCGTAAAACGCCGATCCGGTGCCGAGCAGCGCGACGATCTCGCCGCCGCCCGCGCGGGTGCGCTTGACGATTTCGCCGAGGCGGTCTTCGGAAATGCCCTTGATCTTCGCCATGTCGGCCACCGGGATGCCGTTGATGGTCGAGTAGCTGAGGACCGGCACCATCGTATCGCCGTGGCCGCCGAGCACGAAGGCGTTCACGTCCTTCACCGAAACGCCGAATTCCCACGCGAGGAAGGTGGCGAACCGCGCCGAATCCAGCACGCCAGCCATGCCGACGACCTTGTTGGCGGGGAGGCCCGAAAACTCGCGCAGCGCCCACACCATCGCGTCCAATGGGTTGGTGATGCAGATCACGAAAGCATCGGGGCAGTTGGCAGCGATGCCTTCGCCGACCGACTTCATCACTTTCAGGTTGATGCCGAGCAGATCGTCGCGGCTCATGCCGGGCTTGCGCGCGACGCCTGCGGTGACGATCACCACATCCGCGCCTGCGATGTCGGCGTAATCGGTGGTGCCGGTGATGCGGGCGTCAAACCCTTCGACCGGGCCGCACTGCGACAGGTCAAGCGCCTTGCCCTGCGGCACGCCTTCGGCGATGTCGAACAGCACGACGTCGCCAAGGCCTTTGGTGGCTGCGAGGTGAGCGAGCGTGCCGCCGATGTTCCCTGCGCCGATCAGCGCGATTTTGGTGCGGGCCATAATTGGACTTCCTTCCCTGATCCATCGGGACGAAGTGAAAGGCGCAAAAGGCCGGTGCCTGCCCCGTCCCGAGCGGCTGGGCACCCATTACATAGGCATTACATAGGGCGCGGTAGGCCGCTGTAAATGCGATTGCAACCGCCAAACGGTCGGACGCGGCAACTATCTTTGCAAATAGTTCGCAATTGCATTAAATGTGTCAAAACAATGGCTCAGGGAAACGCCGTAGCGTCGCTGCGGTGATGTCAGGCAGAGGCGGTTTTGCCGATTGCCGCTGCGGCACGGCGGCGGTCGAACATTCCGGTGATCGCCAGCCAGTGCGCGTTCGCCTCGGTGTCGCCCGCCGCACGGGCGTGTTCGGCTTCGTCCAGCGCCGCTTTGACAGCGCCCAGCCCATGCGTGGCAAAGTGGCGCAGCGCATCGGTCAGCAGCGGATCGAAGGTCGTCTTGGGCAGCGCGTCATCGCCGTTATCATTGGCGGCGCTCACCTGCGCCAGATGCACCAGCCCGCGTGCTTGCGCATACCAGCCGGTCAGGCGGGCAGGGTTGCGGGCGGGGGCAAAACGGACGGACATGGGCAGGGGCTTTCTGGCTATTGATGCACGCGCCGGGGAGGGGCTTGGGCGCGCAGCAATGGCAATAACCCCGTGGCCGCTAAGGCTTGGTGTGATAACAGGGTTTCGGGGCGCTTAACCCTGTTCTGCGGGTTTGCGCGCGGTGGTTATTCGGTTGCGGCTGGCTTGCCGGGCTGCGCTTTCCACTGGCCCGCACGGGCATATTCCTCACGCACCGCGCCGGTGCCGCTGGCTGGCTCACGCGGCAGGGCGTCCGCTTGCGGGGCGGGCGGTTTCGCGGATGAGGCGGCCACTGGCCCCGGATCATAGGCGATCACCGGGCGTCCGGGCGCAGGTTCATAGGTTGCGGCCAGCGGCACGGCAGTGCTCCGTCCGCTGACCACGGGTTCAAATCCGGCATAGGCGGTGCGGAACGCCGCCGCTTCGCCCCCCGCGCCGCGATTGCGGTAGAACCGGTGCGCGCCGATGGTGCCGATATGGTCGAGGCTGCCCGCCCATTGCGGGTTCACCCACAGCGTGTGGTAATGGGTGGCATGGCCGACCGGGGCATAGACGCTGCCGGACAGGGCGTCCGCCGCGATCTGCTGCGCCCGCGCCCAGCTTGCCCCCGCAGGCCGCCGCGCAAGGCTGCCGTCGCAGGTGAAGGTGAACTGGCACCCGGTGCTGCGCTGCGATCCCTGATACACCACCCCGCACACGCTGGCGGGCCATGATGGATGGGCGACGCGGTTCAATACCACCTGCGCCACCGCGCGCTGGCCGGCCTCGCTTTCGCTGGCGGCTTCGTACCATACGGCCTGCGCCAGGCATTCCTGCGCGCGGGCGTGGGTGAGGCCCGCGCCTGCGGAGAAAAACGGTTTGGCAGGCGCGCCCACATCGATCAGCGCGCCCAGCGCTCGTCCGCCCTCGGCCATGCCTTTGGTCAGCGGATCGGCCGTGGGCAAAGCGACCAGCGCCGCGCCGGTCGGATCGGCCATGTAGTAGAACGCCGATCCCGGAAAGCTCATGCCGGGGCGTTCAAACGGCAGCGCGGCGGCGGCGGCATTGCGGGTGGCGAGCGCGGCGGTGCTTTCCAGCGCAGGGCCGGGCAGGCTGGCAAACCCGCCGGGCGCGGCCATTGCGGGCACGGTGATTGCGGCGATCAGCACCGCGATCCGTTTGCGCCAGCCGTTCGGGATCGCGGGCAGCGCAAAGCGGCTGGCAGGGGTGATAAACGCAAAGGAGGCGCGCGCGTGTGGCATGGTCGTTCCCGCCCTATCGACAAGCCCCTGCGGCGGCGAGCGCGCGCTGCCCCCGCGTCCCGAAACCGGACATTTGCGGGCGCAGGTTTAACCCCCGCCGTCCGGCCACACGCCCATGCTTGCACGCCTGCCCGCGCCGCCCTATCGCCGGGGCCGGATATGGCGCGGGATCACAGCAGTTTGGGCAGGCTGAAAAGCCGGGGCCGCGCGCGCAAGGGCGTGTTGCTGGCGGGCGCGTTGTTAGCAGTGTCCTGCACCCCTGATCGTGCGCCGGGCGCCAGTGACAGCGGCCCCACCATCGTCAGCCTCAACCCCTGTATCGACGCGATTCTGGTCGAAGTCGCCGCGCCCGGTCAGGTGCTGGCGCTGTCGCATTACAGCCGCGATTCCGGCTCCAGTTCTATCCCGCACAATGTCGCCGCGCGCTACGGCGTGACCGGCGGCACGGCGGAGGAGGTGATCGCGCTCGCGCCCGATCTGGTGCTGGCCTCCACCTTCCTGCCGCAGCCGACCCGACAGGCGCTCGAACGCGCAGGGCTGCGGGTTGAGACCTTTGGCAGTCCCACAACGGTTGCCGCGAGCATCGCTCAGGTGCGCGAAGTCGCTGCGATTGCCGGTCGCGGGCTGGAAGGCGAACGGCTCGTGCGGGACATGACGCAGGCGGCAATGCCCGCTGATCATGCGCGCCCGATTGCCACGCTGCTGTGGCAACCGGGCGAGATTGTGCCGGGCAACGCGACGCTGGTGGCCGAACTGCTGCGGGCCAAGGGCTTTGCCAATCACGCCGATGCGATGGGGCTGGGGCAGGCCGATTTCGCTGCGCTGGAAACCGTGCTGGCCGATCCGCCCGAATTGCTGCTGGTGGCGGGCGACAGTGCGGGGCAGCGCCATCCGCTGCTGGCCGGGTTGAGGGCAACGCAGGTCGAACCGCTCGATCCGCACCTGCTGTTCTGCGGCGGGCGGACGGTGGTGGGGCTGGGGATGAGGCTCGACCAAATCCGGGCACAGCTGCCATGAACCGCGCGTCGCTGATCTTTGCTGTGCTGCTGGCGGTGCTGGTGCCGCTGTCATTGCTGGCGGGCAGGGTGTGGATCGACCCGTTCGACATCGCGGGCAGCGGGATTGCCAATGCCGCGCTGATCCTTGCCGAACTGCGCCTGCCGCGCGCGGTGCTCGCCATCATCATCGGCGCGGGGCTGGGCGCGGCGGGGGCGGCGATGCAGGGCTATCTGCGCAACCCGCTGGCCGATCCCGGCCTGTTCGGCATCGCTCCGATGGCGGCGCTGGGCGCGGTGGCGAGTTTCTGGCTTGGCGCGTTAATCCCGCCTGCATGGGCCGCGTGGAGCCTGCCGCTGATGGCGTTGATCGGGGCAGGCACGGGCATGGCGCTGCTGGCGCTGATCGCCGGGCGCACGTCGTCTGACGCAGCAGGCGGCGCGGGCGGCGGGATTGCGCTGTTCACGCTGGCGGGATTGATGATCGCCAGCCTTGCGGGCGCGCTCACCGCGCTGGCAATCACGCTCGCACCCAATCCGTTCGCGCTGTCGGAAATCGTCATGTGGCTTAACGGCGCGCTGACCGACCGTTCGTGGCGCGAGGTGATGCTGGCCGCGCCGCTGGTCGCCGCCGGGATTGCGGTGCTGGCGCTGGCCGCGCGCAGCCTTGATGCGCTGACCTTGGGCGAAGACGCGGCGCGTTCAATGGGGCTGAACCCTGCGCGTTTGCTGGCGCTGTTGGTGGTTGGCGTGGGGCTGACCGTGGGCGCGGGGGTGGCGGTGGCGGGGATCATCGGCTTTGTCGGCCTGGTCGTGCCGCATCTGGTGCGCCCGCTGACCGATCGCCTGCCATCCAGCCTGATCGGCCCCAGCGCGCTGGCGGGCGCGTGTCTGGTGCTGGCGGCGGACAGCATCGTGCGGGTGTTGCCGCTGGTGACGGAACTGCGGCTCGGCATCGCGCTGTCGTTGATTGGTGCGCCGTTTTTCGGGTGGCTGCTGCTGCGGATGCGGCGGGGGCGGCTATGATGCTGGCGGCGGAAAACCTCACCCTGATGCGCGACGGCAAGCCGGTGGTGGCGAGCATCTCCGCCGCGCTTACCCCCGGCACGATCACCGCGATTGTCGGCCCCAATGGCGCGGGCAAATCATCGCTGCTGCTGGGGCTGGCGGGGCTGCTGGATCCTGCCGCTGGCAGTGTGATGCTGGACGGACAGGCGCTGGCCGCATTTCCGCCGCGCACCCGCGCGCAGGCCATCGGCTATCTGCCGCAGACGCCCGATATTGCCTGGGATGTGGCGGTGGAAAATCTCGTCGCGCTGGGCCGCTTGCCGTGGCGTGACCGGGGGACGGCAGCGGTGGAGGCGGCGCTCGGCGCGCTCGCGCTCGAACCGCTGCGCCATCGCCCGGTCAGCCAGCTATCGGGCGGAGAGCGGGCGCGGGTGCTGCTGGCGCGGGTGCTGGCGGGTGAACCGCGCTGGATTCTCGCCGACGAACCGCTCGCCGCGCTCGATCTCGCGCATCAGCTCAGCCTGATCGCGCATTTCAAGGCCTGCGCGCGTGTTGGCCGAGGGGGGGGGCAAGGGGCCGGGCAAGGGGTGGTGGTGGTGCTCCATGATCTTGCCATTGCAATGAACCATGCCGACCGGGTGCTGGTGCTGAAAGATGGACGCCTGATCGCCGATGGCTTGCCCGAAACCGCGTTGGCGGCGGACGTGATCGCGCAAGGCTGGAGCGTTGCGGCGCGCTGGCTGGGCGATGCTGGGGAGCGGGCCTTGGTGGCGGGCAAAGTGTAGAAGCCGGGACGTTCTGAAAGTGCGTTGGGGGGCGATTTCGTGACACCCCGGCTTCTGACCAATCTCTGCAATAAAGCCAGGTTGCGACCCTGAAGGACCCGGCTGGAGATCGGCAAAGAGGAGTTTCTGATGACCGCAGGGCGCGGCTCTGGCGACTTTAGATTTTCTGTAGGGTAGCGGTATATGCCTATAAACGTGTTTTTATTCAGTGCCTTGGTAATTGAATTTTAATCGCTCGATCCGGTTTTTGGTGCCAGCAAGCGTTGATATTGCCGTTTTGGAGGCTTCCGGAACCGCATATTGCACCCCCGCAACCCGTCCCCATTTGCCGTCCATAGCGGAAACCTTTCCGTAGCTCCCTTGACCTGTGTGAACATTTGCGGAACAGACCACCTCCATGAGCCTCACCAAAATTTCCGTTCGCGGTGCGCGCGAACACAACCTCAAGGGTTTCGACATTGACCTGCCGCGCGATGCGCTGATCGTGGTCACGGGGCTTTCGGGCTCCGGGAAATCCAGCCTCGCCTTCGATACCATCTATGCCGAGGGGCAGCGGCGCTATGTCGAGAGCCTTTCGGCCTATGCGCGCCAGTTCCTCGAAATGATGCAGAAGCCCGATGTCGAACATATCGACGGGTTGTCGCCAGCGATTTCGATCGAGCAGAAAACCACCAGCCGCAACCCGCGATCAACCGTGGCGACCGTCACCGAAATCTACGACTATATGCGGCTGTTATGGGCGCGGGTGGGCACGCCGTTCTCGCCCGCCACCGGCCTGCCGATTTCGGCGCAGACGGTCAGCCAGATGGTCGACCGGGTGATGCAGCTCCCCGAAGGCACGCGCCTCTACCTGCTCGCCCCGGTGGTGCGCGGGCGCAAGGGTGAATACCGCAAGGAACTGGCCGAATGGCAGCGCAGCGGTTTCACCCGCGTGCGGATCGACGGCGAGATGTATCCGATCGAAGAAGCCCCCGCGCTCGACAAGAAATACAAGCACGACATCGAAGTGGTGGTTGACCGGATCGCGGTGAAGCCGGGCATCGAAACGCGGTTGGCGGATTCGTTTGAGCAGGCGCTGAAACTGGCCGATGGGCTGGCCTATGTTGATCTGGCGGACGGCAATCTTTCAGACGTCATCCCAGCGAAAGCTGGGATCTCAGGCGGCAGCGCGTCAACGCCAGAGACCCCAGCTTCCGCTGGGGTGACGAAGGGCGGAATGAAAGGCGCAGGGCTTCCGCCCAACCGCATCGTCTTTTCGGAAAAATTCGCTTGCCCGGTCTCCGGCTTCACGCTGGAAGCCATCGAACCGCGCCTGTTCAGCTTCAACGCCCCGCAGGGCGCGTGTGCGGCGTGTGACGGGATCGGGGAAAAGCAGCTGTTCGACCCGCAGCTGGTCGTCCCGAACGAGGCGCTGACCTTGAAGCAAGGCGCGGTGGTGCCGTGGGCCAAGTCCAACCCGCCGTCGCCCTATTATATGCAGGTGCTGGCGTCGCTGGCGAAGGCTTACGGCTTCAACCTCACCACCCCGTGGGCCGAGCTTGCACCCGACCAGAAGATGATCATCCTCCACGGCACAGGCGGGATGCCGGTGCCGCTGACCTTCAAGGATGGCCGCCGCGAATACACCGTCAACAAGGCGTTCGAAGGCGTGATCGGCAACCTCAACCGCCGCCTGCTCCAGACCGAAAGCACGTGGATGCGTGAGGAGCTGTCGAAGTATCAGACCGCGCAAGCCTGCGAAGTGTGCGGCGGCAAGCGGCTCAACGAAAAGGCGCTCAGCGTCAGGATCGCGGGCACCGACATCGCGACCCCGGTGGCGATGAGCGTCGCGGACGCCAAGGCGTGGTTCCTTGGCCTCGACGCGCAGCTCACCCCGCAGCAATCGCAAATCGCCAAGGCGATCTTGAAGGAAATCAACGAGCGGTTGGGCTTCCTCGACAATGTCGGGCTTGACTACCTCAACCTCGACCGCACCAGCGGCACCCTGTCCGGCGGCGAGAGCCAGCGCATCCGCCTCGCCTCGCAGATCGGCAGCGGGCTGTCGGGCGTGCTCTACGTGCTCGACGAACCCAGCATCGGCCTCCACCAGCGCGACAATGACCGCCTGCTCGAAACCCTCAAACGCCTGCGCGATCTCGGCAACACCGTGATCGTGGTCGAGCATGACGAGGACGCGATCCGCGCTGCCGACCACATTGTTGACCTCGGCCCCGGCGCAGGCGTGCATGGCGGCCAGATCGTCGCGCAAGGGACGCTCAAGGACATCCTCAAGGCCAAGGGATCGCTCACCGCCGATTACCTCACCGGCCGCCGCAAGATCGCGGTGCCGGCCAAGCGCCGCAAGGGCAACGGGCACCACATCACGGTCAAGAACGCGCGCGCCAACAATCTGAAAGGCGTGACGGCGAAGATCCCGCTCGGCACCTTCACCTGCATCACCGGGGTGTCAGGCTCGGGCAAATCCTCGCTCACCATCGACACGTTGCAAGCGGGCGCGGCGCGGGTGCTCAACGGCGCGCGGGTGATCGCGGGCGCGCATGACGCCATCACCGGCCTCGAATATTGCGACAAGGTGATCGAGATCGACCAATCGCCCATCGGCCGCACCCCGCGTTCCAACCCCGCCACCTACACCGGCGCCTTCACCCAGATCCGCGACTGGTTCGCCGGCCTGCCCGAAAGCCTCGCGCGGGGCTACAAGCCGGGGCGCTTCAGCTTCAACGTCAAGGGCGGCCGGTGCGAGGCGTGCCAGGGCGACGGCCTCATCAAGATCGAAATGCACTTCCTCCCCGATGTCTATGTGACGTGCGAGGAATGCGGCGGCAAACGCTACAACCGGGAAACGCTGGAGGTGAAGTTCAAAGGCCTCAGCATCGCCGACGTGCTCGACATGACGATCGAGGATGCGGAAACCTTCTTCAAAGCCGTGCCATCGATCCGCGAGAAGATGCGGATGCTGAACGAAGTCGGCCTCGGCTACGTCAAGGTCGGCCAGCAGGCGACGACGCTCTCGGGCGGCGAGGCGCAGCGGGTGAAGCTGGCCAAAGAACTCGCGCGGCGCAGCACCGGGCAGACGCTCTATATCCTCGATGAGCCGACCACCGGCCTGCATTTCGAGGATGTGCGCAAACTGCTCGAAGTGCTGCACCGGCTGGTGGAGGGCGGCAATTCGGTCGTGGTGATCGAACACAACCTCGACGTGATCAAGACCGCCGACTGGATCATCGACCTCGGGCCAGAGGGCGGCGTGCGCGGCGGGGAGGTGGTCGCGGTAGGGACGCCTGAGCAGGTGGTGAAGGAGCCTCGGTCGTTTACGGGGCAGTACCTGGCGCCGTTGCTGGCGAAGTAATCCTCCCCTTCAGGGGAGGGGGACCACCGCAGGTGGTGGAGGGGACTCGCCCCAGCCACCGCGCCTGAAATCTGTTTCACGCAGAGACCGCAGAGGAAAGGAGAGGCGCAGAGGGGGGTATGCTCCCCCGAAACGGGGAGGGGGAACTGTCCGAAGGTCGTGGATGGAATGCCATCCACGCTTGCTATCACATCCAGATTGGATGCATTTAGACATGGCTTCATTGAAGTTTTGTTCGAATTATGTTCCACCTATGGCGCTGACGTTGGAGAACCTGACATGCATCGTCCCCTAGGTAGTGCTGCAATGCTTTACGCCGATGATCTCTTTGCAGAGGTGGATTCGCCACTAGGAGGCGATGCGACATCACTCATTGAAATGATACTTTCTTTCAATGAGTTCGGAAGTTCGACCGCATTCACTGTTGAAGATGGCATCCCGTATTACGTGAACGAGTTTTGGACATCCGGTCAACGTAAAGGCCACTCAGTTCACGAGATCAGCTACCGCGCATGCTTCAAGTCACAACTCCCCGAATTTTTCATCCGTCGACTTACGGGTCTAGGCGACAGTGTCCTAGATCCCTTCATGGGTCGCGGCACAACACCTGTCGAGGCTCACCTTTTGGGCAGAACGCCCGTAGGGAATGACATAAACCCTCTTTCCGTTCTGCTCACGCGGCCACGACTAAACGTCCCAACTTATCAAGAAGTTCAGTTGGCCCTTGATGCCGTCGAATGGGATCGTCCTGTCGCTGTCAGGGAGGACTTGCTAGCCTTTTACCACCGCACGACATTGCAAGGGCTCGCAGCCCTTCGGGAGCACCTGCTCGAGGTTGCGCCATTGGATATGACGACGCCTGATCGGGCCGTTGATTGGATAAGGATGGTCGCAATCAACCGACTTACAGGGCATTCAGCAGGATTTTTTTCGGTCTACTCGCTCCCGCCAAATCAAGCTGTGACTGTCGAACGGCAATTGCGCATCAACGAAAAGCGCAATCAAGTTCCACCGTTCCGAGACATTCGTTCGATCATTCTTAAAAAAACGCGATCGTTGCTTCGATCTGGGACCCCTAGAGTCGAGCGAAATGCGTCCCTGAGCGTCGGCCCTGCCAGCAAGCTAGAAATGGTACCCAATGCGTCTGTGGCGCTCACGATTACATCCCCACCGTTCCTCGATGTTGTCCAATATGCTGACGACAATTGGCTTCGGTGCTGGTTTGCGGGGATTGATAGTGCTTCCGTTCCTATTTCAATGCACCGCACAGAGGCTGCGTGGGAAGAGATGGTTAGGAAGGTGCTTATCGAACAAGCGCGCGTGGTCCGTCCTGGTGGGCATATCGCATTTGAAGTCGGCGAAGTTAGAAACGGCCGCGTACTTCTTGAAAAGGCCGTCTGGCGAGCGGCAGAAGGTCTACCATTCGAGCGCCTTTGCGTCATGATTAATCAGCAAGAATTCACCAAAACAGCCAACTGTTGGGGCGTTGGAAACAACGCCAAGGGAACCAATACAAATCGGATAGTTCTTCTAAGGAGGCTTCGTGACTGAAAAAGGCGTGGAGGAATTTTTGGCAGAGGCAGTGTCTGCCTACCGCAAATTGCCTAAAGGCATTTCGGTAGGCACCTCGATTGAGGCCATAATTGGCCGCCGCGTTTTGCCGCTTGACCAGGATGGCGAAGACAAAGATCTTGTGGCGAGATTGTGCGGCGCTGCGAACCTCCTTGTTGCCTGGTCGAGTGAACTTCCCATCAAAACGGGCCGCGTTAATGAACTCGGGAATAATGTGGAGGAGCCACTATTGGAGGCATGCAAGCATGTTGGCCTCAACGCCACTTGGCCAAAGCGAGCAGATGGAACGGGTGGACGCACGGGCTATCCTGACATTGCCGTTGACATTGATGGACCCCGTCCAACCTATCTTGAGGCAAAAGTCATTGCGAAAGGCACCGAATCTTCGACCTTTCGATCATTCTATCTTTCTCCGTCGGACAATCCAAAAGTTTGCGTTGATGCACGCCACTTGTTGCTAGCCTTTACCCACGAACGACGGGACAATAGCGAAGACGGGTTTGAGCAATATGCGTTGACAAACTTCAAGCTTGTCGACCTGTTCAAGGTCGTTGGAAAGATAAAATTCGAGTATCAGTCAAACAATAAAGAAATGTATCTCATGGGTGCAGTCGTTGCTTCTGGCTAGTTCCCACCTTTCCTACTCCCCCCACCCCCCGCTACCCTCCGCGACTCCCTCGCCTTTCGCCACGGAGCCGCGCCCGCCATGTCGCACCATTCCCCTCACACCGCGCTGACCACGCCCGCCGCCGCGCCCGGCATCGCCCCTGCGGCGCAATCCTCCGCCGCTGATCCGGCGCATCTCTCCGCCGATCTCGCGCGCGAAACGCAGGCGGCGTTTCTGCGCACGTTGGCGCAGTGGGGCAATGTACGGGCGGCGGCGCAGGCTGTGGGGGTTTCGCGCCAGCATCTCTACCGGATGCGGCGCGCATCGTGGGAGTTTCGCGAATTGTGGGATGCCGCGCTGGTGCTCGCCCGGCCGCAGGTGGAAGAAGTGCTCGCCGACCGGGCCTTGAACGGCGTCACCGAAAGCGTGTTCTACCACGGCGAGGAGGTCGCCACCCGCACCCGGTTCGACAGCCGCCTGCTGCTAGCCCATCTGGCGCGGCTCGACCGGTTGGAATGCCGCGCCGGGATCAACCGCGCCGGACAGGAATTTGATGCGCGGATTGACCGGCTGCTCAACCCGCCGGTGATCCATGACTGGGATGATGAGGATGACGGCTACGACGCGGACGATCTGGACGCGGACGCGTTCGATGCTGACGATGACAGCGAGGATGACTTTGGCGAGGGCCCCCTTGGCGAAGGCCGCTTAAGCGAAGGTGGGGCGAGCGATTGACCGGGCGGCTGCGGGGCAGGTTTTCGGTTCCTGGACAGTGTAACCTGTGTCTCCTACCGGGCCGCCTCAACCCGCTATCAGCGCCAGTTCAACCGTGGCGTGGCCGGGGGCGATCAGGCCAAGCTCCTCGGCAGCGGCGCGGCTGACGTCGATCAATCGCCCACGGGTGAAGGGGCCGCGATCGTTGATCCGCACCACCACGCTGGCGCCGGTGGCCGGGTTGGTGACCCGCACGGTGCTGCCAAAGGGGAGGGTGCGGTGCGCGGCGGTCATCGCGCGGTTGTCAAACGCCTCGCCGCTGGCGGTGCGGCGTCCGTGGAATCTGGCGGCGTAATAGGACGCGCTGCCCCGGCCGAGCGCGGTCTCCTGCGGCGCAGAAGGCGCATCGGCGGCGATCTCGGCTGCGGGCGCGGTAACCTCGGCGTCGGGCTGGAATGGCACCAGTTCGATCACGGCGGCGCTGGTGGCGGGCTCGATCTGCGCGGTATCGGCATCGGGTGCAGCGGCGGAGGATGCGGCGAGCGGGATGATTGCGAACACCGCGGCGATCACCGCCGTCTGGATGCTGCGGGCCCTGAGGCCATCGATGCGCATTCCGCTTCGCATGGCAGGGCGGATAGATCGGCGGGGGTGGATAAGGCAAACCGGCGCTGCATTTCATCGCTGGCACGGTTCAGGCGCGGCATGAAACGCCCCGGATTCGCGATGAAACGATGCAACCCACGCGCCGCCGTAGCCGCAGATTTGCGCTGGTTTGCGGGCCTGCGACTCGGAACCGGGAGGATGAGTTGGCGGTATGGATGCACTGTGACAGGCAGGTCAGGTCAACCGATCTGCCCCCCCAATGCAAATAATGCAAATGGGGCCGGCATTGCTGCCGACCCCACTCTCACCAGCGCGTGGACCCCCTGTTCCTTGCGAGACTTCTGGCGGACCTTCCGCCTCGCTGAGTTCAGGGCATACTTGGCGCCCGATGTCTGGCTCTGCTCGCCCAATCTTGCGATTGGTGTCTTGCGACTGGCGCATCAGAGTTTCGTCACCGGCGCTCGCACCGGCATCCGGCTTTCGCTCCTGCCCTGCTGCGTCTGCCCAAGCCCTAAGGCCCCGGTTTTCGCTGCCATGCGCAGTTGCCTGGCCGAGACCGCGTCCCTTTGCCGATCCGGGCTTGCGGCTTTTCAAGCTTGCGCCATCCTTGCCACCCGTTCCGGCCAGATCACCCGGCCTGTCCGGTAAAACTGCGTCGCGCCCTTCTCAAACGAGCCAGCTTGCATTTGGCCGAGGCCTCTTCCAAGCCGTCTCTCGATGAACGCGTGGACATGTTCCACCGCCATCCTTGGGAATTAAATCAACAGAACTTCAAGGCCTTGCGGCGGTCTGTTCCGGTTGATCCGTGTCCCGAAGACAAGTTGAAAGTGCGCTTCAACCGGCGATCTGGCAACATCTGCACCCTTGAGTTTTCCACTTTTGCCCGGATCCCTTGTGGACACGGGTGGATAAGTCAACAGCTTGTCGCATTTGTCAGGTGCGGCGCGCAGGAACGCGCACAAAACCGCCTGTAAATGGTCATGCGCGCGCCCTCAGACGCAGCACCCCGCGCGGCGACTCGGATCAAGCGTCGCGCGAAGGCGCGCATCTACCCAGCGCGGTTGCGCCGGGCGAGCAGCCGCAGCCTCAGGCCGTTGAGCTTTATAAAGCCTTCGGCGTCCTTCTGATCATAGGCCCCGGCGTCATCCTCAAACGTGACGTGCGCTTCGGAATAGAGCGAGTGTGGCGATTTGCGCCCGACCACGCTGGCCAGCCCCTTGTAGAGCTTGAGCCGCACGGTGCCGCTGACCTTGTCCTGGCTATGGTCAATCGCGGCCTGCAACATTTCGCGCTCTGGCGAGAACCAGAAGCCGTTGTAGATCAGTTCGGCATAGCGCGGCATCAGTTCGTCTTTCAGATGCGCTGCGCCGCGATCCAGCGTGATCTGTTCGATCCCGCGATGGGCGCGGGCGTAGATTTCGCCGCCGGGGGTTTCGTACATTCCGCGCGATTTCATCCCGACAAAGCGGTTTTCGACCAGATCGAGCCGCCCGATCCCATGCTTGCGGCCAAGGTCATTCAGCGCGGTCAGCAGCGTGGCGGGTGACATCGCATCACCGTTCAGCGCCACCCCATCGCCGCGTTCGAAATCGATGGTGATATATTCGGGCGTATCGGGCGCGTCTTCCGGGTTTACCGTGCGCGAATAGACGTAATCGGGGGTTTCTTCCCATGGGTCTTCAAGCACTTTGCCTTCGGACGAGGTGTGCAGCAGGTTTGCATCGGTTGAAAACGGGCTGTCGCCGCGCTTGTCCTTTGGCACCTGAATCTGGTGTGCTTCGGCCCATGCGATCAGCGCGGTTCGGCTGGTCAGATCCCATTCGCGCCAAGGGGCGATCACTTTGATATCCGGGTCAAGCGCATAGGCGGAAAGTTCGAACCGCACCTGATCATTGCCCTTGCCAGTGGCGCCGTGGGCGATGAAATCCGCGCCGGTTTTATGCGCGATTTCCACCAGCCGTTTGGAAATCAGCGGGCGCGCGATGCTCGTGCCGAGCAGATAATCGCCTTCATAACGGGCATTGGCGCGCATCATCGGGAAGACGAAATCGCGCACGAATTCTTCGCGCAGGTCTTCGATGAAGATGTGATGATCGGGAATACCCATCGCGCGGGCCTTGGCGCGGGCGGGTTCGATTTCTTCGCCTTGCCCCAAGTCGGCGGTGAAGGTGACGACCTCCAGCCCGCGTTCAGTGCTCAGCCACTTGGCGATGACGCTGGTATCAAGCCCGCCGGAATAGGCGAGGACGACGCGCTTGATATCGGACATGGGGAATTTCCTTGATGAAAGAACGCCGCGCGCGTTAGCAGGCGGTCGCGCGCGCATCAATGCTTTGGTCAGACTTGTTTCCTAAGGCGTTGAGGGGATAGCATTATAGCGATTTTCAGGGGGGCATGATGTTGCAGATGTGGAGCAAGGCGCGCGATTTGGCGGTGCATACGCCAGAGGAGCGCAACCGCTGGGTCGATTTTCTGCGCGCGGTCTCGATTCTCGCGGTGGTGTTCGGGCACTGGCTGATGGCCGGGCTTTACGTGGATGAAGCGGGCGCGCTGCGGCGCGGTGATCTGCTGTCGGTGGCATCGTGGACCCATTGGCTGACCTGGGGTTTTCAGGTGATGCCGGTGTTCTTTCTGGTTGGCGGCTATTCCAATTCGGTGAGCTGGGACGTGATCACGCGCAAGGCCGCGCCGGGGCAGGCGGGCGTGTATCGCGACTGGCTGGCGAACCGGGTGCAACGGCTGATCACGCCAACGTTCCCGGTTTTGCTGCTGTGGGCGGCGTTGGCGGTGGTGCTGACGCAGGCTGGCCTGCCGCGCGAACAGATCCGCATGGCAACCGAGGCCGCGTTGATCCCCGTGTGGTTCCTGGCGGTTTATCTGCTGGTAACGGCCTTCACCCCGATCGCTTACCGTGCGTGGGCGCGGTTTGGCTGGTTGAGTTTTGCGGTGTTTATCCCGGCGGCAATGCTGACCGATTGGCTGACCTTTACGGTCGGTGTGCCCTACATCAATTTCACCAATTTCCTGTGGGTGTTTCTGGCGATTCATCAGCTTGGTTTCGCGTGGCGCGCCGGGCGGTTTGACAACCGGCTGTTTGCGCTGGCGTGGTTTGGGGTGGGGCTGGCCGTTCTGATTTCGATCACGGTCTATGGCTTTTACCCTGTTTCGATGGTGTCCGCCCCCGGCGGATTTTCCAATTCATTGCCGCCGACGCTGGCGCTGTTTGCCCTGGGCGTGGTGCAGGTCGGACTGGTGCTCGCGCTTGAACCGCTGGGCCGCAGGATGTTGAACAATCTGGGCGTCTGGACAGCGACCGTGCTGATGAACGGGATGATCATGACCGTTTATCTGTGGCATCTCACGGCCTTTGTGCTGGTGATGACAGTCAGCTGGCTGGCATTTGGCGGGGTGGGCCTCGATACGATCCCCGGCACGGGCGCATGGTGGCTTTCGCGGCCGCTGTGGATTGCGATCTATATTCTTGCGCTGTTGCCGCTGATTGTGATTTTCGCGCGGCACGAACGCAGCTTTGGCCCAATCCGGGGCGGGCGCACTGTGCCACGGCTGCGCACGGTGCTGGGCGTGGTGGCGATCTGCGCGGGGTTGGGGGCGACCGCAGGGCTGACCATCGCCAGCCCGGACAGCATTTCAGGCATCCGCTGGTGGGTGGTGGCGCTGCCACTGGTGGGCGCGGCGCTGATGGGGTTTGGCCCAGTTTACCGCCCGCGCAATCGCCCCGGCGCGGGGGAGGCGGCTTAATCTCCGGTTAGCAGATAATCGCGGGTGATCGGCAACGCGTTGCGACTGCGGATGAACTGGATCTGGTAATTGCACATACCGCCATATTCAAACACCGTGGCCGCGCCCGCCAGATAGAACGTCCACATCCGGTAAAACCGTTCATCGTGCAGGCCGATGATCGCACCGCGATGGGTGACGCAGTTGTCATACCACACGCGGATCGTCTTGGCGTAATGCAGCCGTAGCGTTTCGACATCGGAAGCGATCAGGCGGAACTTCTCCGATGCCGCGACCGTTTCCGACAGCGCCGGGATATAGCCGCCGGGGAAGATATATTTGCGGGTAAAGGCATCGGTGGTGCCGGGGCTGCCCATGCGGCCGATGGTGTGCAGCAACATCACCCCATCATCGGCCAGCATCCGGGCGCAGGCTTTGAAAAAGGTTTCGAACTGCGCGCGCCCGACATGTTCGAACATTCCGACAGATACGATCCGGTCGAACCGGCGGCCCGAAGCGGCGGTATCGCGGTAATCTTCTAAGCTGATGGTGACCTTGTCGGCGACCCCCGCCGCGCGCACCTTTTCCCGGGCGAGCGCGGCCTGTTCTTCGGACAGGGTGATCCCGGTTACGTGAACATCGTGGTGGCGCGCCAGATGGATCGCCATCCCGCCCCAGCCGCAGCCAATATCCAGCACCCTCTGCCCCGGCGACAAAGCCAGTTTTTTGGCGATATGCGCCAGCTTTGCACCCTGCGCCTCGCCCAGCGTCATGTCATCGCGCGGCCAATAGGCGCAGGAATACTGCCAGTGTTCACTGTCCAGCATCAGCGCATACAGCGCGTTGCCGATGTCATAGTGATGCGCGACGTTCTTTTTCGATCCGACCCGGTTGTTGATCTGTTCAGCGGCAAAGCTGGCGTGGTTGACCAGCCGTTTGATAAGGCTGGGCCGCCCGATATCGCCGCCCTTGTCCCAGGCGTTGTTGGCGCGCAGCAGGCTGACGAGGCCCATCACGTCGCCTTCCTCGATCAGCAGGCGGCCATCGATGAAGGCTTCTGCCGCGCCCAGACGCGGATCAAGAATGATGTCGCGCGGCACCTTGGCATCGGTGAAGCGCAGCACAATCTCGGGAAAGCCGGGGGCAGGGGTGCCATAAGTGCTGGTGCTGCCATCGGCAAACACCACGCCGAGGCGGCCATGCTTGACGCCGCGCTGGAGGAAGCGATCGAGGAGGGTTTTGCTCATGCGGACTCTTTCGTATGTTTAACGCGTTATGTTACTCAAAAGTGCGGCGTTCGCAACGGGGGGGTTCTGGTCAGAACCCGTTAGCCGCGCCGTCCGCTGCCGCTGCGCGCGCCAGCCAGATCACGTCGCGCGGCTGATCCAGCAGGTGCTGCCCGCTGTCGACGAACACGGTTTGTCCGCTCGCCAGCGCGCCGCTCGCCAGAAACGCCGCAGCCGCCGCGATTTCATCCGCGCCGGTCTTGCGTTTCAGCAGGTTCATGCGATGCGAAACCTCGGTTTCCTCCTCACGCTGATCATGGCTGGCCAGCACCGCCCCTGGCGCGAGGCCATAGATGCGCGCGTCCGTGAAAGCATCGCTCTTGGCGATCATGCCGATGGTGGCGGCCAGCGCGTGTTTGGACATGGTGTAGCTGAAGAAATCGGGGTTGGTGTTTTCGATCTTCATGTCGGTGATGTTGATCACGCTGCGCACACCCGTGCTCACCGCATGGGCAAGAAAGGCCTGCGCCAGCCGCGCCGGGGCGAGCGCGTTGACCTGCATCGCCGCCCGGTTGGTCGCCGGGTCGAGCGCAACTGCCCCGTCATATTCGAACACCGCAGCCGAATTCACCAGACAGCGCCAATCGGGCAGCCGCGCAGCCAGCGCGATGATCGCGGCGACCGCAGCTTCATCATCGGCAAGGTCGAATTGCACCGTTTCGGCAGAGGGTAAGCTGGCGGCGAGCGTATCGGCCTCTGTACCGGAGCTGCGCGAATGGATCACCACGTGCCAGCCTGCCGCCGCAAAGCCGCGTACGATCTCCGCGCCGATGCGGGTCGCCCCGCCAGTTACCAGCACAGAGGGGCGGGTCATGCGGGTAGATGGGTCACGATGGGCATAAGCCACCGCTAACAGGGCCAGCGGCGCGCTTCAATCCGCGAGACGCGCGCCGCCGTCTGAGCTTAGCGGCAGCGCAGCTCGCCGCGGTCGATTTCGCGCCCGATCAGGCCGCCCGCCACACCGCCGATCACCGCACCAAGCGTCTTGTCGCGTGCAAGTTCGGCCCCGGCCAGCGCGCCTACGCCTGCGCCGATCACCAGACCGGTGGTGCCATTGTCCCTGCGGCAGTAATAGCGGTTATCATCCCCGCGCCACACACGATCATTACGGCTTAGGCGACGCGGTTCGAGATAGTGGCCGCGATCATTATAAATCCTGTCCTTGGCGCGCTTGCCATATGCGGGCGCGTGCGGCGGGGGATCGGCTTGCACAGGCGCAGCGATCGGGAGCGTCATTGCGCCAGCGGCGAGAATTATCGCGATTTTCTTCACGGCAGTTCCTTTTGGTTGGCTGCTATTCACGGCATCATTATCATCATCCATGCTGGTTCCCGCTTTAAAGAGTCATGAACACGGCACGGAAGCAAGGCGGGCTTGCCATTGGGGGCAAGCCCGCCTCGTCAGGAATCAGCGGCAGCGTGCGCCGCCCCGGTCGACTTCGCGGCCCAGCAGACCGCCGCCGACCGCGCCAAGTACGGTGCCGAGCGTGCGATCACCGCGATTGTCGACTTCGCGGCCAATCAGCGCGCCCACACCGGCACCGATAACCAGGCCCACGGTGCCATCATCGCGGCGGCAGCGATAGCGCCCGTCATTGCCGCGCCACACGCGGTCATTGCGGCCTAGACGGCGGCCATCGTAGCGGTCGTTATCGTAGCGGCGGTCATTGTTATAGCGGCGATCACGGTCATAGCGACGATCATTGTCGTAGCGGCGGCCATCATTATAACGGCGATCATCGCGGTCACGCCCGCGGTATTTGCGGCGATCATCATAGCGATCACGATCATAGGAGGCGACCGGCACCATGGGGTTCGCGCTGTGGTTGAACGCCGCGACAGCGGGCGGGGCGGGCAGGCTGGCCGCCTGCGCTGGGGCGGCAAAAAACGCCAGCGAACCGGCAGCGGCGAAGATGGCGAGGTGTTTCATGGTCGTTTCCCTTGTGAGGGCTCCCCGATGGAGCACGACCGTTATCGTTCATATAAAGCGAATGTAGCATGAACGGACTTGGCAGGAAGCAGCAGGGTTGGATGAACCGGCGCTGGCGCGCGACAAGCCGTTGCTAACCCTGTTTCTGCGCCGCTTTTTCGCGCAATTTGCGGCTGAGCGGGGCAAGCGCGGCGAGTTCTTCAAGCTCGGCAGCGGTGCCTTTTCCGGCCATCAGCGCGCGAAACACCCGCGCGACGCTCCAATCTGTCGCCCCGATTGCGACTCGCTCCAGCAAATCACCCGCCGCTACGTCGCCCGCCTCGATCACGCGGAAATACCACCCGCAGCGCCCCGTCTTTACGATGCGCGCGACCATGCCTTTGCGATCAAAGCGATGTTCGATTTTCCAGCACGGCTGGCGCGGCTGGCTGATTTCAATCAGCGCCCCGGTTGTCTTGGGCCCCAGCCGAAAGCGATCACCAATATGCACCATGTCCTCGGTCAACCCGCGCACCGCAAGGTTCGATCCAAAGCAGCCGGGTTCGGCCAATAGCGGGTGAGGGCCAAGCACCTCGGCCCAGTCATCATGGTGATCGAGCGGGTAGAGGTGCAGCGCCATGTCCGGCCCGCCGTGGTGGTGCCGGTCGGCCTGTTCATCGGGCGCGAGGCCATCGGCCAGCACCTGCACCTTGCCTTCGCGCGGGCGCTTCATGATCGCGCTCAATTCCGCGCCGTTGAAGGGCCGGGCGGTGCCGGTGCAGATGGCTTCGATAGGGCGGCTGAGCGGCGCGTCCATCGGTCAGGCTAGACGGCGGCCGCCGCCGCTGCTTCGCGGTCGCGCTGGGCGCGTGATTTCTTTTCCGCCGCGGTTTTCAACTGGCCGCAGGCCGCATCAATATCGCGCCCCCTTGGCGTGCGCACCGGGGCGGAAATGCCGCCTTCGAACACGATGTTGGAAAAACGCCGGATGCGGTCGGGATCGGAACATTCATAGCCGCTGCCGGGCCACGGGTTGAACGGGATCAGGTTGACCTTGGCGGGCAGATTATAGGCTTTGAGCAGCCGCACCAATTCGCGCGCGTCATCATCGGAATCGTTCTTGCCCTTGATCATCACATATTCAAACGTGATGCGCCGTGCGTTGGATGCACCGGGGTAATCGGCGCAGGCCTGTAGCAGGTCTTCAAGCCCGTATTTCTTGTTCAGCGGTACCAATTCATCGCGCACATCCTTGCGAACGCCGTGCAAGGACACTGCGAGGTTCACCCCGATTTCAGCGCCGCAGCGCGCCATCATCGGCACCACGCCGCTGGTCGACAGGGTAATGCGGCGTTTGGACAGGGCGAGGCCATCGCCATCCATCACCAGCATCAACGCATCGCGCACATGATCGAAATTATACAGCGGGCATTATTGTGCGCCCCCGCGACGGCGGGGGCCTCAGTCGGGGGAGCGCCATATTGCCCGAGGTCCCCGCCTGCGCGGGGACTCACACCTGATTTCGGCCATTCGCCCAGCGCATCGCGCGCCAGCATCACCTGGCCGACAATCTCGCCGGGAGTCAGGTTGCGCACCAGCCGCATCGTGCCGGTGTGGCAGAAGGTGCAATTGAGCGTGCAGCCGACTTGCGATGAAACGCACAACGTGCCGCGCGTTTCATCGGGGATGAACACCATCTCGTAATCGTGGCCATCGGCGGTGCGCAGCAGCCACTTGCGGGTGCCATCGGCGGAGTGCTGCGCCTCGACAATCTCTGGCCGCCCGATCACAAAGCGTTCGCTGAGCCACGGGCGCATCGACTTGGCGATGTCGGTCATCGCGTCGAAATCGGTGACGCCGCGGTGATAGAGCCAGTGGAACACCTGCTTGGCGCGCAGCTTGGCCGCTTTGGCGTCCAACCCGGCAGCGGCGAATAATTCGCAGATGCGCGGCCGAGACAGACCGAGCAGGTCAATACGCCCGTCGGCGCGCGGCGTGATGTCACGCGTGGCAGGCACCGGGTCGCTGAGGCCCGGGATGGTCATGAGTGCAGTATCGGCCATGGGTGGAGCGCCTATAGTCGCGGATGCGCGGTTTGACCAGTCAGCGTCGCTGTGCGCAGCCAACCGTTGCCGCATCCATCGCCGTTGCCACTCCGGCAAGGGCGTAGCGGTCGGTAAACCGGCCGCCCTTGGTGCTGCTTGCCGATACGCTCATCCGGCTGGCAGAGCGCAGCGCGGCGATGATGGCAGCATCCTCGCGCGCATCCTTGGCCCAGGCATTGCGGCCCTTGGCGACGAGGGTGAAACGGTTTGCGCCGATAACCAGCCGCACCGGAGCCTTCTCCGCCACCTCGCGCGACAGCATCAGGTGCAGCGCCCCGCGCACCTTCCTTTCCGGCCATGTCGACACTGTCGCATAGGCGGGGGCGGGCGGTGATCCTTGCGCCTTGGCGATGGCATAGCAGCGCAGCGGCCTCACATCCTTGAACGCGGCCCACCCGTCATACACCCCAAGGCTGTCACGCGCAGCCAGCGGCGCGGCGATCAGCAGGGCGGCGGCCACAGTTAAAGAGGCGAAAAGCCTAGTCATAGGCGATGCTCAACACTTCCCATTCGCGGCTGCCCGATGGCACGGAGACCATTCGCAGATCGCCCACCTGCGCGCCGCGCAATGCCTTGGCGAGCGGGGAGTTCCAGCCGATCAGGCCAGCGCCTGCATCCTGTTCATCATCACCGACCAGCGTTACGGTTTGGCTGTTGTCATCCGTGTCTGCAATGGTCACCCGCGCGCCGAAAAACACCCGGCTGCGGTCAATCTGCGCCGCCGGATCAACCACCCGCAGCGCCTTCATCCGGCGGATCAGATGCGCCAGTTCACGGTCGATCTCGCGCATTTTCTTGCGGCCATAAAGGTAATCGCCATTCTCCGAGCGATCACCATTGCCCGCCGCCCAGCTGACAATCTCGACAATCGCCGGGCGTTCGCTGCCGAGCAGCAGGTCATAGCGCGCCTTTAACGCAGCCATGCCCGCAGGCGTGATCGGTTGGCCCTGAACTTTCATGACGCGCAGGGGATCAACGCAGGAAGGCATCGACCGGGCGCGGCAGGCCCGCTTCGGCGGGATACATATGCGAATAGGTCACCGCATTGCCGATCACCCGCATGATGTAATAGCGGGTTTCGAAATTGGCCGGGATCTTCTCGACCCATGTGACCCAGTCGGTATCGCCCCGGCGCGGATCGCCGTTCAGCCGCAGCCATTGGTTCACCCGCCCCGGCCCGGCATTGTACGCCCCCACCGCGAGCGGATAGGCCCCGCCGTAATAGCTCATCATCCGGGCGAAATAGGCATCGCCCAGCTGGATGTTGTAATGCGGCGCGGCGGTCAGATCGGCGGACAGGTAGTTGATCCCCAGCTTGCCCGCCTGTTCGCGCGCGGTGCCCGGCATCAACTGCATCACCCCGCGCGCGCCCGCATGACTTTCGCGATGCTGGTCAAATTCGCTTTCCTGACGGCTGATCGCGTGCACCATCACCCAGTCATTGACGGCAGGCGGGGTGGAGACCGTGGGAAAGCCGATCCGTTCCAGCCCGGCCAGCCCGTTTTCGCCCGCTTTCATGCCCAGCACCACGGCCATTTCATCAAGCCCGGTTTCGCGCGCCAGCATGGCTGCCATCAGCATTTCTTCGGGGCTGTCAGCCTCATCGCCCAGCGCCTCGAAAAAGCGGCGTTCGGTGCGCCAGTCGCGGCGACCTGCGGCGATGGCGCGGATCGCCTTGACCAGCGGGCGGCTTTCAAATTCGGCGCGCACGTCAGCGTCCATCGCGGGTTGGGGCAGGGGGGCAAAGGCGGGCATCGGGCGGTTCATCGCCGCTAGCGCCAACTGGCCGTAGTAATAATCGGGCCAGCGCGCCGCCATTTCAAAATAACGCACCGCATCGGCTTCATTGCCCGATTGGCGCGCGGCGCGGCCCGCCCAGAAATAGCCCTTGGCCTTGGTCAGCGGGGTCTTGGCGGCATCGCCGTAACGCTGGAACAGCGGTGCGGCTGCCGCGCCGTCACCCAGATCCCACAGCGCTTTGGTGCCGCCCAGCCACATCAGATCGGTGTAACGATCACGCAAGGTAAAGCTGGTGAGCGACAGGTCGGTGCCCGGCGCGAACAGATCATCGGTGCGGCTGGCAACCTGCACCGCGCCGCGCGCGCCGCTGACCTTGGCGAGCGCCAGCAGATCACCCACGAAGGTTTCGGGATCGCGGGCAGGTCGGGTGAAGGTCGGGCGGCTGGCGAACACCCGCACCGCTTCCCCGGCTTGGCCGGTAGCGCGCAGATGCTTGACGAGGTTGAAGATATAGCCCGGATCGGCCTCAGCCCCGGCGGGCACCGCAAGGCCAGCGGCCTCGGGCCGCGCCCCGCGCAGCAGCGACAGGCGGGCGAGCGGCAACGCCCGGTCAGCTTCGCGCAGGTTCATCACCTGCCGCGCTGCCGCATCGGCATTGCCCTGCCACAACAGCGCATCCATCCGCACGGCGTGATCTTCAGGCGAGAACTGCGCGCCATACAGGCCCGACAAATATAGTTCCGCCGGATCGCTCATCGCGCCGCCGCGCCATGCCAGCCTCGCTTCGGCTGCGGCTTCGGGCCGCTGCGCCCCGGCCAGCGCCAGTGTATAGCGTGCGCGCGCCGGATTGGTCAGCGGCGGGCTCGCATCGAAATAGCGCAGCAGATCAGCCTGCGGCGGGGCCTCGTTATCCAGTGCGGCTTCAGCCCGCAGACGCAGGATTTCCGTTCGCGGGAAGCTGGGATAGGCCAGCACAAACCCCGCATAATCGGTAAATGCCAGTTCCCGATTGGCGTGGAGCACTTCCCACCGGGCCACCGCTGCGCTGATCGCGGCGGGTTGACGCGCGACCAGATTATCGCCCGCAGGCGCAACATAAACCTGCGCGGCCAGCGGCGCGGCAGCGGCCATCGCCGAGCCGAATCCAATCGCGGTCAGAACCCGCAAGGAAATCATAGAATTACGGTCCATGCTGGACATAGTGCCAATCGGCTCCTTATCAGGCGCTTAACAGGGGAGAGACGTGAAGCTTAATTTCGCACCTTGATCCACCTTACCTAATGGCTTTGGCAGGAAAATGGCAATGTTCAGCGGATCGATACCCGCTCTGGTGACTCCTTTTCGCGGCGGGACGTTTGACGAGAGCGCTTTCCGGCGATTGGTCGACTGGCAGATCGACAATGGCAGCGCGGCTTTGGTGCCCTGCGGCACGACGGGGGAGGCTTCGACCTTGTCGAACGCGGAACATCACCGCGTGATAGAGGTGTGCATCGAACAGGCGGCCGGCCGCGTGCCGGTGATCGCTGGCTGCGGTTCGAACGACACCCGCAACGCCGCGCTGCACATGAACTTTGCCAAAAAGGCCGGCGCGGCGGCTGGCCTGTGCGTCGCCCCCTATTACAACCGCCCCAGCCAGCGCGGGTTGGTGGCGCATTTCAGCTATCTGGCGGAAAACTGCGAACTGCCGATCGTGCTGTATAATGTGCCCGCGCGCACCGTAACCGATATTCTGGATGACACGGTGGTCGAACTGGTGCGCAAATATCCCGACCGGATCATCGCGATCAAGGATGCCAGCGGCGATCTGTCGCGCGTGGCCGATCACCGCATGGGTATCGGGCGCGATTTCTGCCAGCTTTCGGGCAATGACGAGTTGTGGCTGCCGCACGCGGCGGCAGGCGGGCGCGGGTGCATTTCGGTGACAGCCAATGTCGCGCCTGCGCTGTGCGCCGAATTCCACGCAGCGATTGCCGCGAACGAATTGCAGCAGGCGCGGCAGTTGAATGATCGCCTGTTTCCCCTGCACTATGCAATGTTCTCCGACGCCAGCCCCGCGCCGGTAAAATATGCGCTTTCCCGCGTGCACGACTGGATCGAACCAGAGGTGCGCCTGCCGCTGGTCGAATGCTCGGATGAGGCAAAGCGCGCCGTGGACGAAGCCTTGGGTTCGGCTGGGGTTTTGGCGGGGTAAAAGCCCCAGCCACCGCTCGCCCTGAGCTTGTCGAAGGGCCGCTTTTCTTTCTGCGCCTTGGGTCAAGGGGAAGAACAGTCCTTCGACCCCGGCCTACGCCGGGGCAGGCAAGCTCGGGATGAACGGTTGAACCCTAAATCACCTCGTCCTCATCAAGCAGCGCCTCGGCTGAACCTTCCGGCTCGCTCGCCAGAATGGCTTCGGTGATGCTTTCGATCTGCGCGCCGACGCGTTCGGGGTGGGCGATCTGGGCGATGTGGAACAGCGCGTCGCCCTGATGCACCACCGGCAAGGTGGCGTGGCCGATGATGATGCCGTCAATCGGGCTGATGAGTTCCAATGGTTCCTCGCCAAACACTCCGCTGACCCGCGCCAGCACATCGCCCTTGCGCACCGGATCGCCGGATTCGCGCTGCATATGCGCCACCCCGCCGCGCGGGGATCGCACCCACACCGAATGGTTGGCGCGCGCCGGAATGCCGACGGTGGCGAGGCCATCATCCGCCGCGATCATGCCCAGATGCGCCAGCACGCGGGTGACGCCTGCCACGCCAGTTTCAATCGAGAGCCGGTCAAACCGCAGCGCCTCCCCCGCCTCCAGCAGCAGCATATCGACGCCCTTTTTCTGCGCCAGATCGCGCAAGGATCCATCGCGCAGGGGGCTTTCGATGATGACCGGCGCGCCGAACGCCATTGCCAGTTCGACCAGACCGGTGTTGCCCGCCGCGATGCGGATCTGCGGCAGGTTGTAGCGGTGCATTGCTGCCGAATGGATGTCGATCCCCAGCTGGCAGCGCCCCACCACCTCGCGGTAGAAAATGCTCGCCAGCTGCCCCGCCAGCGATCCGCCCGCGCTGCCCGGAAAGCTGCGGTTGAGATCGCGCCGGTCGGGCAGGTAGCGCGAACGGGACATGAAGCCGAAGATATTGGCGACCGGCACCAGCAGCACCGTGCCGCTCAATGTCTGCGGGTCGAGCTCCTGCGCCAGCCGCTGCACCACCGCCGTGCCGATAATTTCATCCCCGTGGATCGCGGCGCTGACGAACACTGCCGGGCCGGGACGTGCGCCGTGCAGCACCCGCACGCCCAGTGATGACGCGGTGCCGGTCGCCAGCGTGGTGATCGGGAAGGCAACATCGCGCGCGGTGCCGGGGGCAACATCCTCGCCCGCAATGGTGAATGGCTGGGCTGATTCCATGCTGGCGCGTTTCCCCGTGCTGTGTGACCATCGACTAGCTTGCGCGCAGCAAAAGCGCAAAGCCCCCGATGCCCCCTCGCTTTTTGGCGCGCCAATGCCTACATCGCGCGTCCCATGGCACGCCCCAAACCCGTCACCTTCGACAAGCTCAAGATCGTCGCCGAAAACCGCCGTGCGCGGTTCGATTACTATATCGAGGACACGTTCGAAGCGGGGCTGGCCTTGCAGGGCACAGAAGTGAAGGCCCTGCGCGCAGGCGAGGCGAGCATTGCCGAAAGCTATGCCGAGGTGAAGGACGGGCAGGTATGGCTGATCAACGCCAACGTCCCCGAATACAGCCACGGCAACCGGCTGAACCACGAACCGCGCCGCCCGCGCAAATTGCTGCTGCACGAACGCGAGATCGAAAAGCTGCTCGGCTCGGTGGAGCGCAAGGGGATGACGCTGGTGCCGTTGATGGTATATTTCAACAGTACCGGCCGCGCCAAGGTTGAACTCGCGCTCGCCAAAGGCAAGCAAACCCACGACAAGCGCGCCACTACCAAGGAACGCGACTGGAAACGTGACAAAGCGCGGCTGATGCGCGAAAAGGGCTGATGCGAAGGTGCGGCTGAAATTTATCCTCTGGCAGGCAATTCACACACTGGTCAGCACGCGCGTGCTACCCATATGGGCAATCATGATGGCTATGCTGAACTTGGCCGGTTCTCACCGGATTTATGCCGCGCGCCCGCGCTGCGGCGGAGAGGTGCAGCTGTGACCACGCCTGATCCTCGTCAACGACCTGTGTCTTGGCGTTCAAAGACTTGGGCGATGGATTTGATCCGCAAACACATGCCCTCACGCGAGGAGATGGCGCGCAACAAATATCTTGCGCCGATTGCCCACCGTTTTCTGTCGCCCGAATTGTGGCGCTTTACCCGCCGTTCGGTGCCGCGCGGGGTGGCATTGGGGCTGTTCGCGGCGTTCATCATCCCTGTCGGGCAGATTTTCCTCGCCGCGTTTCTGGCGCTGCCATCGCGCGCCAATGTGCCGCTGGCGGCGCTGGTGACATTTGTCACCAACCCGTTCACGCTGCCGTTCTGGCTGGTGGTCGCCAACAAGGTCGGCCATTTCACCTTGCGGATTGATGCAGACGGGCCCGCGCTGGCGAATGTGGCGATGGAATCGGGGGCGTGGGCGGCGGTAGTCGATTTCTTCGAGATGGCCGGAACGACCGCATTTGGCTTTATCGTCCTGGCGGTGGTCGGTGCCGCACTTGGCTGGATTATTTCCGGCTGGGTCTGGCGCGCTGTGGTGTGGCGGCGGCGCGCCAAACGGTTGAAGGTTATGGAAGCGCGGCTCGACCAGCGGCTCGGCTCGCAGTAGGACAGACGCGAAGTCATCGGCACGCGCGGGCGTTTGCGGTTGGCAGATTTTTGCAACAGGCCGATTTTTGCAACAGGAGCGTCCCGTTTGTCCCGCCCCACCGGCACCCCGTCACACCGCCCCAGCGTGCTTCTCGCCCCAACCGAGGCGCAGAGCGAAGGCACCGCGCCGCCATCCACGCTGATGCTGGGCCTCGGCGGTGCGCTGGCAGTCAGCGCCGCAGTGCTGTTCGCCGCGACGCAAAGCTGGCTGGTGGCGATCACCTTTGTGCTGGGCGCGGGCGTGTTGCTGGGCGGGGTGATGCTGCTTGACCGGATGCGCGCCGAACCCGCAACTGACAGCAACCCTGCCTCGGATTGGAGCGTTACCGTCGCCGCGATTGAGCGCACGGGTGAAGCCATCGCCATCACCGACCGCGCCAACCGCATGGTGTGCGCCAACAATCTGTTTCTGGACAGCTTCGGGGTCAGCGCCGCGCCGCCTGCGCTGCCGTTTGAACGCGATGCGCTAGAGGCGGTAACGCTGCTCGCCCGCACGGCGTGGCGCGATGGGTCGGCCGCGCTCGACAAGGTGGCGGGGCTGGATGACAGCGATTGGCAGATTTCCGCGCAGCGCGCCGGGCGGGGCGACGACCACCTGATCTGGCGGCTGCGCCCGATTGCGCGTGAAAGCGGCGCTGATCTGGGCGCGCTCGATCTGGCCGGGCCGTTCGGCAAAATGCTCAGCCGGGCGGGCATCGAAACCGCGATCACCACGGCAGACGGCGTGATCCGCGCGGTTAGCACCGGGTTTGCCGAACGCGCTGCGGGTGATGATCGCGCGACACTGGCGGGGCAGGATTTTGTCAGCTTCCTGCGCTCGGACGAACGTGACCGCATCTTCTTTGCCCGCGAAGGGCGCGGCGGCACTCCGCAAACGTTGGTCGATGTGCCGTTGGTTGATCCGGAAACGCGGGCCGCACCCGCCGGGCCGGACGAGGCGACTTCGCTGATGCTGCTGATCGATAGCGGGGTGGGCATCGGTTCTGGCTGGGACGGGGCAGCGCAGGCCGGGGTCGCACAGCTCGACGCGCTGCTCGCGCAATTGCCGCTAGGCCTTGCGATGACCGACCGCGACGGGCGGTTCCTGTTCGGTAACGAAGCCTTCCTGCGGTCGGTCGGGCGCGAAGGGCGCGGCTTGCCCGCGTTCCCCACCGATCTGGTGGTGCGCGAAGACAAGGCCGCGATGTCCGATGCGGTGCGCCGCCACGGGCGCGGGCCATCGACCAGCGGCGATGTTGCCGTGCGGCTGGTGGATAGCCCCGAAGAACCAGTATCGCTCGGCCTGGCAGGCGTGCGCGGGCTGGGCGAAGCGGCGGTGCTGTTGAGCCTTGCCGATTCGAGCCAGGAAAACCAGCTGCGCCGTCAGGTCGCGCAGGCCACCAAAATGCAGGCGGTCGGGCAATTGGCCGGCGGGGTCGCGCATGATTTCAACAATGTGCTGACCGCGATCATCGGCACCTGCGATCTGATGCTGCTGCGCCATATCCCCGGCGACAGCGATTATGACGATATCCAGCAGATCCGCGCCAATTCCAACCGCGCCGCCGCGCTGACCCGGCAATTGCTCGCCTTCTCGCGCCAGCAGACGCTGCGGCCCGAGGTTATCCAGCTTCCCGACGTGGTGAGCGAGGTCAGCCCGCTGATCAAACGCCTGCTGGGCGAAAAGATCACCTATTACGTCCAGCATGATCGCAATCTGGGCGCGGTGCGCGCCGATCCGCAGCAGATGGAACAGGTGATCATGAACCTGGCGGTCAACGCCCGCGATGCAATCCAGTCACGCGGTAACGGCACGGGCCGGATTTCGCTGTTCACCCGGTCATTGCAGGCCAAACAGGTGCTCCAGCTGGGTTCCGAAGTGCTCCCGCCCGCTGATTACACCGTGCTGATCGTGCAGGATACCGGCGGGGGCATTCCGCCGCATGTGCTGCCCAAACTGTTTGAACCCTTCTTCACCACCAAGGAACAGGGCAAGGGCACCGGGCTGGGCCTGTCGACCGCCTACGGCATCGTCAAGCAATCGGGCGGGTTCATCTTTGCCGACAACATTACCGACAAGACGGGCCGGACAAGCGGCGCGCGCTTCACCGTCTATTTCCCGGTGCATCGCGGGGAGGCTCCGAAAAAACGCGAAGCCCAGCCGCTGGTATCCTCTGACTGGTCGGCGGGGGGCAAGCTGCTGCTGGTGGAGGATGAAGACATGGTGCGCGTCGTCGCCGAACGCGCCTTGGTGCGCGCCGGATATGATGTGACCGCCTGCGCCAGCGGCGAAGAAGGGCTGGCCGCAATTGCCGCACCGGGCGCGGCGTTCGATATCGTGGTCAGCGATGTGGTGATGCCGGGGATGGACGGCCCGGCGATGGTGCGCGCAATCCGGGCGCGGCTGCCACAAATGCCGGTGCTGTTCATGTCAGGCTATGCCGAAGAACAGCTGCGCCGCGACATCAACATCCCCGATATGCACTTCATCGCCAAACCGTTCAGCGTGGCGGCGATTGGCGACAAAGTGGGTGCAGTGCTGCGTCAGACACGCGCCGAACAGGAGGCCGAGGCCAGCGCAGCGAAGTAATTGCGCGGGTTGTAGGAAATTATTTTCGTTCCCCACTTGTTCCAGTAGAACAAATGCGATACACCCTTGGCAAGGGCTGATGGTCGATAACTGCCGATCACCCCTAGGCAAGGTAAGGAGCGCATGCGATGGCTACGCAATTGAAGCTGGTGGAAGAGGACAAGAAAGCCGTGGACCGTCAAAAGGCGCTCGAAGCAGCCCTCGCTCAGATTGATCGGGCGTTTGGCAAGGGTTCAGCGATGAAGCTGGGCTCGAAGGAAACGATGCAGGTCGAATCGATTTCGACCGGATCGCTGGGGCTCGACATTGCGCTCGGCATCGGCGGCTTGCCGCGCGGTCGGGTGATCGAAGTTTATGGCCCGGAAAGCTCGGGCAAGACGACGCTGGCACTGCACGTCATCGCCGAAGCGCAAAAGACCGGCGGCACGGCGGCATTTGTCGATGCCGAACACGCACTTGATCCGGTCTATGCCAAGAAACTGGGCGTGGATATTGACGAGCTGATCGTCTCGCAGCCCGATACGGGCGAACAGGCGTTGGAAATCGTCGATACGCTGGTGCGTTCCAACGCGATTGATGTGCTGGTGATCGATTCGGTCGCAGCTTTGGTGCCGCGCGCTGAAATCGAAGGCGAAATGGGCGATTCGCACGTCGGGCTTCAGGCCCGGTTGATGTCGCAATCGCTGCGCAAGCTGACCGGATCGATCAGCCGTTCGCGCTGCATGGTGATCTTCATCAACCAGCTGCGCATGAAAATCGGGGTGATGTATGGTAACCCCGAAACCACCACCGGCGGCAATGCGCTCAAGTTTTATGCCTCGGTCAGGCTCGACATCCGGCGCATCGGGCAGATCAAGGATCGCGACGAAATCACCGGCAACGCAACCCGCGTGAAGGTGGTCAAGAACAAGGTCGCCCCGCCGTTCAAGCAGGTCGAATTCGACATCATGTACGGCGAAGGCATCTCCAAGATCGGTGAGATCATTGATCTTGGCGTGAAAGCGGGACTGGTTGAAAAATCGGGGAGCTGGTTCTCCTATGACAGCATCCGGATTGGTCAGGGCCGCGAAAACGCCAAAACCTACCTCAAGGAAAACCCGGAAGTTTGCGACCGGTTGGAAGCTGCGATCCGCAGCCGCACCGACAAGGTTGCCGAGGAAATGATGACGGGGCCGGACGCGGACTCCGACGACTGATCCTCAAGCGGGCGATGCGGAGGTGCTGTGCACTTCCAGCCCGGAAAACCGGAATGCCGGCGTGTGCTTCTCCCCAGTCGCGCGCGCCGGCTTTTCGTTGCCCGGCAGGCCCGCGTTAGGGGAGGGTTTTAGACCCCTCCTAGATGTTTAGTCCCGGCATTTGATGGTGTAATATTCAGCCATCAATGGAAGGACGCGCTATGGGACAGATTCTGCACGGGAGCGCCCGCACGACAG
>PHEB01000020.1 GCA_002842735.1 Alphaproteobacteria bacterium HGW-Alphaproteobacteria-7 | reverse complement strand
GAAAACAGGCTGCGTGGGTGCATCAAACCTCTCCGTCCAATGCGCCGAGTGAATCACAGGAACAGCTTCAAAGCGAGAGGTTTTTGCGGGTGTCCAGCTCGCCGATGCCAGAATCTGGATGAAATTTATGAGTCGGTGACCTAAGGCGAGCGAGACTGACCAAAGGCGCTTTGCTCGATGCACTGGGCAGTTTCGCGCAACAGCCGCAAGAGTTTACCATCGCTGATTCGTCTTTTGACACCACCCGCCTGTGACACCGAAATCGCCGCCAGCATCGTACCGTCACTCTTGCACAGCGGTACCGCCATGCAACGCAGGCCATGCGCTATCTCATTGTTATCGATGGCATAACCCTGTTCAAAAACGACATCGAGTTCTTGGCGCAACCGATCAGGGTCAACGATGGTTCGTTCCGTCAGAGCCACAAAGGGCCCGCCAGACAGGTAGGCTTCTTGCTCGCCCTTTGGCAGGTGGGCCAGAAGCACTTTGCCGATGCCTGAGCAGTAAGCTTCCAGCTGCATACCAACGCGGGTAAAAAGGTCGGCCGCACCGCGCCCGGTCTTGATCCGATACGTGACCATGTCATTCTCGAACGTGCCGAGCTGCACGACGCTCCGCACTCGGGCTGCCAGATGGTGAAGCAAGGGCGCAGCGACATTAGCGACGACTTGCTTCTCATCAAGGCGGTGGAGCAATCCCAGCAACCGCGAGCCTGCGACATGCCTTCCGCCACCCACAGGCGAAAGATAGCCCTCTGCTACCAGCGTCGTCACCTGACGGTGCGCCGTGGCAATCGGCATGCCGATCTCGCGGGCAAGTTCAGACACACTGCTGCGCCCGCCATCGGTAATAACCGCTTCGAACATGCTCAACGTACGCTTGAGCGACAGGATATGCGGCGTTCCATCTCTCATAATGTGAGAACATAGCGACAAAGGGCACTGGTGCCAACCTCTATCACGTCGTATTGGTCATGGTGATAGAGAGTATCACATCCATGACCTCCCCTTCCCACGAAGACCTCGCCCGCCGGTTGCGCGATGCCTATTCGCGCGGCACGGTGCCGCCGTTGCGCGACGGCCTAGGCCCAGCCGATGCCGACGGTGCCTACGCTGTGCAGACGATCAACACCCGGTTCTGGGAGGCTCAGGGCCGCCGCATCGTCGGGCGCAAGGCTGGACTGACGGCGAAGGCGGTTCAGGCGCAGCTTGGCGTCGACCAACCGGACTTCGGGGTGTTGTTCGACGACATGGCTGTGGCCGATGGCGGCACGCTCGATCCCGCCCGCGCGATCCAACCCAAGGTCGAAGCGGAAATCGCCTTCGTGCTGGGTAAAGATCTGCCCGACCCTCAAACGACGCCGGAGATGGTCGCCGACGCTGTGGCCACCGTCCATGCCGCGATCGAGATCGTGGACAGCCGCATTGCTGACTGGAAGATCACTTTCGCCGACACGGTGGCGGACAACGGTTCCTCGGCGTTCTTCGTGCTCTCGAAGGAGGGCAAGTCGCTCCCGGCCCTTGATATCTTCACCTGCGGCATGGTCATGGAAATCAACGGGGTGATAGTCTCGCTGGGCGCAGGCGCCGCAGCGCTTGGCCACCCGCTCAACGCCGCCGCATGGCTGGCCCAGACACTCGCGCGCCGCGGCGAATCGCTAAAGGCCGGCGACATTCTGCTGGCCGGCGCGCTCGGCCCGATGGTGGCGCTCAATTCCGGCGACCATGTCCGCGCGATTGTCGGCGGGCTGGGTGAAGCCAGCTTCACATACACAAAGGCTTGAAACCCATGAGCAAGACCCTAAGCGGCAAAACAAAAGTAGCCATCATCGGTTCGGGCAACATCGGCACCGATCTGATGATCAAAATCATGCGCCTGTCAAAAACACTTGAGATGAGCGCATTCGTCGGCATCGATCCCGAATCCGACGGACTCAAGCGGGCAGAGCGGATGGGCGTTGCGATAACCTCCCGGGGTATCGACGGGCTGGTTTCCATGCCCGAATTCGCAGACATCAAAATCGTGTTCGATGCGACGTCGGCGGGCGCACACAAGCATCACGACTCGGTGCTGCAAACCCACGGCAAGCGGGTGATCGACCTGACGCCGGCCTCGATTGGGCCCTATGTCATTCCGCCGGTGAACGGGCTTGACCACCTCGATGCGGTCAACGTCAATATGGTCACCTGCGGCGGGCAGGCGACAATCCCGATTGTGGCGGCGATCAACCGCGTCGCCAAGGTTCATTACGGCGAAATCGTCGCCTCGATCGCCTCCAAGAGCGCTGGCCCCGGCACCCGCGCGAACATCGACGAGTTCACCGAAACAACCAGCCAAGCCATCGTCGATGTCGGCGGGGCGGCGCGCGGCAAGGCGATCATCGTGCTCAATCCGGCCGAACCGCCGCTGATCATGCGCGATACCGTCTATTGCCTGTGCGAAGAGGCCGATCAGGACGTCATCCGCCAGAGCATCGAGGCCATGGTCGAGGAGGTAAAAACCTATGTTCCCGGCTACCGGTTGAAGCAGGCGGTGCAGCTTGAACATATCGGCTCCAACCGCCCGCTGCACATTCCCGAGATGGCCGAAACCGGAAAAACCGAGTTCACTGGGCTCAAGGTTTCGGTCTTCCTTGAGGTCGAAGGCGCGGCGCATTATCTGCCAGCCTATGCGGGTAACCTTGACATCATGACCTCGGCTGCGCTGCGCACCGCTGAACGTATTGCCGAAAGGATGGCGGCGTGACTTTTGATCCGACCCAGACAAAACTGTACATCCAGGACGTCACGCTGCGCGATGGCATGCACGCCATCCGCCACCAGTATGGGCTGGAGCATGTCCAGGCCATCGCCCGCGCGCTCGACAAGGCCAAGGTGGACGCCATCGAAGTCGCGCATGGCGATGGCTTGCAGGGTTCCAGTTTCAACTATGGCTTCGGTGCCCATACCGACTGGGACTGGATCGGCGCGGTTGCCGAAGTGCTCGAACACTCTGTGCTGACCACGCTGCTGCTCCCTGGCATTGGCACAGTCCATGATCTGAAGCGCGCCTATGATCTTGGCGTGCGCTCGGTCCGCATCGCCACCCACTGTACCGAAGCGGACGTCTCCAAACAGCACATTGAAGCAGCGCGCAATATGGGCATGGATGTCTCCGGCTTTCTGATGATGAGCCACATGAGCGAGCCGGATGCGCTCGCACAGCAGGCGCTGCTGATGGAAAGCTACGGCGCGCACTGCGTCTATGTTACTGACAGCGGTGGTGCGATGAACATGGATGAATATGCTGCGCGCTTTCAGGCTTACGACCGCGTGCTCAAGCCCGAAACCCAGCGCGGGGTCCATGCCCACCACAACCTCTCGCTCGGCATCGCCAACAGTATCGTTGCGGTACAAAATGGCGCAATTCGCGTTGATGCCAGCCTCGCCGGCATGGGCGCAGGCGCGGGCAATGCACCGCTTGAAGTGTTCATCGCCGCTGCCGATCGCTATGGCTGGAACCATGGCTGCGACCTGTTTGCGCTGATGGATGCTGCCGAGGAACTGGTGCGGCCCCTACAAGACCGCCCGGTGCGTGTGGATCGCGAAACGCTGACTCTGGGGTATGCCGGGGTCTACTCCAGCTTCCTGCGCCATGCGGAAAAGGCTGCTGATGAACATGGGCTGGATACGCGGGCGATCCTCGTCGAACTCGGCCGCCGCAAGATGGTCGGCGGACAGGAAGACATGATCGTCGATGTTGCGCTGGATCTTGCTCAATCCCAGAGATCAAAGGGCAAATCTAATAACTGAAGAGAAAATTCCGCACAGGGTATGGCTGCACATAGGTGCTTTACCCTGACGATCGGCACGGACAATTAACGCACCGCGCTTTTCGGCGAAATGTGCCCGCATATCGAGGGGGATCCATCACATGATGAAAGCTGATGTCGTTATCGTTGGAGCGGGTCATGGTGGGGCGCAATGCGCCATCGCCCTGCGCCAACACGGGTTCACAGGCAGCATCGCCATGATCGGGCGCGAGCCGGAACCGCCCTATGAGCGCCCGCCCTTGTCCAAGGAATATTTTGCACGCGAAAAGACCTTTGATCGGCTCTACATCCGCCCACCGCAATTTTGGGGGGACAAGGACATCAAGCTGATCCTCAGTACCGAAGTAACAGCGATTGATCCAGCGGCCAAGGCGCTGACGCTGTCCGATGGTTCCATCTTCACCTACAGTACGCTGGTGTGGGCCACAGGTGGCGATCCCCGCCGTTTGCCGATCCCCGGTGCGCAGCTGGACGGTGTCCACGTGGTACGCACCCGTGAGGATTGCGACCGACTGATGGGCGAGATTGAAGGTGGCGTGAATAATATCACGGTGATCGGCGGCGGCTATATCGGGCTGGAAGCCGCCGCAGTGCTCACCAAGCTGGATTGCAAGGTGACCCTGCTGGAAGCCCTTCCCCGCGTTCTCGCGCGCGTTGCTGGACCGGAACTTTCCGCTTTCTATGAAAAAGAACACCGCGATCATGGTGTCGATCTGCGCACCGGCGTGAGTATCGATTCTCTGGAGGGCGTTAGAGGCGCAACGGAGGGCCGCGTTACCGGCGTGAAGCTGGTAGACGGCAGCGTTATTCCGGCAGAAGCGGTCATCGTCGGCATCGGCATAGTCCCTGCGGTCGGCCCGCTGCTGGCGGCAGGCGCTACTGGCAGCCTTGGTGTGGATGTGGACGATCACTGCCGCACCTCGCTGGCAGACGTCTATGCCATCGGCGATTGCGCGACTTTTGCTTGCGATTACGCCGATGGCATTATGATGCGCGTGGAATCGGTGCAAAACGCCAATGATCAGGCAACATGCGTGGCCAAGGCAATCTGCGGCGATCCGCAGCCTTATCACGCCTTTCCGTGGTTCTGGTCCAATCAGTATGATCTGCGGCTGCAAACGGCCGGGCTTTCGGTTGGATATGATCAGACGGTAGTACGTGGGTGCCCCGAAGCGCGTCGCTTTTCAGTAATTTACCTCAAGAAGGGTAGAGTTATTGCCCTCGATTGCGTCAATGTGGTCAAGGACTTTGTCCAGGGCCGCAAGCTGGTGGATGCACACTTAAGTCCGGACGTGGCGAAGCTTGTCAATGCCAATGTGTCGCTGAAGGAATTGATGCTCAATCAAATCCCGGCTTGAACATCTAGGGCGTTTTTGGAATGCAATGGTCCGGAGCGCTAAAGGGAGTGGTGGTGCTGGCCTTGCAGATATCAACTATTGAAATTTCGAATCAGCTGAATTCGGAACGAGATTCCGCGTCCGGTGAAGTCCAACTGCAGCTCATTGTTCCCGGGATATTGCTGGGGGCCAATCTCGACGATGGTGAATTAAACATTTGATTCCAGATATTTAAATCCGGGCAATTCTGTTCCCGCTACCCGCTCCAACCCCCCTAGGCGGCGAGGCGCCAGCGGTAGGTTACGTTTACCCGGTCTGACAGCAGCATATAGGGCATCCACACCGCGATGCTGATCGCCACCTTCTGGAGGTTGCCTTCTAACAGGCTGACCAGCGGTTCCACCACATCCGCTGGCAAAGACCCGATCTGCGAAATCTGGTTCGCGATCATGATCTGCATGACGATATCGGTCAGCCACACGAACAACAGCATCCGCGGGAACAGCGGGATGTTGCGCAGCGCCATGACAAAGGCGACCATGTAGAAGAAGTTCATCACGATCACGTCCAGCGCCATCACCACGAACATCGTCATCGCCCAATCGGGGGCCAGCGCGCTCATCGCGGGGATTGCGAAGAAAAATTCGCCGCTGCGGATCACCACGTTGATCATCAACCCGATCAGCAGCGATGCGAGGAAGCCGACCGGGCCGAACATCGGATGCTGGCTGGCTTCAGCCGGGCTGACACGCCGCCATTTGCCGATGAAGGACAGGTGGAAATCAGGCCGTTGGCGCGCATATTCGCTGGAATAGGCGCGTGGCGCTGCGCCCGATTGTGCCGGGCGAACCGGTGCTGGCTGACAAGGTCAGCGGCGCCAGCGGCAGAGCCGTGCTCGCCGCCAAACTACCCGAAGGCATGCGCGCTGTCGCGATCCCGGTAACAGACGTGACCGGGGTTTCCGGATTCGTGCGCCCCGGCGATACGGTGGACGTGTTGCTGACCCGCCAGATCCCCGGTGACGGGGCAGAGGCCGCCGATCTGATGTCAGACATCATCCTTGAACGGGTCAAAGTGCTCGCCATCGATCAAATCGCCAACGAAGGCGCAACCGAAGCGCAGGTGGGCAAAACCGCCGTGCTGGAAGTCGATCCGCTGCAGGCCCTGCAACTGGCCATCGGCACCAAACTGGGCACGTTAAGCCTGGCGCTGCGCAATGTTGAATCGCTGGAAGAAGCCAAGGGCCGCACCCTGACCAACCGCGATGTCGGCAATTCACGCCTTTATATCCGCAAACGCCCGACGCAGCAGGCATCGGCAATGGCCCCATCCGCCGCGATGGCGCAGCCCGGCAGCCCGATGGCGCGGCCAATGCCCAGCGGGCCAAGCATGACGATTTATCGCGGGGTTGAAGGCCAGGCCTACCCGGTCAACCTTCTGGGGGGGAAATAGGGATCATGAAGCATATTCTGGCAGCTGCCCTGCTGGCCTCAGCCGCGTTAACCGCTGCTCCGGCGCAGGCCCAATCTTCGGGCGCGGACATTCACGCCGGCGAAATCGAAGTGGCGATCAATAAAAGCCAGATCGTCACCGCCGACCGCGCGATTGATCGCGCAATGATCGGCAGTGAAGCGATCGCCGATGTTCTGCCGGTGTCCGACCGGTCAATCTATATCCTCGGCAAATCAGTCGGCACGACCAGCCTGACGCTGTATGACAAGATGAACCGCGTGATTGCGGTGATGGATATCTCGGTCGGCCCCGATGTCGATGCCTTGCGCACCCAGTTGAACGAAATGTTTCCCGGCCAGGCGATTGATGCGCGGCTGACCAATGGCAAACTGATGCTGTCCGGCACGGTCAAGGATGCAGGCGTCGCCAGCCGCGCCGCCCGCCTTGCCAGCGCATTTGCGGGCGATGAAGTGATCAATATGCTGTCGCTCGGCAGCCCGCAGCAGGTGATGCTGGAAGTCCGCTTTGCCGAAGTGAACCGCACGGTCGGTGAAAAGCTCGGCGTCAGCGGCTTTGCCAACTCGCTTGGCGGCAGTTTCCGCGGCGTAACCGGCAGCGGTGCCTCTGCGCGCTCGGATGGGTTGGGGGGCAATCAGCTCGGCATCGATCCGATCCTCGACAATTTCGGCATTTTCAGCGCGCTGTTTTCAATCGGCGATGTCGATATCGAAGCCTTCCTCAACGCGCTTGAAGAACAGGGCATGTCGAAAACCCTGGCAGAACCGACACTGGTTGCGCTGTCGGGCGAAAAGGCATCCTTCCTTGCGGGCGGCGAATTCCCGATCCCGGTTGTGCAGGGCGGCAATTCCGGCGGCGGGGCCACGGGTGGTCAGGCGATCACGGTGGAGTTCAAATCCTTCGGCGTCAGTCTGGGTTTCACCCCGACCGTGCTGGGCGACAATCTGATCAACCTGATCGTGGAGCCGGAAGTCAGCTCGCTCGACCCGTCGGCTTCGGTAACGATCAACGGTCTGACCATTCCGGGCCTGCAAACCCGGCGCGCGTCAACCACGCTGGAACTGCGCGACGGGGAAAGCTTTGTGCTTGGCGGGCTGCTGCGCACCGAATTCCAGACCAATGTTCAGCAACTGCCGATCCTCGGGTCGATCCCGATCATCGGTTCGCTGTTCCGGTCAACCCAGTTCCAGAAGGGCGAAACCGAACTGCTGATCGTGGTCACACCGCGTCTGGTGCGGCCGATCCGCCCCGATCAGGTGCAACTGCCAACCGATCGCGTGGCCGATCCCGATGCGGTTGAAACGTTGTTGTTCGGTCAGGATTACAAGCCGCAGACGCTGCCACCAAGCGCGCCTGCGGGGCAACCGCGCACTCAGGGAGACGGCTATGAATATTGATCGCATTGTTCTGGCCATTGCGGGCAGCGCGGCGCTGACCGGCTGCGCGACCTACGGCAATCTGGACGGGGCCTATGATCCCGAAGCGTTTGGAGAGGCGAACCGGCAGACCTATGCCGCGATGGTCGTCAATCCCGAACCGGTTTACACCGAAGACGCGACCCACAGCGGTGAAAAGGCGGCGGATGCGATTGATCGTTATCGCGAAGATGCGGTCAAGCTGCCCGAACGCCTGTCGACTTCGGAAGTTCCCGAAGGCGGATGAGGCAGAGGGGCAGATCCATGATTGCAAAGCGACTCTTCATCGATTTTGCAAAGGCGCGCGATGCGGCGATTGCGCCGCTGTATGCGCTCGCGTTGTTCGGGCTGATCATGATCGCCGGGGTCGGCTGGGATTACAGCCGCATGGCGACGATGCACAGCGAGCTGCAGAACGCGGCAGACCAGGCCGCGCTCGCCGCTGCGACGCAGCTGACGGGTGTGACGGGGGCTAGGGCCAATGCCGAGGCAGCCGCGAGGGACTTCCTCGCTTCCGACGCCAGCGCCTGGGTCAATGAAACCAAGCTGGCCAATGATGACGGTGGCCGGACGGTCGGCGGGCTGTCCTTTGAATTTTTCCAGGACTGGATCGACGCGACCGACGAACCCGGCTTGGACGCGACCACCGATGCCAATGCGCGCTATGTGCGCGTAACGGTCGGTGGGCGGACGGCGCGATACGCCCTGACCGCGATTGGCGGGCTGGTTTCCTCCGGCGCGATTGGTGCAAGCGCGGTGGCGACGCTGCAAAATTCAGTCTGTCAGGCACCAAAGTTATTTGTCTGTATCCCTAGCTTGGATTTCCCCAGCACCGCAGACAAGGGGAAGGGCCTTGTACTTCGCCAATTGCCTAACGCGACGGACTCATTCTCCCCGGGCAATTTTGGCTTTCTCGATCCAGGTGGTGTTCTCAAATCTGATAATGATAAAGGCAATCCGAACAGAGAATTGGGCAGAAACTCCGTCGTTGATAGTTGCATCGCTTCGACTGGCATTGAGTCAGAGCCAGGGTTCGTCGCAACCGAAACGAATGCCTTAAATACGCGGTTGGACATCTATGGCCCGGGTATCCCGAAGTGCAATAGTGCGAACGGCGACTTTTGCCCGGCTGAGAGCACTGTTTCGCAAAGAGTTTACAAGATAAGCCTTAATAACACATCGGCCGCATCGACCGACTGTCCTTTGACACCCCCCAATAACGCTAACCTGTTAACCCTAAGCGAAGCGCTTGACGAAATAGGCGTGCTTGAAAATGGCAATCCCGGGTATCAAAGGGATAACTGTTTGCGGGATGGGCCGTGTGTGTCACTTGGCGATGGTGACTGGTCCGGCCAAGCATACATGAACCAGAATCATGGGGCTGTGGACATTTCAACCGTGTCTGATGGGACCCGGCATGGGGTCTACAAGTGGGAATTGGGAAATGCTGCGGCGCGGCTCAGGCCACGTAAAGTCGGGTACACTTCGACCACTGGTCCCCCGGCCAAAGAAGATCTTTACTGTGCCTACCCCCGACCGGTCAACGAAGACCCTTGGATTCCGCCCGGCAACGAAAAAGACCGCAGGACTCTGACTGTTGCTGCTGTTGATTGCACGGGCCTTAATGGTCGAGATGTTCTTGATATCAGAGGTTGGATTGACCTCTTCCTTGTCGACGCCAGCGCCAGCACGGGGCCGAACTCCGGTGAAATCATGACTGAAGTGATTGGGCGGGCCAAAAATGGTGATGGGAACTTCGCTTTTCAGGAGCTTAGCCGCAAGAAACCGGTGTTGGTGCAATGATCCGCCGTTTCACCCGAAACCGCGTGGGAACCGCCGCGACCGAGTTTGCGCTGACGTTGCCATTGATGCTGGCGCTGATTTTCGGATCGATGGAGGCCGGGCATTTTTCTGGACGCAGCACAAGATCGTCAAATCGGTGCGCGACGGCGCGCGCTTCGCCTCGCGGCTCGATATTGGACGCCTGTGTGCGGGCGATACCGCGCTGGAAGCGGAAATTCAAAATATCACCGCTACCGGCCAATTGGCAGCAGGCGGCACGTCCAAAGTGCCTGACTGGGAGTCAGCGGATGTCCAAGTTGTTATAGAATGCGATGAATTCGTTGACACCGGAATCTATGCCGATCTTGGTGAGGGAGGCCCGATGGTTACTGTCGATTCAGGCCCGGTCGCCTATCCTTCGATCCTTTCCGGGCTGGGCTTTATCGATGACACGATCAACCTCTCGGCCAGGTCGAGCGCGGCGGTGATGGGCATATGACGCGCCTTGTGATCTTGTGGCGCGACAGGCAAGCCGCCTCGGCAGCGGAATTCGTGCTGGTTCTGCCTGTGGCGCTGCTGCTGCTGTTCGGCATCATCGATGTCGGCAATTACGCATGGACGCTCAACGAGTATGAAAAGGCGACCCAGATGGGCACCCGCTATGCGGTGGTCAACAACATGGTTTCGCGGGGGCTTCGGAACCAGAGCTATGTCGACAACCCGTATTGCGGCACCCTCCCCCTGCGGGCTGGCGACCGGATTTGCCGGGAAGCATTGGGCGAGCTCGAATGCAGCAGCACTGGGTGCCAGTGCGTTGGCAACTGTCCGAGCAACCCTGATTTTGACTCAGCCGCTTTTAACGCTCTGGTTGAACGTATGCAGGCCATTCAACCCGACATAACACGGGAGTCGGTGCGTGTCGTATATCAGGGATCAGGGCTGGGTTTTGCAGGGGATCCCAACAAGCCTGAAATTGCCCCGCTTGTTACCGTACAAATCGCAAATGCGAGGTACACGCCCATCAGCCTGTCGCCTTTCGGTGCCACAGTTGGCCTGCCGGACTTCTCCTATACTTTGACGCTCGAAGATGGAGAGGGTGACCCTCCCGTCTAGAGCTGAAATGGATAACCACATGACCAAGTCTGAAACTCTCACCCTGTTCCGTCGCCTGCCAACGCGAATGTGCGCTTGCGTGGTGGCGTCAGAGGATGAGTTGGCGCATCTGGAAAGCCAATTCCCCGAACAGTTCCGGCAGATTTTCACCAGCGTTGCCTTGCCGACCAACGCTGCGCTCCCCGCGCTTCCCGTGACGCAGAGCACCGTTCTGGTGATCGAGGTCAATCCGGGGCTGCCCGGCTCGATCGGGCGTATCGAACGGGCGCGCTCCCGATATCCCGACCTGCCGATCATCGCTGCGGTCGAAAGCCTTGATCTCAGCAAGGTTCGCACGCTGATGCGGCTGGGCATCAAGGATGTGGTCGCGCTGCCCTTCAACGCCGATGAACTGCTTCCGGTCATCATCGACCTTAGCACCCAGTTTGCTAATCAGTCGGCCGGTCTTGCCCCGATGCAGGCAGTGGTTCACTCGTCCGGAGGGATTGGGGCCAGCACGGTCGTTTCGCACCTCGCGGCCGCGATAACCGAACAGAACGAAGACGCGCGCTGCTGCATTGTCGATCTCGATTGCCAATTCGGCGAACAGGCCAGCCTGTTCGGCGTCTCGCCCAGCACGAGTGTGGTTGATTGCCTTGATGCAGGCGACCGGCTCGATTGGGACATCATTGCCAATGCCGTGACCAACGTCCGGCCCAGGATCGACCTGCTGGCCGCCCCGCGCGACATTCCGCCGCCGGAAACGATCGATGCCGACCAGTTGCTCAGGCTGCTGACGATGCTGCGGCAGAATTACGATCACGTGCTGCTCGATTTCCCGGCCGGGTGGACGAACGCCGGTCTGTCGGCCGCATGTGCATGCAACCGCCTGCTGCTGGTCGTGGATCAATCGGTGCGCAGCATCAGCCGGGCAAGCAAGACCATCGCGCTGCTCGACAGCGTGGATGTCGCCCCAGGCAATGTCACACTGGTGGTCAATTGCGCTGAAAAACGCCTGTTCCAGGTTATCGGCGCGCAGGCCGTCGGTGACACGCTAGATCGGGAGATCGCCGCCGTCATTCCGCTGGTGAAAACCGGCCTGCAAGAAGCGCAGGTTCGCGGCTTCCTGTTCAGCGAAGAGGAGCCCCGCAGCGCCTTTGCGAAAGCCTTTGCCCAGCTGGCCGAAACTGATTTTTCGGACGGTGAACAGTCATGAAATGGTCCGTCAAAAAGACTGGTATTCAGACCGAACAGACGATTGATCCGGAACAGCCGTATGTCGCCCCGGTTACTGAGGCCGCGCTGTTCCACGACGAGGCGCAGGCCGCCTTGCTTGAGCTGAAGATTTCGATCCACCGTTCGCTGCTCGACAAGATCAACCTTTCCGCGCTGGACAAGCTGCCGCGCCCGACCATCCGCGCAGAAGTCGCCGAAATCATTGGCGAGATCCTGGCTGACCAAAAGGAAAAGCTGAACCGCGCCGAACGTGAGGCGTTGGTCGATGATGTGCTGGATGAACTGCTCGGCCTTGGCCCGCTTGAGCCACTGCTGCAGGACGAATCGATCACCGATATTCTGGTGAACGGCCCCAAGACCGTGTTTGTCGAGCGTTTCGGCAAGCTGGAGCGCGCTGCGACGATGTTTCAGGATGAACGCCATCTCATGCGGATCATCCAGAAAATCGTCAGCGCGGTTGGTCGCCGGATCGATGAATCCTCGCCATTCGTCGATGCCCGGCTGGCAGACGGATCGCGTGTAAATGCGATTGTCGCTCCGCTTGCGGTGGATGGATCGCTGCTTTCCATCCGCAAGTTCGCAAAGAAGCGGATCGGCATGGATCGGCTGGTCGAATTCGGAAGCCTTACCCCGGCAATGGCGGATATCCTGCGCGCGGTGGTCGCCATGCGCCGGAATGTCTTGATCAGCGGCGGCACTGGTTCGGGCAAGACCACCCTGCTCAATGCGCTGTCATCATTCATTGATGGCAGCGAACGCATCGTCACCATCGAAGATAGTGCCGAACTGCAGTTGCAGCAAGAACATGTGGCACGGCTGGAAACCCGACCCTCCAATATCGAGGGTAAGGGTGAGATATCCCAGCGTGATCTCGTGAAGAATGCGCTGCGTATGCGCCCAGACCGGATCGTGGTCGGCGAAGTCCGGGCTGGCGAAGCATTCGATATGCTTCAGGCCATGAACACCGGCCATGATGGATCGATGACCACTGTCCATGCCAACACACCCCGCGATGCGCTGGCGCGTGTTGAGCAGATGATTGGCATGAGCGGTATCGACATGCCGGCCCGGTCGGCCCGCGCACAGATCGCATCGGCAGTCGATGTGGTGGTTCAGGTCGGCCGCCTGTCGGATGGTCGGCGCAAGGTGATGAGTGTCTCGGAAGTGACCGGCATGGAAGGCGACACCATCACGATGCAGGAAATCTATCGCTTCAAGATGACGGGCCGGACCGAGAATGGCGACGTTCTGGGCCGGTTCGAAGCGACTGGCATCCGGCCAAAGTTTGCCGCCGATGCGGCGACTGCCGGAATCAACCTCAGCGCCGATCTGTTCCGCCCTGAACACGGGGCAGAGACAGCATGACGGATGCCTTTCTGAGATTGGGAATCCTGCTCGCGCTGTTCGCGACAACCTTTATCGTGGTGCAGGCGGTTCTCAATGTGGCCTGGGCCCGCCGTTCGCGCTTGAATACCATCAATCAGCGCTTGAAGTTGATCAGTGAAGGCCGCAGCCGAGACGAGATCATATCGGTTCTTCGGAAGAACACGGGCAGTGATTTTTCCGCTTTCCCGCAGCCGTTGGCCAGTTTGTTGGCGGCGCTGGAACGTTCGTTGCGTGCCGCCGGAGTGCCATTTGCAACCAGTCTGGTCGTTTTTGCAATGGCGGTTGCTTTCGGACTGCTGGTTGCCGTGATCGGAATCGCGGCGGCGATGAGCGGTTTCACCATGTCGGCGGGCACAGTTCTGCTGATCGTCACGCTGTCCTTTTGTGCTGCCGTGCTGCTGCCCGTGCTGGTGGTGAACGCCTTGGCGCAAAGGCGCCGCAAGCGGATGGAAGAACAGTTCCCGATCAGCCTTGATGTTTTCATCCGCGCGCTGCGCGCAGGCCATCCAGTGGCTTCGGCCATCGATCTCCTCACCCGGGAAATGCCCGATCCGATCGGCAGTGAATATGGTCTGGTCGCGGACGAGGTGTCCTACGGAGCCGAGCTTGCCGACTCACTCTCGAGTATGGCGGAAAGATGGGGGCTTGAAGATATCCGGATGTTCGTCGTCTCACTGTCCGTTCAGAACGAGACTGGTGGCAATCTGGCCGAAATCCTTGAAAATCTTGCGTCTGTTATTCGCGCCCGCGCCAGTCTGTTCCTCAAGGTTCGTGCGCTGAGCTCGGAAGGCAGGATGACAGGGTGGATATTGACGATCCTTCCCGTCGGAGCATTCGTGGTTTTGTTTGCTGTAAATCCCGCTTTCTACCTCGATGTTGCAGATGACCCGGCCTTTATCATCGGCTTTGTTGGCCTTATTGTGATGTATGCCATTGGATTTGCAACGATCCGCATGATGATCAATATCAAGGTCTGATGGCGATGATTGATCTTATAGCAAGCAGCCCTGTCATAAAGACTGCGGTTCTGTTCGGTATTTTTGCGGTTATTGCATTTTTTGCCTTTGTCGGTTTGAATCTCGCACTTCGCCGTCGCGATGAGCGGATTGCCCTTGAAAAACTGGTTGCCGTGCGGCCGGATCAGGGCTTTTCCGGTAGTCTGCGGAGCGACCGGAACACCAGTGCTTGGGCGCGCATGGCCCAGAGGATCGAACAAGCCGGGCTGAGCCTCGCTGATTCCAAGGATGACCGCCTCAGCGCCAAGCTTAAGGAGGCAGGGTATAGCAGCGCCTCGGCACCCCGCATCTTCACCTTGATCCGGCTTACACTGGTGTTTGCGCTCCCCGCGATCGTGCTGACGGTGATGTTTTTCACGGGCGAGCGTCCGGAATTGTTTACAATCTACATTGTAGGTTCTGCATTGGGATTAGCTGGTCTTTTCCTTCCGAATCTCGTCGTCAGCGCCAAAGCCGACCGCCGCAAACAGGCCATTGTGAATGGCTTTCCCGATTGTCTCGATCTGATGCTCGTTTGTGTCGAGGCGGGGCTTGGGATCGAGGCGGCAATGGATCGCGTTGGCCGAGAGGTCGTGCAGGCGCATCCGCAGGTTTCCGAACTGCTTTCCGCCACGGGGCTCCAATTGCGTGCCGGGGCATCGCGCGAGGAGGCTTTCCGAAGCCTTTCAGAAACCGCAGGCGTGGATGAAATCCGGTCGTTTGCGACGCTGCTGATCCAGTCGGACAAGCTCGGCACGAGCTTGGGCAGCACACTTCGCGTCTATGCCGAAGAAATGCGCGAGAGGCGCAGAATGCGCGCCGAGGAAAAGGCGCACCGGCTACCAGTTCTGATTTCAATACCCCTGGTGGTTTTCATGTTGCCGGTGATGATCGGGGTGCTGATGCTGCCCGCCGGCATACGGGTTGTCCGTGAACTTGCTCCAGCATTGACAGGAGGATAGCGATGAAAGTTTGGGCTATAGTCGGCGCGACATTGTGTCTGGCAACTGCGGGATGTGCATCACTTGATTTCACCCCGCGATCCAAGACCGCGCAGCAGACCGATATGAGCGCATATTTTGCTGAACGCCTTGAGGTTGGCCGCGCCCATCTGGCGGCTGGTCGCCCGACCAAGGCGATCGAAGCCTTCCGGCAGGCTTCCTACAACAATGCGCTGGCACCCGAGGCATTCAATGGGATGGCAGTGGCCTATTCCACGCTGGGCCGTGACGATGTCGCCCGGGATCTGTTTGCACGGGCGGCCGATCTTGACCCGACCGATCAACGCTATTGGCGGAACCTTGCGCGGGTGGACGAGCGGATCATGCTGGCCAAGCAGACCCCGCGATTAGCACCCCCCGCAGCTGAAGCTACGGTGGTTGCTCCAACTGCTACGGCGGCGGCGGAAGAAGACGATGCGCCGCAGGCGCGCCCATTGAGAATGGCCAAGGCCAAGGAAGTGTTCATCCGCACACTCCCGGCCAGCCAGGCTTCGGGGGCCAAGGTTCCGGAAAAGAAGCTGGAAGGCGCAATCGTCAGATCAGCTATTTTGGTAACCGCGCCGAGGCCGCGATCCAATTATCCGATCCGGGTCAACGTGACGCCGACTCGCAAGATTGCTGCCGCATCGCGGCAGACCGAAGGCACAACATCGCTGCCAATCCGCATCTTCCTCAACAAAAATTGAAGTTGATCGGCTGACCCGTGCCTCCTTTTGAGATCTTTGCCTTTCTGCTGTTCGCCGGCCTCGCAGGGTTTGGGGCCTGGACTGATATTGCCAACCGGCACCTTTCCAACTGGCTTAGCCTTGCGACATTGGTGGCCGGATTGGTGTTTGCCGCAATAGGCGGAACGCCTTCCGATTTCCTGAGCCATCTTGGGCATTTCGCCGTCGCTTTGGCGATTGGGCTGGCGCTCTTTGCCGGTGGTGTCTGGGGCGGGGGTGACGGAAAGTTCTATGCAGCGGTCGCAGCATGGTTCCCGATCAGCCTGTTTTTCAATTTGATTTTCGCGATCTCGATGGTTGGTTTGGCAATGCTGATCGTCATGTTGATAAAATCCCGAGGGCGCCTGTTTCGCAAGGACACAAGGGGTGTGCCCTATGGCGTTGCGATTGGCATGGGGGCGCTGGTCGCGCTTGGGCAGCAGGTTTGGTAAAGCATCTCCTCTTCCACGGATTGCGCCAGATGGCGCGGACAGGTGCGATCATCGCGCTGTGGTTCCCGGCTTACCTGTTCGCGGAGGATGCTCCAGCCTCCGTGAGTAGTGCGGCGTCTGCCGGCAGCGAACGAGCAGACGCGATCAGTCCAACCTATTCACCGATCAGCATTGCCACACCGGTAGGGAAAATAAGCCTCGCAAAGGCTGGCGACGAACTGGGTGAGCGGCGGTTTGAGGCCAGGAGTAGCGCGGCAGGTGCAAGCGTTGTGTCATTTTCAAGAACTCGGCCGCGCCGGAACGCCAGCGGAATGCCATTGATCGGCTATCCGGCGGGGCTTCCATTGAACAATGGCCGACTCTCCAGCGGTTTCGGCTATCGGTTCCATCCGCTTTCCGGACGCTATCAGCCCCATGCAGGGGTTGATCTGGCCCCCACCTCCATTACGAGGTTAGGGTCTCTGAAGTGGCAATCGACCCCTTGAATTGACGAAGGCAATTTGCGGGCGCGCTGACAGCGAATTCAGTCCCCTGCCATATCGCCCGGCGTACCCAGATGGGGGGCTTCATGCGTGGCCCAATCGGTATCGGCTGTCGGTGGTGCGGGCCGACCGGCCGGGCCCGCCGCTTCAGACGCTTCACCCAAGCGCAGGCGGTGGAGGTGCACCTTGGCGATCAAGTTCGCTGAAATCGGCGCGGTCACAAACAGGAAAACCGAAACCAGAAGTTCGTGCGTGGTCCACTCACCGCGCACCAACTGAAAATAGGCCACCGAACCGAGCAGCATTCCGCCCAGCCCCAGGGTTGTCGCCTTGGTCGGGCCGTGCAGCCGCTCCATCAGCGAAGGCAGGCGCACCAGCCCCCAGCTTCCAATCAACGCAAAACTGCCGCCGATCACGATCAGCAAACTGACAATAACCTCGGCGAGGGGCAGCGGCACGCTCATTCGATGATATCCCCGCGCAGCAGGAACTTGGCATAGGCGACGGTGCCGACAAAACCGACCATTGCCAGCAGGAGCGCGGCTTCGAACGATGAGCCGCTGCCGCCAGCAATTCCGGCGAGCACGATAATGCCGATGATGTTGATCACCATCGTATCAAGCGCAAGGATGCGATCGGTGACGCCCGGCCCTTTGAGCAATCGCCAAAGGTTCAGCGCCAGCGCCAGGCCAAGCGCCACAAAACCAAAGCCGAGGGCATATTCGATCATACGAAAATCCTCATAAGCCGTGCCTCGTAGCGCGCTTTGACCTTGGCGATCTCACTCGCCGGGTCGGGCGCGTGGAGCGCGTGGACGAGCAGATATTTGCCGCAGGCCGAGATATCGCTCGACACCGTTCCGGGCGTGAGGCTGATCGTCCCGGCGAATACGGTAATCGCCTCAGGTGAGGTCAGTTCGAGCGGTATCGCCAGCCACGCCGGGCGCAGGTCGCGATTGGGCTTGAACAAAATGATCGCTGCAACTTCGAAATTGGCGATGATGATGTCCCACACCACAAGCCCGCAATAGCCAAGTGCGGACAGGTAACGCACCTTCGGGCGTCCCGGCCACCACGGCGCGGTGAACAACGGGATGGCAAAACCCAGGACCAACCCCAGGAACAATGTGCCAAAGGTGAGGTCGCCCACCATCACCATCCACATCACCACCAGCAATACGCTGAGGCCTGGATGCGGCAACAGACGGCTCATTGCGCAACCTCACCCAGCACTGCGCGGGCGGACAATGCCGGGTCGAGCACCTGCGCCGCGGCGGCGTTGGCATAGGCACTGGCCCAACCCGCTCCGGCGGATAGCGCTGCCAGCAGTGCCAGCGCAATCGCAGGTGCGACAAGATCGGCGCGCGTGGCGGCAGGCGCAGTCGCCTCGCCGCTTAGTGCCCGCTTCCAGAACAGCGTGCTGCCCACGCGGGCGAAACCGATAATTCCGAACAAAGTCGTAACCAGAATCACCCCCCACGCCCAACCCCAATCGGGCAGGGCAGCCACCGATTTCAGGATCATCAGCTTGCCGATGAAACCTGATAACGGTGGCAGACCGGTTGCCGCGATTGCCGCGAGCATGAACATCAGTCCTACTGCGCTACGGTCGGCAAAATCTGGGCCGGGGCTGGCATTATCAGCAAACCCGCCTCGCCGTCTCGCCACCACGGCGGCCACCAGAAACAGCGCCGCCGCCGCGATTGTCGAATGGACGAGATAATAGAGCGCCGCTCCCAATGTTGCCGTCTGCCAGCCCGCCACCGCGATCAACAACGTGCCGGTTGATCCGATCACCAGATAGGCAGCCTGTTCGGACAGGCTGCGGGCCACGAACACGCCTGCAAACCCGATACCTGCGCTTACCATCGCCGCCGGAAGTAGATAAGGTGCCGGAACCCAAGCCGCAGCGCCCGCGCCATCGCCAAACACCTGCGGCACAACCCGGATCAGCGAATAGACACCGACCTTGGTCATAATCGCAAACAGCGCCGCCACTGCGGGGGTTGATACGGCGTAGGTCCGCACCAGCCACAGATGCAGCGGCGCGACCGCCGCTTTCAGTGCAAACACGCTGACCAATAGCAGCGCGGCAATGCGCAGCAGGCCCTGATCCTCGGGCGCCAATGCTGCCACTCGTAGCCCCATGTCGGCCATGTTGAGCGTCCCGGTCAGCGCATAAAGCAGCCCCAGCGCGATCAGAAACAGCGATGACCCGACAAGGTTGACGACCACATATTGCAACCCGGCCTTCAACCGTGCCGGGCCTTGGCCGTGCAGCATCAGCCCGTAGGAGGCGATCAGCAGAACCTCGAAAAAAACAAACAGGTTGAACAGGTCACCGGTCAGGAACGCGCCGTTCAATCCCATCATCTGAAACTGGAACAGCGGGTGGAAATGCCAGCCCTTACGGTCAGCGCGCGTGACCACCGCGTGCAGCAGTGCGATCAGCGCGAGGGTAGCCGCCAGCACCAGCATCATCGCCGCCAGCCGGTCTGCCACCAACACAATGCCGAATGGTGCAGGCCAATTGCCCAATTCGTAGGCGAGGATCGTCCCGTCGCTGACCTGTGTCATCAGGGCGATCGCGGATGCCAGCATGGCGAGGCACGACACCAGCGAAATGTTGATTCCCAGCGCTCGCCGCCGCCGCATCACCAGCAGCGCGAACGGCGCGGCAAGCGCAGGGATCGCAACCGGCAGGATCGGTAGATGATCGGCGAGCGTCACGGGCGCTCCCCATGCGTGTCATCACTGGCGAGGCTGTCCTGCGCATCGCCTGTCACCGTGTCACCATCAACATGGTCGCTGCCGCTTTCAAGGAAGCTGCGCAGCGCGAGGATCACCACGAACGCGGTCATGCCAAAGGTTATGACAATCGCGGTTAGGACCAGCGCTTGCGGTAGCGGATCGGTATATTCGGTCACAGCCTTGTCCCAGATTGGCGGACGGTTCAGCACCAGCCGTCCTGACGCAAACAGGAACAGATTGACCGCATAGGACAGCAGCGTGAGGCCCAGCACCACCTGAAACGTGCGCGCACGCAGAGCCAGAAAGATGCCGCCCGCCACCAGCACCCCAATCGCGCTCGCCACCAGAAATTCATAGGTCATGGCGCGTCCTTTTCGTCCGCCAGCGTCGCGGCATGGGCCCGGGCGGCGCGCTGCGCGATATGGCTGAGTTGTGCGAGCGCCAGCATCACCGCGCCGAATACGGTCAGGAACACGCCGACATCAAACAGCATCGCGCTGGCCAATTCAAACTCGCCAATCAGCGGCAGCGTGAAATAATCGAAGGTTGATGTAAGGAAGTTCGCGCCAAACACCACTGCGCCCAACCCGGTCGCCATCGCAGTCAGCACGCCCCACGCGATCAGGCGATGCTCGCTGAACCGCCGCCGTGCATCCGACCAGTCAAACCCGGCTGCGAGATATTGCACCAGGAACGCAATCGCCACCACCAGCGCCGCGATAAAGCCGCCGCCAGGCTGGTTATGGCCACGCAAGAACAGGAATATCCCCACCGTCAGCGTCAAAGGCAGGACGATGCGGCTGGCCATGAGCAGCATCATCGGGTGGCGTTCGGGCGAATGCGGCATGTCTTCGCGCCAGCGCCGCAATCGCGCGCCTGCTGCGCCGACTGCTGTGGTATCCAGCAGCGCAAAAATGCCCAAGCCAGCGATGCCGAGCACAATGATTTCGCCCAGCGTATCAAACGCGCGGAAATCGACAAGGATGACGTTGACGACATTGGTGCCGCCCCCGCCGGGCTTGGCATTGGCGAGGTGATAGGCCGCAATGCTCGCGCCCGGATCGCGGGTCAGCATCGCCCATGCCACCCCGCCGATCAGCACACCGCCCACAATCGCCAATGCGCCATCGCGCCATTTGCGCGGCGCAGCCGACAGCAGTGGCGGATCTTTGGGCAACAGGTTGAGCGCCAGCAACAACAGCAGGATGGTAACGACCTCTACCGAAATCTGCGTCAGCGCGAGATCAGGCGCGGAAAACCGCACGAAGGCAAGGCTGACGATCAGGCCGATGGCGCTGATGTAAATCAACACCCGGAAACGGTTGCGCGAATCGTTCACCACTGCGGCCGTTGCCGCGATCAACAGCACCCAGGCAATGATTGCCGGGGGCGAGGCGGGCAGGCCCAGGCGCGTGCCAGTGAACACCCCGCCACCCACCAGCGCGCCATCAATCACCAGTGCGACGATAACGGCAAAGCTCGCCAACAGCATCCGCTGCAACGATGGCGTGTGCGTTGCGACAATGGCTTTGCGCACCCATGTGTCGGCAAAGCCAATTGTGCGTTCATACATCTGCTTGGCATCCGGCAGCCCCGCGCGCTCCCACAGGGTCAGCAGCCGTGCGTGCTGCCACAACAGGAGCACACCGCCCGCGACTGCGATGAGGCTGAGGATCAGCGCAAGGTTCACCCCGTGCCACAGCGCCAGATCAAATTCAGGCGCCGCGCCGCCGATCACGGCCCCTGTCACTGCACCCACCAGCGGCCCGGCCAGCAACATCGGGATCAGTCCCAGCAAAACCGCCAGCAGCGTCAAGACAGCAGGTGCAGCCCACATGCCAAAGCCCGGATCATGCGCGCGCGCGTGAGGCTCGGCCTCGCGCGGGTGGCCGAAAAACAGATGTCGGGCGAGCCGCAGCGAATAGCCGACCGAAAGCGTTGCCCCGATGGTTGCCAGCGCCGGCACCAGCCATGGCAGGCCTAGGAGCACCAGGTCGGGCGTCTGATAGAGCATCAGTTCTTTTGATATGAACCCGCCCAGCGGCGGCAGCCCGGCCATTGATGCGGCGGCAAGGGTGGCGATCAGCGCCGTGATCGGCATCACCTTGGCGAGCCCGCCCAGTCGCCGGATATCGCGTGTGCCGGTTTCATGCTCGACGATCCCGGCGCTCATGAACAGCGCGGCTTTGAATGCGGCGTGGTTGAGGATGTGCAACACCGCAGCCAGCGCCGCCATCTCCAGCGAGAACCCCAGCAACATCACCAGCAGGCCCAGCTGGCTGATGGTCGAATAGGCGAGGATGCTTTTCAGGTCATGCCGGAATAACGCCACGCCCGCGCCAAACACCATCGTGACGAGGCCGACGCTGCTGACGATCACGGTGAAAGCTTCGGTCCCCGCCAACACCGGCCACAACCGCGCCAACAGGAACACGCCCGCTTTCACCATCGTTGCAGAATGCAGGTAAGCGCTGACCGGGGTAGGCGCTGCCATCGCGTGGGGCAGCCAGAAATGAAACGGGAACTGCGCTGATTTGGTGAAACATCCGATCAGGATCAGCCCCAGCATTACCGGGTAAAGTGGCGAAGCACGCACCAAATCGCCGCGCTCAAGGATCGTGGCCAGATCAAACGATCCCGCGATCAGCCCCAGCAGCACCATGCCGCCAATCAGCGCCAAACCCCCGCCGCCAGTAATCGCCAGCGCCATGCGCGCGCCCTGCCGCGCTTCGGCTTTGTGCTGCCAGAACCCGATCAGCAGGAACGAAGACAGGCTGGTCAGCTCCCAGAACACCAGCAGTAACAATACATTGCCCGCGATCACAATGCCCAGCATCGCGCCCTGAAACAGCATAAGGCTGGCAAAGAACCGCCCGGTCGCCTCACCCGCATAGAGATAGAAATGGGCGAAGATCACCACCAGCAGGCCAATGCCCAGGATCAACCCGCCAAACAGCAGCCCGAGCGGATCGACCATCAGCGTCAGATCCAGCCCCAGCGACGGCACCCATTGCCACGATGCAGACGGCACATCTCCACCGATCACCGGCCCAGCCAGCATCACCAACAGGCCGAGGCCAAGCGCACTGGCCCCGCCTGCAATGCCCGAATGCACCGCGCGCGAAGCGTCGTGCAGCAGCGCAATCATCAGCGCAGCAAGGAACGGCAGCGCCACCAGCGTAATAAGCGTCAATGGTATCGCCATTGGCGGCCCCGGTGGTCCTTCCGTCCGAAAAATACGTTCGCGATCGTGTCGTTTGCGCGTAGCCTCGCGACAAACATGGCGCAAGGATAACCCATCTTGTTTGTCACCTATCGGCCCGCTGGCGTTCCCCCTATCCAATGCCTGCGCTTGGCCTGCCCCAACCAAAACTGTGCTTGTCTTGCGCGGTTCTGCGTGTAGCTGCAAATTATGCGCAGCCTGACCCATCTCGAACGGCTCGAAGCCGAAAGCATCCATATCTTGCGTGAAGTCGTGGCCGAGGCGGAAAAGCCGGTTATGCTTTATTCGGTGGGTAAGGATTCAGCGGTGATGCTGCATCTTGCCAAAAAGGCATTCTACCCCGCGCCTCCGCCGTTTCCGCTACTGCATGTCGACACCACCTGGAAGTTCAAGGACATGTATGCCTTGCGCGAAAAGGCTGCGCGCGATGCCGGGATGGAGCTGCTAGTCTATCACAACCCCGAAGCCAAAGCGCGCGGGATCAACCCGTTCGAACACGGCCCGCTGCACACCGACATGTGGAAGACGCAAGGGCTGAAACAGGCGCTCGACCTTCACGGATTTGATGTTGCCTTCGGCGGCGCGCGGCGTGATGAGGAAAAAAGCCGCGCCAAGGAACGCGTGTTCAGTTTCCGCACAGCACACCACGGCTGGGATCCGAAAAATCAGCGCCCGGAACTCTGGAACCTTTACAACACCCGCAAAAAGAAGGGCGAAAGCATCCGGGTGTTCCCGATCTCCAACTGGACCGAACTCGACATCTGGCAATATATCATGGCCGAAAATATCGAGATCGTGCCGCTCTATTTCGCCGCCCCGCGCCCGACTTACGAATATGAAGGCGGGCTGTTCATGGCTGATGATCTGCCCCGGTTGGAGCAGGCAATGGGTTGCAAGCCCGAAATCACCACGCGATCCATCCGGTTTCGCACGCTCGGCTGCTTCCCGCTGACCGGCGCGGTTGAAAGCACCGCCTCCACCTTGTCCGAAGTCGTGCAGGAAATGTTGCTCACCACCACCAGCGAACGCCAGGGCCGGGTGATCGACAAAGACGGCGGCGACGCCAGCATGGAGAAGAAAAAGCAGGAGGGGTATTTTTGACCTGCCACGCCGGACGCGCAGCGGCTGATGAAAGGTCAACCCCGGACTTGATCCGGGGTTTGCCAAGCTCCGTTCGCCCTGAGCTTGTCGAAGGGCTGTCCTTTCTTTCGGATGCCGAGCACAAAGAAGTGCAGTGCTTCGACAGGCTCAGCACGAACGGATTTTGAGTTATGACCGATCAAACCACCACCCCAAGCTTCCAGACCGATGCACTGATCGCAGAGGATATCGACGCCTATCTTGCCGCGCATCAGCACAAGAGCCTGCTGCGGTTTATCACCTGCGGCAGCGTGGATGATGGCAAGTCCACCCTGATCGGGCGGCTATTGTATGATTCCAAGATGATCTTCGAAGATCAGCTCGCCGCGCTCGAAAGCGACAGCAAACGCCACGGCACCCAAGGCGAAGAGATTGACTTCGCGCTGCTGGTCGATGGCCTTGCGGCGGAGCGCGAACAGGGCATCACGATTGATGTCGCCTACCGCTTTTTCGCCACCGAAAAGCGCAAGTTCATCGTCGCCGATACGCCGGGGCACGAACAATATACCCGCAATATGGTGACCGGCGCATCGACCGCTGATCTTGCGGTGATCCTGATTGATGCGCGCAAGGGGGTGTTGCAGCAGACGCGGCGGCACTCTTTTCTCGTCCACCTGCTCGGCATCCGGAACGTGGTGCTGGCGGTGAACAAGATGGATCTGGTCGGCTATGATCAGGCAGTGTTTGACGCAATCGTGGCTGATTACCGCGCGTTTGCGACCAGCATCGGGATAGGCGCCTTCACCGCGATCCCGATTTCGGGGTTCAAAGGCGACAATATCACGGCTTCGCCCTCGGCCAACACCCCATGGTATGATGGCCCGGCGCTGATCGAGCACCTTGAATCGGTGGAGGTGGATGCCGCTGCCGCGCAAAGTCAGCCGTTCCGGATGCCGGTGCAGTGGGTCAACCGCCCCAATCTCGATTTTCGCGGTTTCGCCGGATTGATTGCCAGCGGCACCATCCGCGCTGGCGATGCGGTGCGGATCGTTCCGTCGGGCAAGACCAGCACGGTCAAATCAATCGTTACCTTTGCGGGCGAACTGGACGAAGCGGTCGCGGGCCAGTCGGTCACGCTGACACTGACAGACGAGGTCGATTGCAGCCGCGGCGATGTGATCGCGGTTGCGGGCGATCCGCCGCAGGCGTCCGATCAATTCAGCGCGACTCTGGTGTGGATGGACGAAGAGGCGTTGAAGCCCGGGCGCGGCTATTGGCTCAAACTTGGCACGCAAACCGTCACCGCGACCGTGCAGCCACCAAAATACGAGATAGACGTCAATAGCCTCGAACATCTGGCGGCCAAGACGCTGGGGCTGAACGCCATCGGCGTGGCTGAATTTGCCACCGATCGCCCGATCGTGTTTGAGCCCTATGCGGAAAGTCGCCAGCTGGGTGGGTTCATCCTGATCGACAAGTTCACCAACGCGACCGTGGCTGCGGGGATGATCGCCTTCAGCCTGCGCCGCGCCGATAATGTCCATTGGCAGCCGACCGCGATCACCCGCGATGATCACGCGAGCATGAAGAACCAGCGCGCGCGTGTGCTGTGGTTCACCGGGCTTTCGGGTAGCGGCAAATCGACTATCGCCAACGAAGTCGAAAAACAGCTGTTTGTGATGAACCGCCACACCTTCCTTCTGGATGGCGACAATGTCCGCCACGGTCTCAACCGCGATCTGGGCTTTACCGAGGCCGACCGGATCGAAAATATCCGCCGCGTGGGCGAAGTTGCCAAACTGATGGCGGACGCTGGGCTGATCGTGCTCACCGCGTTTATCTCGCCGTTCCGCGCTGAACGCCAGATGGTGCGCGACATGCTGGAACCTGGCGAATTCATCGAAATCTTCGTCGATACGCCGCTGGAAGTGGCCGAAAGCCGCGATGTGAAGGGCCTCTACAAGAAAGCGCGTGCCGGGAGGCTCAAGAACTTCACCGGGATCGACAGCCCCTACGAAGCGCCCGAAAATCCCGAAATCCGGGTCAACACGGTGGATATGACGCCAGACGAAGCGGCACGGTTCATCATCCAGCAGATCCTGCCGCTCAAATGAATACGCCGGGATTGAGTGACGGCGAATTGGCAGCGCGGCTGGCGCAGGCTGCGGGGCGATTGCTGGTGGATGTGCGGGCCAGCGGGCTGCTTGCAGGCAAAGCGCTTGGCGCGGCAGGCGATGCGGCGGCCAACCAGTTTTTGTGCCACGCGATCCGCGCCGCCCGGCCCGATGATGGCCTGCTGTCGGAAGAGGAAAAGGACAACGCCGCACGCCTGACCCAAAGCCGGGTGTGGATTATCGATCCGGTCGATGGCACCCGCGAATATGGCGAGGCCCGCGCCGATTGGGCGGTCCATGTCGCGCTTGCGGTTGATGGGATCGCGGTGCTGGGTGCGGTGGCGCTTCCCGGACTGGATGGCGGGGTGGTGCTACGCTCGGACGCGCCGACGCCGCTTGCTCCGATGGCCCCCCAACCGCGCTTTGTCGTCAGCCGCACCCGGCCCGCGCGCGAAGCTGAGGCGGTGGCTAGTGTGCTTGGCGGAACGCTGGTGCCGATGGGCAGCGCGGGGGCCAAGGCGATGGCGGTGGTGCGCGGCGAGGCCGAGGTCTATCTGCATTCGGGCGGACAATACGAATGGGACAGCTGCGCGCCAGTGGCAGTGGCGCGGGCACACGGGCTGCATTGTTCGCGGATCGACGGATCGCCGCTGGTTTACAATCAAGCCGATACCTACATGCCCGATCTGCTAATCTGTCGCCCCGAATGGGCGCAGAAGGTGCTGGCTGAAGTGGCCAAGCTCAGCTGATCAGTCGCCTTCGAATTCCATCAGCGCACTGACCGCAATCCCGGCATCGCGTAGCCGCGCTGCACCGCCAAGGTCAGGCAGGTCGATCACGAACAGCGCCGCTTCGATCACCGCGCCCGCCTTGCGCAGCAGCTGCGCTGAGGCCAACGCTGTGCCTCCGGTCGCGATCAGATCATCGACAATCACCACTTTCTGCCCTGGCTCAATCGCGCCCGGATCCATTTCCAGCCGATCGATGCCGTATTCAAGCGCGTAGTCGATACCGATGGTCGCGATCGGCAGTTTGCCCGGCTTTCGCACAGGCACGAAGCCGACACCTAGCTGCACCGCCACCGCCGCGCCGAAAATGAATCCGCGCGCTTCCATCCCCGCAATCTTGTGCGCGCCTGCCACATCAGCCCACTCGGCAAGATGATGCACGCTCGCCGCCATGCCCTGGGGGTGGCCGATCAGCGTGGTGATATCGCGAAACAGGATGCCAGGCTGGGGGAAATCGGGAACCGTGCGCACCAGCGTCTTTAGCTCTGCGGGAGAGAGATGCGGAGGTGTCATGTCAAAAAGGCCCCTTTGCGGCACGTTAAAAGCGGAGCGCCCCACAATCCGCAGGGGACGATGGGGCGCTCTTGGCGTTTGCATTGAACGGGAAGACTTACTTTTTCTTGGGCTTCATCCCGGCCCAGATCTGCTTGTACGACAGGAATGCCAGCGCGGTGGCGAACAGCAGGAAGCCAAGCACGAACCAGCCGGTCTGCTTGCGCTCGACCAACGAAGGCTCTGCCGTCCAGGTCAGGAACGCCGCAACGTCGGTCGCCATCTGCGGAATGGTCGCTTCGGTTCCATCAGCATAGGTTACCTGGCCGTCAATCGCGAGCGGCGGAGCCATCGCGATATTGACGTTGGGGAAGTGCTTGTTGAAGTGCAGGCCAGCCGGGGTTTCAAAACCGACCTTGGCCGCCTTTGCAGCATCAGGCTCTCCATAACCGGTCAACAGATCATAGACGTAGTTCGATCCGTCATGCCGCGCCTTGGTAATCAGCGAAAGGTCGGGCGGGATGGCATTGTTGTTCGCTGCTGCTGCGGCGATCGCATTGGGGTATGGCATCGGGAAATGATCGGTCGGATTACCCGGACGGGTGGTGTTTTCACCAGTGTTCGGATCGATCCCCGGCACCGTCCAGCTTTTCGCTTCGGCGTCCACTTCCGCTTCGGTGTAGCTGAGCTGCCGCAGGTTGCGGAACGCCACGAACTTCAGGCTGTGGCACGCCGAACAGACTTCTTTGTAAACCTGATATCCGCGCTGCAGTTGGGCAACGTCCCAAGTGCCAAGCGGGCCGTCAAACGAGAAGCCGCCTTCAGGCCCGCCTCCATGTTCATAGAAGGCATAGGAAGGCTGCTGTTCCGGTGCGGGGCCGAATGCGAAGTTCATGAAACCTGGCACCAGCGACCACAGCACCAGCACCGCAGTGATGGCGAGGCCGGCGATGATACCTCCGAGGCGAATAGTCATGACCGAACTCTTTCTGGTTATCGGATCAAATTGCGTGAGAACTGCCCCGACCGATTACTCGGCCGGCTTATCCTTGCCCGTCACCGCTTCGGTGATCGAGAAGGGCAGCGGCTTAGGCACTTCGATCTGGCTTACAATCGGCAGGATCACGAGGAAGTGCAGGAAGTAATATGCTGTCGCGATCTGGCTGAGAATGACGAACGGCTCTTCTGCTGGCGCGCCGCCGCAATAGAACAACACCGCCATAGTTGGGATCAAACCGAACCAGAAGAATTTGCGGAACAGTGGGCGATAATGACCCGAACGCACCGGGCTTTTATCCAGCCACGGCAGGAAGAACCACATCAGGATGGAACCGAACATCGCAATCACCCCCAGCAGCTTTGCCGGGATCAAAACAATGCTGGTGAACGGGATAGCAAGATCGCCAGTGAAGGCACGTAAGATCGCGTAAAACGGCCAGAAATACCATTCGGGAACGATGTGTGCCGGGGTCGAGAGCGGGTTGGCCTCGATATAGTTATCGGGATGGCCCAGCGCGTTGGGCAGAAAAAACACCAATGCTGTAAAGAGGATAAGGACCACGCCCAGTCCGAAACCATCCTTCGCCGTGTAGTAGGGGTGGAACGGCACGGTGTCCGATTCCTGCTTCACTTCCACGCCGGTAGGATTTGACGAACCGGGGATGTGCAGCGCCCAGATGTGGAGGATCACAACCCCCGCAATCACAAACGGCAGCAGGAAGTGCAGTGAGAAGAAACGGTTGAGCGCGGCGTTATCAGGAGCAAACCCGCCCAGCAGCCACACCTGCAGCGGCTCACCCACCATCGGGATGGCGCTGAACAGGCCGGTGATCACCTGCGCGCCCCAGAAGCTCATCTGGCCCCACGGAAGCACGTAGCCCATGAAGGCGGTTGCCATCATCAGCAGGAAGATCACCACGCCCAGCAGCCAGATCATCTCGCGCGGGGCTTTGTAAGATGAATAGAAGAACCCGCGGAAAATGTGCAGGTAGATCACAATGAAGAAGAAGCTCGCGCCGTTGGCGTGGGCGTAACGCAACATCCAGCCGTAGTTGACGTTGCGCATAATGTGTTCGACCGTTCCGAATGCGACCTCGGAATTGGCGGCATAATGCATCGCCAGAACAACCCCGGTAACAATCTGCACCATCAGGAAGAACCCGGCGAGCACGCCGAAATTCCACATGTAGTTAAGGTTGCGCGGCACCGGATAACCGGCGCCAACCGCATTGTAGACGAGACGCGGAAGCGGCAATTTCTCATCAAGCCACTTGGTGAAAGCGGATTGCGGCTCGTACTGCTTTGCCCAGGCGAAACTCATAGCGTTCTCTCGAATTGATCGATGTTACGGATCGGATAGGTGGCCATTGTCATTCAATTATGCGGGATCAGCCGACGCGGACTACGGTATCGGACGTGAACTCGTATTCGGGCACTACCAGATTGAGCGGTGCCGGGCCTTTGCGGATGCGCGCTGCGGTGTCGTAATGCGAACCATGGCAGGGACAGAAGTAGCCACCATATTCGCCGCGGTTTTCACCTTCGCCAGCACCTAACGGCACGCAGCCTAGGTGGGTGCAAACGCCCATTGTAATGAGCATGTCTCCATGCCCTTCCTTGGTGCGCTCAGCCAGGGTCTGCGGATCGCGCAGGGTTGAAATATCAACAGCATTGGCCTCGTCTATCTCTTCCGCCGTGAGGCGGCGAACAAACAGCGGCTGCTTGCGGAACATCGTCTTGATGGCCTGCCCCGCCTCGATCGCACTCACATCGACTTCGGTGCTGCCCTGCGCCAACACATCGGCCGAGGGGCTCATCTGGCTCACCAGCGGGAACAGCAACGATGCCCCGCCTACGCCCGCTGTGCTCAATGCAGCGATGTGAATCCAGTCGCGACGACGGATGCCATCTGCGCCTTCCGTCATTTCCGAGGCACCTGCGGGAGTGGTCGCACCGCTCATTTCAGCCATCGTTAAATACCCTGCTCGTGTTGCCGCGCGGATCTGATGCCTTGCGCAGCGTGGTGTTCCAGTTTCGAAGGCTGATGCCTCCGACGTGATACGCCTTATTGATCCCTGCTCCGGACAGCATGAGCGTTTGCTACCCAACCCACCCGGAACTCGCGGGGGCAATTAACGGCAATCGCTCAAAAATCCAACTGTGTTTTATTCAAGGCCTGTTCGTCAGTGTGAAAACCCGCGTCAGGGAAGCGCTATCATGCTGATTTGTCGTCCATAATTACCTTCGCCCACTTGGGCCGAGCGGCGGTAGGAATGGTAATGTGCAACGTCGCAGAACGTATCTCTGCCGATATCAGCAATTTCAGCAATGCCAGCATCGGCCAATTTTGCGACGATGTAGCCAGCAAGATCAAAATACCAGCGCACAATGCCTTCACGCTCCGGTGCGGGCGCAAAAAAGCGGTTCGCGGCGGTATCGAATTGCGCGCGGAAGGCCGCGTCCACTTCGTAGCTGGCCTGCGCGATGGTCGGCCCGATCACTGCCGTGATTGCGCTTCGCCGTGCGCCAAGGCGCTCCATCGCGGCGACAGTATTTTTGAGCACGCCGCCCACCGCGCCGCGCCACCCGGCATGGGCCGCGCCAATCACCCCTGCCGCGCGGTCAGCCAGCAAGATGGGCGCACAATCAGCGGTCACGATGCCCAGCACGATGCCGGGCTTGGCAGTTACAACCGCATCGGCCACCGGGCGACCTTGGGCAGCATCATCCCAGGCATTATCCACCACCACAACATCGGGCGAATGCACCTGATGCGGCGCGGCCAGCCGCCCGCCAGGCAGGATCGCATTTGCCGCTTCCGCTCGCAGCGTCCTTACATCCGCAGCATCGCCCGGCCCGCCAAAGCCGAATTGATGCGCGCCGCCTGCACTGCCGAAAAAGCCGTGCGGGATGCCGTCCAGCACCACTGAACGCTCGATGGCAAAGGGGGGCATCTCAGCCATCGAGGCTGCGGCTGACCTGTTCAAACGTATCGCGTGAGAGGTTTCCTGCCGCCGCGATCCGCTCAAGCTCGCCCTTCATTAATGCCGCGCGCACCGGCTCGATCCGCCGCCAGCGCCCGAGTGACGGGACAAACCGCGCTGCGGTCTGCGGGTTGATCGGATCAAGCGCGAGAATCACGTCAGCCACCATCCGGTAGCCTTCGCCGTTGGCTGCATGGAAACCCTTGGGATTGCCCGCGAACGCCATGTGCAGAGAGCGCACCCGGTTGGGGTTCTTCATGGTGAAGTCCGGGTGTTTGGCCAACTCGCGAACCTGCGCGATCACATCGGGGTGGAGCGAGAGTGCTTGCAAAGTGAACCACTTGTCCACCACCAACGGGTTGTGCTGGTAGCGATCATAGAACGCCGCCAGCCGGTCTTCACGTTCGGGACAATCCAGCCCGCACAGCACCATCAGCGCGCCTTGCCGGTCGGTCATGTTGTCCGCCGCGTCATATTGCTGCGCGGCCAGCGTGGCGGCGCGGGCCGGATCGGCGGCCGCGATCAGCGCGAGCGCCGCAGTCTTAACCTTGCGCGCACCGCGTCCCGCCGGATCATCGAGCGTGACCGCCGAAGCGCGCGCGTGAAGCGCCAGCACATCATCTGCCAACGCGGCGCCGATGGCGGCCTTCAACCCTTCGCGTGCAGCGTGGATCGCGCCGGGGTCGGCCAACCGGTCGCCTGTGGCCATGACTTCGAACAGGTAGTTTTCTGACGGCAGCACCATCAATTCACCGCGCATTGCATCGTCGAGCGCAGCATCAGCCAAGCTCGACCGGAATGCGCCGATGATCGCCGCCTCACCTGCGGCCATTTCGTCGACCGACAATTCACCGCTCGCGGTGCCGACAAGATGGCTGACGGCGAGTTCCTGCAAAGCTTCGGAACGGGCGAAAGGATCGTCATCCTGCGCGGCGAGGAACACGAGGTCTTCGCGCACCAAAGCTCGATCAATCACCACCGGGGCGGTGAAGCCGCGGTTGATCGACACCACCGGATCGGGGCCAGCCAGCGGCAAGGTAAAGCTCTGCTGCGCGTTGGCGAGCACGATCAACTGTTCTGCACCCAGCACGCCGGTGCTCCGCGAATGCACCGCCACCCGCAGCGGGATCGGCATTGGGTGTTTGTCGGGCTGGCCGGGGGTGGCGGGGATGGTTTGTTTCAGCGTCAGTGTCAGTGTGTCGCCGCTTGCCGCCTGCGACACTACCACACGCGGCGTTCCGGCCTGCGAATACCAGCGCCGGAACTGGGTGAGATCAAGCCCCGCTCCGTCTTCGATCGCGCGCACGAAATCCTCACAGGTCGCCGCCTCGCCATCGTGGCGATCGAAGTAGAGATCGGTGCCTTGGCGGAACCGCTCCAACCCCGCCATCGAACGCATCATGCGGATGACTTCGGCGCCCTTGTTATAGACAGTGGCGGTGTAGAAATTGCTGATTTCGCGATAAGAGTCGGGCCGGATCGGGTGGGCAAGCGGCCCGGCATCCTCGGGGAACTGCGCGCCGCGAAGGATGCGCACATCCTCGATCCGTTTGACCGCCTCACCCTGCATATCCTGCGAGAACAATTGGTCGCGCAGCACGGTGAAGCCTTCTTTCAGCGAAAGCTGGAACCAGTCGCGGCAGGTCACGCGGTTGCCCGACCAGTTGTGGAAATATTCGTGCGCAATCACGCCTTCGACTGCATCAAAGTCGCCATCGGTCGCGGTATCGGGGTCGGCCAGCACATATTTGGTGTTGAAGACGTTGAGCCCCTTGTTCTCCATCGCTCCCATGTTGAAATCGGACACGGCGACGATGTTGTAGAGATCAAGGTCATATTCGCGCCCGAACACGTCCTCGTCCCACTTCATCGCGCGATGAAGCGATTCGAGCGCATGGTCGGTGCGCGCGAGGTCATCGGCCCGCACCCAGATGTTGCATTCGACTGAGCGCCCGGATGTGGTGGTGAAGGGTTTGGAATTGGCCACCAGATCGCCCGCCACCAGCGCGAACAGATAGGACGGCTTGGGCCAGGGATCGTGCCATTCAGCCCAATGGGTGCCATCGCCGTTCACACCCTCGGCCACGCGGTTGCCGTTGCACAGCAATACCGGGAATGCCGATGTGTCGCCCGCCATCCGCACGGTGTAGGTCGACAGCACATCGGGCCGGTCAGGGAAGAACGTGATGCGGCGGAAGCCCTCGGCCTCGCACTGGGTGCAGAGCATTCCGTTCGAGGCATAGAGGCCCATCAGCTGGGTGTTGGCGGCAGGGTCGATGGTGGTGACGATTGCGACCGTGTGCTTGTCGCCGGGCAGGGTGAGAACGAGATCGGAGCCGTCCATGCGCCAGTCCGCAGGCGTGCCGTCGATGGTGACGCTTAGCGCGGTGAGGCTGTCGCCGTTGAGGCGCAGTTCGCGGCTGGGTTCGGCGGCGGGGTTGCGTTCGACCGTCAGGGTCGCGGTGACCTGCGTCGCCTCAAGCCCCAGCTGGAAGTCGAGATGTGTCGTCGGCACGCGCCACGGGTATGGTCGGTAATCCTCGCGCCGGATCACCGGGGGATCGCGCGGGGCGGGGGCGGCATCCGCGAGTTCGGGGTTGCCGTCAGGGGTGGTGGGGGTGGTTGCGATATCCATGCCGAGCCCTTTACCCGTTCGTGCCGCGCGAAGTCGAGACACCATTGCGCCAAAGCCTCTCGACTTCGCATGAGGCGAACGGCAAGGTTGGTGCATGAGCAGATTGCTGATTTTCGGGTTGGGTTACACTGCTGGGCGCATTGCTGGGGTGATGCGGGCGCGCGGCTGGCAGGTCAGCGCAACCGGCAGCGCGGGCAACATCGCCTTTGCCAATCGTGAGGCTGTGATCGCAGCGTTGGGGGAGGCGAGCCACATTCTCTCCTCCGTCCCGCCAGACCGCGCGACCGGCGGCGATCCGGTGCTGGATAGCTATGGCGATGCGCTCGCGGGCAAGCCGCTGTTCTACCTCTCGTCGACCGGAGTTTACGGCGACCGGCAAGGCGCGTGGGTGGACGAGGCGACGCCCACCATTGCGCAATCAGGAGAGGGAAGAAGAAACGCTCGCGCCGAGGCTGACCTCGCATGGCTGAACATCGGCGCGCGGGTGTTCCGGCTGCCGGGGATCTACGGGCCGGGGCGCAGCGCGCTTGATCGAGTGCGCGAAAGGAAGGCGCGGCGGATCGATTTGCAGGGGCAGGTGTTCAGCCGCGTCCATGTCGATGACATTGCCAGCGCCGTCGTCGCCGCTCTGACACAGGACGCACCGCCAGGTGCCTATAATATTGGCGATGACCTGCCGTGCAGCGGCAATGAAGTGACCGAACACGCCTGCCGTTTGCTGGGCGTGGCGCCGCCACCGCTCGAAAGCCTTGAGGAGGCCAACCTGTCGGAAATGGCGCGCGGGTTCTATGCTGAAAACCGCCGGGTCGCCAACGGCAAGGCCAAGCGGGTGCTCGGCTGGCGACCGCGATTTCCGACCTATGTGGAGGGGCTAGCGGGCCTACTCTAACTCGTCATTGCGAGGAGCCGGAGGCGACGCGGCAATCCATGATCGGCCGGTACCTGTTGACGCAACGTCAGGCCATGGATTGCTTCGCTTCGCTCGCAATGACGAGAGGTGGGCTTAGCGCCGCAGCGCCCCGCTCTGCTGCACCTGGACTGCCTTCACCCGCCGCGCTCTGAGAGCCAAACCCATGCCCAACAACGCCAGTGCCGCGCCGCTCGCGGTTAGCCACGTCCAACGATAGCCTTCGAACAAAGTCGACAACAGCATCGCCACGCAAACCGTCACGATCCCGTTATAGGCCGTTTTTCCAGCGCCGATCTGACGCACCAGATTGTAGTGCAGCGGGAAGGTCACAACCGATCCGATGATGGCGAGATAAGCCGTCCCCGCCCAGAACTGCCAGCCGCTCGGCACCGCCGGAGGGCCAGCGGTCAGCAGCGCAAATCCGAGATCGAAGATCGTGCCATACAGCATTGCCCATGCCAGCAAGCTGACCATCGGCACCGCGCGTCCGGTGGGGTTGGCCTGCACCACATTGGCAATCGACGCCGCCAACATCCCTCCAATCGCCAGCGCAATCCCCAGCCCGACATTACCGTCCAGCGGAGCCACGCGCCATTCGTGCACCAGTAACATCGTCACGCCGGCAATCGCCACAAGGCTCCCGCCGATGAAGCCGCCTTGCACTTTTTCGCCGATGAACACCTTCGCGAACAATGCATTAGGCACCATCAGCAGCGCGAACATTACCGCGACGATGCCCGAGGTGATGTGGCTTTCCGCATGATAGACGAACAGGAAATTGCCGCTGAACTGCGCGATGCCGACACCGAGCGCCAACAGATGTTCGGCCCGGCCCAGCCTCAATCGATTGCCCATCATCACAGCCAGCAAAAACAGCGCCGGTGTCGCCAGCAGGAAGCGGTAGAAGACGCTCCACGCCGCAGGCACTCCGTCGATCTGTCCCGTAATCACAAACCAGGTTGACCCCCAGATCGTGCCAGTCAGCATGAACGGGACCAGCACCTTGGGGCTGAGCATTGAGGGGCCGAAAGTCGTCGGCGCGGGGGCTGACGTCATAGTGCGGCGATGGCCTTGCCAAGCGTCTGGGCGTCCTCTGCACGAGTGCTCCACGCGGTGACGAAGCGGGCGGCGTTGGTGCCCCAATCGTAAAAGGCGAAATCTTGCGCGCGTAACGAAGCGCGTTCAGCCTCGCTCAACCGCACGAACAATTCGTTGGCCTCAACCGGGTGAAGCAATCGGTCGCCGCAACCTGCCGCCACTTCCTGTGCAGCGGCATTGGCGTGCACGGCATTGGCGAGCCACAAGTCGCCATCCAGCATCGCAAGAATCTGCGCGGCAAGATAGCGGCCCTTGCATTGCAGGTGCCCCGCGCGCTTGCGGCGATATCGGACTTGCATGGCGGCTTCGGGTTCGAACAGCACCACCGCCTCCGCGCCCATGCCGCCGTTCTTGATGAACCCGAAGGAAAGACTGTCGACCGAGCCGCTCGCCGCGCGTGCCGCATCCTTTGCGCTGCCGCCAAGGAAAGCTGCCGCATTGGCAAAGCGCGCTCCGTCCATGTGCAGACCCAGCCGCCGTTGCTTGGCAAAGGCACCCAGCGCCGCCAGCTCGACCGCCGTGTAGGTGCGGCCATATTCACTCGCCTGCGTGATCGCGATGGCGTGCGGCTGCACTTGATGCACATCATTGCGGATCGGATCGATCAGCGCGGCTATGCCTTCCGGCGTCAGCTTTGCGCCATCGCCGTCTGCCAGCATCAGCTTGGCACCGTGGAGGAAAAACCCCGACGCGCCGCCTTCGTCGACCTCGATATGCGCCTCATGGTGGCACACTACCCCGCCGTGGGGGGCGCACATCGTCGCCAGTGCAAGGCAGTTGGCTGCCGTCCCGGTCGCCACCCACAGCGCGGCGCATTCGCGCCCGAACAATGCGGTAAAGCGTGCGTCCAGTTCCCCCGAAAGCGAATCGCCATCATAGGGATTATCCGGATGGTCGGCTGCGCGCATCGCTTCCCACAGTCGGGGGTGGACGGCGGCGGCATTGTCCGACAGGAAGGGCTTGGCAAGGGTCATGGAACAACGCCTCTAATGCGCCACGCAGCCATGGCAAGCGGCCAAACATACGGTCAACGCAAGCGGGAGAAACGGCCAGTGGGCGAGGAAACCACAGAACTCACCATCACCCACCATGTTCAGGGGCAGGGTGGATGCTATTTAGCGGTGGTGCGCAATTCTTCGCACGAGGCCTATCTTCAGTGGGAACCGGGCGGCATGCAGGCGGGCAAGGAAGTGCGCATTGCCGCGCATACCGTGGTGCCGCGCGCGATCGGCGGGCGCGGGGTGGCGGCTGCGCTGGTGATGCGAATGGTCGCGGATGCACGGCGGCAGGGTTTCCTGATCCGTCCGGATTGTTCCTATGTCGCCGCTAAATTTGCCGCCAACCCCGATTGGTCCGTGTTGAAAGCCTGATCAAGCGGCGCATCGATCTGCGAATAATCAGTCGCGGCGATGGTATCGAGAATGCTGACTCGCAATATTCGAGCCGTTTTCAATGGTATGCCGGGAATTGAAAAACTGCCGCCAGCCAGTCCCAGATGCACCGTGGCATAGCCACGCCAGCGGGCCAGCGGCCCCTGCGCGATTTCCACCGAGTGCAGTTTTTGCCGGGTTGCAATCCGGCTGGTGGGTGACATCAGCCCGGTGGTGGAGAAAATCTGTTCTGGATCAATCGCATGACGCCGGAACTCCCACGCATAAAGTTGCGCCCCGGCCATCACTACTGCCAGGCCAAGCGGGATCAAGGCCACACCAAGAGGCGCCAAGACCGCCCCTAGAATCGCCGCCACGACAAACGGCAGCGCGCTGATGATCGCCGTGTCATCGCGGTGGCGCCGGCTGGCGCGGTGCCAGTTGATCCGCTCATCTGGCAGGTGGAACCCCGCCGCCGCCACGATTGGCGCGATCTCGTCCATCTGCGCAAACGGGGCGACGACGTGGCTTTCATTGCCGGCATCCTGCGCCAGGCTCACGAAGCTCAAACCGTGCCAGCCAAACCGATAGCGCATAAACCCGGTGCCAATCACCAGCGCCTGCACCCGGTGCGCTGGCATTACCACATCGGTGCGGGTAAAAAGCCCGCGCTGCCGTCGGAATCCGCGGGCGCTGCGGGTAAGAGTGAACCCCCAATCGCGCGCAAAGGTCCGCAGGATTCCGGTTGCCAGACCGATCAGCGCCAATCCGAACAGCCCAGCGGTCGCGCCCGCTGCCTGCGCGTAAGGGCCAAGGCTGGCAATGATGGTGCCCTGTTCCTCCAGCCAACCGCGCCACAGATCGCCGTTCCAGATGTCAATATCGGTGACCATGTCGACATATTGCAGCAGGCCGCCCAGCACCGCGAACACCGCGAGCGAGAATTCAAACAATCCAAAGCGCAATAACCGCCTTGGCCCCATTGCGAACAGCACGTCGCCTTCATCCGCGTCACCCGATGTGGAGGGTGCCGCTGGATCGGTGCTCGTAGCAGCCTGTTGCCCATCATCGCGGCGTTCGCGCACCAATCGGCGCAGGCGCTCGCCCTCGGCGGCGGTGAGGTATGTCAGCGCGAGGTCTTCACCCCCGCCCGCCCCGGTTTCAAATTTGACCGCGACCAGGCCCAGCAGACGTGGAAGCAGCTTGGCTTCCAGGCTGACATCCTGAATCCGCTCATAGGGAACCGAACGCGCCGAACGGCTCAGCACGCCGCTTTCCACCCGGATATCCTGTTCGCCGATGGTATAGGTCAGCCGCCGCCAGGCGATATAGCTGAACAGCGTGCCGATAATCGCCGCCGCCACAACAACCCCGATGGCGACCAGCATCCGGCCCGCACCGCCAATCCCGGAAAACGCAACCGCAATAGCCGGAATGATCGCGCTGCGGATGCTGCCGATTGCGCCCAAAACAACGCTGATCGGCGCGGTTCTCTGCGGCTGGATCACAGGCTCTCCCGCCGGATATGGGCGCGAATCTCTTCGCGCATTTCCCTTGCGAGCGCCTCTTCCAGTCCGGGCAATGCCACACTCGCATTGTGATTGCCCGCAGTGTGCAGCGTCAGCGTGGCGATGCCGAAAAACCGTTCGAGCGGGCCTTGATGCACATCGATATGCTGCACCCGGCTGAACGGCACCACCGTGTCCGAACGCCACAGCAAGCCGCGCACCACCCGCAGCCGGTCAGCGCTGATCTGATACCCGCGCGCATGGTAACGCCGCGCCGGGATGCGGATGATCAACGCCAGTGCAATCAGCAGCACCGGCCCGGCAATGATCCCGCTGGGGAAGGCCGCCTGATCGCGAAAGGCCGTCTCCAGCACCAGCGATCCTATCAGAAACGGAATCGCGGTCAGTGCCGCCTGCACCCGCAGCGCGTGAGCGTAATTGGGGTGCAGTCTGGTAAGCTCGCCCTCGTCATCGGACGGCTGATCGACAGGGGTTGGCGCAGATGATTTATCCATGGTGGTTTACTTGCGCAATACAGCGCACCCACGCAAGCGCTTTCGTTCACACCTGACGACAACCGCTGCTCAGTCTGTTGCATTCCTATGACGTGTCGCTAGGCGAAGCGGATCACCTGCCATCGGGGATTCGCGCGCCATGAAGATCATGTCCGGCAATTCGAACCTGCCGCTCGCCCGGGCCATCGCGGCCTATCTCGAAATGCCGCTCACCGATGCCAGTGTGCGGCGATTCTCCGACGAAGAAATATTCGTCGAAATCCACGAAAACGTGCGCGGTGAAGACGTGTTTGTCGTCCAGCCGACCAGTTTTCCGGCCAACGACAATCTGATGGAATTGCTGATTTGCATCGACGCGCTGCGCCGCGCCTCGGCCAAGCGGATCACTGCGGTGGTGCCCTATTTCGGTTACGCCCGGCAGGATCGCAAGCCGGGGCCACGCACGCCGATTTCGGCCAAGTTGGTGGCCAACCTGATTACCGAGGCGGGGGCAGACCGGATGCTGGCGGTGGACCTGCACGCGGGGCAGATTCAGGGTTTTTTCGATATTCCGACCGATAATCTTTATGCCGCGCCGGTCATGGCTGCGGATATTCAGGCGCGGTATGGCGATCAGGATCTGATGGTGGTGTCGCCCGACGTTGGCGGGGTGGTGCGCGCGCGATCGCTTGCCAAACGGCTCGACAACGCGCCGCTGGCGATCGTCGACAAGCGCCGTGACCGGCCGGGCGAAAGCGAGGTGATGAACATCATCGGCGACGTTTCGGGCCGGCACTGCATCCTGATCGACGATATGGTCGATTCAGGCGGAACCCTGTGCAACGCGGCCGAGGCGCTGCTGGAAAACGGCGCAAAGTCGGTCGCGGCCTATATCACCCACGGGGTGTTGTCGGGCGGAGCGGTGGCGCGGATCAACGGGTCGCGCCTTAAAGAGCTGGTGATCACCGATTCGATCCGCCCGACTGAAGCCGCCGAAGTATCAGGCCGCATCCGCATCCTTCCGATTGCCCCGCTGGTGGGCGAAGCGATCCGGCGTATTGCGGATGAGAGCAGCGTGTCGAGCCTATTTGATTAGTTCGTCATTGCGAGCCGAAGGCGAAGCAATCCATGGCCAGACATCGCGGCAGATGCGGCGGCGGTTAATGGATTGCCGCGTCGCTTCGCTCCTCGCAATGACGGATAGGGAGCCCCATGGCTGACATTGTAAATGACCGATAAAGACCTCGCCCTCGCCCTGCGCCTCGCCGATCTTGCCGGGGCGGCGATCCGTCCGCTGTTTCGCGGCCAGTGGAGCGAGGAGCGCAAAGCCGACCGCTCCTTTGTCACCGAAGCCGACCGCGCTGCCGAAGCCGCGATGCGGCGGCTGATCGAGGCCGAATTCCCCCGCGACGGCATCATCGGCGAGGAATATGGCACCCGCAACGAAGGCGCAGGCCGTCAATGGGTGCTCGATCCGATTGACGGCACCACCAGCTTCATCGCCGGACGCCCGATCTTCGGCACGCTGATCGCGATGTTGCAGGATGGTTGGCCGGTGCTGGGAATCATTGACCAGCCGATTGCGGGTGAACGCTGGGTCGGGAGGATCGGCCAGCCGACTCTGTTCAACGGCAAGCCCGCTCAGGCCCGCCCGCTGAAAGAACTGTCCGACGCGGTGCTCGCCACCACCAGCCCGCACCTGTTCACCAATGAGGAGGCTGACGCTTTCATGAGCGTGGCCAAGCAGGTGGCGGAAAAGAAGATTATCTACGGCGGGGACTGCTACAATTACGGCCTCGTCGCATCCGGTCATATCGACGCGGTGATCGAGGCTGGGCTGAAGCTGTATGACTATGCCGCGCTCGTTCCGGTGGTCGAAGGCGCAGGCGGGATAATGGCCGACTGGCAGGGCAATCCCTTGGATGCGGCAAGTGACGGCACGGTGATCGCATTGGGCGATCCGGCGCGGCTGGAAGATGTGCTTGAGGCGATGGGGTAGGCTGTCAACGGGCCTTCGTCATGCGACCCCGTGCCCGCTACGACAGCGCCGCGTCCGGCAATTCGCTGAGTGCGCTGATACCGAACAATAATGGTGCCGCGCCGCCCGATCTTGCGATCTTGTAAGCGGCGCGGCCCCGACCAGCAGCAGGGGTTGGGGGGGGAGCTGCTGGTTAACTGGAACGTTCGTTATAAACCGGCAATAGGTTACAACGCCGGCGTCCACGCGCGATTTGCAAAAGCTGCATCGCGTTCGGCGTGGAATATAGGCGCGGCTTCAAGGGCGGGTTTGATTCTGCCTCAACACCCTTGCCCTTGCCTTTCCACCCCTTCCCGCCTATCCGCGCGCACTTCACTGACACGAATCAATCAGCCAGCCTGGCGACAAGGGCTGCCATGGCCGGTTCCGACGTGTCTCTTACAGGAGATGAAAATGCCCAAGCTGAAGACCAAGAGCGGTGTGAAGAAACGTTTCAAAATCACCGCCACCGGCAAGGTCAAGCACGGCGTCGCTGGCAAGCGTCACCGTCTGATCAGCCACAATGCGAAGTATATCCGCCAGAATCGCGGGACATCGGTACTGTCGTCGCACGACACGCCGACGATCAAGAAATGGGCGCCCTACGGGCTGGATTGATGCAGCAGGCCTGATGGCCAGCGCGTCCTCAAGATAAGGATATACTGATATGTCTCGCATCAAACGCGGTGTTACCACCCGCGCCAAACACAAGCGGATTCTCGATCAGGCCAAGGGCTATCGCGGTCGCCGCAAGAACACTATCCGCATCGCCCGTCAGGCGGTCGAAAAGGCCGGGCAATACGCCTACCGCGACCGCAAGGTTAAGAAGCGCACGTTCCGCGCCCTGTGGATCCAGCGCATCAATGCCGCCGTCCGCATGGAAGGCCTGACCTATTCGCAGTTCATGCACGGCATCAAGCTGGCCGGGATCGAACTCGACCGCAAGGCGATGGCCGATCTCGCTATGAACGAAGGCGGCGCGTTCAAGGCCGTGATCCAGCAGGCCAAGGCCGCGCTGCCCGCCTGATTGGTCGCAAGACGGACTGACTGGCCCGCCTGGGGTAGAATCGAATTATGGCGAGCCCCTGAAAAGGCTCGCCTTTTTCGTGGCCATTTGGAAGAATGTGCCGCCAGCCTTGTAAGGCTGTGTCTTTTCGCCCAATCTGCAAATGATGGGGGATAGGGTTGATACACGCGTGATAGGTGGCCTTCTGCCGCTTGGTGGCTACCGGCTCCACGCGGAATTCCGCGAACCGCCTGCGCAGTTCGCAGGGTGCTTTACCACCTTCTATCACGTGGCGTTGGATTTGGATGATCCGGCTTCGCGGGTTACCGATTACCTCCAGCCCGAATGGGGCAATATCCGTTTCTTCTGTGGCAGTGCACCTGATGCAGAGATTGGTGCAATTCGCGTCAGCGGCGCGCCCTTCGTCGCGACGGGGCCAAGCGCGCTGCCATGCCGGTTTACGCTGGGGCCGCTGCGGATGTGGGGTGTGGGCTTCCTTCCGCTGGGATGGGCGCGGTTCATGCGATCCGATGCGCGCAGCTGCGCCAACATCATCTGCGATGGCGCGGCGCATTCCGCCTTTCAGCACTTTGCCGGACTGGCCGATACGCTATGCAATCCACAGGCCAGCATGGACGAACAGTTCGATGCGATCGTCAACGCCATGACGCAGATGATGCGCCCCACCCGCGACGATGCCCGCATTGCCCGCGTGCACCGCGAGTTGGTCAATAGCGAGCACGCCTCCGTGCGCGATCTGGCCGATTCCTGCGCGATGAGTATTCGCATGCTGGAACGGTTGTCGACGAAATATTTCGGCTTTTCGCCCAAGCTGCTGATGCGCCGCCAGCGGTTCATGCGCAGCCTCACCACGTATATGCTCCATCACGATAGCCACTGGACCGAGGCAATGGATGCACATTACCACGATCAGGCGCAATTCACCCGCGAGTTCCACGAATTCATGACCATGAACCCAAGTGAATATGCCGCGCTGGACCACCCGATTCTGAAATCGTTCATGGAAGCCCGCGCGCGGATGTGGGGCAGCGCTGCGCAAACGCTGGATACACCGCGCTGAACCCGATTGCAGGCTTAACGCAGGTCTTCGACCGAGACCCAGCCGGTGGTGCCGAAATTGTCCTTCACCTCGATGAACAGGCCGGCGCGGTTGCCGGTCGGATCAAGCTCGGTACCTGCCCGCAAGGATCGCACCGCGCTGGCATCGGCAGCAGCAGCAGAGCGCATCACGGTATCCACCGCGACCACCGCCGCTGGTTCCGCCGCGGCTGCGCCTGCAGCCTCGGGCGCCGATGCCATCAACTCGCGCTGGGCGACCAACTGGTTGAAGGCGATCACAAAGGCTTCGGTCAGCATCTCGCCGTTCTTGTTGCCCTGATAGCCTGAGGCATTGGCCGCTGTGCCCGCCCAGCCATACGAGGCATTGCCGAAATTGATCGACGATTTTTTGACCGTGCCTTGCCCCAAAGCGACTGTCATACCATTCGCCGGGCTGACCACCCGCAGGTCCGCGGCGACAGTTTTTTTCTTGCCACCCAGCCCGCCGAACATGCCGAGCATTGCGCCTGCCCCCGGCACTCCGCGCAGCAGACCGCTGGCTGCGCCGGATCGCACCAAGGCCTCGGTCGCGGCGCCTTTGGCCACTTCCATGCCTTGATCGACTTCCTCGGCAGATCCGGCAATCGCGGTCACCAGAAACCGTGCCGGAGCGGTATCGTTCGGATTGTCGATGGTGAAACAGCCGGATTCCGTTGCCAGTGCGTTGATCAGCGCACGCGGGGAACCCAACCCCCAATCCGTCCACCCGGCCTGATCGCCTTCGACCAGTGCGATCGAACCGATGCTCTGGCTGCACCGCACCAGTTCGGGCGTGCCCTTGTCATCCTTGGCGTGCAGCGGTGCAGCGATCACGGCAGCAGCGGCGATCCCGAATGAAAATCTAACAACTTTTGTCATGGTTTACTCCCCCAAAACCGTCGAAAAGGGATTGTAAGATGTGCCCAATGCTTCACATTGTAATAACACGACCCGGCCCGGGGCGTTCGTCAGGGGGGACGACGACGACCATGCACGCCAGAACAAACAACTCAGCAACAATTCGCTTCTGCCTTCCGGACGAGGCACTGCGGCCTTTTATTACAACCCTTTACTGCACCGACGTGAATTGTTCGATGCCGCAACCCTGGCTGGAAGACTATCTTATGCCAGAATGGGCCAATCTGCGTTTTCTGGATGCGACTTCGGTGCAGACAGTGATTGGGGTGGACGAAGTCAGCCCCAGCCCGGACTTTGCGGTGACCGGGCCGACCAGCCGCGCGATGCGGTTTCGCATCGGTTCGGGGCGCAGCTGGGGGATCGGGCTGATGCCGGCGGGCTGGGCCTGCTGACTGGCGTGTCGGCGGCGGATTATGCCGACCGTTCGGTGGACGGGCGCGCCGATCCGGCCTTTGCGCCGTTCACCTCGCTCGCCGACGCGCTGGCCGCGAGCGGCGGCGATTACGCTGGCGAATTGGCGGTGATCCAATCGCACATGGCGCAGCTGTGCGCCGCCGCGCCGCCCATTGATCCGGCGATTGCTGCGCTCAACGCCGCGCTGGTCGATCCCGACACGGTGACGGTGGCAGACCTTGCCGCGCGGCTGGGCGTGGCGGTGCGCAGTGTCGAGCGCTTGTCGCGCCGGGCATTCGGCTTTGCGCCCAAGCTGTTGCTGCGCCGCCAGCGATTTCTGCGCAGTCTTGAACGTTTCATGCTTGATCCCGACCTGTCATGGCTGGGCGCGCTGGATTGCCACTATCACGACCAGTCGCATTTCGTGCGCGATTTCCGGCGGTTTATGGGGATGAACCCTTCCGATTATGCCCGCAAGGACAAGCCGCTGCTGGCGGCGGCGGCACGGGCGCGGATGGCAGTGGTGGGCCATGCGATGCAGGGGCTGCATGACCCCGCAGGCCGCGTTGTCACTTCGACTGCAGCGAAGGAAGCAGCCTGACCTGACAGGCGCTTTGCAAAACGCACCATTTGCGGCTAGCGCGCCGGGGGAAAACTCCGCTTGCGAAAACTCTTAAGGCCATGACCGACATCACCAACCAGACACAGGCCGCGCTGGCCGCGATTGCTGCAGCGACGAGCCTTAACGCGCTTGAGGCGCAGCGGCTCGACACGCTTGGCAAAAAGGGCTGGGTCAGCCTTGCGCTCAAGACGCTGGGTGGGATGAGCCCGGAGCAGCGCGCCGCCGCCGCGCCTGCGATCCAGACCGCGCGTGCGGACATTGCTGCGGCGCTGGATGCGCGCAAGGCGGCGTTGGAGACTGCGGAGCTTGAAGCGCGGCTGGCGCGCGAGACAATCGACCTGACCCTGCCCGCCGCGCCTGCGCCGCGCGGTTCGGTGCATCCGGTTAGCCAGGTGATGGACGAACTGGCGGAAATCTTCGCTGATCTGGGCTTCGCGGTCGCCACCGGGCCGGAAATCGAGGACGACTGGCACAATTTCACCGCGCTCAACATGGATGAAACCCACCCGGCACGGGCGATGCACGATACGTTCTATTTCCCGGACAAATCGGGTGACGGGAAGGACATTCTCCTCAGGACCCACACCTCGCCGGTGCAGATCCGTTCAATGCTGGCGCAGGGCGCGCCGATCCGCCTGATTGCACCGGGGCGGGTCTATCGCAGCGACAGCGATGCCACCCACACGCCGATGTTCCATCAGGTCGAAGGGCTGGTCGTGGGCCGCGACATTCACTTGGGCCACCTCAAATGGACGCTGGAGACCTTTTTCAAAGCCTTCTTTGAGCGCGAGGATATCGTGCTGCGGCTGCGCCCGTCATATTTCCCCTTCACCGAGCCAAGCGTCGAGGTTGATGTCGGTTACTCCACCGAAGGAGGTCGCCGCGTGGTCGGTGGGCACGGCGATGCGCCGGGCCACGCGTGGATGGAATTGGGCGGCAGCGGGATGGTGAACCGCCGTGTGCTCGAATTTGCCGGAATTGATCCCGATGAATATCAGGGCTTTGCCTTCGGCCTCGGGATCGATCGGATTGCGATGCTCAAATACGGGATGAATGATCTGCGCGCCTTCTTCGATGGCGACCCGCGGTGGCTGCAGCATTACGGCTTCTCGCCGTTCGATCAGCCGACCCTCGCCGCTGGCGTGGGAGCGAAGGCATGAAGTTCTCGCTCACCTGGCTCAAGGATCATCTCGAAACCACCGGCACCGTGGCCGAAATCTGCGATGCGTTGAACGCCATCGGGCTTGAGGTCGAAGGCGTCGAAGACCCGGCGGACAAGCTCGCCGGTTTCCGCGTCGCCCACGTGCTGACCGCCGCGCGCCACCCCGATGCTGACAAGCTGCAGGTGCTCACCGTCGATACCGGAGAGGGCGATCCGTTGCAGGTCGTGTGCGGCGCGCCCAATGCCCGCGCGGGCATGAAGGGCGTGCTGGGCCTGCCCGGGGCGGTTGTTCCGGCCAACGGCATGGTGCTGCGCAAGAGCGCGATCCGCGGGGTCGAATCCAACGGCATGATGTGCTCGGTCCGCGAGTTGGAACTGGGCGAGGATCACGACGGGATCATCGAATTGCCGGACGACGCGCCGGTGGGGGCGAGCTTTGCCGATTACCACGGTGCCGACCCGGTGATCGAGGTCGCGGTGACGCCGAACCGCCCGGACTGCATGGGCGTGTATGGTATCGCTCGCGATCTGGCGGCGAAGGGGCTGGGGACGCTGAAGCCGATTGCGATCCCCGCGTTTGCCGAGCGCGGCGATTGTCCGGTGGAAATCCGCACTGACGATCCGGAAGGCTGCCCGGCGTTCTATGGCCGGGTGATTACCGGCGTCACCAATGGCACCTCGCCCGATTGGTTGCAGGCGCGCCTGAAAAGCGCAGGCCAGCGCCCGATTTCGCTGCTGGTTGACCTCACCAACTACCTGATGCTCGGCTTTGGCCGTCCGGCGCACATCTATGATCTTGCCAAGCTTTCGGGCGCGGTGGTGGCGCGGCGCGCCCGCGCGGGCGAACAGGTGCTGGCGCTCAACGAGAAAACCTACACGCTTGATGACAGCATGGTGGTGATCGCTGACGATGCCCAAGTCCACGATGTCGCCGGGATCATGGGCGGCGAGGATTCGGGTGTATCGGAAACGACCACTGATGTGCTGCTCGAAATCGCTTATTTCGATCCGGTGCGCATCGGGGCGACGGGGCGCAAGCTGGGGCTGGCGTCGGACGCGCGCATCCGGTTTGAGCGCGGGGTGGACCCGGATTTTCTGGACGATGGGCTTGACCTGCTCACCGGGTTGATCGTCGAACTGGCGGGCGGAACTCCAACCGAGACCGTCCGCGCCGGTTCACCGCCGAGCGCCGCGAAGGTGATCGCCTTCGATCCGGGCCTGACACTGCGCCTTGGCGGGGTGGATGTGGATGAGGGCGAACAACGCCGCATCCTCGAAAGGCTCGGCTTTACTGTCAGCGCGGGCTGGCCAAAGAACCCCAAAGTCACCTGCCCGCTGCGCCGTCACGATATCGAAGGCGCTGCCGATCTGGTCGAAGAAGTGGTGCGCATCCACGGGCTCGACACAGTGGCAAGCGTGCCCCTACCGCGCACCGAGGGCGTGGCAAGACCGACCGCGACGCCGCAGCAAAAGCTGGAGCGCGGGTTGCGGCGAGCCGCGGCGGCGAGCGGCCTCAATGAAGCGATCACGTGGAGCTTCCTGCCCGAATGGGCGGCAGAGCACTTCGCTGCCGAAGGCGAGGCGCTGTGGGTGCTCGCCAATCCGATCAGCGAAGACCTGAAAGCGATGCGCCCATCCTTGCTGCCCGGCCTGCTGATCGCGGCCAAGCGCAACGCCGATCGCGGCGCGCCCGGCTCGCGCCTGTTCGAAATCGGGCGACGCTATTTCCGGGCGCAGGATGGCCTCAGCGATGAAAAGCCGACGCTGGGCATCGTGCTGGCGGGCGAGAAAACGCCGCGCGGATGGAAGACGGGCAAGGCGCAGAGCTTTGACGCCTTTGACGCCAAGGCACTGGCGCTCGAATTGCTCGAAGCGGCGGGCGCTCCTACCGCCAATCTGATGGTGATGGGAGACGCTGGCGCGCAGTTCCATCCCGGCCAATCGGGCACTCTGCGGCTCGGGCCCAAGACGGTGCTGGCGCGCTTCGGAATGGTGCATCCCGCCACGCTCAAGGCCTTCGATGTCGACGGGCCGATTGCGGCAGTCGAACTGTTCCTCGATGCGATCCCGGCCAAGAAGGGCGCAGCCTTTGCGCGGGCCCAATTTACCCCGCCTGCATTGCAAGCCGTGACCCGCGACTTCGCGTTTCTGGTTCCTGCAACACTGGCGGCTGGCGATCTCGTCCGCGCCGTACAGGGCGCGGACAAGGCGGCAATTACAGCCGTGCGGGTGTTCGATGTGTTCGCAGGGGCGGGCGTGCCCGAAGGCCACAAGTCGCTTGCCATCGAAGTCACGCTGCAACCGGGTGAGACCAGCTTCAAGGATGCGGAACTGAAAGCCATCGCCGAAAAGGTGATCGCTGCCGCCGCCAAGCTGGGCGGGGAGTTGCGCGGATGAAGCCTGTCTTGAGCTCAGTCGAAAGAACCGCTTTCGTCACCGGCGCCACCGCCGGAATCGGCCTCGCCACCGTCCGCACGCTGGTCGCCAACGGCTGGCGCTGCGTCGCGACCGGTCGGCGGAAGGAGCGACTGGATGCGTTGGTGGCAGAGTTGGGGGCTGACAAGGTCCACCCCGCCTGCTTTGACGTGCGCGATACCGCCGCGCTCGACGCCGCACTGGCGAACCTGCCTGATGGCTTTCGCGATATTGATCTGCTGGTGAACAACGCCGGTCTCGCGCAAGGCCTGTCGCCTGCGCAGAATGCCGATCTGAGTGACTGGCATACGATGATCGACACCAACATCACCGCGATGGTGGTGCTGACCCGCAAGCTGCTGCCCGGTCTGATCGCGCGCAAGGGTGCGATCATCGCGATCGGTTCGGTTGCGGGGAGTTACGTCTATCCGGGCGGCAATGTCTACGCCGGGTCAAAGGCCTTCGCCAACCACTTCACGCTCGCCCTGCGGGCTGACCTCCACGGCACCGGGGTGCGCGTCACCAGCATCGAGCCGGGGATGGTCGAGACCGAATTCACCGTGGTGCGCACCGGCAGTCAGGAGGCTTCGGACAGCCTTTATCGCGGGGCCAATCCGATGACCGGGCAGGACATCGCCGACACGATTCTGTGGATCGCAAACCTGCCGCCGCATCTCAACATCAACCGGATCGAGCTGATGCCGGTCAATCAGGACTTCGCGGGCTTCCGCGTCGCACGCGATCCCGTATGACCTCAAACCGCCGCACTTTCGCGATCATTTCGCACCCTGACGCCGGGAAGACCACGCTTACTGAAAAGCTGCTGCTGCAGGGCGGCGCGATCCATCTTGCGGGTGAGGTCAAGGCGCGCGGCGCGGCACGGCGGGCGCGGTCGGACTGGATGAAGATCGAACAGCAGCGCGGCATCTCGGTCACGTCCAGCGTGATGACGTTCGAGCGCGACGGGATCGTCTTCAACCTGCTCGACACGCCGGGGCACGAGGATTTCTCGGAAGATACCTACCGCACGCTGACCGCAGTGGATTCCGCCGTGATGGTGATCGACGCGGCCAAGGGGATCGAACCGCAGACCCGCAAGCTGTTCGAGGTGTGCCGATTGCGGAGCGTGCCGATCATCACCTTCGTCAATAAGGTTGACCGCGAAGGCCGCGATCCGTTCGAAACGCTCGACGAAGTGGCCGATATGCTCGCGCTCGATGTCTCCCCGCAGATGTGGCCAATCGGGATGGGCGGCGAATTTGAGGGCATTCTCGATTTCGCCAGTGGTGAAGTCAGCCGTCCCGAAGGCCCTTCGCGTGAGTTTCTGGGCAAGCGTGAGGCGGACGCTGCGATCCCGCAGCGTTTTGCCGATGAGATCGAGCTGGCGCGCGGCGGCTATCCCGAATTTGACCTTGAGGCGTTTCGCCACGGCGACTTGACTCCGGTCTATTTCGGATCGGCGCTCAAGGATTTTGGCATCATCGAATTGATCGATGCGATCGCCCGCTATGCCCCGCCGCCGCGCCCTCAGCCTGCGGGGGAAGAGCAGATCAGCCCGGATCGCGATGAAGTCACCGGCTTCATTTTCAAGGTGCAGGCCAATATGGACCCCAACCACCGCGACCGCATCGCCTTTATGCGGCAGGTTTCGGGCACCTTCAAACGCGGGATGAAGCTGACCCCGTCAGGGCTGGGCAAACCGATTGCGGTGCATTCGCCCATCCTGTTCTTCGCGCAGGACCGTGAAATTGCCGATACCGCAGAGGCGGGCGACATCATCGGCATCCCCAACCACGGCACCTTGCGGGTGGGTGATACGCTGTCCGAACGCAATCAGGTGCGCTTTACCGGCCTGCCCAATTTTGCGCCTGAAATTCTGCGCCGCGTGCAATTGCGCGATCCGACCAAGACCAAGCAATTGCGCAAAGCGTTGGACGATCTTTCCGAAGAAGGCGTGATCCAGGTGTTTCACCCCGACATCGGATCGCAACACATTGTCGGCGTGGTCGGGCAGTTGCAATTGGAAGTGCTGATTTCGCGGCTTGAGGCGGAATACAAGGTCGAAGCCGTGCTCGAACCATCGCCGTTTGCCACCGCGCGATGGATCAAGGGCGATGAAAAGGCCTTGGAGGAATTCGCCGGGTTCAACCGCGCCAACCTCGCGCGGGATCGCGATGGTGATTACGTGTTCATGGCGAAAAGCCCGTGGGACGTCAGCTATCAGGTCGAAAAGAACCCCGAGCTGACCTTTTCGGCCACGAAGGAGCGTTAGGGTTGCGGGAGGATCGGGTTCGCGGCATGGCGCATGACATGCACCACACTGGCCCAACATCGCAGACCTTCATCTCTCAGCGCCTTCGGTTGAATTACCTCGATTGGGGCGGCAGGGGGAAACCTCCCTTGGTGCTGGTGCATGGGGGGCGCGATCATGCGCGTTCGTGGGACTGGACGGCGGAGGCGCTGCGCGAGGATTACCACGTCATCGCGATGGATCATCGCGGGCACGGTGATAGCGATTGGGTGTCCGACGGGGTCTATTCAGCGGCTGACATGGTCTATGATCTGGCGCAGTTGATCCATCAGCTGGGTGTCGGCCCGGTGCGGATGGTGGCGCATTCGATGGGCGGCAATGTCGCGCTACGTTATGCTGGTGCCTTCCCCGATATGGTGAGCAAGCTGGTGGCGATCGAAGGGCTTGGCCCCTCGCCGGAAATGCGGGCCGAGCAGCGCAGCGTGCCCTATCCCGAGCGCCTCGCCGAATGGATCGAAAAGAAACGCAAGGCCGCCGGGCGATCCCCGCGCAAATACGTCAGCATCGAAGCGGCGTTTGCCCGCATGATCGAGGAAAACGCCTACCTCACAGAGGAACAGGCGCGACATCTGACCGTCCACGGCGTCAACCGCAACGAGGACGGCACCTATAGCTGGAAATTCGACCCGCATCTCAATGTCTGGCCGGTCGAGGAAGTGGGAGATGAATTCGTCGAGGCACTGTGGCGCGCGATCTCCTGCCCGACGCTGCTGCTGTATGGCGCGGACAGCTGGGCCTCGAACCCCGAGAAGGACGGGCGCATCGCCCATTTCAAGACGGCCAAAGTGATCGAGTTCGACAAGGCCGGGCACTGGCTCCACCACGACCAATTTGACCGCTTCATCGCCACCTTGCGCGATTTTTTGTGATCGCTTCATAATTTTTGCCTAATAAATAAACACGCGATTAAATCTTAGGCAGATATTTTTCCGCAGGTGCGAAGAAACCTGCTGATTCCGCTGCATCAGCCCCACTAAGCAAATATGGCACGCTTGTTGCTGTGTCCTGATTGGCCGGAACGATCCGGTGCAACAGGGGCCACAGATGAAGTTCATCATCGCCATCATCAAACCATTCAAGCTCGACAGCGTTCGTGAGGCGCTGGGCGGGATTGGTATCGCCGGAATGACCGTGACCGAGGTCAAGGGGTTTGGTCGCCAGAAGGGCCAGACCGAAATCTACCGCGGGGCCGAATATTCCACCAACATGCTTCCCAAAGTGAAGCTCGAGATCGCTGCGAGCGACGATATCGCCGCGCAGGTGGTCGAAACCATCCAGCAAACCGCCAACACCGGCGCAATCGGCGACGGCAAGATCTTTGTGTTCGATCTCGCCTCCGTCACCCGCATCCGCACCGGCGAAACCGGTGAAACCGCGCTGTAAAGGGACCAAGCGATGAAGCGTATTTTCTTCAATTTGGCGGCGTTGCTGACCGGTGCAGTCGTGCTGGCCGCACCGGCGCTTGCCGCTCCAGTGGCGGAGGCCGCCGCAGTCGCTGCCGAAGCCGCGCCTGCCGTTCCCAATCCGGGCAATAATGCCTGGATGATGACCGCGACCATCCTCGTGCTGCTGATGATCCTGCCGGGCCTCGCGCTGTTCTACGGCGGGCTCACACGGTCGAAGAACATGCTGTCGACCATGACGCAAATCGGCGCGACTGCCTGTCTCGCCATGCTGATCTGGGTGATGTGGGGTTACAGCCTAGCGTTTGGCGATACGGTTTACGAAGGCACGTTGGGCCTGTTTATCAGCGGGGGGAGCTATTTCCTGTCTGGCACTGACGCCAGCAGCACGGCGGCGACTTTCACCGATGAAGTCATCAGCAAATATGTCTTCATCAGTTTCCAGATGACCTTTGCCGCGATCACCGCTGCGCTGATCCTTGGTGCGACGGCGGAGCGGATGAAGTTCAGCGCGGTGATGGCCTTCGTGCCGATTTGGCTGACGATCGTTTATTTCCCGATCGCGCACATGGTGTGGGCAGGCGGCGGGCTGATGTTCGAAGACGGCGCGCTCGATTTCGCGGGCGGCACCGTGGTGCACATCAACGCCGGTGTTTCGGGTTTGGTGCTGGCCTACCTGCTGGGCAAGCGTCGCGGCTATCCGTCGGAACCAATGCCGCCGCACAGCTTGGTGATGACGATGATCGGCACCGGCCTGTTGTGGGTGGGCTGGTTCGGGTTCAACGCAGGGTCGGCGCTTGAGGCTGATGGTTCGGCGGGCCTTGCCATGATCAACACCTTCGTTGCCACCGCAGCGGGCGCGCTGACCTGGATGGTGATTGAGCGCGCTGCGGGCCACAAGGGTTCGGCGCTGGGCTTTTGCTCGGGCGTGATTGCCGGGCTTGTGGCGGTCACTCCGGCGGCGGGTAACTCTGGCCCGTTTGGTGCGATCCTGCTCGGCATTGTTGCCTCGGCGGTTTGCTATGTCTTCGTCGCCAAGGTGAAGGCCAAGTTTGGCTACGACGATTCGCTCGATGCTTTCGGTATCCACGGGATTGGCGGCATCATCGGCGCGATTGGCACGGCGGTGGTGTACCAGCCGTTCCTCGGCGGCCCCGGCGATGGTTCGACCGCGCTCGGTGTGCAGCTCGGCATCCAGATCAAAAGCGTTCTGATCACCATCGGCTGGGCCGGGATCGGCACCTTGATCGCCGCCGTCCTCGTCAAGCTGACTATTGGCCTGCGGGTCGATGAAGAAGCCGAAGTCAACGGGCTCGACATCTCCGAACACGGGGAGCGCGCCTACAACTAGGCACCTTCTCAACCAAGCTTGGCGGGGGGAGACTCTCTCTCCCTCTCCTCTCCCCCCGCCTCACCACGTTCCTCCTGCGAACGAACAAACTTATAATGGCCGGAGCGGTGAAAACCCTCCGGCCTTTTTTTGTTTCGCTCGCCCGTCCGGGCGAGCATCCTCGGCGCGGTTTCTGGCGCTGCGCGCCAGAGCGCCTGCGGGCGCGCGGTCGCGCTTGCGGCCCTGCGGGCCGTTATAGCGCTTCCCAATCGGTTGGGAGGTTAGTTCTGCTCGGCTTGCATCACGAAGTCCGCGCAACGTTCACCGATCATGATGCTGGGCGCGTTGGTGTTGCCGCTGACGATCTTGGGCATCACACTGGCGTCCGCCACCCACAGCCCGCCCAGCCCGTTCAGCCTAAGCGACGGGTCGACCACCGCATCGGCGTCTGCGCCCATCCGGCAGGTGCCGACCGGGTGGTAGACCGTGTCAGCGCGGCTGCGGATCAGCGCATCGAGCGCGGCGTCATCGTTCAGATCAACCGGGTGGCGATCAGTTGGGCCGAATGCCTGCAACGGCGGCGCTTCGGCAATGCGGTGCGACAGGCGCACCCCAGCGCGCAAGGTTGCCATATCGCGTTCATCATCAAGGAAGTTGGGATCAATCACCGGCGCCGCCGCCGCATCCGCGCTGCCCAAGCGCACCGTTCCCCGGCTTTCAGGGCGCAGCACGCAGGCGTGGAGCGAAAAGCCGTGCGCCTTCACCTTTTCGCGCCCGTGATCTTCCAGCACGGCGGGGACAAAGTGCCACTGCACATCGGGCGCGGGGCTATCGGGTATTACCGTCCAGAAACCGCCGGCTTCGGCATAGGGGGTGGTCATCACCCCGGTGCGCTTGCGCCGATGCTCGATCATCGCCGCCACCATCCGCAGGCTGCCCTTCAAAGTGCTGCCAATCGGCACATTGCTGACCGTCTCCCAGCCGGAGACATAGTCGATATGATCCTGCAGGTTGCGGCCTACGCCTGCGCGATCCAGCACCACGTCGATCCCGTGGGCTTTCAGGTGATCTGCCGGGCCGATGCCTGACAGCATCAGGATCTGCGGGCTGTTGAACGCGCCTGCTGAAAGCACCACCCCGCGCCGCGCCAGCAGCGTTTCGGGTTGGCCTCCGCGCCGCACCTGCACCCCGGTCACGCGCCCGCCTTCGATCACCAGCTTTTCAACCAGCGTATCGGTGCGCACCGCGAAATTGCCCTGTTCGCGGATCGGTTCAACGTAAGCGCGCGCGGCTGACCAGCGTTCGCCCTTGCGCTGCGTGACCTGATACAGGCCGAACCCATCCTGCCGTTCGCCATTGAAATCGGCACTGGTGCGCAATTGCAGCGCGGCGGCGGCTTCGACAAAGGCGTGGCTTGCCGGGTTGGCGGCGGTCTGGTCAGACACGAACAGCGGCCCGCCCGCGCCGTGATAATCATCGCCGCCGCGTTCGTTCGCTTCTGCGCGTTTGAAGTATGGCAGCACATCGTCATAGGCCCAGCCGGTGCAGCCCTGTGCCGCCCAATTGTCGTAATCCCAGCGGCCCCCGCGGATATAAACCATCGCATTGATCGCTGACGATCCGCCAAGTCCGCGCCCGCGCGGTTGATACCCGGTGCGCCCGTTCAGGCCTTTTTGCGGCACGGTTTCATAGCGGTAGTTCGATTTTTCGGGGATGAAGGGCATGAAGCCCGGCGTCTTGATCCAGACATTGTCGTTGCGCCCGCCCGCCTCGATCAGACACACCCGGCGTGTGCCATCCACCGCCAGCCGTCCTGCAACGGCACTGCCCGCGCTGCCACCGCCAATGACGATGTAATCGAAACTTTCCATGATCTCTCCCTTTGGCGGGGGAGACTAGGCAGGTTCGCTGCCCGCTGCAATCGGGTTTCGAGTCGCAACTGATGCTGTGGCAGGTGCGGCCTCATCCCCGATGTGGGCCTGCCCCATGCGTGATTTCCACCGCGCGCGGATCATGTCCGATGTTTCGCGGCTGCCATCATGGCTCCAGCCGGGTTCGCGCAGCAGGTAACTAAGCTTATGCCGCCAGGGGCTACGCCAGATGTCGGACAGCATCCCGATCCATTCGTGGAACACCGCCCACAACAGGTTGAAACTGCCGAGCTGTTTGACGATGCCGTAACGGATCGCCTCGTCATCCACTTCGGGTTCAAAGGTGCCGAAAAGCTTGTCCCAGATGATGAACACGCCCGCGTAATTGCGGTCAAGATAGCGCGGGTTGGTGGCGTGGTGGACGCGGTGGTGGCTCGGCGTGTTCATCACCGCTTCGAACCAGCGCGGCATCCGCTTGATCGCCTCAGTATGGATCCAGAACTGATAGATGAGGTTGAACCCGCTACAGATCGCGATCATCGCCGGGTGAAAGCCCAGCAGCACCAGCGGCACCGCGAACAGAAACCCAAAGGTCAGCGCGCCAGTCCAGCTTTGTCGCAGCGCGGTCGACAGGTTGTAGTGCTGCGAAGAATGGTGGTTGACGTGGGCAGCCCACATCCAGCGGATGCGGTGTCCGGCGCGGTGAACCCAGTAATAGGCGAGATCATCGAGCACGAAGCAAACCGGCCACGCCCACCAAACCGCCCACCACTGCGGGCCGAAATCGAACAGGCGATACTGGTAGGCTTCGATAAATGCAGCGAGCGCGAACCCGCCCAGCAGCGCGCCAGCGATGGTCGAACCCAGCCCGAAAGACAGGCTGATCAGCGTATCTTTGGGCTCGTAGGCTTCGGGCGCGCGCAGTTTGGCCCAGATCATTTCAACCAGCACCGCGACCACGAATAGCGGCACGGCATATTGGGTGGGGTTGAAATCAGGCATGGCAGGGCTCGCTTATCCGGTTGATCGCCTCTGCCCAAGGGTTTGGATTAGCGATGATGAGGCGGGTTTTGCCGAACCAAGTTTCACCGCAACCCACTGTCAGTATGTCCCCGGCGGCCTGTGCGCCAGCTTTGGCGCCAAGTATTCGCCCAGCGAAACGGTTGCCGTGAAGCCGGATCAGCATGATTCGCCCCTCGGCATCGCGTGCGAGTGCGGCGGTATGATCCTGCGATACAGCCCAATCCAGCGGCTCAAAGCCATCCTCAACTTCACCTGCCACCCGGCGAATGTCGCTGTCCCCGACCAGCACCGGAGCGCCGCCCAGCTTGAGCCACCATGCAAGACCCGCCAGCGCAAGGATCGCGGCCAGCGATCCAGCAGTCTGGAGCATCAGCGGGGGAATATCCATCACAGCACCTCAGCGCGCGGCGAGCATATCGATCATCGCGCGAATCGGGCTGACGTCATAGCCCGCCTGCGCTGCAGTGTGTGCGATGGTCGCCGGATCGCCGCCCTGCTTCGCTTCGGCCAACGCCCACAGAAAAGTCGACCGCGTGCCCGACCGGCAATAGGCGAGAATCGGCCCTTCGGCCTGCTCCAGCGCGGCGATCATTGCATCGATTTGCGGTTCGCTGAAGCCCGAATGGCCGATCGGAATCGCGGCGTAATTGAGGCCAGCGGCGGCGGCAGCAGCAGCAATATCGTCTCCCTGGGGGGCATCCGGGTCTTCGCCATCGGGACGATTATTGATGATCAGCGCGACTCCCAACCCCGCTGCGGCCGCCACATCTGAGAGTACAAGTTGTTGACTAACCATAATATTTTCAGTTAATTTGCGAAAATTGCTCATGGCTATTGCTGCTTTCCGGTGCGTGTCCGGCTCGTGTCATGCCCAAGCACGCGCCTGCGCACAAGCGTTCGTGCAGTCAGCTTGACCGCCCTTGTGGCAAACGCGAGGCGACACCGCCTCGCAGGCCGGTAAAATCGTTCGCAAATCGACTTTTTGTGCGCTATACCGCGCTCTACGTGCGCATCGGGTATCAAGCTCGGCGCGTCTGTGTCCGGTGCGGCTCGCTGTCCACGTCACCGGCACATATGAGGACGGGCGGTGTGACAAGGTACGTACTGATCTATGGGTTACGATAGGGGACGCCGGCGCGGCCGCGACAAGCGCGACGGCTTTGGCGAAGAAAGCTTCGATCCGTTTGGCGGCAATGGCGATGGTTTTTCGCCGCCGCGCGAATTCGGAGGAGACCGCTTCGGTGGCGGCGGTGACAGGTTTGGTGGAGGCGGCGGTGCGCCACGTTCGGGCGGTGGGCCGCGTGGCCCCGGTGGCCCTGGCGGCGGCGCGGGCGGCGGTGCAGGCGGCGGCGGTTTTACCCGTATGCCAGCCCAGATCGTCGGCACTGGCAAGGGCATCGTGAAGTTCTTTAACGTCCAGAAAGGCTTTGGCTTCATCCAGCAGGAAGGTGGCGGCGAAGACATCTTCGTCCACATCAGCGCGGTGGAACGTGCCGGGCTTGAAGGCCTCGCCGAAGGGCAGGAACTGCAATACAACCTCGTGGATCGCGGCGGAAAGGTTTCCGCTCAGGATCTTCAGGTTGTTGGCGATGTCATTGCCGTGGCGGCCAAGCCTGCAGCTCCTTCGCGGGAGTTGACGGGTGAACGTGTGACCGGCACGGTCAAGTTCTTCAACGCGATGAAGGGCTTCGGCTTCCTCGTCCGCGATGATGGCCAGCCCGATGCGTTTGTGCACATCAGCGCGGTGGAGCGTTCGGGACTTTCAGCCCTGAACGAAGGCGAACGCTATCAGTTCGATCTTGAAGTTGACCGACGGGGCAAGCACTCGGCCGTCAACCTTTCGCCGCACGAAGGCTGACCAAAACGCCTTGCGCCCCGCCCGGTTTGACCGCGGGTTCGCACAGGACTAATCGATTGCAGATGGCGGCTCTTCGAGGGCCGCCATTTGTGTTTCAGACCTTGTTGTTTCTCAATTCAGGAATTTGCCCATGTCGATCACCCCGCTCATGCCCGTCTATCCGCGTTGCGGCGTGCGGCCCGTGCGAGGGGAGCATTGCCACCTGATTGACGAGGACGGCACGCGTTACCTTGATTTTGCGAGCGGCATCGCGGTCAACCTGCTCGGCCACTCGCACGAAGGGCTGATTGGTGCGATCCAGCAACAAGCCGCCACACTGATGCATGTGTCGAACCTGTATGGCAGCCCGCAGGGTGAGCGGCTGGCGCAGATGCTGGTCGACAATACCTTTGGTGACACGGTGTTCTTCACCAATTCGGGTGCCGAGGCGGTGGAGACCGCGATCAAGACCGCGCGCGCCTATCACCAGAATGCTGGTGATGAGGGCGATGCCAGCCGGTTTGAGATCATCACCTTCCACAACGCTTTCCACGGTCGCACGATGGCGACCATCAGTGCATCCAACCAGACCAAGATGCACCACGGATTTTCTCCGCTGCTCGAAGGGTTCAAATATGCCCCGTTCGACGATCTTGACGCGGCAAGGGCGCTGATCGGGCCGCACACTGCGGGCTTCATGGTCGAACCAATTCAGGGTGAGGGCGGGATTCGTCCCGCATCGCAGGAATTCATGGCGGGCCTGCGCGCGCTGGCGGATGAGCATGATCTGATGCTGATCCTCGACGAAGTGCAATGCGGCGTCGCGCGCACCGGCAAGCTTTATGCCCACGAACATTACGGGATTACGCCCGACATCATGGCGACCGCCAAGGGCATCGGCGGCGGGTTCCCGCTAGGCGCTTGCATCGCCACCGAAAAGGCGGCGCGCGGCATGACCCTGGGCACTCACGGATCGACCTATGGCGGCAATCCGCTGGCGATGGCGGCGGGGACGGCGGTGATGGAAGCGGTCGCCAATGAAGCATTCCTCGCTTCAGTGCGCGAAAAGGGCGAGCGGCTACGCACCCGGCTCGAACAGTTTATCGGCAACTATCCTAACCTGTTCGAACTGGTGCGCGGAAAGGGGCTGATGCTCGGCCTCAAGATGACCGTCGAAAGCCGCCCGTTCTTTGTCCACCTGCGCGATCATCACCAGCTGCTGACCGTGGCGGCGGGCGACAACACCATCCGCATCATCCCGCCGCTAGTGGTTGGTGATGCCGAGATTGACGAATTCTTCGACAAGTTGTCGGCAGGTGCTGCCAGCTTTACAGTGCCGGAGCCCGCGTGATGGGGACAGGCAAACAGGCCCGTCACTTTCTCGATCTGACGGATGCCGGGGCGGATGACGTCGCCGCGATGATTGCCGATGCGATCGACCGCAAAGCCGCGCGCGCGGGGCGCCCCAAAGGCGCAGCCGATGCCGATGCGCCGCTGGCGGGCCATGTGCTGGCGCTGGTGTTCGAGAAGAATTCGACCCGCACCCGTGTCAGCTTTGACATCGCGATGCGGCAGCTGGGCGGCAGCGTGCTGATCCTCGATTCGGCCTCCAGCCAGCTGGGCCGCGGCGAGAGCATCGCCGATACCGCCCGCGTGTTGAGCCGGATGGTCGATGCCATCATGCTGCGCACCGACGATCATGCCAAGATCGAGGAAATGGCGCGCCACGCGACCGTTCCGGTGATCAACGGCCTGACCGACAAATCGCATCCCTGCCAGATCGTCGCCGATCTGCTGACCATGATCGAACATGGCAAGGCGCTGCCCGGGCTGGAGGTCGCATGGTTTGGCGATGGCAACAACGTGCTGCATTCGATCCTCGAAGCCGCAGGCCTGTTCAAGTTCAACGTGCGGGTGGCAACGCCTGCGGGGTATGAACCCGATCCGGCCTTCGTCGCGTTGGCGCGGGCAGGCGGGGCGACGGTGACGCTGACGCAGGATGCGCAAGCAGCGGCGCGCGGGGCCGATGTATTGATCACCGATACGTGGATTTCGATGGGGCAGGCTGATGCTGCGGAAAAGAAGTCCGCGATGGTGCCGTTTCAGATCAACGCCGCGCTGATGGCTGCCGCAAAGCCCGACGCGGTGTTCCTCCACTGCCTGCCCGCGCATGTTGGCGATGAAGTTAGCGAGGATGTGTTCGAGGGCCCGCAATCGGTCGTGTTCGATGAAGCGGAAAACCGCATCCACGCGCAAAAATCGGTGTTGCTGTGGAGTTTCGGACGCATCGGCGGCAGTTGAGCCTGTCGGCGGGGGTCTTGGCCCGGCTGCCCGCAATCCCCATATGCGCCGCCATGGCTGATATGACCGCAATGACCGAGACTTTTTCCGACAAGCTGATGGGCTTCACCCTTCCTGGCCGCAGTGCGCGCGGGCGGGTGGTGCGGATGGACAGCGTGCTCGATGCGGTGCTGTCGGCGCATGATTACCCTGCGCCGATCACGCATCTGCTCGGCGAAGCGCTGGTGCTGGGCGCGCTGATGGGCGGATTGCTCAAAGGCGAAACCGCGCAGATGACGATCCAGGCGCAGACCAGCGGCGGGATCGTGAAACTGCTGGTGTGCGATTACCGCGCGGGCGCGGTGCGCGGCTACGTCGATTTCGATGGAGAGCGGCTTGAACGCCTTGGGGCTAACCCCACGCTTGAGGCTCTGTTTGGCGAAGGCTACCTTGCCATCACCTTCGAGACTGAGGGCAATCAGCGGTATCAGGGGATTGTGCCGCTGGAAGGTGCGAGCCTTGCCGAAGCATGCGAGAGCTATTTCAGCCAGTCCGAACAGATCCCGACGCTGATTCGCGTGGCCAGCCGTGCCGGGGCCAAGGGGCGTGCTGCCGCCGGGCTGTTGGTGCAGCATCTGGCCGATGGCGAGGAAGGGCGCGAGCGGCTGCACGTTCGGCTTGACCATCCCGATTGGGAACATGTCGCGGTGCTGGCCGGAACCATCAGCCATGACGAACTTCTCGATTCCGCGCTGTCGCTCGAAGCGATTATCTGGAGATTATTCCACGAGGAAGACGAAGTGCGTGTGCAGACCGGGGCGGCGCTGTCGCGCGGGTGCCGGTGCAGCAGCGAACATTACGCATCAATCATAGCGCGCTTTCCTCCCGAGGAGCAGCAGGAGATGCGCAATGACGACGGCATTATCGTGGTCGACTGCGCGTTTTGTTCGCGCACCTTTTCGCTGGCCGTCTGACAGCCAGTCATAAATTCGCTATATTGTGCGCCAATGCCTAAATTGTGCCATCCGTGGTTAAGCTAACAGCGGATATTGAGGGAAGTATGAATCTCATTTCGATCAGCCGGATGCGCGCGTTTGCGCTTGGCAGTCTCGCGGCTGGAGCGGCGCTGTGGCTGGCCGCGCCGGGGCTGGCGCAGGGCAAGGGTCTGGCCATGCTGGGTGCCCTGACCAAGGGCGAATGGACGATCAAGCAGCGCGATGGTGCGCCTGATCGCAAAATCTGCCTACGGTCAGGGGCGGAGTTGATTCAGATCATGCACCAGGAAAATGGCTGCAATCAATTCGTGGTGGAAGATGGCGCCGCGCGTGTCACGGTGCAATACACCTGTCCGGGCAATGGCTATGGCCGCACCAGCATTCGCCGCGAAACCGGGGCGCTGGTGCAGATCGAAAGCCAGGGCATTCATGATGGAATGCCGTTTCAGCTGGTCGCTGAGGCGCGCCGCACCGGCAGCTGTTGAGCGGGCCGGATTGCGTTTGCGCGCACCCATGTTAGGGCGCGCGGCATGACTGGTTCTCAAGACAATTCGGTGCAGCCGATTGCTGTGGTGCTGTTATCCGGCGGGCTGGATTCGATGGTGACCGCCGCACTGGCGCAGGAACGCGGCTTTGCGGTTCACGCGCTGTCGGTGGATTATGGCCAGCGTCATCGTTTGGAACTGGAATCCGCGGCGCGGATAGCCGAGCGGCTGGGATTGGCCCGGAAAACGTGCATATCGCTTGATCTGCGGGCATTCGGCGGATCGGCGCTGACCGCTGCCATTGATGTGCCCAAAGGCGGGGTGGGACACGATATTCCGGTCACCTATGTGCCTGCGCGCAATCTCGTGTTTCTCGCGCTAACCACAGCCTGCGCCGAAGCGGCGGGTGCGCGCGACGTGTTCATCGGGGTCAATGCGCTTGATTATTCGGGCTATCCCGATTGCCGGCCTGAATTCATCGCCAGCTTTACCGAAACCGCGCGGCTTGGCACCAAGGCCGGGGTTGAGGGCGCGCCCTTCGCGATCCACGCCCCGCTCCAGCACATGACCAAGGCTGACATCGCCCGCGAATGCGCACGGCTTGGGCTTGACCCGGCGTGGAGCTGGTCGTGCTACGATCCGACGCCCGATGGTGCGGCGTGCGGATTGTGCGATTCGTGCCGTTTACGGAAAAAGGGTTTTGCCGAAGCCGGAATAGTCGATAGCACAGCCTATAACGCCTGACGGCAGCCTTCTGGCTGATCTTTTACCAGACCATACCGATAGGGGATCATTCTTGAACGAGGAAGCAACTGCGGCGCAGGCCCGTGAGGATGCGCCAGCGTCCGCATATAGCTGGTATGTCCTGGGCGTGTTGGTTGTGGTCTATATCCTCAATTTCATCGATCGGCAGATCCTCTCGATCCTCGCTGTCGATATCAAGCGCGACCTCGACCTGACCGATGGACAGCTGGGTTTCCTGGGTGGGGCTGCCTTTGCGGTGTTCTATGCGTTGTTCGGTGTGCCGTTGGGTCGGCTGGCGGACCGTTGGCATCGCGTGCGTCTGCTGACCATCGGCTTGGTCTTGTGGTCAACCATGACCGCGCTATCCGGGCTTGCGCGCAATTATTTTACGCTGTCACTGGCACGGATGGGGGTGGGGGTTGGCGAAGCAACCGCGAGCCCGACTGCTTATTCGCTAATTTCGGACTATTTTCCCACCCGCCAGCGCGCTACCGCATTGGCAATCTATTCCTCCGGCCTGTATCTTGGCGGAGGGGTCTCCCTTTTTATTGGCGCCAAGATTTCACAGGTCTGGGACGCGGCCTATCCGGGCGGCGGAATCGGTGGGTTGGTTGGCTGGCAGGCCGCCTTCATGGCGGTAGGCCTGCCTGGCTTGCTGCTTGCGCTGTGGGTGGCGTCGCTGCGCGAACCTGTTCGACCGCCCGCAGAAAATGCGAGTGGCCGCCATCCGTTGGTTGATTTCTTCACCGACCTTTCGATGCTACTCCCGCCGTTTACATTGATCCATGCCATGCGCCGTGGCCCCATGGCGGTGCTGATCAATCTGGCGATGGCGGCTGCCATGGTCATCCTTGCGGTAATCATGACCAAGCTGACTAACAATTTGCCACAATGGTCGGCCATGGCGTTCGGCTATTATGCGGTGTTTTCCTGGGCTGCGACGCTCCGGCGCCACGATCCTGCTACCTTCAGCCTGATCTGGGGTACGCCTGCCTTCATTTGCACGGCTCTGGGATATGGGCTCGTATCGCTCGGCGCCTATGCGCTGGCGTTCTGGGCCGCGCCCTATGCGGAGACTGTGCTCAAGCTGCCGAAGGAAGAACTCGCCTTCGTGCTCGGCGGCAGTGGCGCGGTGTCCGGCTTCCTCGGAGTGATCCTGGGCGGGCGCATGTCTGACTGGCTGCGGGTCCGAAATCCATCGGGACGCATTCTCGTCATCATGTTCGGCATCATCGCCCCGGTGATCCCGATATGGGTTGGCTTCACCACAGAGAACGCGGCGCTGTTCTATGTAATGAATTTCCTTGCTGGCCTATTCGCTGCGACCGCTCTGGGCGCGGCGGCGGCGACCACGCAGGATCTGGTTCTCCCGCGGATGCGAGGTACTGCGACGGCCTCATTCTTTCTTGCGACCACGTTGGTTGGCCTCGCGATTGGGCCTTACATGGTCGGACAGATTTCAGAGTTGACCGGAAGCATGCGGATGGGCGTTCTTTCGCTGATCGCGGTGGCACCGATATCGCTCATTCTGCTGATCTACGCTTACCGCGCGCTACCAGTTGCCGAAGCGACCATCGGGCAGCGCGCCCGGGCAGCAATGGGCGAGTCAGTGCAGACACCAGAACGGGGAGTGTTTCCCGATCGTTCCGGGGTATAGCAATCAGGTGCAGACCAAGATGTTACGGATGGCGGATTCTGCTCTCAACCAAGCGGTTGTATCTGGGGGCCCTGCTAGACTGCGTTGCGGCGTTGGCTAGCATAAGACTTCACTTCGCGTGCCTTGCCATCGGGCTTACCGTCACAGAAACAGTGAACCGGGATGACCGGGCCTGCGGAAAAGATTCTATGCTGACCTCATCGAAATCAACACTTCATGTCTCTGAAGCACTGCGTTTTCTGCGTAGCCAGCTGCTTCCACTTGGCTGAAATATGCTCGAGGTTAGGAAGCAAGAGCGCCGAGCAGATGACGCGCCAATCATGTGATCTTGGCCGGAGTGGAGCCGCTGTCGGCGACTTAACCGTGCGGTGGATCCCCGATCGAACTTGTGATGTCAGCACAAGGCAGGATCTCGCTATGGCGACCCTGAGTGCGCAAGGTCTCGCCACTTCAACGACACTCATTTGACGAGACCCCAACAAAAAAGGGGCCGGATTGCTCCGGCCCCTCTTCAATACCCTTAGTAGGGTGACTTACATGCCCGAACCCGGACCATAGGTCACTTCCACGCGGCGGTTCTGCGCTTCGCGAACACCGTCGGCGGTCGGGACGCGCGGCTGAGATTCGCCAAACGCTTCACCTGTAATGCGGCCATCAGGGATGCCGCGACCGTTCAGGTAGCTGCGAACCGATGCGTTACGGCGTTCAGCCAAGCCGATGTTGTACTTGACGCTACCCGCACGGTCAGTGTGACCCGCCAACATCACGTTTGCCGAACCACAATTGGCGTAGGCAGTGACGGCGCTGTTGAGGATGGTCGCAGCCTCAGCCGTGATGTCCGACTTATCAAAGTCGAAGAACACGATGTACGGACCCGTGTTGCACGGCACCGGCGGAGGTGGCGGCGGCGGAGGTGGCGGCGGTGGTGGCGGTGGTGGTGGTGGAGGCGGAGGCGGCGGTGCCACCGGTGCCACAACAGGTTCTTCACCACCAAAGTTATAGGTGATCGAACCCATCAACGAGTGCGAGTTGAAATCAGCTTCAAGCGACCGCCCTAGCCCATCGACCAGATTAACTTCGGGTACATTGAAGTAACGGTACTTCAGGCCGACATCCAACGCCTTGCTGATCGGAGCACGAACCCCGGCAAGAATCTGCCAAGCAAAACCAGTGTCGGAATCGTTCCAAACTCCCGGACCGCGGTCGTCAACGCTGGCGTCCATGTCGACGCGAGCAATGCCGACACCGCCACCAGCGAATGCTTGAATGCCGTCATCGTCACCGAAATCGAACAGAGCATTCAGCATGAAGCTCAGGGCGTTCAGTTCGCCGAACGCGCTTCGCTGACCACTGAAGGTGTTGGTGTTGGGAGGGTTAAGGACGAGACCTTGACTACCGCCGACAACAAAATCGGGATCGATAGCAGCACGATAGCTGGTTTCGGCTTCGAGGCGGAAGGCACCAAAGTCGTGGCCAACTGCCGCACCGAAATCAAAACCGGTGTCGTAAGCAGCCGAGGCATCGTTGGCGACGCCGTTGACATCCACATTCTGGTCTTCGACGATCATGACGCCGCCGTCGCCCTGAATGTACCATTGGCCGTCGCGGGCCATGGCAGGCGTTGTCAGCGCGGTCGAAGCCATCGCCATTCCAATGACGAGTTTGCGCATACTCAGATTCCCCTTTTATATTAGACTTGAGGCACAGACTGTCTCTATCTTTTCCCTATGCTAGAGGCAAGCCATCAATCACGCAGGGTGTTGCAAGAATGTCGCGATGGCAGGCTCTACCCAAAAAATGTTGCTATGCTGGTCGGGCGATATGTTCCCATTTCAATTAGTCACCGGCGCAAATATCCCGATGTCGCGCAGAGCATCGATCAACTCACTAATCGCGGCGCGCGCTTCGGCATCAATTACGGCGCCGGACGCCGGGATTGCAGGTGTAGAAGCGACTCGCCAACCTGATTGATAAAGCAGGAACTGATCCGCCGCGCTGTCAAACATGAATATGCCTTCGCGCGGTGCGATGAAGTGCCAACTGCCGCCAATTCGAATGGTGATATGGCCTTCGCAACCTTCCCACTCCTGCGTTGCAGGGGCAGTGATCCGGAAGCAGTCGCCTTCGTCGGCATTCGTCGGCGGTGCAGGCTGCGAGGCTATCACAGAGCGGCGATGAAGCGAATCAACGATAACAAGCGACTGATTGAGAAAGAATTCCTTTTGTGCCTGGCCTGCGATCAGCAATGGCAAACCGATGTTCGGCGTGGAGGAGGTGAAGGTAAAAGGTTCGGACATGCAGAACTCCTGAGCTGGGTTAAATCAATGCGAGCAACAGCGCTGGTGAGCGGTCGAATGTTCCGACCTGCATGACCCACAGATCGGCATTGCCGTGCGTGTCCCGCAGGCTCGCAATTTCTGGCTGAGTCAGCGACAGCTGCGGTTCGCTGCGCGTCCATGTGACGTGCGGCGCGGCGGTCGGGCCGTAGCCGATTTGATAAAGTTCGCGTTCTTCGACCAGTGGCACCTCGACCGCATTGTCCCAGCGCCATTGCCCGCGTGCACGCCGGGTCCAGCTGAAATGCCGGCTCTGGTCCGGATCGATCCGTTGACGCGGGTGAACCGGGCACGGTGGGCGGCGCGAGAGACCGGGATTGACGAGCGGGGCGAGCACCGCTTCGCTATCGCCTCTCCCGATTGCCGCGATTCGCGTGGTCGGCAGCGGTGGAACAAGCTCCTGATCGAGCGCTACCAGACTGTCATCGAGCAGGACGGCAAGGGTCTGCGCAGGATGGCCCTGCGCCGCGCTGTGTTCGGTGCCGCCGCGTCCGCGAAGCAATCCAGACAATTCCCACCGGCGGTTGCCCAAGGGGGCGGCCCGCACAAACTGGATGACCTCGCTGCCGACCAGCAAACGGTTGGCTCCTGCGGCAAGGCCATCAATGCTAGTTTCGGTTAAAGCGATGTCGTCTGCGACGAGTTCGATTACGGCCTTGGCTTCCGGCTCGAACAGCAAAGCCCGCGAAGGGGGCAGGGGTTCAAAAAGTGTGCCAATAATGGCGCGCTGCGATCCGCTGGTGCCCAGATCGACCATCGCTGTGCCTTGAACGGCAAACAGCGCCGCGCCGCGCCAAGCATTGTTTTCGGCCGAAACGACTGCGAAAATCAGAGATGCAGCGGGATTGGCATTGCCGTCTGCCGGAACTTCTATTGCGGCCAACCTCGTATCCGGGATCACCAGATCTGACGGCGGCAAGGGTTCGCCGGGATCGCTGATGCGGGCCGTTGTAAGGCCGGGCGCGAGCCTTTCCAGTTCGAGCTCAATCCCGCGGTCGAGCCATTCCCAACTGCGCAACAACCAGTATCCGGGAGCATCGGGAATGCGCACGATGGTGCCGGGGAATAGGCGCGGGTCGATTTCGCTGGTGCGCCAAAGCACCGTTTCGTGCTGCCAGCGTGCACGATTCGCACTGTCATTGGCCAGCTGCCGCGCTCCGCTCGCGTTCATGGTGGCGGGCAGATCAACCATCAATTCGCGGCCCACCTGCCGCGTGCCAATCGCGCGCTGCACGCCCGGCTGGTAATCGCGATCTTCGTCGTAATAGCGCAGGGCCGCCGGTTCCTGGGTCGGCAATGATCGGGCCATCTTTGCCTGATGTGCAGATCAGCGGGATGACCTGATCAATCGCTGCCAAACTTGCGGCAAGCGGTCCGCCTTCATCGGCAAAGCCCCGGGCATGGGCCAGCATGACCGGCGTCGCAGCCGGAACCGCCCCAGGCACCAACCGTTCCAGGGAGACAGTGTCATCGCCCCCTTCGGCGAAGATTTCGAAGCTGAGCGCCGGGATGCGGTTGCCAAAATCTCCCAGTTCAAGATCTTCGAACACCACATAGGCACAGTCCCGGAAGGCTGGTGCCTGACCGCTTTTGGCGGCAGCGATCAGGGGATCAACCGGGTCGTCGCCGTGGCCACAGTAGATGCGCAGGCTCCCGCCTACCTTGAGGTCGCCAAGGCTTCCGCGCAGCAGGTTGCCATCGGCCCAGACCCGCCCGAGCCGCGCAATCGGGGTGCTGGACAATGCGACCGCGAAGGAGGCTGTGTAGGAGAAGGTGACAGTCGATGGCTGGCCCTTGCGCCCCTTTTCCTTGCGTCTGTTTTCAATCAGGTCGGTCGACCAGATCACCGAACCGGGCACCCGCATCCGCCCGAAGTGGCGCGCGATTGGCTGGCCATAGCTCGACGTGCTGATCGTCACTTCGCGCAGACGAGGCCCTTGGCGGGTGCCGCCGCCGAAAATGAGCCCATCGACCTGCTGACCGACCAACGCGCCAATCGCTCCGCCAATCGGCCCACCAACGGCGGTGCCGATGGCTGTAAGCACCAATGTTGCCATGAAATCAGCCTTCCATTTGTTGTGCGACGTGCCACTTGATGTGGAGCCGCCAAGCGGGATCAAGCGGTTGTCGCACCACTTGTCGCAGCCCGGCATGGGCATGAATGATGCTGGCCGCGCTCGCGGCGATGGCCAGATGATGCTGGCAATGGCTGAGCGCGATCAACAGCACATCGCCCGCGCGGATTGGGCCAGGCGACGCTGCCAGTCCTGATCGGTCGGCAAAATGCAGCCAATGATCCACCGACAGGTTGCGCAAGCCGTAACCGCTGGGCGCACGCGGAGTTGCTCCGGTCGCGGATAGCGCTGCGACCACCAGCCCGACGCAATCGAGGCCGGTTGCAGGGTCGCGTCCGTGAAGCCGGAACGGGCTGCCGATCAGCGTTGCCGCTGCCTCGGCCAGCGCAACGCCCGGATTTGGTGCGCCCGCGCCAGTCATGGTTGGCCGTAACGCGACAGCAGATCATTGCCCGGCAGGAACGGTTCACCGCGGAAGTTGATGCTATTGGCAAACCGGCCCGCGCAGGTAGCAAAGGTATGGTCGCATCCTTCGCGCAGTTCAGCGCGGGTGCCGGTAACGGTTCCCGCCAGCAGCGGACGATCGAGTGTGAGCCAGTCCGCGTCCGCATCGATGATACCGAAATCCAGGCCAGTCTGCGGCCCAGACAGGAATCGCAATCTGCCGTCGACGTAATTTTCCCCGATCAGGCCACCAAAGCGCACCCGGTTCGTTTCGGGGTCAATCGCATCAAGCAAGCGGAAGGTAGTGAAACGCACCGCCGAAAGCCCGCAGCCCCGGCCGCAGAACTCGGCCCGGCAGGTCGGGCTGGTGCGCGGAACAAGGTCGCGTTCGAGCAGGCTTTTGTTTGATCGCAGTTCGGCGGTGAACTGAGTCTGATTGTCCCCGATCCGGCCAATTTGCCCAGAATAGAGCGTGGAATGATCAAGCGTGATCCAATCGACCGCGCCGATCTCGATCGCGGCTTCATCGAACAGGCCCGCGGCAAGTTCTTCTTCGCGGATCGAATCATGGTGCAGCGCACCTTGTGCTTCGGCGCTGTCGTTGCTGAGTTCAACCGTGAGGCGGATCGCGGCAGGGATCATGCCGGGCGCGGCGCGGTGGGTTATGCCGCCGAAGGTCAGATCGCGGTCGTGGCTGGTAAAGGCGAGTGCGGCCCCATCACGGCGATAAATGCGCCAGAAGGTCGCGACCGTATCAAGCTCACGGTCGAAAAACGCCCGCATCAGGCTGTCTCCCGCAGTTCGATCAGCGGGATTGATGGTGCCTCCCCGGCTGCAAAATTGACCGCCGACACGTCCAGCCGGTCTTCGGCAAACCGTACCGGAACATCGAACAGGAACCCGGCTCGCACCTCTGCCCCGGCGGGCGGTGCGGCGAGGAACCGCAGCACGCCTTTCTCGCTCAGTGTCCAGCCAGTGGTCGCACCGCCGCCGATGCTGACCAGCAGCGTTTCCGGCCGAGGCCGGGTGATTGGGCGCACTTGCGGCTCGACCGCCCCATAGGACTTGATCAGCTGGAAATCCGCCGTGGCGCCGTCGCCAATGCCGATCAACTGATCGAACATGGTTGGTGAGCGGGTCATCGCGTTGGAGCTGTTATCGAACGGATCCATGATGCGGAACCCGCGGGCCGGGCCGCGCCGGGCGCGGAAGAAGGCGACGAGCTCGGACAACTCCGCTTCTGACCGGATACCGGGGCCGACATCAAAATGCAGCCGCGCATCCGACCACAGTGAATTGCGCCGTTCATGCCCCGATGCGGTCACCGCAATCGAGGTCGAGAATTCTGGTGCGACCGAGGCATCACGCCCCAGCGCAAAGGGGTAAAGCACGTTGTCGAACGGATCCATGGCTTGCTCCGGGGATGGGGCGAGGCGGGTGTAGCCATCGCGGTTGACCTGCGGCAGCGCCCAGACATAGCGGCGGGCGATGTTGCGCTCGGCTGCTTCATCGATCCCATTGTCGATCCGCAGCCAGAAAAGTTCGGCATCGGCAGGATCGAGCACGAAACCGGCGAGATAATCCTGAAGGGCAGACGGGTAGCCGAGCCAGGTATCGACAAAGGCATAGGCCGCCCGCCGCGCCGCATCCGCTCCGCCGGTGAGCCAGTCGTAGTCTTCGATTTGCAGCCGGTCGAACGCCGGTGCCGCCCAGCCGGATGGCAGGTTCGCCCGAAACAGTTCGGGCCGGGCGGGATCGAGAATGGTCGGCGTGAATGTCAGCAGCAACACCTCTGACGGCCCCTGCGCGGCATCGCGAACGGTTACGGTCAGGTTTGCCGTCGATTGTGCCAGCAGCAGGCCTGCATCATCGAGCAACGAGGTTTGCGCGAAGGTCAGCGGGCCGCCGACATCGGTGATTATCGGTGGGGTGCCGCCGAATGCTGCCTTTGCAGCGTCATCATACAGGCAGATTTCTCCTGCCGATGTCACCCACCACCACGGCTCGCCGATCTGGAAGCGCACCGGCAGACCTGCCTGCCTAAGCAGCGCCACGAAGTCGCGGGCCACGTCCATCAGCCATGCCATTGCCTCCGCGTTGGCCGGAGACAGCAAGGTCGATGGTGGCACCCAGCCGGTTAATGCAGGGGCACCGCTTGCGGTGCGCTGCTTCCAGGCATCCGGGCAATAGGCATCGAACAATTCATACGAGAGCGAGGCGATGACTTCGAAGGCTCCGGCCCGCGCTAGCTCGAAGTAATTGCGGTGCCAGACAACCGCTGGCGCACTAAGCTCCGCTGCGGTTGTCACCTTGACCTTGCCAGTCGGCTGCTGGGTGAGCCGCATGAAATGGCTCATGCCGACATAATGGATCAGATCCTGACGATAGCCGAGACTGGTCACCGCGCGCAGCAGGCGGGCCGGGGTCTGGTTGAAGGCATCGTCGTAGGCGGTAGCGATTCTCGTGCCATGCGGCGGCAGCAGCACATCGCCGACTTCAAGCATGGCGCGGGCACCATCGGCGACGATATCGGACACAGTCACCGCGCCATTGAAACGCGCAGGCAGCGGCGCGGCGCTGCCAGGAACGTGGCCGGGTGCGACCAGCGAGATGAACATGCGGTCGATGTCGCTTGGGTGGACAGGCTCACCCGGCAGGCCAAATCCCGCTTGAAGATTGGAGAACGGCAGGGTTATGCGGGCATCGGTGGGCGTGCCTTGCGCATAATTCCACAGCCTTACAAACCACGTCCGGGGCGTGCCAGCGGCATCGCGCCCTTCGATCGTCAGCGTTGGCCCGTTGGGCAGATCGAGCGCGATCACGCCTTCGGACTGCCAGCGAAAGCTCAGCGTGGTGTGCGCGTAATCGCGATCGGTTTCGTAGGCGAGTAGCGGGTGATCGAGCGTATCGGCGCTGTCCCAGATCAGTCCGACCAGCTCACCCGCATGGTGCAGTTCAACCTCGACCCGCAGCGCATCAGGCGCAATCGTCACCACCGAAGCCATCGCAGGCCGGGGGAAATTGACCGTCCAGAACCGCGGGTCGAACCGCTGAATAAAGCTGCTTTCCTGCGCGCGGCGTTCGCGTGCGAGCCAGAATGCCATGATAATTCCCCCGATCAGGCCTGTTGCAAGGAGCGGCGCACCGCGCTGGCGATTTGCCGGGATGAACGTTGCATCGCGGTGGGCGCGGCCACCCCGCGCGGAACGGCGAGTTGAATGGCGACCCGCACATCGCGGCCCTGTGCGGCGATGCCGTTGTCGATCCGGCCCGATGAAGTGGGGACGAACACTTCCGGCCCGCGCTCACCCACCAGAAACGCCCGCCCGGGGCTGACCGGGCCGCCGGTCGCGCGGCCGGGCAAGCCGAACAGCGCGCCGAGTGACTGGCTGATCAGTCCCCCCAGACCTCCGCCCCCGCCGCTCGCACCGCCGAACAGGTTGCTGATGCCCGATTGCAGGGCATGGGCGGCGATTTCGTTGAGCGCATTGAACGCTGTGCGCTTCAGGTCATCAAATCCCAGACTGCCGCGCCGCAGCGCTGATAGCAGTCCGTTTTCAAGCACATTGCCCGCCCGCCCGAACCCATCGAGCAAAGACGTGTCGAGCGAGCGGCGCATGGTTTCGAGATCGGTGGCAAAGCCATCGGTGCGGGCGCGCACGTCGATCACCAGTTCTTCGAAATTATCGTTCATCAGCGTCGCGCTCCATCATGCGGGCGATCATCTCGCGGCTGGGTGGGGGTGGGCAGGCGGGATCATCAGGCGCGGCCAAGGCCATCGCCAATTCGGCCGGGGTGGCGCTCCAGAATTCACCCGGACGCCAGCCGAGCAGCCGGGCCGAGAGGCTGCACCAGCGCGCGGCGCAGGCGGCGAAGGTCGAGGTCACGTCTCACCCTGAAGCACCTGCGCCAGCACTGCGCGCACCGGCTGGGTGGCGGCCACCAGCCCCATTGCCAGCACTGCCTTACCCACGGCTGCACGGTCAGGCCGCGATTCGGGCGGCAAGCAATGCCACAGCAACGCGGTCATCTCGGTCAAGGTCAGCGCGCCCGCCGCCGCGCGTTCGACCAGCGCGAACAGCGATCCCAGATCGGCTTCAGCCAGCACTAGGCTTTCAAAGGTCGGGCGCAGCACATAGCTGACCCCCGCCACCATCAGCACGCTTTCCCCGCGCAGGGGATTGGCGGCGGCGGTCATGCCGGCACGACCGGCCCGGAGCTTTCGAGCTGGAGCGTGTAATTGCGCTCCCCATTGAAATCCCCGGCATAATCGAGCCGTTGCACCAGAAATCGTCCGCGCAGCCGCTCGCCATCCTCGAATGACAATTCATAATCGGCGAGCGTTCCGGCCAGCGCATGGCCACGCACCGCGCTTTCCGCTGCACTGCCAAGGAAGATTCCCGCAGCGCTGACTGACACTGATCGGGTGCCCGCGCCGGACAAAAGGTCGCGCCACCCGCCTGAATCCTTGTGGGTGATGACCACCGTGTCGCCATTGATCGACATTTGTGTGGTGCGAAGGCCTGCGACGGTCTGATAGGCGGGGGGTGAGGCCCCATCGGTGATCTTGAGCAGGAAGGCGGCGCCGGATTGGGCGGGCATGGGCGTAACTCCTAATTTTGTTCAAGGATGCGGAAACGAAATTCGATGAGCGCCGCCCGGCGATTGTCGGCGCGGGCTTCGCTGCGCGAACGCAGAAACCGGATTGAGGCGAGTTCGAAACCGGGTTGAAACGGCGGCAGGTCGAGCACCCGACGTTCAATCGCGGCGAGCAAGGGGGCGTCGGCGGCGGTAAGATCGGTGCGGGTTTCCAGCTCCAGCGCGATCCGCGTTTCGCGGCCCTGCCGGTCTTTGGTGCCCCAATCGATCGAAGCGCTTGCCGCGATGCCGAGCCATGGCGGGCTGACGCTGAGCGGGGATTCTTCCTCGATCGCGTTGATCGCGGCGAGCGCGGGATCGGCCCTGAGCCAGGCGATCAGCGCGGCGCGCAGGTCATTTTCCATGGTGGTCAATTCCCTGTTCTGTTTGTTGAAGCGATATCGGCGGTGAAATCGGGCCACAGCGCGGTGGCAGAACGCCACTCCGCACCCGGCGCGCGGCGCTCCCTGCGGCGATCAACTGCGCGGCTGGCGGCGATCTGTTCGGCCCGCGCACGCAGGCGCTGCACCAGCCGGGCGCTGGCTGCGGCGGCGCGGATCATGCCAGCCTCGTGCTGCGCCATGGCCGCCACAGCGCGGTAACGCTGGCGGGCACCGCTGCGCCCGCCTTGCCATCGCGGTCACGCTCTCGATAGAGATGCGCGGCCAGCCGGATGACCCCGTGCCGCAGCGATGCGGGCAGGCTGTCCCAGTCATCGGCAATCCCGACCACCAGCTGCAAGGCGATCCCGCGCCCGTCGAACGGGCGCAGCAATTGCACGCAGGCGCTGACCGCGATGCGCCACTCCAGCGCGTCGGTTGGCAGCAGCAATGCTTCACGCGTGCCATCGGCGGCGATCCATGCCGCGCCGGTGATTTCGCGCACCGGGCGCGATACCAGTTCCTGCCACCCCGCGTGCGGCGCGATGATTTCCTCGACCGTCTGCGCCAGCGGCATCTTGCCGGTGAAGGCTTCGCAGATGGCCAGACTGGCATCGATCAGCCCGATCAGGGCCGCATCGTCATTGGGGCGGCTGATCCCGAGCCAGTGTTTGAGCTCCGCCAGCGCCGCGCCGTCAAGCGCTGCTGGCTGCAAGATAGTCCGCTCCATCGCGGGTTCTCCAATTCTGTGTTCGAAACAAAATGCGCCCGCATCGCTGGGTCAGGCGGGAAGGGGGCCTGAAGCGATGCGGGCGCGAGACACCGGCAAGGGAGCAAGGGGGGGACTCGACCTTGCCGGAGAGACGAAGCCTAAGTTTTAACGTCTAGGCTTCGATCTTCAGCAGCTTGATCGCGTTGGAATCGAGCACTTTGCCGCCCACCCGCTTGGTGGCGTAGAAGTGCACGAAGGGCTTGTTGGTGAACGGATCGCGCAGCACCCGGGTCGCGCCGTTTTCTGCGATCAGATAGCCGTGGCGGAAATTGCCGAACGCGATCGGGAAGGCCCCACCTGCGACATCGGGCATATCCTCAGCCTCGATCACCGGATAGCCCAGCAGGCGGTCAGGCTGGCCTTCGACCATGCCCGGCTGCCACAGGAACGCACCATCGGCGGTCTTGAGCTTGCGTACCGTCGCCAGCGTTGACGAATTCATCACGAACACCGCGCCCTGACGGTGCCCCGATTTGAGCGAGTGGATCAGGTCAATCAGCCGCGCATCGGGCGCCGCGTCGAACCCGGCGGCGCTGCCCGATCCGATATATTGCATCGTCCCGAATGCCCGCACGCCGTCTTCGGCAGTGGCGGTTGGTGCGGTGAGGAAGCCTTCGGGCTGGTTGATGCCGGTTCCGTTAACGAATGCCGTTCCTTCGGCGCGCGCGAATTCCAGCGCAATCTCGCTGGCCAGCCAGGTTTCGATGTCGAAAGCGGCGTCATCCAGCATCCCCTGGCTCGCCGCCGGGTTGGCGTAGAGATCGCCCGAAGGCGGGGCGATTTCGGCAAATTGCGGGGGTGCGGTTTCCGGGCGCGGGGCGGCTTCGCTGACCCAGCCTGACGCGGTGCCGCCGGTCGCAACCAGCTTGCGATAGCCAGAGGTGCCGGTCTGCACCACCTGAGCAATCGCGCGGATCGGGCTGATTTCAGCCAGTTCAGCGGCAATCACCGCGTCGATCTGGCGCGGCACGGCATAGCCGCCATCGCCGGGGGCGGTGCCACTGATCGACTTGAGTTCGGTTTCACGTCCACGGCGCAGATAGCCATCGACGAAGCCTTTGACTTCAGGAGCGTCGTTTACCGGGGTGCCGCCCATCGCCGGGCGGGTGGCGGCGCGGGCGACCTTGTCGAGCCGCGCTTTCACCTCGTCAACATCGGTGCGCAGGCCGGTGATGGCCGCATCGGCCTGATCCTGACGGGCAATGATGTCAAAGCTGGCGTCCAGCGGATCGGTGGTGGTCATCGCAGGTTGGGTATGTTCCATGGGGCATTGGCCTTTCGGTTGGGCAGAAAAAAGGCCGCCCCAATGGCGGCCAATCGGCGGTGGTAAGGATGTGCGGGATTCGGTCGCGCAGCGACCGCAAGGCCGACCGGCCGCCCGCAGCGACCGGAGGGAGCGAGGAAAGCCAAGGGGGCGGACGGCCCCGCCCGGCGCTTGAGGCTAATTCACAAAATGCACTCTGGCCCCGTGTTGCAGCGGGTGGGTGACAAGGCTGACTTCGAACAGGTCAATCTCGATCAGTTCGCGCCCCTGATCGGATTGCCGCGCCGCGCGGGTGCGGAAGCCGAAGCTGAGGCCGCTCACCGCGCCTTGCGCCAGCAACATCGCCGCGCGGCTATCGGGCCGGTCGATCCGGGCGATCACCCGTAATCCGCGCGCATCCTCTGACACCTGCTCGATCACGCCGATCGGCTGATCGGGGCGGTGCTGCCAGTATAGTGGCAAGGGCGTATTCTGGCTCGCCAGCGTCTTGGCAAACGCCCCGCGCCGGATTGTGTCGCGCGCTGCATCGGGAATGTCGAACAGCGCGGCATAGCCGGCAAAACGCATGGCCCGCGCGCTCATAGCTGGTCCCACACGCCAAGGCGCACCGCGATCCCGATCAGCAGCAGCGCCAGCGCGCCGCGGATGATCCATTCCATCAACGCCTTCCACGCGCTGGCCTTGGTATCGCGCCACGCCCGTAGCAGTTCGCGCAGTTCGACCAGATCGCTCTCGGCCCCGGCATCGCCCAGCCCGAGCCGTTCGAGCACCCGGTCGGTGGCGAGCGCGCTCGATTCCTCGACGATAGCGCGTAAAGTAACCAGCGCTGCCCCATCATTGCGGGCCTGCACCATCAGGCTGGCAAGCACATCTGCGCGGCTCATGCGGTATTCTCCTCTGGCTGTTCTTCAGGGTTCAGGCCCAGCATCTGGCGTTTTTCCGCGCGGGTCAGGAAATCGGCGTCGGACACCTGCGACCACAACCGCTCGCGGTCTTCCGACAGCGCCGTGACCCGGTCGAGATCGACCCCGATTTCAGCATCGGGGAACCACGGGGCGAGGCCCTGACGCAGCGCGGAAAACAGTTTCTCCGCCAGCGGCAGCAGCGTCAGCCGCCACAGCGCGCGGTTGGCCTCACGGTAATTGGCATAGGTGTTGTCGCCCGGCAGGCCGAGCAGCATCGGCGGCACCCCGAACGCCAGCGCGATATCGCGCGCCGCCGCGCTTTTGAGCGTCGCGAAGTCCATGTCCGCCGGGGTCAGCGCCATGCTCTGCCATTTCAGCCCGCCGTCGAGCAGCATCGGACGCCCCGCATTGGCCGCGCCCGAAAAGGCGATATCCAGCTCGCGCTTCAACCGTTCGAACTGTTCATGCGCGAGGCTCGCGCCGTCCCCCGGCTCGTAAACCAGCGCGCCCGATGGCCGCGCCGCGTTTTCCAGCAGCGCGCGGTTCCAATGGGTCGCGGCATTGTGGATCAGCACCGCCTGCCACGCCGCCTCCAGCGCGCCCGCGCCGCAGTGATCGTCAAGCGGATGCATCGTCCGGATCGCGATGATCCCCGGCCAGCCATCCTCATCCTCTACCGCGATGCGCGCGGTGCGATTATTCACCGTGTAATCATAGCCGCACGGCCAGCCATCCGGCCCGGTTGCCACCTTCACCCGTTCGGGCCGCAGCGCGAACAGTTCCACCGGCGTGCCGCTCGCATCTTTCAGGATCTGCACATAGCCATTGCCATGCAGCAGCAATTGCGCGGCCAGCGTTTCGATCAGCGATTGCCCGGCGCTGGTAGCGGTGACCAGCGCGGCGAGGCGCGGATCGTTGCAGGCCAGCGGGGCCTGCCCCACCGCCTCGGCCACGATCCTGACCGATCGCTGGGCAATCGGGTTGGCCAGAAAACCTTCACCAATCGCACGGGTATAATCATAGCTGCGCGGCCCCGGCCCAGCCGCAAACGCCGGGTGCCACCCCTGCATCATGCCGGGCGCCAGCGGCACGCGGGTGTGCTCCCCGCCCTTGAAGGCGGAGAGGAGAGTGTCGAGCAATGCCATCGGATTTCCTTTGTCTTGGTCGCGGCGCGTCAGATTGGCCGCACGCTGGGGCGGTTGTTTCGCCCCAGCATCAATTCGCTCAATCCCCACACCAGCGCGTCGGCGCGGTCTGGGCTGCGGCCGGGGCCGGCATAGGTTCCGCCCACCAGCAGCCCGCACAATTGGTCTTCGAGCCGTGCGAACATCCCCACGTGGCGCACCCGCCCTGCAGCGTAGAGCGCGGCGATGGGTTCGGCGCGGGCAACCTTGCCGCGGGCAGCGTGCACCAGCCTGATCGGCAGCGCCTGATCGGCGGCGCGCAGCACGCTTTCGACCATCGCCCCGCCCTGATTGGCCTCTGCCACGACGCGGTCGGCGTGCCATTCGCGCGCGGCATCGGCGACCTTTTGTGCCCATTCGGCAGGGGCCGCGCCATGGGCCGAACAATCGGCGAGCACGCGGGCAATGCCGTCTTCGCCCAAGGCGACAACAATGATCCCGCATTCATCGCCCGTGGCCGATGCAGGCGGATCAACCGCCACCACCACCCGCACGGCTGCGGGAACGGCACCGGTTTCGCGCGCCTGTTCGATCAGCGCGCGGGTCCACAATGCGCCTTCGATATCCTCGATCAATTCGCCTTCGATTTCCTGCCGGGCAAGCTGGGTGCCGCCAAATTCGCTGGCGATCGCATCCAGAAACCGCTGCGGCAGGTTGGCGGCATTATCGCTGGTCGCCCCGCGGCTGATCGCGACATCCCCAGTGCTGCCGATCTGTGCGATCAGCCGCTGCACCAGCGGCACCGCGCGCGGGGTGGTTGTAACCGCGATGCGCGGATCATTCCCCAGCCTGAGACCGAGCAGCAGATTGTCCCAGCAGCGCGTGGCGCGTTCATGCGCCAGCGGCCACTTGCCGATTTCATCGCACCAGGCGTGGCTGTGCTGCGGCCCGCGCAGGCTTTCCGGCTCGGCGGCGGAAAATAACTGCGCC
>PHEB01000039.1 GCA_002842735.1 Alphaproteobacteria bacterium HGW-Alphaproteobacteria-7 | reverse complement strand
ATAGCGGCGATGGTGGCGGTTGGATTGGCTGCTTCGGCGCTCCAGGCCCAGGCAGCCGCCACCGCAGTGCGGTTCGACCCGGCGGCCTTCTTCACCGGCCGGACCACCAGCCAGGGCACGCTGAAGCAGATTCTTTCGTCCACCAAGACCACCCGCGTTTCCACCTTCGGCACCCGCCAGCGCAACGGTGACATGGTGCTGGAACAGGACGTGACCATCGGCGACCAGCCGACGCGCCACCGCACCTGGCGCCTGCGCGAAACATCGCCCGGCCAGTTCAGCGGCACGATTTCCGACGCGGCCGATGATCTTTCGGGTTCTCTGGATGGCGATACCCTGACGCTGACCTATACCATGGATAACCACCTGCGGATCCACCAGGTCATCACGATCAACCGCGACGGCCAAAGCGCCAGCAACGTGATGCGCATCCGCCGGTTTGGCATCACCGTGGCCCGGCTGACCGAGACGATCCAGCGCGAGCGGTAATTACAAAGCGCGATCGGTCAGGCTGATCGAGCCTTGGGATTAGCGCGCTTGCGTCAGCCGTTCTTCATATTCTCCAGCCCCTTGATCCCGCCGGGCTTCTGGCTGGGCTGACTGGCGTTCGTCTTCGGCCCCTTATCCTTCTTGGGCTTGCGCGCTTCCTTGCTTTTCTTCTGTTGGCCCTTGGCCATCGGCTGTGCCTAACGGGCGAAATGCCCGCAGCGAGGCGTGGGCCTGATGGGGGGAGGTGTCAATGTGGGGGGGCAGGTCGCGCTTGTGGGAGTTTTTGGTGCGCGAAAAAGTTGGCGATAAGTCCCTTCGGATAGGCGAAGACTGCGGATTGGGTTGTTACCATGTTTCAATGACAGGCTGGACTTTAGCGTGAAACTTGAGCAATGGGAACAAAAGGGGAGCAAAATGACGGGACGCCAAACTGTAGTTGATCTCTTTTGTGGGGCTGGCGGCCTTAGTCAGGGCTTTAACCAAGCGGGCTTTGATGTAAGGCTTGGATCAGACATAGAGCCCAAATTTGGGGAGACTTTCGTCCGTTCGCACCGTGGCGCGCACTTCTTGCCAGTCCCAATTCAGCAGCTTTCAGTTTCTGACGTTCTGACAAAGACCCAGTTGAGGCCGGGTGAGCTTGACGTTCTCGTCGGTGGCCCGCCTTGCCAAGGCTATAGCGTTTATAATCATGGCCGTGGTGAGCATGATCCTCGGGCGGGGCTTTTTCGTGAGTATCTTCGGCTGCTCTCAGGGTTGAGGCCTAAGCACGTCGTCATGGAAAACGTAACTGGCCTTCTTTCTATCGGCGGCGGTAGCTTGTTGGCGTCAATTCGTCGTGAATTTGCTGAGCTTGGGTACGAGCCCGTGGTTGGGGTCTTGAAGGCTGAAGAGTTTGGCGTTCCTCAGGAGCGTCGGCGCGTCATTTTTATGGCAAGTCGGATTGGGTCACGACCTGAACTTCCGAAGCCAACTCATGGTGAAGGGCTGAAGCCGCTGGTTACCATTTGGGATGCAATTGGGGATCTTCCGCCAGTTTGGGAAGAAGGTGCGTTCGGCGGAGAGGTGGAATATGCCTGCGACCCGTTTAGTGATTTCCAAAAAATGATGCGAGGTCTCAATAACGGTTTGAAAAACCACCGTGGGCCTCGTCTTTCAAAAGTCAATTTGGATCGTGTAAAGCACATTCCGCAAGGCGGATCATGGCGGGATATTCCCTTTGATTTACTCCCGGATGGGATGAAGAAAGCCAAGCGCAGCGACCATACAAAGCGCTATGGTAGGCCGAGGCCTGATCAACTCTCGTGCACTATTCTGACTAAGTGCGACATCCACTGGGGAGCGTATATTCACCCCCTTCAGAATCGGGCGTTTACCGTTCGTGAGGCTGCGCGGTTACAGTCATTTCCAGATGATTTTGAGTTTTTCGGGAGCGTCACTGACCAATTCGTTCAGGTCGGTAATGCAGTTCCCCCGCTGATGGCGCGCGCAATCGCAGGCGAGGTTAAGGCAGCTTTGCGTTCTCATGTGCGGCTTGCTGCCTAGATGTCGGTGGACGCGACAACTTTGATCGCAGAGGTATTGGGTCGCCCAGCGGTTTCAGGGTATGACCCCGCTGCTGATGATTTCATCTGCCCATTTACGAATTCGCGTTGCATCAAGGCAATCGGTCGGGAGCCGATGCCGGTCTGCTCTGTTTGGCGCGGTGGGAGGGTTGTAATAGTTTGCCCAAACCGGCTCAGCCAGCGCGATCTTATAGACGATGTGCTGGACCATTGCTGGCCAGAGGGCGTCTCTCGCGATGTGGCTATTGCGCGGGAAGTGCAGCTTGCCGGATTTGGCAACGTCGATTTCGTGATCGCCCATATTTCTGACGGAGCGGTCGGACACTTTGTTAGCGTTGAAGCTCAAACAGTCGATGTGACCGGCTCTTATCGCCCAGCATATAATGCGTTGTTGCGCGGCGATGACCTAGAAAGATCACCATCCTTTGGGCTGAATTGGGATAACGTGTATAAGCGTTATATGACGCAAGTCATAAGAAAAGGCTTTCACCACCACCACTGGCGAACGAAAATTGTCGCCTTGATGCAGGATGAACTATATAATCAGCTCACCAAATTTCCTTTTTTGACATCATCTAACATTGCAGATCCGTCGGTAAACGTGGTGTTTTTGCTTTACAAGTTCGGTGATAATTGGAATCTTGAGATTTCCGATGTGATAGGCACCAGCCATGCAAACTTGTCACAAGCTGCACTTTATGCGGATGCGCCTGACAGGAAGGCATTCGAGGCAAAGATTTTGGACCGTTTGAGGATTTAAGATTGCGGCCATTCGCGACAGTATAGTCACCCCCCCACCCTAACCCCGAGCCAACCCCACCAGCACCCTATCCAGCGACTGCAAGAACCGCGAGCGGTCCGCCTTGCTGAACGGCGCGAGGCCGCCCCCGATCCCGTCCATCCCGGCGCGCAGGTCGGCCATGATCGCTCGGGTGGCTATCGCTCCGCCGATGCTGGTAGGGCTGAATTCCTCGCCATTGTGTTTCAACACCCGCGCGCCCGCTTTCAGGCAGCGGTCGGCCAGCAGGATGTCGGCGGTGATGACCACGCAGGTGTTTTGGGGCAGCGCATCCGCGGCCTCGGCAATCCAGTCATCCGCCGCGTCATATTTTGGGCCCTCAGGCGCCGGGCGCGGGCCGTTCGGCCCGCTTGGCTCCTCGCAAAGGCTCGGGCGCCCTTGCAGGTGTGCTTTGCACGTCTGCGCCTTAGGCTTCGACTCCGCGCTTGCGGGCGGCTGGCCGCCGCCCGAGATATATTCCGAATATCCATCCACCACCACCCGCCGGATGCGCGGGCTGTCGGGGATGCGGAAGGGGGCGTTGCTGACCACGCGCACGTGAACTTCGGGGCGGGGGGGCTTGAACCGCTCGGCAACGCGGTAGATCTCGTCCTTCACCGGGCAGGCATCGGCGTCGATCAGGATGATGATGGGTGGCAGGGCGGCGGACATTGCGCCTGCCTAGAGCATCGTGCTGAAAAGTGGGAACCGGTTTTCAGCTTTTTACGATGCGGCAACAAGGGTTGGAGCATCGTGCTGAAAAGTGGGAACCGGTTTTCAGCTTTTTACGATGCGACAAAAAAACCAGAGCGGGGCGGGCGCGGTAAATGGTACTGCGCGCTTTCCTACACACGCCAACCTCGGCCATCCTGCCCGGATGAAGCACGCAGCCGCCCCTATCTCGCACGTCTTGAGGCACCCCGTCGCCCGGGCCGGTTTTCGGTTCCTGGACAGTGTAACATGTGTCTCCTACACGTCGCAGCCAAGGTGCAACCGAGCAGCAACCCAAACGGTGCCGCAGGCACCGCAAGGGCGACCGCCCGCCCGCAGCGACCGAAGGGAGCGAGGATTTCGCATCGCGGACGCGATGCGGAACACAAGCAAACCGCAGGCACCGCAAGGCCGACCGGCCGCCCGCAGCGACCGCAGGGAGCGAGGATTTCGCATCGCGGACGCGATGCGGAACACAAGGAATCCACAAATTAGGCGTTTGGCGCAAACCGTGCTACACGATCGGGGCTGGCGTCGAAATTTGCGACGGACTTCGAAATTTGCGCTCCGCCGCTTGCCATCGGGCCCGCACACGCGGCTCCCCACCGGCCCCGGCGTTAACCAGACGACGACTTCCTTTCATCGGACGATACGAAGCACTATCCCGCCCGCATGTCGCGGAAGGGCAATTGATTGTTCTTGAAAGGAACAGACTATGAGCAAGACCGGAACCGTAAAGTTTTTCAACACCGACAAGGGCTATGGCTTCATTCAGCCTGACGATGGCTCGTCGGACAGCTTCGTGCACATCACTGCCGTGCAGGCAGCAGGCATGCACAGCCTCGATAAGGACCAGCGCCTCAACTACGATCTCGAACAGGGTCGTAATGGCAAAGAAAGCGCTGTGAACCTTTCGGCCGCTGACTAAGCGAAAAAATACCGGCAGGGCGGGGCGCGATGGTGCTCCGCCCGCCACTCCGGCCCGCCCCCGCGGACGCCCAGATCCGGACGACCGCCTCCCCCCTCTCCCGGCAGGATATTCTTGATGGCCCAGACCTACGAATTCTACTGCGAACGCGCGAACGAAGCAGCAGCGCTTGCTGACCGTGCGACGCTCGACAATGTGCGGGAGCGCGAATTGCGGTCGGAAAAGACCTGGCGCGGGCTGGCCGAACAGGCGCGCAAAACCGCCGAAGAACGGGTGAAGGCCGATACCGTGCGGGCGGAAAGACGCGCCGCAGAAGCCGCCGACGCAGCCGAAGCAGCAGAAGCGGTTTACTCGGACAATTGACCGCGCAGGTCTGGAAAAAGCGCAGGTTCCTCCCCATCTTGGAAGTGGCAGAAGCCACAACTCAGCCAAGGAGAGCGCCGCGATGACCACCATGCAATTCCAGTTCAATTCCGATAGTTCGGTAATGGGAACAGCGGATGTGGCGACCCGGATCGAACAGCAGGTGCGCCACCGGCTCGCCCGCTTCGAAGACCGGCTGACGCGGCTGGAAGTCCATGTCAGCGATGATAACGGACGCAAGGGCGGCGGCGATGACAAGCATTGCACCATCGAAGCGCGCCCGCGCAGTGGCCGCCCGATCGGGGTGACAGGCAAGGCCGCAGACGTTGATGCAGCGGCGCGGATTGCGGCGAACACGATGGCAGAACGGCTCGAACGGGTATTCGGC
>PHEB01000019.1 GCA_002842735.1 Alphaproteobacteria bacterium HGW-Alphaproteobacteria-7 | reverse complement strand
GATCAAGTTGCAGTTCTCCGATCATCCGCGCACCGCTGCGGCAATCGCACGGCGCCATTCGGCAGGGCCATCGCTGACCGCACCTTCCGGCCCGGCGATTGTCACTGCGCCGCGATCCAACGCCGGATCGGGCATGACCTGCCAGCCCCCCAGCGCTGCGGTATCGAGAGTGGTGAGGTCATCCGGGTGAAGATGCAGCGTCAGCGCCTCTGCCGCGCCGCCAATCCGTTTGGCCGCCGCGTGGCAGCGCGCCAACAGCGCGTCCTTATCAATCGCGCAGTCCGCCAGCGCGGCTTCGCACAGCGCGATCACCGTTTCAGCCAGATCATCGGCCAGCACATCGCGCGCGGTTTCATCAATCGTGCGAAACGCCAGCCGCAGCGCGCGTTGGCGCGCCGCCGCCGCTTCGGCCTCGGCCTCTGCCGCCGCGCGTCCGGCGGCCTCGCCATCGGCAAAGGCGCGGGCCAGCGCATCCTCGCCGGGGTCAGGCGCGGGTGCCAACGGATCATCCGCAGTCGCGGCAGGCTGCGCCGCGCCAAACACGAATGCCTCACGGAACTCTGCCGGTTCGTCCAGCAATGCCAGCCAACCCGGTTGTGTCGGTCGCGGCTGTTCCAGCGCGCCCATCCACTCAGACGAATTCGCCACTGCCGCTTCCAATCATGATCTCTCCGGAATCGGCCAGCCCACGCGCAATTTCGACGATGGCGCGCTGTGCCGCCGCCACTTCGCTCTTGGCGAGGCGGCCGCGCATCTCGATTTCGTCCCTGACGCCGTCCGCCGCACGGCTCGACATCGCGGCGAAGAACGGCGCACGCTCGTCCTCCTTGAGACCCTTGAGCGCATCGACCAGTTTCTCGCTGTCGACATCGCGCAGCAAGCGGCCCATCGCCATCGGATCGAGTTCGAACAGCATTTCGAAGGTGAACAATTCCTCCTCGATGCGTTCCGCCAACGGCGCGTTGCGACCGGCAATCGACGGCAGCACCGTGTGGCGCAGTTCGCCTGCGGCCAGATTGATGAGGTTCGCCGCCTCGCGCGGGCCGCCCAGCGTCAGCGCGGCGGTGCCAAAGGTCGCGCCGATGCGCTGGGTCAGCAACGTGTCGATCGTGGCAATCGCCTGCGCTGAAATCGCCCCGCTGCGCGCGACACGCTCAACCACCAGCGATTGCAGTTCGGCTGGCAGCATCGCCAGCACTTCGGCCGCCGGTTCGGGGTCGATCAGCAGCATCAGCGCGGCGATCACCTGCGGGTGTTCATCCAGAATCAGTTTGACCAGCACTGTCGGTGCCAGCCAGCGCGCCATTTCAAGGCTGCGCGGGGCCGTATCGGGCTCAATCCGCTGCATCATGCTTTGCGCGCGCGTGGGGCCAAGCGCCTTGTCGAGCAGGGTGCGCACCCGATCACCGCGCCCGCGTTGGGGCAGCATTTCGCGCGCCGCCTCACCGACGAAATCGGCCAATGCTTCGGCCATGCGGCGCTGGTCAATCTCGCCCAGTGCCATCATCGCCGCGCCGAGCTTTTCCAACTCGTCAGGCGAAAGCCGGGCAAGCAGCCCGGTCGCTTCATCATCGCCCAATAACATCAGGAACACCGCGGCGCGGTCAATCCGGTTGAGCAGCGATGGCGACGCTGCGGTGATATTGGCCTCGGCGCTCATGATGCGCTCGCTTCGGGGTTGGCGGGGGCGGGGGCTTCAAGCATCCGCTGCAAGGCTTCGACCGCGCGTTCGGGCTGGCTCACCGCGAGCCGCCGCGCGAGTTCGACCTGTTGCGGCAGATCGCCCATCGCGGCGCCATTGCCCTGCGCGGTGAGCATCGGGGTGCGATCATCCGCGTCGTCAATCGCGGGCCCATCGGCAGACACCGCACGATCACCCTTGCCGCGCAGCTTGCCGATTAGCGGACGCACCGCCAGCAGCAGCACCAGCAGCACCGCGATCAACGCCGTGCCATAGCGCACCAGCATCGCGAACCACGGTTCTTCATAAAAGGCGGGGGCTTCCAGATTGGCGGGTTCAAACTTGCTTGCCACCACTTCGATCTGGTCGCCGCGCTGGGCACTGGCACCCACGGCGGCGCTGACCAGTGCTTCCAGCTGGGCGGCGGTCATCGGCGCGGCTTTTTTCAGCGCCGCATCGCTGACCGCGACCGCGACCGATAATTTGGTCAATCCGCCGGGCCGCGAGCTGGTGACAGCGACTTCGCGGCCCAATTCATAGCTGCGCTGGGTCGCGGTTTCGGTGTCGGTCGGGCCGGGGTTGGCAGGCGGCGCGGCGGCACCGGGCTGCGGCGGGCCATCGACGAGCTGGGCATCGGGCGGCGGAACATTCGCGGCCACGCCGGGCACCCCGCCGACAGGCGCGGCCCCGGTGCGGGTCGCGTTGCGTTCGCTTTCATTGCGAACCACGCCTTCTTTTTCATAGGTTTCGCGCGCGGAAGTGACCTCGGTCTGATCGAGTTCGACCTGCACCTGCGCGGAAAAATTGCCTTCGCCCAGCAAGGGCAGCAACAGGCTGTCCACCTGTTCGCGCAGCTTGGCTTCGAATTCGCGCTGAAGCATCAGGCTTTCGCCTTGCTGCTCACGCGGGTCGGATAGCAGGCGGCCATTCTGATCGACCACCCGCACAGCATCCGCGCTCAGGCCCGGCACCGACCCTGCAACCAGATTGACGATCGCTTCGACCTGGCTTTGCGACAGGCTGCGCCCGCTCACTAGCCGTGTCATGACAGATGCGCTGGGCGGATTGTTTTCGCGCACGAACACCGATCGTTCGGGCGTGGCGAGGTGGACGCGCACGCTTTCGATCCCGTCAATCTCGCGGATGGTCAGCATCAATTCGCGTTCGCGCGCCAGCCGCAGGCGTTCGCCCTCTAGCGTGCGCGACGTGCCGAGCGGCATCGCGTCGAGCATTTCAGACGCGCCTTCGGGTGCGGCGATCCCGGCATTGCTGGCAACCAGCATCCGCGCGCGGTAGAGATCATTCTCCGATACCGACAAGGCACCGGTGGAATTGTCGATATTGTAGCTGATCCCGCCCGCCTCCAGCGCTTCGACCACCTTGGCGCGTTCGCCATCGGATAGCCCCGAATAGAGCAGCCGGTCGGGCCCCTGAGAAATGCTCATCCACAGCAACCCTGCCGCCGCCAGTGCGCCCATCCCGGCCAGCGCCGGAAGTGCGCGTGATAGCGCGGGTTGCTGCATGAATGCGGCCAGTGATGGCGGCAGCATCGTGCGCCAGTCCGCCGGGCCGGACGGCGCGGCAGGCACAGCAAGTTCGGTATCGGCCATTTATCAGCCCCCCATCCGCATGATGTCTTGATAGGCAGACAGCAGTTTGTTGCGCACCTGCAAGGTTGCTTCAAACGCGACGCCCGCTTCCTGACGCGCCAGCATCACCTGCGCGATGTCAGTCACCTGCCCGCGTTCATAGGCAACCTGCATATCGCCCGCGCGCATCTGCACCGCGTTGACCTTGTCCAGCGCCGTGGTCAGCGTGCTGGCAAAGCCCGCGCCGGGGGCTTGCGTTGGCGCGCCAAGCTGCCCATTCTCGCTCGCCGCGCGCACTTCGCGCAGGGCGTTGCTGCGCTCCAGCACCTGCTGGCGCAGCGCCATCACGTTCTGCACGCCAAAACCGGAGCCAATCCCGCTCATGCCGCGCCTCCTGCGGCGAGCATCCCTGCGCCCCGCATCGAGGCAAGGCGGTAACGCAAGGTGCGTTCGGAAATGCCCAGACTGCGTGCGGTTGCGGCGCGGTTGCCGGCGTGATTGGCCAGCGTATCCATGATCGCCCGCGCTTCCGATGCGAATGCCACGTCCGACAGCGAACGCGCCATCATGCCCCGCGCCGGGGCCTCGCCTGCGCTGTTATCGATTACTGGCCGCACGGCGGTGTCAAACACGATATGTTCAGGCGTGATCACGCCCGCGCCATCGGCCAGCAAAATTGCGCGGCGGATGACATTTTCTAACTCGCGGACATTGCCGGGCCATGCGTGCGCTTCGAGCAGGCTGAGCGCCGCGCGGTTAATCCACCCCGGCCGCCCAGGCGCTGCCGCATGGCGCAGCAGCATTCCAAAGGCGAGCGCGGCAATATCGCTGGGCCGATCACGCAGCGCGGGCAGGGCCAAGGGGAAGACATTGAGGCGATACAGCAGGTCTTCGCGGAAGCGCCCCGCTTCGACCTCGGCAGAAAGATGCCGGTTGGTGCAGGCGATCACCCGCACATCAACCGTGGTCGGGCGGGTTGCGCCGAGCGGCAAGACCTCGCCTTCCTGCAACGCGCGCAGCAGCTTGGCCTGCAAGGCCAGCGGCAATTCGCCGATTTCATCGAGCAGCAGCGTGCCCTTGTCCGCCGCGCGGAACAATCCTTCGCCCGCGTCGGACGCGCCGGTAAACGCGCCTTTCTTGTGGCCGAACAGCAGCGCTTCGAGCATGGCTTCGGGCATCGCGGCGCAATTGACCGCGACAAACGGCCCATCGGCGCGCGGCGAAAGGCGATGAATGAATTGCGCCAGCACTTCCTTGCCGGTACCGGTCGGCCCTTCGAGCAGCACGGGAATCTCGCTCGCCGCGACGCGTTCGGCCAGCGTCAGCAGCGCCAGCGATTGCGGATCGACCGCAATCGGCCAGCCGCCCTGCGCCGAAACCGCCATCAGCGCCGCGCGCGCATCCGCCAGCGCCGCCGGATCATAGCTCAGCGAGGCGCGCTGCGGCCCGGTCAGCGCCAGTGCGGGCGTATCGGAATGCGCCAGATCGATTGCCATCATCCCGCCGCCCGCACGCGCCGGCGGAGCGCCCAGCACAATCCGGTCACGCTGCCAGCGCCCGCCCATCAGCGGCATGGTCATCCCGATCAGCGTCGTATGGCCGGTATTGGCGCGCGCTGCGGTGCTGGCTGGTGTTGTCATGATCGCCCCTGTTGTGAGTTAACGGCAAAACAATGCCGCCGGGACGCTGCAGATATGGCAAATTTAAGCCCCCGTAGCATCACCTAGCCGAGGGGGTGATGGGCGAAGACAAACACCGCGTCCCGATGCGCGCGGCACCGATGGGTGCTTCCAGACCAATGAAACACAATGATATTCCGGCAGGCTTAAACATCCCGGCAGGCTGCCGCTCTATTGGCCAGCAGCGACGGGCCTGTTCGTCCTGCAAGACCATTCGGGAGTTTGAACAATGTCTGTAATCAACACCAATATCTCGGCCCTGCGCGCAACCAATGCTGGCGTTCAGGCTAACAACATGCTCGGTTCGGCGATGGAACGCCTTTCAACCGGCAGCCGTATCAATAGCGCATCCGACGACGCCGCCGGGCTTGCGATTGCCGCTTCGATGACCTCGCAGATCCGCGGCATGGCGCAGGGCGTGCGCAACGCCAATGACGGCATCAGCCTGGCCCAGACCGCTGAAGGCGCGCTCAACGAAGTGACCAACATGCTCCAGCGTGTTCGTGAACTGGCCGTGCAGGCGGGTTCGGATACCTTCCGTGATACCGACCGCGACAGCATCCAGATCGAAGTTGACGAATTGACCGCCCAGATCGGCCAGGTCGTGGCGAATACCGAATTCAACGGCGTTGCCCTGTTTGACGGCACGACCACATCGGTCACGATCCTTGCCGGTGCGAATGATGTCGATACGGTCGATCTTGCGCTTGCCGATCTGACCGCGCTGACTTCGGGCGGCGGTGTGGCCGGTTCGTTCGACGTCTCCGGCACGGATGGTACTGCGGCCCGCGCCGCGCTGGCCGATATCGACGCTGACATCGCGACGATTTCGACCTCGCGTGCCACGTTGGGTGCCGGTCAGAACCGCTTGGAATCAGCGGTGAACAACCTCACCAACGTTTCGACCAACCTGACCGATGCCCGTTCGCGGATCATGGATGCCGATTTCTCGGCGGAAACCACCGCGCTCGCCAAGGCGCAGATCCTCGGCCAGGCGTCCACCGCGATGCTGGCGCAGGCCAATCAGTCGCAGCAGAACGTGTTGTCGCTGCTGCGGTAAACCCCCACTCCCCCCGCTCCCCCCAAGCGGGAAAGCAAGCCCGGAGCCGCAAGGTTCCGGGCTTTTTGCTTGCGGGAGGGGGTGTCGCGTCCTGAGAAGTTGATGCGCTGCCAGAAAGTTAGTGATTGCATATCAGCGGCGGCTCGGTGATTACGTGCAGAGGGGCCATGGATTTTTTCTTCATCCTTCTGTTCGGTGGACTGATCGCGGCCTCGTGGGTGCGGATTGGCAAGCTTGAACGCCAAGTCTACGACCTTTCGCGCAAGCTTGATCGGTTGCGCTTCGACCCTGCATCATCCGCGCCTGCCAGTGACTTTCCCGCCCGCGAAGCCGTGCCCGCTGCGCCGCGCGAGGCTGAGCCTGCGCCCGTAATCGGGGAGATTGCCCCTCCTCCGCCGGAGCTGACTCCCGCGCCGCTGGGTACAGAACCAATTGTGCCAACCGACCTGGTCGCCGCCGAACCAGCCAGGGCCTATGCCGCCCCGTCTGATGAGGCGATGGTGGCCGAACCGCCCCGCGGCTTTGCCTTCGATTTCGAGGATATCTTCGGGCGCCAGCTACCGATCTGGGGCGGCGGTTTTGCGCTGGCCATCGCCGGAATATTCCTTGTCCGCTTCGCGATTGAGGCGGGCCTGATGACCCCTATGGTAAGGGTCGCGTTGAGCTTTATGTTCGGGCTGGCATTACTGGCGGGGGCAGAGGCGGCGTTCCGGCTGGAAGGCCGCCTGCGCGATCCGCGTGTGCGGCAAGCGCTGGCCGGGGCCGGGCTCGCCACGTTGTATGGCGCATTCTATCTGGCGGGCACGGCCTATGGCCTGATCGGCGCCGGCACTGCATTCGTTGGGCTGGCGATTGTAACGGCGGCGGCGATGGCGCTGTCGTTCCGGTTCGGCTTGCCAAGTGCGGTGATCGGGCTGGTCGGCGGGTTTGCGGCGCCGTTGCTGGTCGATAGCGATAGCGCCAATGTGCCGCTGCTATCGTTCTACCTTGCGCTGATCACCGGCGGGCTGGCGTGGAGCGGTCAGGCGCAGCGCCGTCCTTGGCTGGGATATGCCGCGCTGGCCGCCGGGCTGGGCTGGGGCGCGTTGATGATGTTTGCGGGCGTTTCCAGCAGTTCGGATTTCGCCGCGCTGGGGGTCTATCTGATCGTGCTGGGCACGGTTTTGCCCGCGCTCCTCCATTCAAGGAATGCTGGCCCGCGTCTGCCGCACCTTGCTGCCGGCGCGCTGGCGACTTTGCAGATGGCGGTGCTGGTCAGCACTGCCGGGTTCGCGCCGCTGACCTGGGGGCTGTATCTGCTGATCGCCGCAGGCCTAGCCGGGCTGGGCTGGCGGTTCGAGCCGCTACGGCTGGGAACGTTGGTGGCGGCTGGGCTGGGGTTGTGGCTGCTGATCATCTGGCCCGAACCCGATACGCAGTTCTATGCGCTGGTGGCTGCGGCAATGGTGGTAATCTTCGCGGGAGTGCCGCTCGCCCATCAATGGCTCGGACGGGCCAAACTGCTCGATCTGGCACAATTGGCAGCGGTCAGCCTGATCATGGGGATCGTCATCTATACCCGCTATGGCAGCTGGGGCGCGCAGGCGACTGAGCCGGTGCTGGCGGCGGCGATGGCGGGGCTTGCGTTGCTGCCGGGCGCAGCCTTCGCGCTGTTGTGGCGGCGGGGTGAGCAGGCTGAGACGCGCAAGGCGCTGATCCTGCTGGCACCCGCAGCCTTGCTGGCGTTTGCGGCGCTGCTGCTGCTGACCCCGGCTTGGCTGGCCCCGGTGATGGCGGCGGCGGTCTGTACGCCGCTATTGCGGTGTTACTGGCGGCGCGATGCGCTGGCGCTGCACAGCGCGGCATGGGCAGGCGCGGCAATAACGCTGACCGCTCTGGCGGTGACGCCGGGATTCGCAGCCGAAGTCTCCCACCTTGGCGACATTCCGCAGGATACCGACATGCTGCGTGCGGTGATCCGCTGGGCTGCCGCCGCCGCGCCGTTTGCCGGGTTAGCGCTGATCGCCCGCCAACCCGCAGCACGCGGCGTGGGGGAGGCATTTGCCGTCGCGCTATTCTACGGCGTGATCGCCCAGATCGTGCCGAGCGCGCCGCTGGCATGGATCGCCGCAGCGGGGGCAGCGGGGCTGTTCCTGATCCAGCCCGCCCGCAGCGCCGCGTGGACGGCTGCACTCGCCATCACTGCAGCGTGGGCGCTGGTGCCGCTCGCGACATGGGCGACCGCCGGATTGCTGGCGCTGGTCGGTGACCCGTTCCTGGCCGATGCCGTCATCGCACTGGCTGACCTGGCATTGCGCATCGCGCCGCTGGCGACGGTGCTCGTGGTGCTGGTCTGGAAAGGGCAGGATCGGCGAAGCGATTTCCGCGCGGCGGTGCGAATCGCGCTTGGCCTGATCGGCGGGATCGCGCTGCACAGCCTTTACAAACAGCTGTTCGCCATCACCTCGCTGTTCCAGTTCGAACATTACGGCATGGCCGAACGCAGCATCTGGCAGGCGGCGCTGGTGCTTGCTGCCTATGGCGCGGGGCAACGCCTGCCTGCGGCTCTGGGGCGCCCGGTCAGCCTTGGCCTGATCGCCGCCACGCTGCTGCATTTCGGGTGGTTCACGCTGGTGCTGCACAATCCGCTGCTGGGTGTGCAGCACGTTGGGCCGACCCCGATCGCCAACTGGCTGACGCTCGCCTATTTCACTGCCATCGCCGCGCTGTGGCTGGTGCAGGTGCAGTGGGCGAATGCCCCGGCGGCGGTGCTGCACGCCATTGATGCGGTGACGATGGCACTGCTCTCGTTGCTGGCCTATTCGCTGCTGCGGCAGGTGTTTGCCGGATCGGTGTTAACATCGCGCACGGTCGGTCAGACCGAAAGCCTGCTGATCTCGCTGCTCGGCATCGTGCTGGCGCTCGGTTTCCTGTGGTGGGGATCGTGGCGGGCCTTGCGCAGTTGGCGGATCGGTTCGCTGGTGCTGATGCTGGCCGCAGTGGTCAAGGTGTTCCTGATCGACGCCGCCGGGCTTGAAGGGCTGTTGCGGATCGCCAGCTTCATGGCGCTGGGTTTCAGCCTGATCGGGATTGGCTGGGTGTATTCGCGCCAATTGTCACGCCGGGGCACCGCCGACGTCGGATGACGATCCTGCTTATTGCAGCGTCACGATTTCCTCGCCGCCATCGGTGCGGCCATAGAACTGCATTAGCTGCACCAGCAATTCGCAGCGGTCGGTCAGCGTTTCGGCCTCCAGCAACGCCTGTTTGCTGGCCGGATCGAACGGGGCGATCTGCGACACCCCGTTGATCAGCGAACGATCATCCAGCCGCTCCACCGAATCCCAGTCGACGCTGTACCCTTGCGCATCGGCAAAGGCGCGTGCCTCACGTTCAAACCCGCCGCGCTGGGCGTGGGTCAGGGTTTCGTCCTCGTCCTCGTCATAAATATCCGCCTCGATCTGGCGGAATGCGGTGGTGACCTCCAACTCGCGCACCAGCCGGAACCGGGCGACGCCTTCCAATGCGATGTTGTAGCGCCCGTCATCCATCGCCTGCACCTCACCAATCCGCCCGACGCAGCCGACGCTGAACAGCGGCGCGCCTTCGATGGCACGCTGCGGCTGAATCATCGCGATCTGCCGATCACGGATCAACGCATCGCTGACCAGCGCACGATAACGCGGTTCAAAGATATGCAGCGGCAGTTGCATTCCGGGGAACAGCACCGCGCCGGTGAGCGGGAAGATCGAGAGGCGTCTGGACATGACCGCTGCGCTCAACCGAACAACACGCGCGACAGGCGGCGGCGGGTTGCGACCACCCATTCATCCTCAAGCCCGATCGCTTCAAATATCTTGAGCAGTTTTGCGCGCGCCGCGCCTTCGTTCCACTCGCGGTCAGTGGCGACCATTGCCAGCAGCGTGCCGGCCGCCTCATCGCGCGCGCCAGCGGCAAAGGCAGCCTCGGCAAAGGCGAACTGCGCGTCCATATCGTCAGGCTTTGCAGCCGCCGCGTCGCGCAGCGCGGCAAGCTCACCATCATCAACCCTGGTGCCTGCCAGTTCCAGCGCGCTTTTTGCCCCCGCCATCGCCGGATCGGTGGCAAGCCGCGGATCGGCGTCAATCACCTGCATCACCTGATGGGCCTGTTCGACCTCACCCAATTGCACCAGCGCGCGCACCAGCCCGGCGTGGGCGGGGGCATTATCGGGCGCGAATTCGGTGATCTGGGCAAAGATGCTCGCCGCGCGCTGCGGATCGCCAGTCGACAGCGCCTCGTCACCCAGCTTGATGAACTGCGCGATCTCCTCTGGCGAAGGCCCCTGCGGCGGCGCAGCACCGGCGGCACCCGCCTGCACCGGCAATTGCGTCAGCAACTGGTCGATAGCTGCCTTGAGCTGCGTTTCGGTGCGTGCGCTGGTCAGATCGGCGACCGGCTGCCCCTGAAACATCGCATAGACCGTCGGGATTGATCGCACCTGGAACTGCGCGGCGATGAATTGTTCTTCATCGACATTGATCTTCGCCAGCACCACGCCCTTGTCGGCATATTCGCCCGCGACCTTTTCCAGCACCGGGGTCAGCGCCTTGCACGGCCCGCACCATTCGGCCCAGAAATCGACGATGACGAGGCTGGTCTGCGACGGATCGACCACGTCCTTGCGGAAGCGTTCGACCGCTTTTTGTTCGTCGATGTTGAGTCCCATGCTGGCCAATGGAAAGCTCCTGTGTCTTGCTGTGTGGCTGCGTCGTTGTTGCCCCAATGTGGGGCGTTCGGCGCAGATGTGAAGCGGGCAACCCGTGCTGGCCGCTCACAGGCCTGCGATCAAGCCCCAATTGGCCCAATTTTGCGCTTGCAGCCCCGACAAGGCACTGCTAATCGCCCCGCCTCTCCGGCAGATACCGCGCTTGTTTCGGTTTCTGCCAGCGCCAGTGAGCGGGCGTAGCTCAGGGGTAGAGCACAACCTTGCCAAGGTTGGGGTCGAGGGTTCGAATCCCTTCGCCCGCTCCAGTTTTCTCCATGAAAACATGAATTTATGCCAGTTGGCGAAGGACTGTTGGTCTCTCGATTTGCGCTGGTCAACACGTGGTCAACACCGTTTCATATTGTGTTGACCGGTGAACTCAATCTGTCCTTGAAGAGGGGAAAGCCTTTCCCTGAGCCCGGAGCTGCTTCGCTATCTCGGCCTACCCCCCTAACTCCTGACGCCCGCCCAGTCGCTTGAACAGCGATACCGCTAAAAGCAGCAAGGCCATCGGCACTAGCGAAAGGTAGAAGGCAACCTGCCCGCCAAGGGCGGCGAACACTTGCCCAGTGATGTATGATCCCGTGGTTCCGCCCAATGCCGAAAAGACCACGATCAGCCCGGTCATCACCGCATGATCCGGCGGTGGTAGAGCTGATAGAACCCGTGAATTGATGACGGGATAAATCGGCGCAAGAAATAGTCCCACTAGCGGAAGAATGAAGGCCGCAATTGGCGCATTCGGCCAAGTCATTTGCGGATCAGGCACCAGGCCGCGCGTCAGCGGCAAGGTGAGCAAAACCAGCAGGGCCATCATTGCGATGCAGAATAAAATGACCTTGTACCAAGACACCCGGCGCAGCACGAATCCTGCACCGAGTCGCCCTGCTGCGATGGCTGCTGCAAAGAGACTGGCGGCTATCACACTCATCGCCTGGGGCATGTGCAGCACTTCATTGTTGAATGTTGGCAACCATGTGCCAATCGCCTGCTCCACAACAACATAGAGGAAAGCTGACAGCAGAAATGCCAGCACCAAGGGTTGCAGCGCCAGCGTGAACATGACGGTGAAATCTTGGCTGGGCGCATCGTTCATCGGGCGCGCGGCGCTTTCATCCAGCGGGGTTGTGCGGACGACTATTGCGACCACCGCAGCGGCAAGAGCGAGTAACCAATAGACATTCAGCCAGCGCAGACTCGCCGGAGATGTGCTGTCAATGAAGGCTCCAAACAGCCAGTATCCAGACAGGACGCCAACCATGAACAAACCTTCGATTGTGCTGATCAGGCTTGCGTGATCAGCCTTATCGCGCGCCACTAGCCCGACCATGGCATAGGCCGAAACCTTGATCAGTGCGAAACTCGCCCCGGTGACTGCGAACAGCAGCTTGGTAGTGGCGAACGATGGGAGCAGCGGCATAGCAATGCAGGCCACGCAAACCATGGCAGATGCCAAAGCCATACTGTTGCGCAATCCAAAACGCGGAAGGAACGAGGCCACCAGGAAGCTGACAAGCGCAATCGGCAGATCTTTGAGCGCCTCGAGTATCGCGGCGCTCGATTTGGTTTGGCCGAGCGAGGCAATCGACTGCAGAATCACAGTCCCTACGCTGTTAAGCAGCACTGCGAAAAGCATGTAAGCCAGTATGATCGCAACGATCACGCGGGTACGGCTGGCCGGCATCGCTTGTCCTTCCTCAGTTTGAGGTATGCAAATCCACCAGGGGGAACCAAGCCCCCTGGTGGATGCGGCCCGAACGCAAGAAGCTTTCGGGAATTATCAGCGTACTGATCAGAAATTGAACTGTGCACTGAAGGTAAATGACTGACCGAGGATCGGCCGTGCGAGGATTGGGCCTACGCCCTGAGAACCAATCACGCGCGGATTACCTTCGGTGATTCCATGCGAATCCAGAAGGTTGTCAGCCGTAACCATAAGCGTCAGCCTATCATTGACCACCGCCGAGATGCCGGCATCGACCTTGGTGTAGGACGGCAGGACCTGGGTATTGAGATTGTCCGAGAAGCGCGAGTCAACCCATTGCGCCGATCCGAATAACGTCGCTTCGATACTGCCCAGTTGTGCCGTATAGGCAGCACGTCCACGTGCCTGCCATTCGGGTTGCCGTTCCAGCTGATTGCCCGAGGCATCGACCGTACCACCCAGCGCGAAGAAATTGTCATATTCCGCGTTGAGATAGGTGAGGTTGCCACCCAGACTCAGACCTTCAATGGGTCGCAACTCGCCTTCCACTTCGACCCCGATGGCACTGGCCGACCCGACATTGGGGATCGGTGCGCCGTTGACGATTTGGGTGTTTTGGATACCACTGAAATCATTATAGAACACCGTCGCAAACAGGCTGTAAACTGGTTTGCTGATCTTTAGCCCGCCCTCGATAGTGTCGATTTCCTGCACCAGCCGCAGCCCATCGCGAAGCTGGTCGAACTGCGGGAAGCTGTTGCCCCGGCTGTAACGCAGGAATGCGCCGAAATCATCGGTAAAGGCGTAATTCGCGCCTGCAGTCCAAGAGACCTTGCTTTTCGAGAACTGGATGTTCGAGAAGGTGCCGTTGAGCACCGCATCGTCATTATTGAACAACGTATTGGGATCGCCATCGGTATCGACGCCGAAATCGTTGTTTTCAAGGCTGCCGGTCACCTCGTGGCGGTGCCAGCGGATGCCCGCATCGAGCCGCAACTGATCGTTGACCTGCCATTCGTCCGACAGGTAGGCCGCCACGTCCTCACCATCGTAATCGGCATTGACGTTGAAGAAGGAGCCGCGCGTGAAGCCGTTGCGTGTCACCGGGCGGCCATCGTCAAGCGTCATGTTGAGAACGCGCGGATTGCTGACCGCTTCGAGCAGCAGGAAATTGCCCAGATTCCAGCGATCACGCGAGGAGAAGGAGGCATAATAGACCCCAGCAGTCAGCGTATGCGAGCCGAATTCAAAGTTCAGACCGTTCTCGGTCGTAAAGGCTTCGAGATCCTTGTCGACCCGCCACGCGCCCACTTCGATAACAGCATTACTTTGGTCAAATGCCCCGCCGCCATTGACAAAGGTCACGCTACCAACACCTGCGCCCGAACGCGAGGCGATCTCCGCAACGCTCGTCGGCGCGCCTGCGGGAACCAGCCCGCGCGTGTCAGCCGAACCGTTAAGGTAGCTGGTCTTGGAAAACAATGAGATGGTATCCGACAGCGAATAATCGAGATCGAAACCAAAATTGACCAGATTGGCCCCGCGACCTTCCGACTGATCGATCGTCACCCCGTCATTGGGAATGGTCAGGCGTGTTTCGGGGCTATTGAAAGTGCCCGTCCCGCGTTTGAATCCGGGGAAATCCGCAAGGCTGCCGTCAGCGTTCTGGATGATCGGGATCGGCAAGAGCCAGGTCAGTGACGACCTGCTGCTGTCTTACCGCAGCCAGTTCAACATCGGGCGCCGATCCTTGCTCGATGTGCTTGATGCGCAAAACACCCGTTTCAACACGCAGGTTCGCCGCGAAACGGCGCGCTTTTCCGAGCTGTTCGCACAATATCAAGTATTGGCGGCAACGAATAATTTCCTCAGCGCGCTTAGTATCGCACCCGGTACGGGAGCCGGGGCCGCAGAACGCGATCGTTTTGATTATGGGCCCTCGCGTCCGGCGGAATTACAGCGACGTCGCTATCCCGAATAGGAGCATAAGCTCCGGAGTATCAGAGTGCAGTACTCAAAAGAGTCCACAGAGGCATCCGAGCGGGATCCACTGATCCTTGCGATTGTCCGGGTGGCGATGCATTTCGGCACCCCGGATCCTAGGGTGCTGTTCAATGCTCTTCCGCGGGATGAATCCGGCGCGTTGCCGTTTCATCAGGCAAGCGCAGCGCTTGACCTTGCTGGTTTCAATCACGAGGCTTCGACAGCGCGGCGGCTGCCAAGGCAGCCTGATGCCTATCCCAGACCAACGTCATAAAGATCGTCGCTGGATCGAAGCCCGCATTGATCAGAAACTGGTATTTCAGGATCGCGAAATCCTCGCAGTCGCCCTTGCGCCGACGCAGGGTCTCATTCGCCGTGGCCCAGTAATCCGATTGGCCGTAGATGGCCTGATCTTCGGCATATTCGACGTTCTGGTTCACCCACGCATTGACCTTGGCGACATGATCAAGGTCCGATGCCATCCGGTCTTTCCCAAGGTATGTGATCGCCGATACCGACGCGCTCTTTCGTGAAACGCGCCGCCAGGCACGGTCGAGCGGCGTGCTACCGATCAGGACGCGCGAACTGCCGAGAAATTCTCCGGATGTCTGCGCCTTTGTCATCGAAGGTTCAATCAGCGCCGGCGGAGCGAAGGCCCCTAGCGGACAAGGCAACATTGTCGTCATCGCCGCGGGCTGCGCCTGATCGGTTGAATAGGACACGCTGGTTGCGGTGGTGCCACCCTGCTGCGCGCTGATGAGGTCAAGCGCACTGGGCTGACCGCCAAGAATGGCGGATGACTTCGCGCCCTCCAGGCCCTCACGACCTACCGGAAGCGGCGCGGAAAGCTGATTGGCACATCCGAACAAGGCGCCGACGGCTGCGGACGAGAAATACGCATGGGCCGGGGCCGGATTGATGCCCGCCAACAGCGAGGCCACCCCGATCCATCCGGGGAGCTTGAAGTGGTGCCAGCATATCTTCTTCGCCCCCTGCATTCAGAAGGCGTAAGGGGGACGGATATAAGATGAGGTCGCGATAATTGGTTAATGGGAGGGCAACCAACATCCCGTAGTTGATGCGACTTTTCGGCCACTGGGGACTGCCCGGAGTGGCCTGATCCTAGTGCTGTTTGCGGAAAAGGATCGTGTTTTTGCTTGGGAAATCAACTTCCCAGCCGCGATCCCGTGCAATCCGTTCCATCGTCACTGGGCGGTAGAACGTCACGTGGGTCGGATCGCGGCGATAATGCCACGTGGCGAAATTGACCTGCGGATATTCAAGCCCGGTCATGATGGCGAGGATTCCGCCGCGACGCAGTAACCGCTCCATCTTGTCGAATTCGCGGCCCGGATCATGAAAGTGCTCGACCGTTTCGCAGCAGAAAACGAAATCATAGTCGCGTTCAAGCGCGGCCTCGTCGGGCACGAAGAAGGGGTCATAAAGGGTCACGTTGAAGCCCGCTTCAATCAGCATGGCCGCTCCGGCAGGGCCTTCACCGCACCCGTAGTCCAGACCCTCAGAGCCCGCAGAAAGACGTTCGATCAGGGGCGCGACAAGTCGTCCGACGAATCGCCGATAATTCGGATCGCTCGCATCATTTTCATGAAGTTCATATTGCGACCGTTCGACGTCGCTGGTTGGAAGGTTTTCCGATGCAACGAAAGTCCCCTCGCAACGCCGACACTGAAAGTAGGTGCGATCGGAAACATCCACGCGGCGATGGGCCACTCCGCCGTCGCAGATCCGGCACGCCGTGGATGGCGCCGTATTCCCGCAAAGCAATGACTCATGGTTCAATTGGAGGGCCTCAGTTTATTTGCCGACCACAGCGGCAGTATTTGAATGGAAGGCCCGGATTTGAATGGAGGGTTTGGGGCTGGGCTTGACCCCCGCTAGACCCGCGCAGGTTACTCCCAGCCCCACGCTACCCGGAAATGCCGTTCCGCCGGGGCGCCCCCGGCAACCGTCCGGCGCAGTTGATAGGCATAGGCGGCGCCCGCCGTCCCCGCCGGATCAACCTCGACCGTCCAGACATTGGTGACCGATGCGGTGAGGCCTTCGCGGGTAAACAGCGCGATGGATTCGGCGTCCACCGGGAAGGATTGCGCGCGCGCTGTACCCCGGGCCGCAGTGTCGCCGCCATACATCGTCACCGCATCGTGTGAGCCATCCGCGTGGCGGTGATCGTGCTTTAACCGCAGGCCGCCAGCATCATTGCGGGTGATCAGCCAGGTGCGCGACCGATCCCATGTGCCATCGGCGTTTTCAACGTGGAACGGCACCGCAATCCGGGTGTCGCTGCATTCTGTCACCGCCATCACCATCGCCCGTCCGGCAAGGTCGGCGTCGGCGGCATCGGCTGTCACCATCCGACCAGTATAGGCCTTGCCGCAATGGCTTTCCAAGGCGGCCCAGAAGCGAGTTTGCGGGTCGACCGAATCGGGAGCGCTGGTTGCGGCGCACCCGGCGAGCAACAGCAAGCCGCAGGCAGTCCAGCGGCCACGGCTGAGGGGTTGAAAGCGAACGGGGCGGGTCATGGTCATGCGGGGAGCCGTAGCACAAAGCGCAACCGGATCATTGCCAATCGGGCGCTATTCCTCCTCGCCAACGGCCCCATCAGCGCGCGGCGTGGTGCGGCGGTCGGCACCGGAACGCCGGTCGGTCTTGCGGCGATCAGGGCCTTCAAAAGGCTGCTGCGATTTGCGCCGGTCGGCCTGCCGCCGTCCTTCGCTGGATGATGCAGGCGAATTACTGGTGTCCCGCGCTCCGGAATTTTCGTCGCTCATACCCTTGTCTCCTGAGGCCAAGCCCGGATTTGCCGGTGTCATCGTGCCTGTTGCTCATCATGATCAAATCATGCGACCGCGCTGTAAGTAACACCGGGACGAAGAAATTCCTAGCACCGCTCGCCAGCTTGCAAGATCGCGTAGCAAGTCGCTTGGCCCCGCGCCGCCAAACCGCTAGGGCGCGCGGCGATAAGCCGATTGGCCGCAGAACTGGAACGCCGGTGACTGACACACATGACCACCTCCGGGCAGACGCCCCTGATCTCGCCAAGGCAGAAGTGCTGATCGAAGCGCTGCCCTATTTCCAGCGCTATGCTGGGCGCACTTTCGTAGTGAAATATGGCGGCCACGCGATGGGCGATCCTGCCGCTGCGCGCGATTTTGCCGAGGATATCGTGCTGCTGAAAGCGGTCGGCATCAACCCGGTGGTGGTGCATGGTGGCGGGCCGCAGATCGGCCAGATGCTCGCCAGGCTAGGGGTGGAAAGCACGTTTGTCGATGGCTTGCGCGTTACCGATGAAGCGACCGCCAAGATCGCCGAGATGGTGCTTTCTGGCGGGATCAACAAGGAACTCGTCAGCTGGATTGCGGCTGCAGGGGGCAAGGCGATCGGGATATCGGGCAAGGACGGCGGGCTGGTCACAGCGCGCAAAGTTACCCGCACCACCCGCGATCCCGAAAGCCTGATCGAACAGGTGGTCGACCTCGGCTTCGTGGGCGAGCCTGCCCATGTCGATACCAGCATCATCGACACCGCTGTGGCCGCCGGGATGATTCCGGTGATCGCCCCGATTGCGGCTGGTGAGGATGGGGCGACCTATAATATCAACGCCGATACGATGGCGGGCGCGATTGCAGCGGCGCTGGGCGCGGCGCGGTTGTTTCTGCTCACCGATGTGGCGGGCGTGCTGGATGGTGAAGGCAAGCTGCTGACCGATCTCACCCCGGCAGACATCAACCGCCTGCGGGCCGAAGGCGTGATCCACGGCGGGATGGTGCCCAAACTGGAAACCTGCATCAACGCGGTCGAAGCCGGGTGCGAAGCGGCGGTTGTGCTCGATGGCAGGGTCGGCCACGCGATGCTGCTCGAATTCTTCACGGCCCGCGGGGCTGGCACGCTGGTGCGCGCCTGAGCGGGAACACAATTGTGGCGCGAGGCGTATTAAGACGCTAATACGCCCACAAGGGAAATCACAGGTTGGCGCACCACGCCGCCCCGGCAATGGAAACGGATCACAATGCAAGGACTGGCCGTACTCGTCGATATCATCGTGATGCTCACCAATGTGCTGGTGATGCTGATCATTATCCAATTCGTGATCGGACTGCTGTTCGCCTTTAACGTGGTGAGCCCAAGCAATGAGTTCCTTCGGCAGGTATATGATTCGATCAACCGGTTGCTGGAACCCGTGCTTCGCCCGATCCGCAACATCATGCCCAATACCGGCGCGATCGACTTTTCGCCGCTGGTGCTGATCCTTGGCCTGCAGATTCTCACGCGGGTGCTGATCGGCGTTGCCGGGGCCTATTGATGCCCGAAGCCGCGCTTATCGACGGCAAGGCGTTTGCCGAAACCCTGCGTGCGCGCATTGGCGTGGCGGCGAGCGCATTCGCGCAGGCCACCGGACGGCGTCCGGGCCTCGCAGTGGTGCTGGTGGGCGAAGACCCGGCCAGCCAGGTCTATGTCGGCGCCAAGGGCAAGGCGTGTGACGCTGCCGGAATGGCCAGTTTCGAACATCGCCTGCCCGCCGACACCAGCGAAGCCGCGCTGCTATCGCTGATCGAACGGCTCAATCAGGATGAGGCGGTGGACGGCATTCTGGTGCAGATGCCGCTGCCAAATGGCCTCGATGAACAGGCGATCATCGCCGCGATCAACCCGGACAAGGACGTTGATGGCTTCCACGTCATCAACGCCGGGCGGCTCGCCGTGGGGCAGGCGGGCTTCATCCCCTGCACGCCGCTGGGCTGCATGATGCTGTTGAAAGATCGGCTGGGCGATCTGTCAGGGCTGGATGCGGTGGTGATCGGTCGGTCAAACATCGTCGGCAAGCCGATGGCGCAGCTGCTGGTGGACGCCAACGCCACCGTCACCATCGCGCATAGCCGCACCAAAAACCTGCCCGATATCGTGCGCCGCGCCGATATTGTGGTGGCTGCGGTGGGTCGCCCGGAAATGATCCGGGCTGACTGGATCAAGCCGGGAGCGACCGTGATCGATGTCGGCATCAACCGCCTGCCCCCCGAACCGGGCAAGGATCGGGGCAAGCTGGTGGGCGATGTTGCCTTTGCCGAAGCGCGCGAAGTCGCGGGTGCGATCACTCCGGTTCCGGGCGGGGTTGGGCCGATGACGATTGCTGTGCTGCTGAGAAATACGCTGGTCGCAGCCCACGCCCATGCCGGGCTTCCTGCGCCAGAGGGCTTATGAGACGCGCCGCCCCGATCTTGATGTTGAGTGTTTTTGCTCTCACGCTGACCGCCTGTGCGGGCGGGCAGCAGCGGCGTGGCCCGTCGCCTGCGGTGATCAGCCGCGCTCTGGCCACCGCCCCCGGCGCCGCGCAGCCAAGCACGATCGTGGCGACCGAAATCGCCTTTGCCCGCGCCGCACGCGAAAACGGGCAGTGGACTGCATTTCGCATGTTCGCGGCCCCCGGCGCGCTGCTCCACGGTGAAAACGGCCCCTTCGCAATCGAACCCTGGCTCGCCACGCAGACTGATCCGCCTGCCGCAGTGCAGTGGGAACCGCGCGCGGTGGCGATCAGCTGCGATGGGGCGGTCGCCGTCAGCCACGGACGCATCACCACGCCCGAGGGCAAGGTCGGCAATTTTCTGACCGTGTGGGAACGCCAGAGCGGCGGCGATTATCGCTACGTCTTCGATGTCGGCGGACTCGATGTGCCGCAGCCCCCGCCGCGCAAACCGGTTGAGGATGGCGATATCGTCGTCACCTCGATTGATGCGGTGCAAGGCCTTGTCGCTTCATGCCCGCGCCGTGACGCCGCGATCCCGCCGCCGCCCGCGATCCCCGTGGGCGATGAAGGCAAGGCCGATGCCCGCCTGTCGCGCGACGGCACCTTGCGCTGGCGCTGGGAACACCGCGATGATGGCACCCGGTTTGCCGCTGCCGACTATTTCTATCAGGGTCGCTGGCTCACCGCGTTTGAGCAAAACCTTGCGCCGACAAGCGGAGAGTGATGGTGCTGACCGAGTTGTTCTTCTCCGCCTTTGTCACTTTCTTCGTGGTGATCGACCCGCCGGGGTGCGCGCCGATCTATGCCGGGCTGACCAAGGGCGCGAGCGCTAGCCAAGCACGCAGCATGGCGCTGCGGGCGACATTCATTGCCACTATCATCCTGCTGATATTCGCGCTGTTTGGCCAGCAATTGCTGGGCGCGCTGCATATTGAACTGGATTCATTCCGCATCGCAGGCGGGCTGATGCTGTTCTTCATCGCGTTTGACATGGTATTCGAAAAACGCACCCAGCGCCGCGAGGAACGCGCCGAAAAAGTCGCCGCCTCATCAGAGATTGAGGATGTCTCGGTGTTCCCGATGGCCATGCCGATGCTGGCCGGGCCGGGCGCGATCGCAGCGGTGATGCTGCTGATGAACGAGGCGGACGGGCTGGCGCAATCGTTCGAAGTGCTCGGCGCGCTGGCGGCGGTGCTGGTGATTACAGGCGCGGCGCTGGTCGCGGCAGGCCCACTGATCCGGCTGCTGGGCGATAAGGTCGAAGCCGTGATCACCCGCCTGCTCGGCGTGTTGCTGGCCGCGCTGGCGGCGCAATATGTGATCGACGGGTTGAAAGGCAGCTTCGGTTTGTGACGGGTTGAGGTTAATCTGATCGGAGCGAAAGGGGGATATTTCCGGCCTCGGTCTTGCCCTTGCTCGCGCCATCGGGAATCCCATTGTGGATGGCAATTCTTTCGGACAAATGGATTCGCGCGCAGGCACAGGCACACGGCATGATCGAGCCGTTTGTCGAGGCGCAGCGGCGTGACGGGGTGATCTCCTACGGCCTGTCGTCCTACGGCTATGACGCGCGGGTCGCGCCGGAGTTCAAGATCTTTACCAACGTCAATTCGTCGGTGGTCGATCCCAAGGCGTTCGATCCCGATAGCTTTGTTGACCGCGAAACCGATGTCTGCATCATTCCGCCCAACAGCTTTGCACTGGCGCGCACAGTCGAATATTTCCGCGTGCCTGAAGATGTGCTGGTGATCTGCCTCGGCAAGAGCACCTATGCGCGCTGCGGGATCATTGTGAATGTGACGCCGCTGGAGCCGGGCTGGGAAGGTCACGTCACGCTGGAGTTTTCCAACACCACCCCGCTGCCCGCCAAAATCTACGCTAATGAAGGCGCGTGCCAGTTCCTGTTCCTCAAGGGCAACGAACGCTGCGAGACCAGCTATAAAGACCGCGCGGGCAAATATATGGGCCAGCGCGGGGTGACGCTGCCGAGGCTTTAACTTTGGCGTTTATATACCTTGCAAACACGGTAAGATACTGGCATAACAACTCTAACAGGAGTTAAGCCAATGTCTGCCCTTTCCCGCCCCGAGTTTCACAGTGAAGAAGCCGCTTTTGCCCACCTCGAAAAGGTGATCTGGGCAGAGGAGCCGGTTTGCCCGCACTGTGGCGGCGTGGATCGTATCACCAGCGTAAAGGCCAATCCTGCGAAGCGCATTCGCATCGGCCTGCATCGCTGTGGCAACTGCAAGGGCCAGTTCACCGTCAAGATCGGCACAGTGTTTGAGCATATGCGTCTGCCGCTCCACAAGGCATTGCAGGCGGTCTATCTCGTTACTAGCAGCAAGAAGGGTATCAGCGCACACCAGCTCCATCGGACGCTGGAAATCACTTACAAGAGCGCGTGGTTCCTGATGCACCGCATTCGGGAAGCCATGCACGATGGAAACATTGCCCCGCTCGGTGGCAATGGCGGCATTGTCGAGGTCGATGAGACTTTCATTGGCCGCAAGAAGGGTGCCGAAAAGAAGCGCGCCTTCCACCACAAGATGAAGGTGCTGGCGCTGGTTGATCGTGACACCGGCAAGGCTCGCACGATGGTGATTGACGATGTGAGGGCTGAAACCCTTATGCCGCTGGTGCTCGCCAATGTGGAGCGCGAGGCGCGCATCATGACGGACGAACACAGCGGTTATCGGGACGCTGGCAAGTGGTTCGCCGCCCATGGCACCACCAGCCACGGCAAAGGTGAATATGTGAACCTTGAGGATCGCAGCATCCATAGCAACACCGTGGAAGGCTATTTCAGCATCTTCAAGCGCGGCATGAAGGGCGTTTACCAGCATTGCAGCGAAGGGCATCTGCACCGCTATCTGGCGGAGTTCGAGTTTCGCTACAACAACCGCGCGGCGCTCGGCTGCAATGACACCGACCGCTCCACCGCTGCGCTCAAGGGTATTGTAGGGAAGCGCCTGACTTACGCAGCACCTGACCAGCAATAGAACTAGTCAGGCTGTTCCGGTTAAGCGGAACAGAAGCCGTTGGCGCACAAAGCCTCACAGAGCGCGGAAAACCGCCAAAAATTAGCGGATTCACAAGGATTCCGCGACATGCTACTCTCTATATCAGGAGTAATCATGGCCACGGAACGCGTCACTATAACGGTCGAATCCAACATCGGGGAGGATGGCCCTCTCACGGTGATGGACACGCTTGACCAGTTCAAGGATGCATTTGAACTACTGGCGGCTGCAATCTCCCAAGAGCCGGGCGGGGAGAAGATCCGATGGCGGCTTGAGCGCCTTTCGAAAAACTCCCCCGCCACAGTAACCGCGGTGGCATACTCCGATGATCCTGAAATAATCGCGGGGCCACTTGTCCATCGCGGCAAGCAGCGGTTCTCGCGAGACATGACTGCGCTGCGCGATAGTGGTGAGGTGTCGCCGTGGCTGCGTCAGAAGTCGTCTGTCGCCAAACAGTTTTTACGGCGGAACCTCAATGGGGTTGGCAAAACCGCGATTCTTCTCGAAGACGACGCTCCACAAACGGTTATCGTGGAGCGTTCGGCTAGGGCTAGTCTAAAGTCCTTTGAGCGAGCCGAGGTTGCTGCCGAAACTGAGGACAAGAGCCATTCCGAGTTCGGAATGGTTGATGCCCATGTTGGTCGTGCCGACACCTACCACGGGAAGCCAGCCATCTACATCAAGGATCGCCTTAGCGGTTCTTTGGTGCCGTGCATCTTGACTGATGAATTGGCGGCGAAAGAAGGCCCGATACACAGCTGGACGGATGCCTGGACCGGGAAACGCATCCGTGTGAAGGGGAGAATATACTACGACAGGGACGGTAAAATCTCCCGTGTCAGCGCAGTGGACATGGAAGATGTCTCGCCCAGGGATGTAAGCTTGGAGGAACTACGCGAGATCGACCTCTTGGGCGGAAAAACTCCCGTTGAACACCTCGATGAACTGTGGGGGTATGCCCGTGACTGATCGCAAGAAGGTGTATTGGGATGCCTGCGCGTGGCTGGGGCTTATCAATGGCGAGCCTGACAAAGCGCAGGAACTCGAAGTCGTTTGGGAGAAGGCCAAGCACGGCGAAATTGAAATATGGACGAGTGCGTTCTGCTTAGCTGAAGTTTACAAGGTAAAATGCGAGGATGGAAAGATCGGGTTGGCCCCAGAGGACGACGACAAGATAGATGATTTGTTTGATCAAGACTGGGTCTATATCCCGCAAGTTGATCTTGCGGTCGCTCGATTGGCGAAGTCACTCCTGCGGTCGCAGCCCAAACTGAAGAAGCCGAGTGACGCCATTCACTTGGCGACCGCAATCCATTGGAATGTCGATCAACTCCACACTTGGGATAAATGCGATCTTTTGGGAATCATTTGCAACCGAGCAGATGGCGAGCCGCTCGAAATCTGCAAGCCGTCGATGGTCGATGGCGAGAACCTCTTCAATATGAAGGGAGAGGAAGGATGACGGAATCCAAATCTCAAACAGACAAGTTCAAAGAAGCCGCTCGCGAAGCCGAGTGCGACGAAGACGAAGCCCGCTGGGACGAGCGGCTGAAGAAGGTTGCAAAGGCCAAGCCGGGGAAGGCTGAATGAGGCTTGCCACGCTGATGGCGACGTTTTTGCTGGCCGCTACCCCAGCAAACGCTCAATCTGTGCCGTATAAGCTGATCTTGATACACGGCGAAAATGGTATAACCGTAATCGACTATCCGAGCGCTGCCAGATGTGAAGCTGCTCGCTCTGCAATCCAGCGTATAGTAGATCAGGAAAACAAAGGGAAAGAGCCTCAAATCCTTCCTGGTGGGGGTGTGATTTTCCCAACGCTGCTCATCATGAAGGCTTACTGCATACCTGGCTGATCCAGTGCGTGTTTGCAAACTATACAATCGCCTTAACTTTACCCGTTCGTGCTGAGCTTGTCGAAGCACTGTTTTTGCTGTTGAACGGTCCCAAAGCAGAACGGCCCTTCGACAAGCTCAGGGCGAACGGAGGAATTGAAAAATGGCAAGCACCCGCGAATTCGACATCATCGTTTATGGTGCCACCGGTTATACGGGGCGGCTCGTCGCTGAATATCTCGCCCACCATTATGGCAGCCGCGCTGATGGCCCGAAATGGGCAATGGCGGGGCGCAGCCTAGCCAAGCTTGAGGAAGTGCGCGACCTGATTGGTGCGCCTGCCACCACCCCGCTGGTGCTCGCCAATGCCGATGATAGCACCGATCTCGAAGCGATGTGTGCGCGCACCAAGGTGGTTTTGAGCACGGTCGGCCCGTATCAGCTTTATGGCGACAAGCTGGTGGCCGCCTGCGTTGCCACTGGCACCGATTACACCGATCTGTGCGGGGAGCCTGCATGGATGGCGCAGAAAATCTCCGAGCATCAGGCCGCCGCCGAAGCCAGCGGCGCGCGCATCTGCTTTTCCAGCGGGTTCGATTCGGTCCCCTTCGATCTTGGCGTGATGATGACGCAGAAGGCCTGCGTGGAACGCTTCGGCAAGCCTGCTCCGCGCATCCGCGGGCGGGTGCGGGCGATGCAGGGGACGTTCTCGGGCGGCACCGCCGCCAGCCTTGGCGCAACGATGAAGGCGGCGGCCAAAAGCCCCTCGATCATCAACGTGCTGCGCAATCCGTTTGCATTGACGCCTGGGTTTGAAGGGCCGGACCAGCCGTCGGGCATGATCCCCAGCCACGAAGAGGATCTCGGCAAATGGGCCGCGCCGTTCGTGATGGCACCGATCAACACCAAGAACGTGCACCGCACCAATTTCCTGCTTGGCCACCCTTACGGCACCGATTTCAAGTATGACGAAATGATGCTGACCAGTCCCGGAGAAGCGGGCAAGGCAGCGGCCAATGCGGCGTTGGAATTCATGAAAAACCCGTTCGGTGCCAAGCCGCCCAAGCCCGGTGAAGGCCCGACCAAGGAAGAGCGCGAGAACGGCTTTTACGATGTCGTGTTCGTGGCCGATATGGCTGATGGCGGGCGGCTGCAATATGGCGTGAAGGGGCGCTATGACCCGGGCTATGGTTCAACCAGCCGGATGCTGAGCGAGACCGGGATTGCCCTGCTTTCCTGCGCCAAACCGGGCGGGATCGGCACGCCCGGCGCATTTCTGGGCGAAGATCTGGTCAAGCGGCTGGAAGAGCACGCCGAACTGACCTTCGCGGTCGAAAGCTGAGATGGTGAGCCCCCGCCTGCGCGGGGGGCTCACAACAGGGCTCAGAAGCTCAGGCGAACACTCGCGCGGAAGTTGCGACCCACCAGCGGGACAAACTCCTTGGTGAAGCTCGCGTGACGGCGGCCGACCACGTCGAAGATATTGTCGGCCGCGATTTGCACCGTCACGTTCTTGTTACCGGCCAGCGGTCGCCATGCGATCAGCGCGTTGACCAGCGTAAAGCTGTCAGTTGGGGTTTCAAACGTGGTCACCCGGTTTTGGTTGTCGAACCACTGCACTTCGCCGCGCACGTCGAACGCTGTGGTTTGCGCTTCCAGCGCGCCAAGCAGGCTCAACGGCGGGATGCGTGGCACGGCGGTATCATCGGCCAGTTCCGCCCTGACATAGGATGCACGCAGATCGGTCAACAGGCGGACCTCTCCCGTGTCGATCACCGGATAGGACAGGTCGGCTTCGATCCCGTAAAAATCTGCATTCTGCTGCAGGTATTCGAACACTGGCAGATCATCTTCCTCCTCGCCGGTTTCATTGAGGAAGATGTAGTCGTTAAACCATTGGCGGAATGCGGTCAGGCTGAATGTGCCCGCCCCGATATTGCCGCGAGCATAGGCTTCCAGCCCCCACGCGCTTTCGGTCTTGAGGTCAGGGTTGCCGATTTCGAACGCCTGCGTGGCGATGTGCGGGCCGTCAGCGAATAGTTCTTCGGCGCTCGGCGCACGTTCAGCGCGTGAACCATTCAGGCCGATGCGGACGCCCTCAACCCCTTCGTAAACCACACCAAGCGCGCCCGAAAACGTATCGAAATTCCGTTTGATGCCCAGCGTCTGGGCTTCGACATTGGTGAACTCGCCGCGCGCGGCAGCTTCGATCTGGAACGGGCCGGTGCCGAGTTCCTGCAAGGTGAAGACTGCCAGCTGATCGGTCAGGTTGGGCGGGACATAGGCCTCTTCGCCTTGGGCGAAGAAATCGCGGTGCATGAACTGGACGCCGGTTGACCCGCGCAGCAGGCCCTGGGCGTTCTGCACCAGTTCGGCGCGTGCTTCGATGCTGGTGGAATCGAAGGTGGTCCCGATGTCGGCCCCTTCAAACTCGGTATGGGTGTAATCGGAATAGCCGACCCGCAGTTTCAGACGCTCGAATGCGCCCTCGCCAAGGGCAATGTCACCTTTGAAGTCGGCTCGGAATTGCTCGAGGCCGATGGTGACAAACGCATCCCCTTCCGCTCCGCCGGGGCGGGTGGGAACGCCGTAATTGGTGTCGTAGTATCCGATTGATGCGCCAAACGTGCTGTCACCAAGGATCAGGCCAAGCCCACCATTGAGCGTCCAGCTTTCCATCGCGGTATTGGGTACGCTGCCACGCTGATCAGCGGCTCCGCGCAATTCAGTTGCTTCCTCGAACGCGCCGTCTTCCTCCGCTGCGGTGGCGTCAGCAAGCAGATCAGCGCGCAGGGCGTTGGATACCTGAAACCTGCCAATTTCTATGTCGCCCGATTTGCGCCATGAACCGTCGACATGCAGCACCAGGTTCGAGCTGACACCGACATCGAGCGAGGCTGCGCTGGTGCGCATATTGGTCGCGCTGTCGATACCGCCCAACGCATCGAGGTGGAACGCTTCATCCGGCATCCGGGTCGGGATGCGTTTGTCGATCACATTCACCCCGCGCAGCACTTCGATGCGTTCAACCGTGATCGGATCGATGGTGGTGGCGTGATCGGCAGAGGTGTTTGAGACATCTGACGTGCCGATCCCGTCGACCAGCACGCGCACGCGCTCACCCTGTTGGCCGCGCAAAACGGGGCGTGAGGCGCCGGGGGCAAAGCTGGTGGCAGACACGCCGGGGACCTTGGACAGCAGGTCACCGATCTGGCCGGTCACCATATCGCGCTGAATGTCGCCTATTTCGAGCACGCTGGTGCCTGCCAGCAAGTCGAGTTCTTTGAGGCCCGAAGCGCTGACGATGATGTTGCCGGTTTCATCGGTCTGGCGATTGTGGACATCATCCTCGATCTTGGCACCGGCAGGCGTGCTGGTCGCGGGCTGCTGTTCAGCCTGCGCGGTTTCTGCCAGCGCCGGGGCGGCGATAGTAGCCGCGCAAAGAACGGCGGCGAGGGTGAGGTGGGATGAGGCAAGGCGGTTCTTGCGATTGATCATGGGGGTCCTGTTGTTTTAATGAGATAACGTATCACGCACTTAAAGCGATGCGGTGCGAATGCAAGCGGAAAAGCCGCAAATGCTGATCAACGCATCGCGGCCCTTGCCTGCGGGCTCGTGTTGCCGCAAAGCGCTGCCAGCAACTGGACAGCCACCAAGAGCACCCTGACCCATGCCCACTTCATCCCCACTTTCCGGCCAGCTTGTCACGATTTTCGGCGGCAGCGGCTATATTGGCAATTATGTCGCGCAGAGCCTGCTGGAACGCGGCGCGCGCTTGCGGTTGGCGAGCCGTGCACCGCACAAGGCGCAAGCTCTCAAGCCGCTCGCTAATCTTGGCCAGCTGCAATTCCTTCCCTGCGACATCACCCGCGAAGACCACGTTGCCGCTGCGCTTGATGGGGCGAATTACGTCGTCAATCTGGTCGGTGCGTTTGATGGCGATCTGACCGCGCTGATGGGCGAGGCACCCGGCACGATCGCGCGGCTGGCGGTGGCGAAGGGCGTGCGCGGGTTTGTGCATATCAGCGCCATCGGTGCCGATGCGGCATCGCCCACCGCCTATGCCAAATCCAAGGCGCTGGGTGAACAGCGCGTCATAGAGGGCTTCCCGACGGCGACGATCCTGCGGCCCTCGATAGTGTTCGGCCCGGACGATAACTTCATCAACCTGTTCGGCGGGATGATCGAGATGCTCCCGGTGTTGCCGGTGTTCGGGCCGGAGGCGAAGCTGCAACTGGTCTATGCCGATGATGTGGCCGAAGCGGTGGCGACCGCGCTGGAACATCCCGAAGCGCACGGCGGACACACCTATGAACTGGGTGGGCCAGAGCAGCTTTCAATGATGGAAATCCATGAACGGATCGCCGCAGCACAGGGACGAAAGCGGCGTTTTATCGCGGTTCCCGATGGGCTGTCGGCTGCCTTTGCGACGCTGCCCGGCACTCCAATGAGCCGCGATCAGTGGGCGCTGCTGAAACCTGGCAGCACCGTAGCGGACGGCGCGCGCGGGTTTGCCGAGCTTGGGATCGAACCCAAGCCATTGGGCCTGTTCCTCGACAAGTGGATGACGCGGTTCCGCAAGCATGGGCGCTTTGGCCTGCCGTAATGCTCCCGCCTGCCGTTAGATACGCACAGTCAGAGCGCCGCTGCGTACAGGGCCTTCAGATCGGCATAGGCCTGTTCGGCGGCGGCTTCAGCATAGACCGGGCTGTCCGGCACGGTCCAGCCGTGATCGCCATCATAGACGGTGACCGTCGCGGGCACGCCTGCTGCCTTGGCCGCGTCACCGAATATGACCTTGTCTTGCGGGGCCTTGGCATCATCATTGCGGGCGACCGCGATCAGCAACTGCGCGTCGACCTTGTCCAGCAGCGCGTGCGGGCTCATCGGGTTATCCGCGCGCACTAGCCCGCCGCCGTGGAAGCTGGCCGCAGCCTTGATCCGCGCTGGAACCGCCGCCGCGCTCCAGATCGTGAACGGCCCGCCCATGCAATAGCCCTGCGTGCCAATCCCGCGCTCCTGATCGACGCCCTCCTGCTGATCGAGCCAGCCGACCGTGGCGGCGGCATCGCGCATGATTGCTTCGGCATCAAGCTTGCCGCGCCACGGGCCAACTTTCTGAAACCCGCCATTGGTGATGAAATCGGCGAAATCGGTAAATTGCTGCCCGGCAACGTCGCGGTAATAGGGGTTCACCACCAGTACGCCGTAGCCTTCACCAGCGAGGCGGCGCGCCATGTTGCGTTTGGCTTCGCGGAGGCCGCCAATATCGGGCCACAGGATCACCGCGGGGTGATTGCCAGCTTCGGGATGGACGAAAAACCCGTCCATCGTCCCATCAGCGGTATCGAAACTGATTACCTTTTCGGCCAGGCCAGCGGTCGCAGGCTGCGCATTGCTGGCGCTTTCGCCCGATGCGCACGCTGCCAGTGCCGCAGCGCCGCTGAGTGCGCCGAACTGGCGGCGGTTGACAGATTGCTTGGCCCATTCGGCCAGTTTGCTTTCATCGCACATGTTCGTCGTTCTCCTGCTGACCCCTTGCGCCTGTGATAGTCGGGAGCGGTAGGCATGGACAAGCAAAGTTTCACGCGCCAACATGCGCAAAAGAAAACGGGGAGAGCGGGATCAATGAACCTTGTACGGTGGGCGTGCGGCGCAGCCTTGTTGCTGTCGGCCGGAACCTTGGCGAATTGCAGCCAGATTTTCGATGGCAGCGGGAACGATGGCATTACCCATGCCGCGCTGGTTGGGGCAGACGCGGATAGCGCCAACTGGATCAGCCACGGGCGCACCTATTCTGAACAGCGTTATTCGCCGCTCGATGCAGTCAACCGCGATACGGTGGGCGATCTGGGTCTGACGTGGTTTGCCGATATGGACACCGCGCGCGGGCAGGAGGCGACCCCGCTTGTAATCGACGGCAAGCTGTATCTCACCACCGCGTGGAGCAAGGTGAAGGCGTTTGACGCCGCCACCGGTAAACCGCTGTGGGAATATGATCCCGCGGTTCCCGGCGAAACCGCAGTCAAAGCCTGCTGCGATGTGGTGAACCGCGGGTTGGCGGCGTGGGGCGACAAGCTGTTCCTCGGCACGCTCGATGGGCGGCTGGTGGCGCTCAACCGCGATACTGGCGCGGTGGCGTGGGAAAAGGTCACGGTCGACCAATCCAAAAGCTACACCATCACCGGCGCGCCGCGCGTGATCGATGGCAAGGTGATCATCGGCAATGGCGGGGCGGAGTTCGGCGTGCGCGGCTTTGTTGCAGCCTATGACGCGGATGACGGCGCGCAATTGTGGAAGTTCTACACCGTGCCCGAAGGTGGCGAACCTGAAAACGCACCTGCCTATCTGCAAAAGGCCGCCGAAACCTGGAACATGGACGTGCTGGGCGCATCCGGCGCGATTGGCGGCGGCGGGACGGTGTGGGATTCGATGGCCTACGATCCCGAGCTTGATCTGCTCTATATCGGGGTGGGCAATGGCAGCCCGTGGAACCGCGCCTATCGTTCACCCGGAGCGGACGGAACGGGGGAGGGCGATAACCTTTACCTTTCCAGCATTGTCGCTATCCGGCCCGGCACTGGTGAATATGTCTGGCACTACCAGACCACGCCAGGCGAAACTTGGGACTTCACCGCGACGCAGCACATCATGCTGGCCGACATGACGATTGATGGTGCGGTCAGGAAGGTGCTGATGCAGGCACCCAAGAACGGGTTCTTCTATGTGATCGACCGGGAAACCGGAGAATTCATCAGCGCCAAACCCTATGTCAGCGTCAATTGGGCGAGCGGGATTGATCCGGTAACAGGCCGCCCGATTGAAAACCCCGAAACCCGCGTGGACAAGACCGGCAAGCCTGCACTGGTCACCCCCGGCGCGCTGGGCGGGCACAATTGGCACCCCATGGCGTTCCACCCGGCTGAAGGGCTGGTCTACATCCCAGCCTTTGAAGCGAGCATGATGTATGCCCCCGAAGCCGGATGGAAGCCCGATACCGCGCGCGGGTTCAATGTCGGGTTCAACCTCGGCGCGGGCGATCTGCCGCCTGATCTGGGCGTTCGCAAGCAGGTGGCCGGCACGCTCAAAGGCATGTTGGTGGCGTGGGACCCGGTGGCGCAGAAGGCGCGCTGGACGGTCGAGCATCCCGGCCCGTGGAATGGCGGCCTGCTGGCAACCGGCGGCGGGTTGGTGTTTCAGGGCACGGCGGGCAGCGAGTTCAACGCCTATGACGCGGCCACCGGCGACAAGCTATGGAGCTTTGCCGCGCAAACCGGGGTGGTTGCGCCGCCGGTCACCTACACCGTTGATGGCGAACAATATGTCGCCGTGCTGGCAGGCTGGGGCGGGGCCTATGCATTGAGCGTGGATGGCGCGCTGATCGCGGAAAAGGCGCCGGTGCGCAATGTCTCGCGCCTCTTGGTGTTCAAACTGGGGGGCAAGGCGCAATTGCCACCTGCGCCCGAACTCGCCGCGCTCCCGCTCGATCCGCCGCCAAGCAAGGCAAGCGCCGATGTGATCGCGCTGGGGCAGGCGAAATATGGCCGCTATTGCGCGGTATGCCATGCACCGGGCGCGGTCGGATCGACCGTGCTGCCCGATCTGCGCCGCGCCGGATCATTGGAAAGCGCGAGTGCGTGGAACGCGGTGGTCGAAGGCGGGATGCTCAAGGCCAACGGCATGGCGAGCTTTGCCGGATCGCTCAGCAAGGACGAGATCGAGGCCATCCGCGCCTACGTGATCCACCGCGCCAACGAGGACAAGGCGATCGAGGGGGCGAACAAGGGGGCGAACAAGGTTGCGCGGCGTTAGACCCCGCCACACTCCTAACCCCTGAACACCACCGTGCGTGTGCCGTTCATCAGCACCCGTTCCTGCGCGAACAGACGCACGGCTTCGGCCAGCACGCGGCGTTCGATGTCGCGGCCCTTGCGCACCAGATCGGCAGGGGCATCGGCATGGGTGATGCGCTCGACATCCTGATGGATGATCGGGCCTTCATCCAAGTCGGCGGTGACAAAATGCGCGGTCGCGCCGATAATCTTGACCCCGCGTTCGTGTGCCTGATGGTAAGGCCGCGCACCCTTGAAGCCGGGCAGGAAGCTGTGGTGGATATTGATGCAGCGCCCCGCGAAATGCGCTGATTGTTCGTCTGAAAACACCTGCATGTAGCGCGCCAGCACCACCAATTCGGCGTCAAGCGCATCGGCCAATGCGCGGAATTGCGCCTCGGCTTGCGGCTTGGTTTCGGGCGTCACCGGGATGTGGTGGAACGGGATCTCGCCAATATCCACTCGGATCGCGGTTTCGCGCGGGTGGTTGGAGACAATCGCCACCGGATCAATCGGCAATTCGCCCGTTCGCCAGCGATAGATCAGATCGACCAGACAGTGATCGAACTTGCTGACCAGGATGATGGTGCGGCGCGGGCGCTGTTCGCGCGCCATTTTCCATTCAAACGCATATTCGACCGCCAGCGCAGCAAAGTCGGCGCGCAACCCCTCGGCGGTCGAGCCGTCGGGATCGAACACCACCCGCATGAAGAACCGGTCAGTGCCGCCTGCCCTGTCGCCTTCATGGGGGCCGCGGTCATTGAATTGCTGCGCGTCAAGAATGTTGCACCCGCGCTCAAACAGGAACCCGGTCACCCGCGCGGTGATACCGGGCCGGTCGGGACAGGCGAGGGTGAGGATCAGCGGCTGCGCCATGTCAACGGCTGAGCGCCGCCTCGCACTGCGCCATCAGTTCGGCGATGATGTCGGCGGCGGGTTCTTCGGCCTTGACCATGCCGACCGATTGCCCCGCCATCACGCTGCCGTTTTCGACATCACCGTCAATCACCGCGCGGCGTAGGGCTCCTGCCCAGAAATGTTCGATCTGCAATTGCGCCTCACCCATGTCGACCGCGCCCGCATCCAGCAGCGCAGCGACTTCGCGCTGTTTGGCAGTGAATTCCTCGGTGCCCTTGTTTTTCAAGGCGCGCACCGGGATCACCGGCAGGCGCGGGTCGACCTGCACCGATGCAACCGCCTCGCGGGCGCTGGCGCGGAAGAACGCTTTCTTGAAATCGGGGTGAGCGATGCTTTCGGTGGCGCAGGCAAATCGCGTGCCGAGCTGCACGCCCGCCGCGCCCATTTCCAGATAGCTGGCAATCGCCTCGCCCCGGCCTATCCCGCCTGCGACGAAGATCAGGTGATCGGCGGCCAATTCGGGCAGGATTTCCTGCGCCAGCACAGACGTGGAGACCGGGCCGATATGGCCGCCTGCTTCCATCCCCTCGATCACCAGCGAGTCCGCACCGGACCGCAGCAGCTTTTTCGCCAGCGCCAGCGTGGGGGCGAATGCAATCACCTTGGTATCGCCGCCCTCTTTAATGGCTTCGACTGAACCCTTGGGCGGGATGCCGCCTGCCAGAACCACGTGGGTGACGCCATGTTTGCGGCATACTGCGATCAGATCAAACAGCGCGGGGTGCATGGTGATCAGGTTGACGCCAAACGGCTTAGACGTCAGCGCCTTGGTCGCCGCAATCTCGGTGTCGAGCAGTTCGGGTGTCATCGCCCCGCAGGCGATCACGCCGAACCCGCCCGCGTTGCTGATCGCGGCAACAAGGTTGCGTTCCGACACCCAGCTCATCGCGCCGCACAGGATCGCGGTGTCGCAGCCGAGGAAATCAGTGCCGCGCTGCATCAGGGCAGCGGTGTTGGGATATTTGGTCATGGCGCGGCGCTTAGTCTGCCTTGGGCGAATAGACAATCCGCACGGCGTTGGCGGCCTGTTTGGCGAGGGACACGGCGTCCACGGCTGTGTCAGCACGGGCCAGCGCCACGCCCATGCGGCGATAGGGGCGCGTGGCGGGCTTGCCGAAAATCCGCACATCGACAGCGGGGTCAATCGCGAGCGCATCAGCCAATCCCTCGAACGCGAAGAACTCGCTGTCACGGTCAGCCAGGATCACGGCGGAGGCGGCGGTGCGGGCGGTGATGCTTTGCGGCACCGGCAGGCCAAGGATGGCCCGGGCATGGAGATCAAATTCGTTCAGATCCTGGCTGACCAGCGTCACCATCCCGGTGTCATGCGGGCGGGGGGAGAGTTCGGAGAAAATCACCTCCTCGCCCCCATCCTTGTCTTTGGCTACGAAGAACTCGACGCCATACAGCCCCCAGCCGCGCCCGCTGCCTTGCAGTGCGGTGACGACTTTCGCCGCCATGTCCTGCGCCTTGGCGAGCGCAGCGGGCGACATCGCGGCGGGCTGCCAGCTTTCGCGGTAGTCGCCGCGTTCCTGCCGGTGGCCGATGGGCGGGCAAAAGGAAATGCCGTCTTTATGCCGCACCGTCAGCAGGGTGATTTCATAGTCGAAGGCGATGAACTGCTCGCAAATCACCCGCGCCCTATCGCCCCGCATATTGCCGACGGCGTAATCCCACGCGGCCTTCAGCGCTGCGGTATCATCGACCTTGCTCTGGCCCTTGCCGGACGATGACATGACCGGCTTCATCACCAGCGGGTAGCCGATTCTATCCGCGACTGCCTCAGACTCGATCAAACTTGTCGCATAACCATAAGCCGACGTCACCAGCCCCAGCTCGCCCGCCGCCAGATCGCGGATCGCATCGCGGTTCATGGTCAGCTGCGCGGCGCGCGCCGATGGCACGATGGGGAAGCCCTGTGCCTCCAGATCGGCGAGCACCTCGGTGCGGACGGCCTCGATTTCCGGCACGATCAGATCAGGGCGGTGCTTTTTCGCCGCTGCCCTCAATGCCTCGCCGTCGAGCATGGAGAACACCTCGCGCCCATCGGCCAGCTGCATCGCGGGGGCATCATCATAGGAATCACAAGCAATAACCCGTGCGCCCAATCGCTTGGCGGCAATCACGAATTCGCGGCCCAGCTCGCCCGAACCGAGCAGCAGTATGGTGGCAATGTGGCTCATCAAAGCGGTTTAACCGCCCGCGAGCCCAAGTCCAGAGGCGCGATTATGCCGCGCGGCGATGCGCCGCCATGGCAACCTGCCGTCCGCCTCCGGCGCGCGCTAGAACCAAACCCAGCTCCGCCTCACGCAAAGTCCAGTCGACCGTGCATTCGACCCGCGCCAGCCCGGCACTTGCAGTCAATTGCGGCGCTTTGGCCGATGCAGGGGCCGCCAGCGTCGAGAAGGTTTGCACCACATCTTCGACCCATTCGCGTGCTTGGCGCAATTTCATGTCGGGCAGCAGCACGCCGAACCGCTCGCCATCAAGCTGCGCTATTTCATACTCCGGCAGCGCCATGGTTTCGAGGAACCGCGCAAACCCCCACAGCACTTCATCGGCGGTGCGTTGGCCGTAACGCAGCAGCAGCGCACGCATTCCGTCAACCGCTAACACTGTAATCATCTGACCGCCCCCGCCCGCCAGATGCCGCCGCAGGCTGGCACAGAACGCCTGCCGATTGGCGAGGCCGGTCAGCGGATCGGTTACTGTGCGGGCGTGCAATTCGCCTTCAAGGCTGCGCAATTGCTGCACCGATCGCATCAGGCACAGCGCGCCTTCGACAGCGCCGGAATCATCGAGCACGGGCCTGAGGCTGAGCGCATACCAGCGCTGGCAATCCGCCTCGCGGCAGGTATCGCGTTCAGGGCAGGTGATTACCGGGAACTCGACCCACCCTCCATGCGCTTGTCCGGTGAGCCCGGCAGCGACGTGTTCGCTCAGAAACGAGGCGTGATCGCGCTCAGCCAGGTCGGTGATATGCGGGAGCAGCAGCGCAGCAGAAAAATCAAAGCCAAGATCAGCCATGTTGTTAGAGGCGTGGAGGATGAACCCGTGCCGGTCCAGCCTGATAACAATGTCGCTTGAGGTTTCGTCCAGCAGGCCGTGCAACACGCGGCCTTCCACATCGCTCAAACCGAATTTCATGTCAAAAATGCCCCGCAGTCCAAACTCAGGCTCACAACTGTCTTGCGAAAGTAAGTTCGTTAGTTGGATTATAGCAATTGAAAGCAGCAAATCCCCTTTCTTTGCCACAATTGCCAATAATTTTGTTAGTTATGTAAATATAACTGACTAAAAAACGAATCATTCGCAGATTTCGTTTACCATGTTTTTCAGTTGAACCAGCGATTCATATCGCTTTGTCGTGTTTATGATGATTTTTGGCGATGAACTGAGTTGACGCGGCTATAGTTCAATCACGATCCGCACCGATTTGGCAGTGGCGCCGCAGGCTTCGGCGATGCGAGTGCGACATTCCTCGATCAATGCGCTCGCGTTTCCAGGGGTGGCGGGCATTTCGGCCAGTGTTTCCGGCGGAACTCCCAGTGTCGCCGCGATGGCATCCAGCCGTTCGGGCAGCGGGCGGGCCTTACCCTTTTCCCATGCCCACACCGTCGGCTTGCTTACGCCCAGCACTGCGGCAACATCGGAAAGCGTCAGCCCCGCTTCGCGCCGCAAACGGTTTAACCGTGGGCCGAGCGCTTCACCTTTAGCGATCGATGGCTGAGCCGAGCGACTTTCCGCCTGAGCGGCTTCTGGCGCAAACCCTTGCAATTGCGCTGCGGCCAGTGCTGCTGGGCCAAGTGCCTGTTCGAACGTGCAGCCAAATAAACGCTCGCTGCGCCACACGACCACCGCCATGACCGCCCCGGCTTCGGGCAGGTCGAGGGTGAGCCGTTCGCCCTGCGTCAGATCCAGCCCGGTTTCGAGCAGAAGTCCGGTGGCCGAGATATTGTGGATCGTAACATTGGCTTCGCCCGCTCCCGGTACAAAACCGCTGGTTTCCAGCCGCAATTCACGCCGGGGAGCGGCGCGCTGGGGGTCGCCGGACTTGGATGGATCGAGGTGGGCCTTGATGGCCATAATATGCGCCTTTCGCTCTCGGGGGAGAGCGGGCACAGTCCGTCCCAAAAAGTAAAAGCTGCGTTATCGGATATGGTTAATTCAGGCGGGACGGCCCAGCTGTCAGCTAACTGCATCCAGCCCATAGGCAGTGTGCAGAACGCGCACCGCCAGTTCAGTCTCGTCCTCGTCGATCATCACGCTGACCTTGATTTCGCTGGTCGAGATCGCCTGGATGTTGATGCCGCGGTCGGACAGTGAACGGAACATCGTGCTCGCCACCCCGGCGTGGCTTTTCATGCCGACGCCGACGACGCTGATCTTGGCGATCTTGCTGTCGGTGATGATGCGGTTGAAGCCGATTGCGTCGCGGCGATCCTCCAGCAGCGCCTGCGCACGGGCCAGATCGGATTGCGGCACGGTAAAGGTCACGTCGGTCTCACCCTTGTCGCGGCCGACGTTCTGGATGATCATATCGACGTTGATGCTGGCAGCGGCCAGCGGTTCAAAGATATTCGCCACCGCGCCGGGCCGGTCGGGCACGCGGGTCAGGATGACCTTGGCCTCGTTCTTGTCATGCGCAATGCCGGTTACAAGCTGGCGTTCCATCAGGCCCTTCTCCACCAATTCATCCATTTCCGTGTCCGAGACGATCAGCGTGCCGGGAAGATCATCGGCTGGCATAGCGCCTTCGCCGATAAAGCTCGACAATACCTGCACCCGCACGCCTTCTTTCATTGCCAGGCCGACGCTGCGGGTCTGGAGCACCTTGGCGCCGACCGATGCGAGTTCGAGCATTTCCTCGTATGTCACCGCCTTCTGCTTGCGCGCCTTGGCGACGATGCGCGGATCGGTAGTGTAGACCCCGTCCACGTCGGTGTAGATGTCACAGCGATCCGCCTTGATTGCGGCGGCGACAGCGACGGCTGAGGTATCCGATCCCCCGCGGCCCAAAGTCGTCACCCGGCCATCTTCCGACACGCCTTGAAAGCCGGGGATCACCGCAATTTCGCCTGCTTCCATCGCGGCGATCAGGCCGGGGGCGTCGATCGAATCGATCCGTGCTTTGGCATGGGCTTCGATGGTCTGGATCGGCAATTGCCAGCCGAGCCAGCTGCGCGCCTTGCAGCCTAGGGCTTGCAGGGTCAGTGCCAGCAGCCCGCTGGTCACCTGCTCGCCGCTGGCGACCACCACGTCATATTCCGCCGGATCATATAGCGGGTTGGCTTCGCGGCAAAAGTTCACCAGCCGATCAGTTTCGCCCGCCATCGCGCTAACTACCACGGCGACAGAATCGCGCGTGCCGTCGGGCTTAGGGGCCGCCTGCGCGCGCACGATATTCGCGACCCGGCGAATCCGCTCCGTTCCGGCCATGGATGTGCCACCAAATTTCATCACGATGCGGGCCAAAAGGAAGCTCCTGCTGGTGAGTGTTCGCGGGCGCTGTTAAGGGGCGTTTATGGGAAACGCAAACGTATCGAATGTAACTATCCGTCCTGAGGAAGCCGATTTCTTTGCCGGGCTGGCACGCGATTGGTGGAACCCCAAGGGGGCAATGGCGAGTCTGCATCAGGTAAACCCGGTGCGGATGGCGTTTATCAGGGACGCAATTGATGCGCATTGGTCCGGTGCGGCGACACTGGCGAAGCCGCTGGCGGGCAAGGGTGCGCTCGATATCGGCTGCGGCGCGGGTTTGGTGTGCGAGCCGCTCGCGCGGTTGGGCGCGGCGGTGACAGGCGTGGACGCGGCGCCGGAAAATGTTGCGGCGGCTGCCGCCCATGCCGAGGCGGTCGGGCTGGATATCCGTTACATGGCGGGTGAGGTGGCGGGGCTGGACATCGGCACCTTCGATTTGGTCACCTGTGTCGAAGTGATCGAGCACGTTGCGGACAAGCCCGCCTTCCTGCGCGATGTCGCAGCGCGGCTGGCGCCAGATGGCCTGCTCGTGATGTCCACCCCCAACCGCACGGCGGCCTCGCGCGTGCTGCTGGTCGGTGCGGCTGAGGCGGTGGGCTATGTGCCCAAAGGCACACACCATTGGGAGGATTTCATCACCCCGGACGAGTTCGAAGTGCTGCTGGCGGACGCGGGGCTGTCGGTGACGGCACAGCGCGGGATCGCGTGGCGTCCGGGCAAGGGGCTGCATCTGTCGGATGATATGGCGCTGAATTATATTCTTTCGGCAAAGCGCGTCTAATTTCGTCACCCCAGCGAAAGCTGGGGCCTAGAGCGGCAAGGTGCGGCGCATGATGCCCTAGGCCCCAGCTTTCGCTGGGGTGACGGTATGACTTGATTGAAATCTGACTCTCTTTAGCCAGCCCCCATAATCGAGCACAGCAGGTTTTCCTTACCATCCTTCACGTATGTCACCATCCTACCCGGATGATCGGCGAACACCCCTGCCACCCCTGCTTTCTTGAGCAACTGGGCCAGCTGCACATCGCCGCAGCCCTTGCCCTTGGGATCATCCCCATAGCGTAACATCGGCGGCAGAAACTCGTTCTCGGGACGCACCGTCCACGCGTGCACCTCCAGCCCCGCCGCATTGGCGTCGGCAACCAGCGATGTCGGCGTTCCCTCCGGCGTCAGTACCAGCCCGATATGCGCGCCAATCGCATCGGCATATTTCGCGATTTCGGCCAGCCCCGTCGGCGTTACCATTTCAGCGTACCGCATTGCAGCCTCATCCGCCGGGCCGCCAATCGGCGCCACTAGCTGCACCAGCTTGAAGTCTTCCCGCTTGTCGAGCCGCTGGAGCGGGCCGACTTCAAAGCTTTGGATGAACACTGGATCGTCGGGCGTAATGCCCAGCGTGCGCAGCTCGCGTAGCAGCAGATCGACCATGTCGATCCCTGCGTCCTGCAACAGGAATTCCGGGTGCTTGATTTCAGGATAGAGGCCGATACGCTTACCCGTGACCGCCTCCTTGGCGCGCACCAGCTTCACGATCTCCGCGAAGGTCGGCACCTGATACAGCCCGTCATACCGCGCATTGGCGGGGCGCAGCGAAGGGATGCGCTCCTTCGCGCGCAGGGTGCGCAGTTCGGCGAGGGTAAAGTCCTCGGCAAACCAGCCCGCGATTTTCTGCCCATCAATCGTTTTGTCGCGGCGGCGGTCTTCGAATTCCTCGCGGCTGGCGACATCGGTGGTGCCCGACAATTCGTTTTCGTGGCGCGACACCAGCACCAGATCCTTCGTGGCGACCAGATCGGGCTCGATATAATCCGCGCCCTGATCGATCGCCAATTCGTAAGCGGCGAGCGTATGCTCGGGCCGCTCGGCACTCGCACCGCGGTGGGCGATGATGAGCATATCCTCAGCCGCGGCGGCCACCGGGGCCAGCGCCATCAGCGCGATCAAAGCAAGGCTGCGGACCATTCGTCTTCCCTGAAACTGACCAGAATACCGCCGTGATATTCGACGATTGGCCGCTTGATGATGCTTGGTTGCTGAACGAGCAAAGCGACAGCCGTGTGACTGTCAGCTGCAAGTGCTTTGTCGGCGTCGGACAGCGCACGGTAAGTCGTGCCCTTGCGGTTTACCACCACATTAAGGCCAGCGGCAGCGATCCAGAAGGCGAGTCTGTCCGGATCAGCGCCTTCCTTTTTGTAATCGTGGAACGTGTAGGGCTGGTCATGCGCGTCGAGCCACACCCGTGCCTTTTTCACCGTGTCGCAATTGGGGATGCCGAAAAGGTGGATCATTGCTGTTTCCGTTCAAATCCGCGGGGCCAGATGCGCGTCGGCAATCGCCACTGCCAGCGCATCAGCCGCATCACTGCCCGCGATGGAGATACCCGGCAACAGTACCTTGACCATCGCGGCGACCTGCGCCTTTTCCGCCCCGCCGGTGCCAGTGACGGCTTTTTTGACCAGCCTTGCGGCGTGTTCGTTGACTGCTAACCCGGCTGCTCCGCACGCCGCCAACACCGCGCCGCGCGCCTGTGCCAGCTTCAAAGTGGATTGCGGGTTGGTGTTGAGGAAAATTTCCTCGGCAGCGGCGCGATGGGGATGGTGGGAGGCGATCACTGCTGCAAGCCCGGATTGCAACACCGCCAGCCGCTTTGCCATCGGCGCGCTGGCATCGGTCTTGATCTGGCCATTGGCGATATGGCTGATCCGCGCACCTTCGCTACGGACCACGCCCCAACCGGTGCAGGAAAGCGAAGGGTCGAGGCCCAATATCAGCATCGGAAAATCATCATCAGGCTTTAAAGTTTCAGCCCGAGCCGCGGCCCGATCTGCATCATTAGCAGATAGAGAACCACGGTCAGAAGGCAGCCTGCCGCAAGCGCGATCCAGAAATTGACACCGCTTCGCAGCAAGGCTGGAATCAGCAGAAACATCGGTAGGCTGGGTAGCACATACCAGAAGGTCACTTCGGCATGCACAGCCATGTTTGCGGCATCAGGTCGCGCGTGCCAAAGGAATATCATGCCCAGCACGCTTACCAGCGGCAACGAGGCGATTAGTGCTGCCGTCGCCGGTTGCCTCCGCCCTACTTCCGCAATTGCAGCGATCATCGCCCCGGCTAGAAGCGCCTTGGCGACGAAGCTCCACATCAGCCCAGCTTCTCCATCACCTCGTCTGAGATTTCGTAATTACCCCACACGGTCTGCACATCATCATCATCGTCGAGCGTGTCGATCAGTTTCATCAGCGTGCTCGCTGTCGCCTCGTCGACATCGACGGTGAGCACCGGCTTCCACGCCAGTTTGACGTTATCTGCCGCACCCAAAGCCTGTTCAAGCGCGCCAGCCACGCCGTGGAGCGCGTCAGCGGCGGTCCAGATGGTGTGGCCGTCTTCTGATGATTCGACATCATCCGCGCCCGCTTCGATTGCGGCCTCTAACATCGCTTCCTCGTCACCCGCGTCCGGCCCATATTCGATCAGTCCGCGCCGTTCGAAGCCATGGCTGACCGAACCTTCGGAGCCAAGATTGCCGCCGTTCTTGCTGAATGCGGTGCGAACATTGGTTGCGGTGCGGTTGCGGTTGTCGGTCAGCGCCTCGACGATCAGCGCCACCCCGCCGGGGCCATAACCTTCATAGCGGATCTCGACGTAATCCTCACCGCCCGCCATGCTCGCCTTGTCGATCGCGCGCTGGATATTGTCTTTCGGCATCGACTGCGCCTTGGCGGCGTTGACTGCCAGGCCCATCTTGGCCGCCACGGTAATTTCGCGGCTCAGCTTGGAGAACATAGCCGAGCGTTTTTTGTCCTGCGCACCCTTGCGGTGCATGATATTCTTGAATTTGGAATGGCCTGCCATGGGACGCGCTTCACCGGGATAATAGAATAAGGAGCGCCGCGCTTTACTCCGATGGCTTATGCGGATGCAAGGGCGCACATCGACGCGGCGAGGTGCCCTTGCACGCGGGTTTTGCAATCCTCACCCCATGCCGAGTGCGGCCTTGTAGGTTTCCAGCAGCATGTCCTGCTCGCTGCGATCATCGGGCTTCATTTTTCTGAGACGCACGATCTGGCGCATGATCTTGGGATCATATCCTACCGCCTTGGCTTCGGCATAGACGTCGCGGATATCGTCGGCGATGCCTTTCTTTTCTTCTTCAAGGCGTTCGATGCGTTCGATCAGCAGGCGCAGGCGGTCGTCGGTGGTTTCGGCCATCGGGGAATCTCCATTGGAAACAGAATCGGTTGGAGCGGGCGATAGCCAGACTGCCGCGCCGATTGAACCGGCGGCGCAAATTAATCCTGTGTGTTCTTCGCCAAACTCGCTTCCATTGCGGCGATTTGTTCCGGCGCGGCGGGCGATTGGAAGCGTTCCTTCCACTGCGCGCTTGGCATTCCGTGGATCACCGCACGCGCGGCTTCCTTGTCGCCCGGATAGCCGGCATCACGAATCCAGTCGGCCAGACAATTGCGGCAGAAACCGGCTAGCCCCATCAATTCAATGTTTTGCGCATCATGACGATGGCGCAAATGGCGCACCAACCGCCGAAACGCGGCAGCGGCCTGCGCATCGTCAAGATCATCTAGCGTGTCGGCATTGCTATTCATCGCGGCTTTTCCTTGAGTTGCAAAATGGGTCTGCCATAGCCTGCCGTAACGAGGGATAGGCAACACCATGACACGACGCGATCAGATCAGGATCGACCCGCGCGGCCGCAAGGTCAAGATTCTCGCCACCATCGGCCCGGCCAGCCGTTCGCCCGAAATGCTCGAAAAGCTGCTGCTGGCAGGAGCGGATGCGTTCCGCGTCAATATGAGCCACGGCGATCACGCCGATCACGAGGCCGCGATCAACGCCATCCGCGCGTTGGAAAAACAGTTTGCGCGGCCGATCGCGATCCTGGCCGATCTGCAAGGGCCGAAATTGCGCGTCGGCAGGTTCAAGAATGGGGAGGCGGTGATCCGCCATTCGGGCCACTTCGTGCTAGACCGCGATGAGACGCCCGGCGATGAAAACCGTGTATGCCTGCCGCATCCCGAATTGTTCGGCATTATGGAGCGCGGCCAGCGATTGCTGATTAATGACGGCAAAATCCGGTTGAAGGTGCTGGAGGCAGACGAAAATCGCATCCTATGCTCTGCCGAAGTCGGCGGGGTGATTTCGGATCGCAAGGGCGTGAACGTCCCTGATGCCGAAGTGCCGATCCCGGCGCTGACCGAAAAAGACCGCCGCGACCTTGCCTTCGCCACCGAACACGGAGCGGACTGGATCGCGCTCAGTTTTGTTCAGCGGCCCGAAGATATTGCCGAAGCACGCAAGCTGATCGGCACCCGCGATATCGCGCTGTGCGCCAAGATCGAAAAACCGCAAGCCATCCACCGGCTCGATTCGATCATCGAACTCGCCGATGGCATCATGGTCGCACGCGGCGATCTGGGCGTGGAACTGGAACCGCACGAAGTCCCACCGCTACAAAAACGTATCGTGGCTGCCAGCAGGCGTGCGGGCAAGCCGGTGATCGTGGCGACCCAGATGCTGGAAAGCATGATCGAAAGCCCGACCCCGACCCGCGCCGAAGTCTCCGACGTGGCTAATGCAGTTTATGATGGGGCGGACGCCGTCATGCTTTCGGCTGAAAGCGCAGCGGGCGCTTGGCCGGAAGAATCGGTAGCGATGATGCACGCCATCGCTGCTCAGGTTGAACGCGATGAAGGTTACAGGGAACGTGTGCGCTTCCTCGAAACCACGCCCGACGCGACCACGTCCGATGCGCTGGCCCATGCTTGCATGACCATCGCCGATACAGTGCCGATCAGCGCGATTACCGTATTCACCTCCAGCGGATCAACCGCGCGGCGGGTGGCGCGCGAACGGCCCGGCACGCCGATGCTGGTGCTGACCCCGTCGATCCGCACCGCACGCCGCACGGCGCTGCTGTGGGGCGCGCACGCGGTGGCGACCAAGGATATCGGCAGCTTCGAAGAAATGATCGGCAAGGGCCGCCGCATGGCGCTGCGCCACGGGTTTGGCACCGCAGGCAGCAAGTTGATCGTGCTGGCAGGCGTGCCCTTCGGAACACCGGGCAGCACCAATCTGTTGCACGTTGTGACCGTGACAGGCGATGAATTGGACAAGCACGCGGAGTAGACGGAGGCTGGACGTTTGCACTCCGCCTGATACCTTTGCCATGCGCGCCGATTCTTACCGGTGACAGCAAGGGAGGGTGCAATGAAACAGGCAGTGATTGGGTTGGCCGCAATCGGGCTGGCAGGCTGTGCGACATATGGCGCGGATGCAGCGCCGGAACAGGCCGCTGCGCCGCCCGCGCCTGAGCCGATGGTGTGCAACGCAGAATCAGTGCAGGCTCACATCGGCCATAATGCGACGGAAGCGGGAGGGGCCGTAATCCTGAAAGAAAGCGGCGCGCACACCCTGCGCTGGGGCCCGCCCCGTTCAGCATGGACGATGGATTACCGGCAAGACCGGGTGAACGTGCAATACGACGACCAAATGAAGATCATCGCGATCACCTGCGGATGAGTGAGCGGCAGTGGGCAACATCGGTTTCGCCGTTTGAAACAACCTTCGGCTTTGCCCGCGCCGTGCGTGAGGGGAACCGGATCATAGTCGCAGGAACCGGCCCGGTCGAACTTGACGGGAGCACTACCCCCGGCGGCGCGGCGGCACAGGCGGAGCGATGCTGCACCATCATCCGCGCCGCGATTGAGGAACTCGGCGGTTCGGCCGCAGACGTCGTGCGAACCCGGATGTTGCTGACCGACCCCGCTGACCAAGAAGCGGTTGGCGCGGTGCATGCGCGGTTTTTCGGCGCAGCGCGCCCGGCAGCGACAATGGCCGGGGTTGCGTGGCTATGCCGCCCCGAATGGCGAGTCGAGATTGAGGCTGAGGCGGCAATCGGCGCTAGCCACAGCGTTTGAAACGCATGCCACAGGCCAACAGATTGCGACAATCGCGCCGCGCCTAGCAAAAATCCGCAAGGCTCTTGCACGGGCCAGACTTTTCTAACCCACGCAACCCGGTTAGAGACCTTGGTTATGTACGGACAATTTCAGCTCACCGACGATCAGCTCGCGATCCGCGAGGTGGCCCAGCGGTTCACCGCCGACAACATCACCCCCCATGCGGCCGAGTGGGATGAAAAACACATCTTCCCGCGCGAGACGATCCAGCGCAGCGCCGAACTCGGGTTCGGCGCGATCTATGTCTCGGAACAATCGGGCGGGATCGGACTGGGGCGGCTGGAAGCGGCGTTGATCATGGAGGCGATGGCCTATGGCTGCCCTTCGACCAGCGCCTTCATCTCGATCCACAACATGGCATCGTGGATGATTGACCGCTTCGGCGGGGAGGCGGTGAAGGCGAAGTATCTGCCCCAGCTGATCACGATGGACAAAATCGCCAGCTATTGCCTGACAGAACCTTCCAGCGGATCAGACGCCAGCGCGCTGCGCACCACCGCGCGCCGGGACGGGGACTACTATGTCCTCAACGGCACCAAGCAGTTCATTTCCGGCGCAGGCGCGAACGAGATTTACGCGGTGATGGTGCGCACCGGCGAGGACGGGCCGAAGGGCATTTCCTGCGTTGTGATCGAAAAGGACATGCCCGGCGTCAGCTTCGGCGCGAATGAGAAGAAACTCGGCTGGCATTCGCAACCGACCGCGCAGCTGATCCTTGAGGATGTGCGCGTGCCTGTCGAAAATCTTATCGGCGGTGAGGGCGAAGGCTTCCGAATCGCGATGATGGGGCTGGATGGCGGGCGGCTGAATATCGGCGCGTGCTCGCTTGGTGGGGCGCAACGGTGCCTCGACGAAGCGATCAAATACACCAAGGAACGCACCCAGTTCGGCCAGCCTGTCGCCGAGTTCCAGAACACCCAGTTCATGCTCGCCGATATGGCGACCGACTTGGAAGCTGCCCGCGCGCTGCTCTATCTCGCGGCTGCAAAAGTCACCGACAACGCGCCTGACAAGACGCGCTTTTCCGCCATGGCGAAGCGGCTGGCGACCGATAACGGCAGCGCCGTGGTCGACCGCGCGCTGCAATTGTTCGGCGGGTATGGCTACCTTCAGGACTACCCGATCGAACGTTTCTGGCGCGATCTGCGAGTGCATTCGATCCTTGAAGGCACCAACCAGATCATGCGCATGGTCGTGGGCCGGGACTTGTTGCGGCAGTGAGCGCGATGCAACTTGCACTCACCACGCTCGTGGTGCCTGATTATGATGCGGGCATCGCGTTCTTTGTCGGCACGCTTGGCTTCGATCTGATCGAAGACAGCGATCTTGGTTCAGGCAAGCGCTGGGTCGTGGTCGGCGGCGCGGACGGTGGTCGCTTGCTGATCGCCAAGGCAACGACCGACACGCAGACCGCCGCGATTGGCAACCAGACTGGTGGGCGCGTCGGTTTTTTTGCGCACACAGATGATTTCGCAGGCACTCAGGCACGCCTTGTCGATGCAGGGATATTTTTTCACGAGCAACCGCGCCACGAAAGCTATGGCACAGTTGCAGTCTTCAGCGATCCGTTTGGCAATCGCTGGGATCTGATCGAACCGAAAGAACCGGCCCAATGACCGACGATGTTCTCATCCGAACCGATGGCCCGATTGGCCATATCTCGCTCAATCGTGCCAAAGCGCTGCACGCGCTAACACTGGAAATGTGCCATGCGATGAGCGCAGGCCTGACCGAATGGGCTAATGACGACAATATCAAGGCGGTGATTGTCGATCATGCCGAAGGACGCGGGTTCTGCTCCGGCGGCGACATCGCTTTTCTGCGCGATTCGGCGCTGAATGATGGGGGGGTTTCGGGACGCAAGTTCTTCCACGACGAATACCAGCTTAACCACCAGATGTTCACCTATGGCAAGCCGATCGTCGCCTTTATGGACGGCATCACCATGGGCGGGGGCGTGGGCATTTCGCAGCCCGCCAAGCACCGCGTGGCGACCGAGAATACGCGGCTGGCCATGCCCGAAACGGGGATCGGGCTGTTCCCGGATGTTGGCGGCGGCTGGTATTTGTCGCGGCTCGGTCGGCGGCTGGGTCAGTTCCTCGCACTCACCGGCGCGCGGCTTGACGGAGCGGAATGTCTGTGGACGGGTCTTGCCACGCATTACGTCCCAGCCGAGATGCTGGAGGATATCAAGGCGCGAATCCACGATCATCCTGACAGGATTGCAGGCATCCTGTCCGAACCGGTTGGCACTCCGCCCAAGGCGCGGATCGAAGCCAATGCTGACAAGATAGCCAAGCATTTCGCCTCTGACGCTTACGAAGACATCCTGACCAGCCTCGACGCTGCAGCTGATGCAGGCGACGACTGGGCGATGAAAGAGCGCGACACGCTCGGCACCAAAAGCCCGCAGACCTGCAAGGTCGCGCTGCGGCAATTGGCACAAAGCGCCGCGCTGACCGACTTTGCCGATAATATGCGAATGGAATACCGCATCGCCAGCCGCGTGCTGACCCGCCCCGATTTTGCCGAAGGCGTGCGCGCGGTAATTACCGACAAGACCAATGACCCCAAATGGAACCCGGCAACGCCCGAGGACGTGACCGAGGAACTGCTCGACGCAATCTTCGCGCGCCTGCCCGAAGGCGAGGAGTGGGTGCCCCTGTATTGAACCATTTTGTGGATTGTTTCCGTCGTCATTGCGAGCGAAGCGAAGCAATCCAGTCCGGCGCTATCTGGATTGCCGCGTCGCCTGCGGCTCCTCGCAATGACGAAAATGGAGACTGAAATTGGCTGATTACGAAACCATCACCGTCGAAACGGACGCGCAGGGCCACAAGGGCGTCACGCTGCTGACGATAAACCGCCCGCAGGCGCTGAACGCGCTTAATTCCGCAGTGCTGGAAGAGTTGATCCATGCTTTCGCCGCCTATCAGGCCGACGGCTCGCAGCTGTGCGCGGTTTTGACCGGCAGCGGCGACAAGGCTTTTGCGGCGGGCGCGGACATCAAGGAAATGAGCGAGAAACCGGCCGCCGACTTCTACCTCGACGACTTTTTTAGCCTCTGGACGGCGGAGATCGTCAAAAAGACCCGCAAGCCTTGGATCGCGGCGGTGAACGGCTTTGCGCTGGGCGGCGGGTGCGAATTGGCGATGATGGCGGATTTCATCATCGCTTCCGACAAGGCGAAGTTCGGCCAGCCCGAAATCAAGCTTGGCGTCGCCCCCGGCATGGGCGGATCGCAGCGGCTGACGCGCGCCATCGGCAAGTCTAAGAGCATGGAAATGTGCCTGACGGGCCGGATGATGGCCGCTGAAGAGGCAGAGCGCAGCAATCTGGTCGCGCGCGTTGTGCCGCATGAGGATCTGATCGCCGAAGCGCTGAAAACTGCCGCGACTATCGCCGCGATGCCGCCGATGGCAGCGATTGCCAACAAGGAAATGGTGAACGCGGCGTTTGAAATGACGCTCGATCAGGGGCTGATTGTCGAACGCCGCATCTTCCAGATCCTCACCGCGAGCGAGGACAAGGCCGAGGGCATGGCTGCGTTCATCGAAAAGCGTGAAGGGCAGTGGAGGGGGCGGTAGGCTCAGCAAATGGGCAAATGGGTTTCAACTCGAGCGCTGGTCGCGGCATTCGGCCTCATGACCTTGCACTTTGCAATCGTGGTCTACGTGAATTGGCAGGATGTCCAGTATGATGATGGGAGCATACTCTGGTGGCTTGCCTACTTCTGGGTTTTGCCAATTGCTGCTCTGCTAACAGTGCTTGTCAGTGCCGCAAAGAAGGCCTTTTGATCATCGGGAGAGTGACATGAAAATAGCCTTTATCGGCCTCGGCAACATGGGCGGCGGGATGGCTGCCAATCTGGTCAAGGCGGGCCACGAAGTCCGCGCCTTTGATCTGGCAGAACCCGCGCTCACCGCCGCGCGCGAGGCTGGGTGCGTGACCTTCGCCACCGCCAAGGAAGCATGCGCGGGAGCGGAGGCGGTCGTCTCGATGCTGCCCAACGGCGCGATCGTCAAACAGGTCTATTGGGACGATGTGATCGGCCACGCTCCTGAAGGCGCGATCCTGCTCGATTGCTCGACCATCGACGTCGCCACCGCGCGTGAGGTGATTTCTGTGACGCAGCAGCATGGCTACCAGATGGTCGATGCGCCGGTTTCAGGCGGGATCGCGGCTGCGGCGGGTGGGACGTTGACCTTCATGGTCGGCGGCAGCGCCAACGCCTTTGCGCGTGCCAAGCCCATCCTAGAAGCGATGGGCAAGGCGGTGATCCATGCGGGCGACGCGGGCAATGGGCAGGCCGCCAAGATCTGCAACAACATGCTGCTGGCGATCCACATGATCGGCACCTGCGAAGCCTTCACGATGGCCGAAAAGCTAGGGCTCGACGCGCAGACGTTCTTCGATATTTCCAGCGTTTCATCAGGGCAGAACTGGTCGATGACGTCGTACTGCCCCGTCCCCGGCGTCGGGCCGGTCACGCCTGCTGATAACGACTATCAGGGCGGGTTTGCTGCAGGACTGATGCTGAAAGACCTGCGGCTGGCGATCGAAGCGGCGAAGGCGGCAGGCGCCAAGGTTGAACTCGGCGAACACGCCCGCGCGATCTACGAAGCCTTTGCCAAGGACAATGCCGGGGTCGATTTTTCAGGGATCATCCGCACGCTGTAATGCGCTGCTGCCGAAATCAGGGGCATTGGCCCTCTGAAGCGATTTTCAGCCGGGCTGCAGCCTGCTCGTCACTCCGCTGAAGTGCATTAATGGTCTGCGCGATCACACCGCAGTCAAACCGGGCGCCGCGTCCTATCGCAGCACCTGCAATTTCGCTGAAAGTGCTGGGCGGCAACACCCGCATTCCGCGCCGCAGGAAGGTGTCGTTCCAACGGTCTGTACCGCTGACGATGTCGATAAGGGTGCGCTGCCCCGCACCGTCCGCCTCGCCGAGCACCGCTGGCCCCAGTTCTTGCAGCAATGTGTCGGGCGTGGATGCCTTAAGGAACAGCGCTGCATAGCGCCGCGCCGCCTCGGCTTCATCACCCGCTGCAAGCGCGAGGCGCAACACCGTTTCCTGAGCCACTGGCTCGCGCCAACCCCGCTGGCCGGCGATCTGAATCGTAACACCGGCTTCCTCGATCAGGCCTGCCTTGGTCTGAGCCACAGCCAGCAAGGTCAGGTTTTCAGCCGGGATCGGGCGTCGACGAACCAGCCTTTGCGCTTCTTCAAGCGCAAGCGCGGGGTCACTACCCTCGATTGCGCGTGCGGCCACCACGGCCTGCGCCGAACTGCGCAGCGGCCCCGGCACCGCAGATGCCAGCGCCGACGTAGTCGCTGTCTGCCGGTCGATCTGGACGAAGGTGGTGATCAGCGCGAGCGCAGCCAGCGTGCCGAACCATGCGATTCTGGCGATCATGGTCGCGCTCTCCCCTGATCAACGGCGGTGCGCGCCAGCATCAGCAAGGCGAAACCCGCCAGTGCAAGCAAGGTCTGGTTTCGCAGGGGGTAATCCGTAATTGATTGCGGCCCTCCGAAACTTAACTGGGTGATTGATATCGGGGTGAGCCTCGTGGTGCTGGTTGCAGCGATCTATTATGTTCAATTGGTGCGCGCGCGCCCTTGAGCGGGCAGCCGGGCGGACTATCCTGCAGTGGCAAGGATCGCTGCAATCGTGCGGCTGGCGGTGCCATCGCCATAGGGATTATGCGCCTTGGCCATGCGGTCGTAAGCGCCGCTGTCGTCAAGCAAGAGACTGGTTTCCATGATGATTTTCGCCGCCTCTGCCCCGACCAATCGTGCTGTCCCTGCGGCAACACCTTCGGGCCGTTCGGTGGTGTCGCGCATCACCAGCACTGGTTTGCCGAGGCTGGGCGCTTCCTCCTGGATGCCGCCGGAATCGGTTAGGACAATGTCGCAAGCTTCCATCATCGCGACGAAATCGAGGTAGTCGAGCGGGTCGATCAAGGCGATGTTGTCATGCCCCGAAAGCGCGGGGCGCATGACTTCTGCGACGTTGGGATTGGGGTGCAGCGGATAGATGATCGCCACGTCGTTGCGTCCAGCAAGTATCTGTAAAGATGTGGCAATTTCTTGCATCCCGGCTCCGAAATTCTCACGTCGGTGGGCCGTGACCGCGATGATCCGTTTGCCCGCGAAGCGCCGTTTTAGCGGGCCGATGGCGGGTGCCAATGACGGATCGGCGGCCAGTTTTTGCTGCGCAAACATCAGTGCGTCGATCACCGTGTTGCCCGTGACGTGTATGGCTTTTTCATGCACGTTTTCAGCGCGTAAGGCTGCTGCTGCAGTTGCTGTCGGGGCGAAATGTAGGTCGGCCACTGCGCCCGTTACCTTGCGATTTACCTCTTCGGGCCAGGGCGAATAGATATCGCCGCTGCGCAATCCGGCCTCGACATGGCCCACCGGTATCCGCCTGAAATAGCACGCCAAAGTCGCCATCATCGTCGTCAGCGTATCGCCGTGAACCAGAACGCGATCAGGTTTGAGCGCGTCCAAAGCCTCCCCAAAACGCGTCAAAATGCGCGCGGCGAGGGCATCTAGCGACTGGCTAGGCTGCATCAAGTCGAGGTCAAGGTCGGGTCTAAGTCCGGCTAGCGCGAGCACCGAATCGAGCAATTCGCGGTGTTGGGCGGTCACCACCACTTTCACATCGAACTGCCCGGTTTCGCGCAAGGCATCGACCACCGGGAACATCTTGATCGCTTCGGGCCGGGTGCCGAAGGTGACGAGAATGCGGGGTTTCCCGCCAACCGGACTCATCGCCGCAGCATGCCCCGCGTGTCGAACACCAGCTTGCCCGCCAGATCATCTGGCGAAAGGTATTTGAACGCAGTGTGATCGACCAGCACCACTACAATCTCGGCCGCCTGCAACGCGGCGTCAAGCGTCACCAGCTGCGCTCCCGATCCGGCAAGAGCATCGGGCAAGCTTTCGGTGAACGGTTCGACCACCAGTATCCGCTGCCCATGCGTGTGGGAAAGGCTTTGCGCGATGGCGAGCGCGGGGCTTTCGCGGAAGTCGTCAATATCGGGTTTGAAGGCGAGGCCGAGCAGCGCGACCTTGCCGCCCGGCGCGGCATCCATCAGCGCGCGGATGCGGTTTTCGGTGTGCACCGCCTTGTGATCATTGACTTCGCGCGCGGTGCGCACCAGCCGCGCGGCATCCGGCGCGCCGGCCACCAGGAACCACGGATCAACCGCAATGCAATGCCCGCCCACGCCGGGGCCGGGTTGCAGGATGTTCACGCGCGGGTGGCGGTTGGCCAGCCGGATCACGTCCCACACATCCACCCCGATCACGTCAGCGATCATCGATAATTCGTTGGCGAAGGCGATATTCACATCGCGAAAGGAGTTTTCGACCAGCTTGACCGTTTCGGCCACGCGGGCGGTGGTGGTGAGGCAATCGCCCTTCACAAAGCTGGCATAGAGCGCCGAAGCCCGTTCGGCGCAGGCCGCAGTGACCCCGCCGATCACCCGGTCATTATACACCAGTTCGTTGACGATCCGCCCCGGCAACACGCGTTCGGGGCAATAGGCCAGCGCGATGTCCGCTGCGCCGGTGCTGCCATCGCGCGGCACCACCAGATCAGGGCGCGCCTCTGCAATGATTGCGGCGACGCGTTCGGTGGTGCCGACCGGCGAGGTGCTTTCGATGATGACGCAGGCACCCGGCAGGATCTTGGGCGCAATCGAACGCGCGGCCGCCTCGACATAGGAAATGTCGGGCATATTGTCCGGCCCCAGCGGGGTGGGCACGGCGATCATGTAGAAACTCGCGGTGGGCACTTCGGTTGCGGCCACCAGCGTTTGCGCGGTGATGGCATCATGCACCAGCCGATCGAGATCGCGTTCCTCGATATGCACGCCGCCCGCGTTTACCGTGTCGACCACGGCTTGCGACACATCGACGCCGCACACGTTCCAGCCGTAGCTGGCAAGCAGCGCAGCGGTGGGCAGGCCGATATAGCCAAGGCCGATCACCGCGACCTGATGATCGGGCGCGGGATCAGCCTTTGGCTTGCGCCCTAGCGCGGCATTGGCAACAAAAGGTGCGTTCATGAAATCACTGTCCCGGCATTTTCAGGCGGAACCATGGCCGCAAAGCCCTTAAAATCGCGTTAGGCTTGCTATGATTTTCACCATGTTGCGAGCCACGCACCGCGCGGGGAGATCACAAGGGGCGGTTTTCGATGAAGGCGGCCAGTGCCCGATGCAACTGGCGCGCGGTGGATGATTGCACGGCTGACCAGTCCTTGACTGCCAAGCCTTCGGCAATGCGCGCGGGCAGCGCGGCCTCGTCCATCGCCACCAGAATGCCGGGCCGCCCGGAAAGCTGGTTTACGGTCGCCAGTTGGTGATCATTGCGATGTTCGCCCAGCGCCGCGCGGCGCGGCACAAGGATGATCGGCTTGGCAAAGCGGGCTGCGGTCAGCACGGTGCCGATCCCGGCATGGCTGACAATCAGGCGCGATTGTTGCACCAGCCGTTCAAACTCCGCAGGCGCGATTTTGGCCTGCGCATCCATATGTTGCGGGGTGTAGCGGCCCTTGCCGGTCTGCGCGATCACCGGCAGGCCCAGCGTCGGCGCAAGCGTGTCCATCGCTGCGATCAGGCGATCAAACCCCAGCTGCATCCCGACGGTGACAAGGATCACAGCACCGCTCCGAAATAGCGCGGACGCGCGTCCGTGCCGAGATGTTCCCACTGCGTCCAGCATTCATGCGCCCAGCGCTGCGACAGCTTGCCGCACAGCGACAATTGCTCACCATTGGCGACGCTATCGATCCATAGGGTGCGCGCGCCGATCAGACGCCCGGCCAGAATGCAGAAAAAACCCGGCGCGGCCCCGGTCGATATCACCACCTGAGGACGGTGTTTGAGCACGATCCACAAGGCGACCAGCCCGCACAGCGCGGATTGCAACGGCTTGTTCTGGTTGCAATCGGGCAGGCGGTCAGCGCTTTCGATGCCGTGCTGCGCGGCCACCGCAGGTTCGGTCGTGGCAAAGCGGATGTCGTAATTGTCCAGCGTCGCTCGCAGCAGCATCAGCTGTTCCCAATGGCCGCCGCCCGATGCCGCTGCGAGCACTCTGGTCGAGCCGCTTTTCATTCGTCAACCTCGTTCCGCCGCCCGCACAAATACGTAAGGTTGCGCCTATGGGCAGGAGGCTGGCGCTGTCAATTGCCGTGCAGGCCGGGTTGTCGCAAGCACGGGCTTGCCCTCCGGTTCATGACACGCCACACACGCGGCCAAAGGGAGAGACAGATGAACCAGCCATCAGGGCCGCTTTCGGGCCTCAGGGTGATCGAATTCAGCGGGATCGGGCCGGGGCCGCATGTCGCGATGTTGCTGGCTGATCTGGGCGCCGAAGTGGTGCGGGTTGACCGGCCCGGCGCGGGGGTGGGCAACCCGGTGGTTGAACGCGCGCGACACCGGCTGGCGGTGGATCTGAAAAGCGATGATGGCAAGGCGCAGGTGCGCGCCGCCGTGGCCCATGCCGACGTGCTGATCGAAGGGTTTCGTCCGGGCGTGATGGAGCGGCTGGGTCTGGGGCCGGAAGAATTGCTCGGCCTCAACCCGCGCCTTGTTTACGCGCGGATGACCGGCTGGGGGCAGGACGGCCCGCTCGCCCACGCGGCTGGCCACGATATCAACTACATCGCCATCACCGGCGCGCTGGCGGCGGTAGGCAAGCCGGGCGAAACCGCCACTCCGCCGCAGAACCTGGTCGGCGATTTCGGCGGCGGATCAATGTATTGCGCCTTCGGGATTATGGCCGCGCTGTATGAACGCGAAAAATCGGGCAAGGGGCAGGTGGTCGATGCCGCGATTGTCGACGGGGCGACCAGCCTGATGAGTTTCTTCTTCGGCGCGCGCGGGGTGCCGCATCTCTCGACCGAGCGGGGCAAGGGGATGCTGGGCGGGGCGGCGCATTTCTACCGCTGCTTCACCTGCGCGGACGGCAAGGAAATCTCGCTCGGTTCCATCGAACCGCAATTCTATGCCGAGATGCTGGCTAAGGCAGGCGCTCCGGCGGAACTCGCTCAAGGCCAGATGAACCCGGCCAACTGGGATGATTACGCCGCCAAGCTCGCCGCGCTGTTCCTCACCCGGACGCAGGCGGAATGGTGCGATCTGCTCGAAGGCAGCGATACCTGCTTCGCCCCTGTGCTGACCTTGGACGAAGCGCGCAGCCATCCGCACATGAAGGCGCGCGGGGCCTATGTCGAACATGACGGCGCATGGCACACCGCCCCCGCGCCGCGTTTCAGCCGCACGCCGGGCAGCGTTCGATCAAGCACGGATGACGGTGCGGATGTGGTCGCAAGTTGGGGGAGGCAAGCATAATGGCGGGCAAGTTTTTCGATGAATGGGTGGTGGGGGAACGGATCGAACACGAAATCCGCCGCACCGTGACGGAAACCGACAACCTGCTGTTTTCCACCATGACCCATAACCCGCAGCCGCTGCATCTGGATGTTGAGGCGGCCAAGGCCAGCGGGTTCGGGCAGATTCTGGTCAATTCGACCTTCACCTTCGCGCTGCTGGTCGGCCTGTCGGTGGGGGACACCACGCTTGGCACGCTGGTCGCCAACCTCGGCTTTGACAAGGTGGTGACGCCCAAGCCGGTGTTCATTGGTGACACGCTGCGTGCCTATTCCGAGGTCAAGGAATTGCGGGACAGCAAATCGCGTCCCGATGCCGGGATCGTCACTTTCATCCACGAAATGTGGAACCAGCGCGACGAGGTGGTGTGCCGCTGCGAACGGTCGGCGTTGCTGAGGCGTTCGGCTTGACGCACGGCCTGCGCGGCACAATAACCCAGTTCGGGCGATAATGAGGGGAAAAGGCATGAACCGCACAATCAGGCGGCTGACGCTGGCGATCGTTCTGGCGATGGCACTGGCGGCGTGTGGCGGCGAAGCCGATGTGCCCGAAGAACAGACCGGCACCGGCGAAGGCACGATCACGCTCGCCGAATTTCCCGATCGGCCATATTGGGGCGACACCCACCTTCACACCGACAATTCGATCGACGCATTCGGCTTTGGCGTCCGGCTTGGGCCGGAGGCTGCGTTGCGCTTTGCCTCGGGCGAGGAAGTTGAGGCGACCACCGGGGGCAAGGCCAGGCTGGCGCGGCCGCTCGATTTCCTCGTGATTGCCGATCACTCGGACGGGCTGGGCGCGACCCGGCGGCTTTATGACGCCCCGCGCTGGTATGTGAAATGGGTGATCGGCGATGATACCATGCTGCGCTGGTACGACATGATGCACGAAAGCCCCGAACAATCAGTCCGCGCCGTTGCCGAACTGGTTACTGCAGCGGCCAATAACGAATTGCCCGCAGCGCTGCGCGATCAGTCCAATCGGGAAGAGACCACGCGCGACATCTGGGCCACCCACCTGAGCATTCTTGATCGTTACAACAAGCCGGGCAAGTTCACCGCGCTGGCCGGGTTCGAATGGACCTTGATGCCGGATGGTAACAATCTGCACCGCGTGGTGATGTTCCGCGATGGCCGCGACCGGACCGAAACCGTGTTGCCGTTTCCGGGGCTTAGCACCACTGCCGAACAGCTGTGGGATTATCTTGCTGCCTATGAACAGAACACCGGCGGCAGGGCGCTGGCGATCCCGCATAATTCGAACGTTTCGAACGGGCTGATGTTCGAAATGACCATGCCCGACGGGTCGCCCATGACTGCCGAATACGCGATGAAGCGCGCGGCCTATGAACCGGTGGTTGAGGCAACCCAGATCAAGGGCGACAGCGAAAGCCATCCGTTCCTTTCGCCCAATGATGAAATGGCCGGATTTGGTGTCAAGGGTTGGGAACTGGGCAACCTGCCGCTCACCGCGCCGATGAAGGATGATATGTTCGCCGGGTCCTATGTGCGCGAGGCGTTGAAGCGGGGCCTGTCGCTGGAACAACAGCTGGGCGTGAACCCCTATGCTTTCGGCATGGTCGGTTCGACGGATAGCCACACCTCGCTTGCCACGTCGGATGAAGACAATTTCTGGGGCAAGCACACCGGCAACGAACCGGCCTATAAAGACCGTGCGGTGGTGCCTCAGAACCTTGGCACGTCACAGGGACGGTTTGGCTGGCATTACCTTGCCGGCGGCTATGCGGCGGCCTGGGCGCGGGGCAATACGCGCGCCGAAATCTTCGATGCCTTCGCCCGGCGCGAGGTTTACGCCACCACCGGCCCGCGCATGAGCGTGCGGGTGTTCGGCGGTTTTGATTTCGATGCGCAGGACTGGGACGGCGATTGGGTGCGCAAGGGCTATGCCAGCGGCGTGCCGATGGGCGGCGAACTGATCGACAGGGGCACCGCGCCGCGCTTTATGATCAGCGCGCTGAAAGACCCGGACGGCGCCAATCTTGACCGGGTTCAGGTGGTCAAAGGCTGGGTGGATGCCAGCGGCCAGACGCAGGAACGCGTCTATGATGCCGTGTGGAGCGACATGGCGACCCGCGTGCGGTCTGGCGGCAAGGTTCCGGCGGTTGGCGATACGGTCAACCGCAAGAACGCAACCTTCACCAACACCATCGGTGCCACTGAACTGCGCACCGTGTGGACCGATCCCGATTACACCCCCGGTCAGCGCGCATTCTATTACGTGCGCGTGATCGAAATCCCGACGCCGCGCTGGACTTTGTTTGATGCGGTGCGGTTCGGGATCACGCTGAGCAAGGAAGCGATGGATGACGCCGTCGCGCAGGAACGCGCCTACACGTCGCCGATCTGGCTCAAGCTGGCAAAACGTCCCGCTGCCCCGACGGTGATGGAGCGCAAGTGAGGCTTCCCGGCTGGACGCGAGAACCGCTGGTCCACTTTCTTGTCGCAGGCTTCGCACTGTTCGCGCTGCTTACCTGGAGCAGCTCCGGTGAGGTCGATCCGGCCAGCCGGGTGATTTCGGTCGATCACGCGCAGCAGGCCGAGCTTGCCTTGCAATTCCAACGCATGATGGGCCGCGCGCCGACCGATGCCGAACTCGCCACCGCGATCGATCGGTTCGTGCGCGACGAGGTGCTGTATCGTGAGGCGCTGCGGCTGGGGCTGGATCAGGGTGACGCGGTTGTGCGGCGGCGGCTTGTGACCAAGATGGACCTGTCGGCTAGCGCGGCGGCGGAAGCAGCCGAGCCGGACGAGGCGGTGCTGCGCGCCTTCTACGAAACCCACCGCGCGCGCTATGCCGATGCCGGGGCGGTCAGTTTCGATCAGCTTTATTTCGCAAGCGAAAGCGCAGCCCGCGCGGCCCTGCCGGGGCTGGCAGCCACCGGTGACTGGCAGCGCGCGGGCGATCCGATCAGTCTGCCGCAAAGTCTTGAACAGGTCAGCCAGCAGGAGGTGCAGACGCGGCTGGGGGAGGTGTTCGCCGTTGGGCTGGACAGGCTGCAACCGGGAACGGCGTGGCAAGGCCCGCTGCGTTCGGGCTTTGGCTGGCATCTGGTGCGGCTGCGTGCGCGCGGTTCGGGCGCGGCCCCCGCGTTTGAGGCGATCCGCCAGCAAGTCGAAAACGACTGGCGCAGCGCCGAAATCGCCGCGCGCAAGGAACGCGCCTTCACCGTTCTGCGGGAAGCCTACCGGGTCGAGATCGCGCAATGATCCGCCGCGTGGTGGCGATGCTGGCCGCGCTGTGGGCCGCCTGCGCTGCTGCGCCGCTCGCCGCCGATGAATTGCGCCCTGCGGTGATCGAATTGACCGAACGCGCTTCGGGTGAATGGACGATCGAATGGCAGATCCCCATCGCCGCGACCCGCAGCGGGGAAATCACCGCGTTGCCCGGCCCGGTGATCCCGGAAGCCTGCACCATGCAGGGCGACCTGGTGCAGCGCGCCGCACCCACGGCATTGCTCGGCAGTGCGCGGCTGATCTGCGCAGGCACGCTGGCGGGGGAGGTCTTCGGCTTTTCCGAACTGATCGGCAGCGCCGATGCCATCGCCCGCATGATCCCGCACGAAGGCACGGCGCAGACATTCCGCCTGACCGCCGCTGCACCCACCGCCACCATCGCCGCCGCGCCCGATCGCTGGCAGGTTGCGCGCGATTATTTCATCATCGGCGCGCAGCACATCCTGTGGGGTTGGGATCATCTGCTGTTCGTGATTGCGCTGGTGTTGCTGGTGCGTGCGCCATGGCCGGTGATAAAGGCGGCGACAGCCTTCACCATCGCCCATTCGATCACGCTGGTGGCAACCGCGCTGGGTTATGCCGGCCTGCCGAGCCGCCCAGTCGAGGCGTTGATCGCGCTTTCGATCGTGTTCCTTGCGGTGGAGGTTGCGCTGGTGCTGCGCGATCCGCAGCGGCGAACATGGGCCCGGCGGGTTCCGTGGCTGATCGCGTTCGGCTTTGGCCTGTTTCACGGCTTCGGCTTTGCCGGGGCGCTGGCCGAAATCGGCCTGCCGCAGGGGGAAATCGCGGCCGCGCTGCTGGCGTTCAATATCGGGGTCGAAGCGGGACAATTGCTGGTGATCGCGGTGGTTCTGGCGCTGCTCGCCGCGATAAGCCGCGCGCTGCCGCGGCTTGAACTGCCAGCATTGCGGGTCGCCGCCTATGGCATCGGTATAACTGGCAGTTTCTGGTTGTTCGAGCGGGTCATTCTCTAGGGTCAGGGCCTTAGAGCCCGAAATCGTCACCCCCCAGCGCCTGCCACAACAAGATGCGCGCCCGCGATGCTCGGCCCAAAGCAGCCGCCGCACGTTCGCCGCTGGCGTCGGCGGCGCGGCGGGCCTCGAGCACTTCGAGGAAGCTGGCAAGGCCGGCGCGGTAACGCGTTTCGGCAAGGCTGGCAGCGCGGTTGAGCAGGTCGCGTTCCTCGACCGAAAGTCGCGCTTCGGCATCGGCGGCAGTGACCAACCCATAACCCGCCTCGGCATCGCCCAGCGCCTGAAACACCGCGCCTTGATAGGCGGCAAAGGCGGCGCGTTTGTCTGCGGCAGCGGCATCAATGCCTGCGCGAACTCGCCCGAAATCGAGCAGCGGCCCGGCAATCGCGCCGGTCAGCGTGCCGATAATCGAATCATCGTCAAAAAAGTTTTCAGGCTGGAACGCCGCCAATCCGATGATGCCGGTCAAGGTGATCCGCGGAAAGCGCGCGCGCGCGGCGGCGGCCAGATCGGCATCGCTGGCGGCCAGATTGGCAGCGGCAGCGGCGACATCGGGGCGATTGGCGAGCAATTCTGACGGGAGCGAAGCGGGCGGCGTGTTGGGGGCAAGGATCGGCGCGGCGGTGTCCAGCGCCGCGCGCACGCTTGCCGCATCCTGCCCGGTCAGCGTCACCAACCGTCCGATCAGCCGCGCGCGTTCGCTGTCCAGCGCGGCGAGGCGCACGGCGGAAGAACTGGCGGTCGCCTCGGCCCGCACGCGGTCGAAACCGGGGGCGATCCCGGCGTCCTCGCGCACTTTGGCAAGGCTGGCGAGTTGCTGCGAAGCGGCAACATCGGCGTTGATCGCGGCGGCGCGCGCGTCCAGCACTCGCCAATCGGTGACGCTACCCGCGATTTCCGCCAGCAGCGCCAGCCGCACACCTTGTGCCTGCGCGCTGGCGGCATCGATCCGGGCCAGCGCGGCGCGTTCCTGCGCTTTCAGCCGTCCGAAAATGTCAGCATCCCAACTGGCGACGATATTGGCGCCATAGGTGGTCTGTTCGGCAGGGACGAAGCCTTGCCGGCCTGCCTCACCGAACTGGCTGGTATTGATGCGGGTTTGCCGGACGCTGCCATCGGCGGTGATATTGGGTAGACGTTCGGCTCCGGCACGGCGGGCACCTGCGCGCGCGCTGTCGATCCGGGCTAGTGCCTCGGCCAAGCTGGGCGCTTCGGCAATCGCGGCATCGGCAAGCGTGCTGTATGCCGTATCGTCCATCGGCATCAGCGCGGCAAGCGCAGTTTGCGCGTCTGCATCAGGCGCGAAGAAGAACGCTTCGGGCAAATCTGGCGTTGGCGTGGCGATTTCGGGCGCGGGACTGGCCATGCAGCCAGCCAGCATCAGCGGTAGCAGCGCGGCGCTCGCCAGCGCGCGGATCGTGGGGGCGGGGCGGGGCATCGCCTCAGTCCCCCTTGCCCGCAGGGGCCGGTTTGGCCGGTATAAAGGCATCGATCTGCTGGCCCACGCGGAACACGTCGCTGGGGGGCAGGGCATAGATCACCTGCAATACCCGCACATCGACCCGTTCGGCGGCGCTGTTGGTAAGCGAACGCTTGGGCACCACCAGCGGTTCGGCGCGGACAAATGTGGCCTTCACCTGCAATTCGGCCGCGCCGCGCGGACTGATGATCGCAGGCTCCCCGATCGCGACCCGCGCGACTTCGTTTTCGTCAATATCGACGCGCACGTGCAGCGGCGTGGTTTCGCCCATCTGGATGAAGGGCTGCGAGCTTCCGCCCTGCGTGGCGACGAATTCGCCGGGGCGGATATTGACGGCCAGAATCTCGCCGGAAATCGGCGCGCGCACGATCAGCCGTTCGATTTCGGTGCGGGCGGTTGACGCAGCGGCCTGGGCTGCGGCGAGCCGCGCGCGGGCCAGACCAAGGCGGCTGGTCGCGGCGGCTTCATCACCCTCGGCACGGATCACTTCTGAGCGGCTGACCGCGGCGGGATCGTCCAATTGGCGGTAGAGATCGAGCTGCTGGCGTGCGGTCTTTTGCGCGGCCTGCGCCTCGGCAATCGCCGCGCGTGCTTCGCTGATTGCGGCTTCGGCCTGCGCAAGGCTGGCGCGCGCGGCGCGGGCATCCACCAGGAACAACACGTCGCCCTTGGCCACCCGGTCGCCGGGCTGAACCCTGACATCCGTGACCAGCCCCGACAGCGCCGATCCGATGTCGATCACCTCGCTTGCCGGTTCGACCACTCCGGCACCCGCAACACGCGGCGCGTTGAGGAGTTCGCCGGACGCCTTGGGCGGCTGTTTGCCTGGTTCGGCGGTCGAACGGTCGGGCTGGCTGAAAAAAATCAGCCAAGCTGCGATGGCTACGCCGATCAGCGCCGCTATCGGCAGGATCTGTCGGGCAAAACTCAGGTTGCGGAACATGATGTCCTCGGCGTGGTGGAGAGGGAAAGGGGCAGGGCGTTTGAATTAATGTTCATCGGGCATTTCCGTGCCGTCATGGGTGACGCGCCCGTCTTCGAGCACGATAATCCGGTCAGCCAGATCGAAAATGCGGTTGTCGTGGGTGACGATGATGCAGGCGCGATCCGGCGCAACCGCGACTTCGCGCAGCAAATCCATCACCCGCCGCCCCGAACGCGCATCGAGCGCGGCAGTCGGTTCATCGCACACCACCAATCGCGGTTCGTGCACCAACGCACGCGCGATGGCGACGCGCTGCTGTTGCCCGCCGGACAACTGGCGCGGCAGCTTGAGCGCCTCGTCACCGATATTGAGCTTGTCGAGCAGCACCTGCGCGCGCTCCCGCGCTTCGGCAATCCGCATACCCTGCGCAATCAGCGGCACGGCGGCATTGGTCACCGCATCGATTGAAGGGATCAGGTTATATTGCTGAAAGATAAAACCGATATTGTTGAGACGGAAATTGACCAGCTCGGTATCCGACAATTTGTAGATATCGGTGCCGAACACCTTCACTTCGCCCGATGTCGGCCACAATATGCCGCACATGATCGAAATAAGGGTGGTTTTGCCCGATCCGCTCTCGCCCACGACATAGGTCATCTCGCCCGAACGGATGTCGGTATCGATCCCGTGCAGCACCCGGATAGTGGTCTGCCCAGCCTCGAAATCGCGGGTGATGCCGCGCGCACAGATCGCCGACTGCGGGTCGCATCCGCCGATGGGTCTGGTGTCCATGATCGCCGCCGCGCTCACCTGAACACCGACGCGGGTTCGGTGTTGAGCACGCTGCGGATCGCCAGCAGACCGGTAATCGCGAGTATGATGATGACTGCCACCAGGCTGATCAGCGGAATCTGCCAGGGGATATAGAACCCTTTGAAGAACGGATTGGCGCTGAACCCTTGGATAAACGCCACGGTACCCATTACGCCCAACGCATAGCCGATCATGCCGACCAGCCCGGCCTGCGCCGCCACCATGGCCATGATCTTGCCATTGGTTACTCCGATGGCCTTCAATGCCCCGAACTGCTTGATATTGTCGCGGATGAACAGGCTGAAGGTCAGGCCGACAATCGCCACGCCTACCACAAAGCCAAGGAACACGGTGATCCCGAAATTGGTCGGGATGCCGGTGTTTTCGATGATGAAATCCACCCCCGCGCGGGCGAATTGATCGCGGGTTTGCGCCTTCAGCCCGGTCTCGGCCTCAATTCGTGCGGCGACGCCTTCGGGAGTCTGCCCATCGGCCACGCCGACCAGCACGAAACTGAGCCGGTTGCGGGTGCCGGGAACGAAATTGAGCGCGTTGGAAAAGCGGGTGTAGAGCACCACGGTGCTGGTGAAACTGGGGATCGAATCCGCGATCCCGAGGATCACCGCGCGTTGATCATTGAGTTCGAGCCGTTCGCCGATCGGGCTGATTTCCGGAGGGAAAAACCGGGTGGTTCCGGTATCGTCGATCACCACCGCATCGGGCGCGAACAACACCGATTTGTCGCCTTGCGCCATACGCACGGGCATGCCGATCAGGGTGGCATCATCGACCCCGATGACAGCCACGCCTTCCAGATCGCCATCGCGGGTGCGCACCGATGCCTGCGCACGCAGATGCGGCACCGCCCATTCGACACCTTCGACCGAGCGCACCTTGTCGAGCGCGGTGCTGGGCATGGCGAAGTTGACATCGGTGGTGCGGCTGACCGGGTCCATCACCCACACTTCAGCCTCGGGCGCGTTATAGACACCGCTTGACCCGCGCTCGACCAGATTGACGAAAATCGTCATCTGCTGGGTGATCAGCAGCGTCGAAAAGGCGATGCCGAACAGCAGCCCATAGAACTTCTGGGCGTCACCGGTGAGCATTCTGATGGCGATCCAGATCACGCGCGGGAAACCTCTTTGCGAAGGCGGGGTTGCAAGATTGGTCTAGGAGGAGCAATTATGAACGACAGCGTTTAATTGAACGGAGCCGTTCACTTTGTCAACCTGCGGTTCTTCCGCCACCAGAAAAAACTCAGGCCCGCGTAAGGTGGGTCGCCCGTTGGACGCGGCCAAGCAGCAGGGCATCATCGATATGGCGGCGCGGCATTTCTTCGAGCACGGTTATGCCGCGACCGCAATTGAACAGATCGCCGCCGATGCGGGCGTTTCCAAGGTGACGATCTACAACCAGTTCGGCGACAAGCGCGCGCTGTTCGCGGCCGCGGTCGCGTGCGAATGTGAGAAATTGCGCGGCCATTTTTCATTGGACGCCATGCCGCAGGGCACTATCCGCGAACGGTTGACCGTGATCGGAGAGGCGATTGCCGCTTTCCTGTCCCGTCCGGAAATGATCCAGTTCGATCGCCGCATCGCCGCCGAGACCGAGACCGAGCCGGCGATTGGCGAAGTGTTTCTGGATGCGGGGCCGCGCCGCATGAAGCACGGGTTTGCCGCTTATCTGCGCTATTGCGCCGAAACTGGCGATCTGGTGCTTGACGATCCCGAACTTGCTGCCGAACAATTCGTTTCGATGTGCAAAGGCATGGACGATCTTGAGCGCCGGTTTGGCGCGGCAGTCACTCCGGAAAACTTCGAACGCCGGATCGCGGGAGCGGTTGATGTGTTTTTGGCCGCTTACGGCGCTGCCTGCCATCGATAATTGGCATCACGCTGATCGAATATCAGCGCTGCGCCAAACGGGCGTGTTATCTTGCCATTCACAGTGCGCGTCCTACATTGTCGGTGACGAAAGGATTCCCGTGCAATGAGCGATCAGAACGACCCCCAGCCGCAGGGCGATGGCCCCAACCCCTGGGTCAAACAGCTGATGATCTGGGGCGGTATTTTCCTTGCCCTGCTTTTGGTGGTGACGATGTTCGGCAATGCCGCGCAGACCCCCGGCACCGCGATCCGCTATTCCGATTTCCGCGCCGCTGTGGCCGAAGGCGAAGTGAAAGATGTGCAGATGAGTGATGAACTCATCACCGGCACGCTCAAGAACGGCGAATCCTTCACCACTGTGCCTGTCCCCAACGACATCGACATTACACAGTTGATGGAAGACAACGGAGTGCAGTTCACCGGCAAGCAGCGCGAACAGCAGAGCATGCTGTTGTTCATCCTGTTCCAGTCTCTGCCGTTTATCCTGATCCTCGGCATCGCGTTCTTTGCGTTGCGGCAGGTGCAAAAGGGCGGCGGCGGCGGGGCCATGGGCTTTGGCAAGTCCAAGGCGAAGTTGCTGACGGAACGTTCGGGCAAGGTGACATTCGATGATGTCGCCGGGATCGACGAAGCGCGCGAGGAATTGCAGGAAATTGTCGAATTCCTGCGCGACCCGCACCGCTTTTCCAAACTCGGCGGGCAAATCCCCAAGGGCGCATTGCTGGTCGGTTCGCCCGGCACCGGCAAGACCCTGCTGGCCCGCGCCATCGCAGGCGAAGCGGGTGTGCCGTTCTTCACCATTTCGGGTTCGGACTTCGTCGAAATGTTCGTTGGCGTCGGCGCGAGCCGCGTGCGGGACATGTTCGAACAGGCCAAGAAAAACGCCCCGTGCATCGTCTTTATCGATGAAATCGACGCGGTGGGCCGTTCGCGCGGCAATGGGCTGGGCAATTCGAACGATGAACGCGAACAGACGCTGAACCAGTTGCTGGTCGAAATGGACGGGTTTGAAGCCAACGAAGGCATCATCATCATCGCCGCGACCAACCGCCCCGACGTGCTCGACCCGGCGCTGCTGCGCCCGGGCCGGTTTGACCGTCAGGTGGTGGTGCCAATCCCCGATATCGACGGGCGCGAGAAAATCCTTGGCGTGCACATGAAAAAGGTGCCGCTGGCACCCGACGTCAACCCGCGGGTGATCGCGCGCGGCACGCCCGGATTTTCGGGCGCAGACCTTGCCAACCTTGTCAACGAAGCCGCCCTGCTGGCCGCGCGCCGCAACAAGCGGCTGGTGGCGATGCAGGAGTTTGAAGACGCCAAGGACAAGGTCATGATGGGCGCCGAGCGCCGCAGCATGGTGATGACCGACGACGAAAAGAAAATGACCGCCTATCACGAAGCCGGCCATGCGATCGTCTCGGTCCACGAAGACGCTTCCGACCCAATCCACAAGGCCACCATCATTCCGCGCGGCCGCGCGCTGGGCATGGTGATGCGTCTTCCGGAGCGGGACAGCTATTCCTACCACCGCGATAAAATGCACGCGAACCTTTCGGTTTCGATGGGCGGGCGCGTGGCGGAGGAAATCATCTTCGGCCATGACAAGGTGTCGTCCGGCGCATCGTCCGATATCCAGTATGCCACTGATCTGGCGCGCAATATGGTGACCCGTTGGGGGATGAGCGACAAGCTCGGCCCGCTCCAGTACGAGGCCAGCCAGGATGGATATCTCGGCATGGGGCAGACCATTCGGACGATGGCTTCGGATGAAACCAACAAGCTGATCGATGCCGAAATCAAGGGGCTGGTCGAAGGCGCACACGCCCGAGCCAGCGATATCCTCAAGACACAAGAAGCCAAATTGCACCTGCTGGCACAGGCGTTGCTTGAATATGAAACGCTGACGGGTGAGGAAATCAGGGCGCTGCTCGAAAGTGGCAAGATCGACCGTCCCGATACCGCGCGTGGCCCGGTGATTCCGCAGCCGGTTCAAGGCTCTTCGATCCCCAAGGCGGGCAAGCGCTTCGGGAAGGGCGACGAAGCGCCGCAAGGCGCCTGATCCTTCAGCGCATCGCAATATCAGGGGCGTCCGGAGTGATCCGGGCGCCCTTTTTGCTTGCGGCCAAGGCCGCCGGAACGCGCGGATTATCGGCTGGCGAGCTTGCGTTCGATCGCGGTCCACAGTTGGGAAATCGCCCGCGCCGCCGGAGAGCGCGGGGCAAACGCGCCTACAGGCCTGCGTTCTACCGCGCATTGTTCCACCGCGCTCGCCAGCGGGATGACGGGCCAGTTCGGGTTCGCCTCGCGCGCCTCGCGGTGGAGGCTGCGGCGCAGGTCAATCATCGACAGAACGGGCAGGATTGGCGGGTGCCCTTTGCCCGAACCGCGCACTTCTTCCACCACCACATCAAAGGCGCGCGCGGATAGCGGGGAGGGTGGCAGCGGCACGATGATGAGATCGGCGGCGCGGATTATCTGCGCGCTCAACTCATTGAGAACAGGGGGGCAATCGAAGATTATCCGGTCATAATCCTTGCCCAGCCCCGCCGTCATCCGGGCGAGCCGTTTCTTCTTGCCGATCCGGTCAAGCTGGCGGTCAAGCTTGCGGATGGTTTCATCGGCGGGCAGCAGATCAAGGCCCGCATATGCGGTCGGCTGGATCAGCTTGGCCGGATCGCCGCCATCCCCGAACATACTGTCTGCGCTATGTTTTCTCTTGGGATCGACCCCCAGCAGAAAGCCCGATCCATTGGCCGCATCCAGATCCCACAGCAGCGTTTTGCGGCGCGAGATGCTGGCCGCGCACCATGCCAGATTGGCCGCGAGCGTGGTCTTTCCCACCCCGCCTTTGACGCAGTAAACCGCGATCGATGCCATGCTTGCGCGCTGCCTTATTTTGTGACGGTTTGATTACACCGGCACAGGGATAAGGCGCAAAAACCCGATGGCAAGCGCGATCAAGCCAGGGTCAAGAAGCGGTCAAGGAGGGGGCAAAGCCAGTCAAGCCGGGGTCTGGGCCGGCCTAAACCACCCCAAACACCGCCGCAATCCTACAGCAGCGCCAATCAGCCTTCGTAATCGCCGCCCAGCGACGATGTGCGGGCCGGTGCCGAGGCGGTGATCCGCAACGCTTCGGCCGATTGGCTGAGCGAACCGATCTCATCGGCCTCATCCTCGTCATCGGGGAGGATTTTTTGCAGGCTGACCACCAGCGATTCGAGCAGGTCGCGCGGACGGATGGTTTCGTCTGCGATTTCGCGCAGCGCCACGACCGGGTTCTTGTCCCGATCACGGTCAATGGTCAGGTCGCTGCCGCCTGAGATTTCACGCGCGCGCTGTGCGGCGAGCAATACGAGGTCGAAACGGTTGGGAACCTTGTCGACGCAATCTTCAACGGTAACGCGTGCCATGGGCGGCCCTTTTGGAATCACTGAATGCAGGAAAGATGCGCAGCTAGGCAAGAGGGTGCGCGAAGTCAAGAAAATGCGCTTCGGCCCGCGCCCGGTCTTGCACATCAGGGCTGCTGGATGAAACCCGCGATTGCGGCGATGATCCCCTTGGCCAGCGGCAGATCGGGCGCGGTGTAGGTTGCCATGTTATCCGCCGGGCTGTTGCCCGCAACGTCTTTCAGCACATGGCTGGCATCGGGCAGGATCGTCAACGCGGCAGAGGGGTTGGCGGCTTTCAGCCGCTGCGCATCGGCCACCGACACTTGCAAGTCCTTGCCGCCCTGAACGATCAGGATCGGCAATTGCGCACGCGCGGCGAGGTCTGCCGGGTCAAGCGCCATGATGCTGATGAAATAGCCCTGCAACGCCGGATTAAACAGCGGCAGCAACGCCGGGGGCAGGGTGGCCGCATCGACCCGCTGACCTGCGGCGAGCCGGTCAATCGCATCGTCCGCCGCACCAAGCAGCGGCGCATTGGCCGGGTTGGCGCGCAGCTGTTGCTTGAGCACTTCGCCCAGCGGCCTGCCCGGCGCAGCGATCAGCACCAGCCCGCACAGGCCTTCGACCTGCTGCGCGGCCGCAAGCGCCACCAGCCCGCCTTCGCTATGGCCCAGCAGCCAGACGCAATCCGCCCCCGTCGCCGCGCGGATCACACCGACCCATGCGGCGGTGTCAGCCACATAATCGGCAATCGTCACCGCGTTGGCATCGGGGATGGCGGCGGCGCTGCCGAACATCCCGCGCTTGTCGATCCGCACGCTGGCAATGCCTTCGGCGGCGAGTCCTTCGGCCAGCAAGCGATAGCTCGCCGCGCGCACGCCCAGCGGGTTATTGCCGTCGCGGTCGGTCGGGCCAGAGCCGGGGATGATCAACGCCACCGGCCGCTGCGCATCGGCTGCATTGCGCGCGGGGGCATCCAGCATGGTGCCAGCCAGCGGCCCATGCGGCCCCGCAGCTTCGATCTGCGCTTCGGGTGCAGGATTGGCGTGGGCCGGAACGGCGATAGCCAGCGCGGAAGCCAGCAGGGCGGTATATTTGATCATGGTTTGCTCCTTGCGCCTAAAGAGATGGCATCGGCTGGCGGTTGCGGGACGAAGTGCCTCGCCGCTTTTACCGCGCGAACAACTGCCCGACATCGCCAAAGGCCTTGAACTCCAGCGCGTTGCCTGATGGATCGCGCAGGAACATCGTGGCCTGTTCGCCCGGCTGGCCTTTGAAACGGATGGTCGGTTCGATCACGAATTCGCAGCCGCCAGCGCGCAGCCGCGCGGCCAGTGCCTCCCACTCGTCCATGCCCAGCACAAGGCCGAAATGCGGCACCGGCACGCCGTGGCCGTCAACGTGGGTATTGGCAACATCGCGGTTTTTGGCACCCCCCTTGTCCGGCGCAAGGTGCGCGACGATCTGGTGGCCGTGGAAATCGAAATCGATCCATTCATCGCTCGACCGCCCTTCGCTGCACCCCATCACCCCGCCATAAAAGGCGCGCGCGGCGGAAAGATCATCAACCGGAAAGGCGAGGTGAAACGGACGAAGGGTCATAAGCGAAGCTCCTGTTGGTGGCACAGCAATAGCCGCTTCATGCTCGACAGGAAAAGCCCGCATATCTAGGGCCATGTATCAACCGCAAGCGCAAGCCGGAGTAAGCAGCCTCATGAAACTGATCATCGGCAACAAGAATTATTCCAGCTGGAGCCTTCGCGGCTGGCTCGCGCTCAAGCAATCGGGGCTGCATTTCGACGAGCTTACCGTGCCGCTGATGGGCGAAGAATGGGATCGGCTGAAACAGGACATGGACGAGATGCAGCCTTCATCGGGCAAGATGCCGATCCTGTGGGATGGCGAAGCGGTGGTGTGGGAAAGCATGGCGATCATGGAATATCTTGCCGACAAGGTCGGGCGCGACCGGTTCTGGCCCAAGGATAATGTCGCACGCGGCATGGCGCGGTCAATCGTGTCCGAAATGCATTCGAATTTCCAATCCCTGCGCAACGAATTGCCGATGAACATTCGCCGCCGGGTGGAATTGCCCGGCCTGTCCGACGCGACCAAGCACGACATCGTCCGTATCCTTGGCCTGTGGGCCGAAGCACGCGCGCGCCACGGCGGGGCGGGGCCGTATCTGTTCGGCACGTTCGGTGCGGCGGACATCTTCTATGCCCCGGTGGTGACGCGGTTTGTCACCTATGGCATCGGCGTGCCGGGATTTGCGCAGGCCTATATGCAGGCGATCTGGGAACATGACTGGATGGCCGAATGGATCGGCGCGGCAGGGGAAGAAGAATGGGTGATCGAACAATACGAGGATGTCGCGTGAAGGCGGCGCTCGCCGTAGCGCTGGCGTTGGCGGTGATCCTGCCCGCGCCCGCCCATGCCTGGGGGTTCTACGCCCACCGCAAAACCGCCGCGATTGCCGAGGCCAATGTCTCGCCGCAAGTGCGCGCCAAAATCGCGCGGCTGATCCGGTCGGAACCGGCGCTGGGCACGCCCGAATGCCCGCTTAAAAGCCTTGAGGATGCGGCGGTATGGCCCGATTGCATCCGCGGCGAAGGCTGGCGCTGGGGATATACCGCCGCGTGGCATTACCGCACCGCGCCGGTCTGTCAGGCGTTCAACCCCCGCGCCAATTGTGCGGGCGGCAATTGCGTCACCGCGCAAGTGACCCGCGCGCACCGGATGCTGGCCGATGAAAGCCTGCCCGCCGCGATCCGGCTGGAGGCGCTGGCCTTCGTGGTGCATTTTGCCGGCGATGTGCATATGCCGCTGCATTCGGGCGATAACGAGGATCGCGGCGGCAATGACCGCAAGGCCGACTACGGGATCAGACCGGGCTATAACCTGCACAGCATCTGGGATGGCCCGCTGGCCGAACGCGCGATCAGCGATCCCGCCGATCCGGTGGTGCGGCGCTATTCGTCCGCCGAACGCGCGGAGTTGAGCGGCGGCACGCCTGACGACTGGGGCCGCGAAAGCTGGGAAATTGCGCGCAGTTTTGTCTACCCCACCGCATTCGACACCGAAGACGTTTGCGCCGCCCCGCTGCCCGATGAAACCGCGTTGAGCCAAGAAGACATCATCCGCGGTGTGCCGATTGCCAAGCGGCGGGTGCAGCAGGCCGGGCTGCGCATTGCCGATCTGCTGGAAAGCGCCTTCGCGCCGGGGCCGCTGGTGGTGGAGGAGCAGCGGCGGCGTTAAGCGAATGCTTTGGTAAGGAACCACGCTGCCACGCCCAGCATCGCCAGCGCCAGCACGCGCCGCACGATCATCGCGCGATGCTGCGCCATCAGCAATGGTCGCAGTCGCCCCGCTCCCAGCACCAGCGTCAGATGGATCGACGTGGCGATGCTGACGCTGACTGCGGCCATCACCAGCCCCTGGCTCAGACTTGGCCGGCCTCCGGCGATGAATTGCGGCATGACGGTGATGAAAAACAGCGCCGATTTGGGATTGAACAGATTGATCGCCAATCCCGCAAGGAAATTGCGCCGCCCGATTATGTGCGGGGTGGCGGCTGGCGAACTTTCCCCCGATGCGCGCCATGCCTCAAACGCCAGCCACGCCATCATGGCCGCGGCCAGCGCCGACATCGCCTGCGCCAGCATTGCGTCCTGCGCGAGGATGAAGGAGGCCGCCAGCACGCTGAGCGCCGCATTGCCAGCGAGGCCCAATGCAATCCCGCTGATCGCAGAAAGCCCCGCGCGTCGCCCCTCGGCCAGGGTGAGCGTGACCAGCCACCCCATATTCGGCCCCGGTGTCAGCTCGATCAGCAACACGGCAAACGCAAATCCGGCAATATCCATCATGCCGCTTTTCCCCCGCAGTCCGCGCGCCGCTTCATGGGAGCCGTTCGCTGGCGAAGCGCCTTGCGTTCTTGCGCGGATAGCCGGTCGCATTGGTCTGGGGAATGGCGTCAAGATCAAGCTTGGGCATTGGCGGCAACTCCTGCTAGGCCTGCACGAATGCTCGATCCGCTCGACCTTGCCAAGCGCCTGATTGCCGCGCCTTCCGTGACGCCTGCAAGCGGCGCGGTGTTTGATGAATTGGAAACGATGCTCGCGCCGCTGGGCTTTGCGGTGCATCGGTTCATGCGCGGCGAAGGGCCAGAGGGCAGCGACGAGGCTCCGGTCGAAAACCTGTTCGCCATTCGCGCCGGGCCGCCGGGGTCACGGCACTTTGCCTTTGCCGGGCATCTGGATGTGGTGCCGCCGGGAGATGGCTGGGCAACCGATCCGTTCATCCCCGAAGTGCGGGGTGAACTGCTGCACGGGCGCGGCGCGGTCGATATGAAGGGCGCGATTGCCGCGATGGTCGCCGCCGTGGCCGATGTGCCTGCCGAAGCGGGCACGATCAGCTTTATCATCACCGGTGACGAAGAAGGCCCCGCGCTGCACGGCACCCGCGCGCTGATCGATTACATGGCGGCAGCGGGCCACCAGCCTGACCTGTGCCTTGTGGGTGAGCCTACGTCAGTCAACCGTTTGGGCGACATGGTGAAGATCGGGCGGCGCGGTTCGGTCAATATCTGGATTACCGTGGACGGCACGCAGGGCCATGTCGCCTATCCGCATCTGGCCGATAATCCGCTGCCCAAACTGGTGGCGATTCTGGCGCAGCTGGACGCGCTGACGCTGGATAGCGGCACGCAGTGGTTTCAACCGTCGAACCTTGAAATCACTGAAATCACTGCGCCCAACACGGCGCACAACGTCATCCCCGCGCAGGGGCGGGCGCGGATATCGATCCGCTTCAACGATTTGCACAGCGGCAAAAGCCTGTCCGACAGGGTTTGCGCCATCGCCGATCAGCACGGCGGCCATGCGCGGCCGATCATTTCGGGCGAACCGTTCCTGACCGAACCGGGCGCGTTTTCGAAACTGGTCGCGGCGGCGGTTGAGGCGGAAACTGGCATCGCCCCCGAACTGTCCACCACCGGCGGCACATCCGACGCGCGGTTCCTGCGCGCTGTCTGTCCGGTGATCGAATTCGGCCTGTGCAACGCCACCATGCATAAGCGTGACGAGGCGGCGGCGATCCCCGATCTGGCCGCGCTCGCCCGTATTTATGCCCGCATCGCCCGCGCCGCGCTGACGTTAGAGGAAGGACATTAATTTGAGCACTTGGCTGCGAATTCCCCTGTGGCAACGCGTGATTGCGGCGCTGATCCTTGGCATCATCGTCGGGCGTTTTTGGGGGCCGGGGGCGGAAAGCATCAAGATCATCGGCGATGTGTTTGTCGCCTTTATCAAGATGCTGGTGGTGCCCTTGATCTTCTTCAGCCTGGTCGCAGGCGTCGCCAGTATTGGCGATCTGCGTAAGCTGGGCAGCGTCGGCTGGCGGGCGATGTTGCTGTTTGTGGTGACGGGTCAGATGGCGGTGTGGCTGGGGCTGGCATTGGGCACGCTGATCGCGCCGGGGCTGGGGGTCGATACCTCGGCACTGACAATCGGCGCTCCCCCTGAACCTGCCGATACCAGCTGGCGCGACATGGTGCTGGGCATGATCCCGCAAAGCCCGGTTCAGGTGATGGCGGACGTCAATGTGCTACCGCTGATCGTGTTTTCACTGCTGACCGGGATCGGCATCCTGATGGCCAAGGAAGACGGCGAGCCTGCGCTCAAGATCTTCGAAAGCGGCTCTGTGGTGATGCAGAAAGTCACCGCGATCGTGATGGAATTGACCCCGTTCGGGGTGTTCGCGCTGATGGCGTGGGTGGCGGGCACGCTGGGCTTTGATGCGCTCGCCGCGCTGGGGAAACTGGTGTTCCTCAATTATTTCGGCTGCTTCCTGATCATTATCCTGATCTATGGCGGGATGCTCAAACTGATCGCGCGGGTGCCGGTGATCGGGTTCTTCCGCGGGATGATCGATGCGATGGCGGTGAGCTATTCCACCGCCAGTTCCAACGCGACGCTGCCGGTCACGCTGCGCTGTGCCGAACGCAATCTGGGCGTGTCAAAGCCGGTTGCCAGCTTTGTCATCAGCCTTGGCGCGACTGTTAACATGAACGGCACCGCGATGTATCTGGGGCTGGCGACCCTGTTCGGGGCGCAGATTTTCGGGGTGGATCTGAGCTGGGGCGATTACGCGATGATCGCGCTGCTCGGCACGCTCGGCGCGGTCGGCGCGGCGGGGATTCCCGGCGCGGGGCTGATCATGATGGCGCTGGTGTTCAGCGCGGTGAACGTGCCGCTGGAAACCATCGCCTTTGTCGCCGGGGTTGACCGGATCATGGACATGATGCGCACCACCACCAACATCACCGGCGATGGCGCGGTGGCGGTGACCGTGGCGAGCCTGACGGGCGAACTCGACAAGGCCGAACTGATCAGCGCGGATGATGTGTGATACCAAAGCGCGATGAGCCTGACTCATCGGGCTTTGGTTAAGCCGGTGCGGCGCCCCGCGCATTTCCAGCGCGTGATGCGTCAGCATCTTAGCGGGCTGGCCAAAGGCAGGCTTATTCGCTCTTCGCCTACCTTACATATTCGACCGGCACAAATTCACCCAAGGTGCACGCCGCGCCGCGTCTAGACCCACCAAACCCGCCACTGGCGTTCTGCAGCGCGTAAACGATCTGGGTGGTGCACAGCTGGTCGATCGAGGTTTCGTAGGTGATCGCGCGTTCTAAACCCAGCCCCGGACAGCGTTGGGCCAGGGTGCTGCGATAGACCTTGCCGCCGTTCATTTCGAAATCGATCACCCGGTCACTGCGCACCGCCGTCTGGCGGATCTGGCTTCGGGGGAGGCATTGCTGCGGCTCGCCCACCACCGTCACCGCAGGTGCCCCGGCGGCAGGGTTGGCATCCGTCGCGTGTTCCACCGGAGCGCAAGCGATTGCGAACAGCGACAGGGGCAGGGCGGCAAGGCTCAGGTTCTTCAGGTTCATCACGCTTCTCCACCAATATGCGCCGCATCATCGCCCCGGCGCTTGAACCTTAGCTTAATCGGCGCGCCCTTTCGGTAACTCCAGCACCTTCTTCCTGAAGCTGCAAAGGTCAGCGACCTTGCAGCGCCAGCATTCGGGCGTCCTTGCCTTGCAAACGTATCGCCCGTGCAGGATCATCCAGTGGTGCGAATGCAGGCGAAATGGCTGCGGCACGCGCTTTTCCAGCTTGGCCTCGACCGCTTCGGGGGTCTTGCCCTTGGCCATGCCGGTGCGGTTGCCAAGGCGGAAGATGTGGGTGTCGACCGCGAAGGTTTCTTGCCCGAACCAGCAATTGAGCACGACATTGGCGGTCTTGCGCCCAACGCCGGGCAGGCGGGTGAGGGCTTCGCGGGTATCGGGCACTTCGCCGCCATATTCATCGACCAGCAGCTGTGACAACGCGATCACGTTCTTCGCCTTGGAATTGAACAGGCCGATGGTCTTGATGTGCTCGCGCAGCCCATCCTCTCCCAGATCAAGCATCTGCTGCGGCGTCGAAACCTTGGCGAACAGCGCCCGTGTCGCCTTGTTCACCCCGACATCGGTCGCCTGCGCCGACAGCGCCACGGCCACCACCAGCTGATAGGCATTGCCATATTCCAGCTCGGTCTGGGGCGAAGGGTTATCCTCGGCCAAGCGGCGGAAGAACTCGAAAATCTGGTCACGGGTCATCGGCGCGGGTTACAGCCCCAGCACATCGTTCATGCTGTAACGCCCGGCGGGCTTGCCGATCAGCCATGCCGCCGCCTTCACCGCCCCGCGCGCAAAGATCATGCGGTTTTCGGCGTTGTGAGAGATCGTCAGGCGTTCTTCCGGCCCGGCAAAGATCACGGAATGTTCGCCCGCCACCGTGCCGCCGCGCAAGGTGGCAAAACCGATCGCGCCTTCGCGCCGCGCGCCGGTCATGCCGTGACGGCCGCTTTCCGTATTGGCGGCCAGATCAATCTTGCGCGCTGCGGCTGCGGCTTCGCCCAGCAGCTTGGCGGTGCCCGACGGCGCATCGACCTTCATCCGGTGATGCATTTCCAGCACTTCGATATCCCAATCCGGCCCCAGTCGCGCCGCCGCCTCGCGCACCAGATGCGCCATCAGCGTGATGCCTAGCGAGAAGTTGCCCGATTGCAGCACCGGCACCGCACTGGCGGCTTTGGCGAGCAAGACGAAATGTTCCTCCTGCAATCCGGTGGTGCCGATCAGAATCGGAATCCCCGCCACCTTCGCCGCGCCAAGATTGGTGGCTAGCGCCTCGGGCGCGGAAAAATCGACCAGCACATCGCATTGCCCTGCCAGCGGGCCGGGATTGCCCCCGGCATCCACGCCCACACGCATTTCGTGCCCCGCTTCGGCAATTGCTGCCTCCAGCGCCTGCCCCATGCGGCCCTTGTGTCCGATCACCCCGAATTGCAGCATATCCAAATCTCCGCTCGCCCAGAGCCTGTCGAAGGGCCGCTTTCCCCTTTAACAAAGGTCGCTCAAAAAGGGCAGCCCTTCGAGAATGCTTTAAGCGGCTAACCCGCACCCCCGGCAGCCCGCATCCTTGGCGATGCGGATCGTGCGTAGGCCCGGCGCAAGGCCATCGAGGATGTGCAGCCGCCCCCAGCCGGGATTGCCCAGCGCCGATGCGCCCGCCAGCAGCACCTTGACCGCTTGCAGCGCGGCAAAGCTGCCTGCCCATCCGGCCATCGCCCCCAGCATCCCGTCATCGGCGCAGGTATCGCAATCTTCGGCATCAAAGGCATCACCGACAAAGCAGCGATAGCAGGCCTCACCTGGCAAATGCCCGGCGAATGCGGCGACCTGCCCCTGAAACCGCCCGACGGCGGCCGACAGCAGCGGAACCCCTGCCGCCACGCAGGCATCGGACACGGCCAGCCGGGTGGCGAAATTGTCGGTGCCGTCGACCACCAGATCAACGCCCGCGATCAGGCCGGCGGCATTGTCCGGCGTGATCCGCGCGTCGGACACGTCGACGGCCAGCGTATCGTCGAAATTGGCGAGCCAGCGCCGCGCCGACACCGCCTTGCCATAGCCGACATCGCGGGTGGTGAAGATCGTCTGGCGTTGCAGGTTGCTGACATCAACCACATCGTCATCGACAAGGGTAAGCCTGCCGATCCCGCTCGCCGCCAGATATTGCAATGCGGGGCTGCCAATCCCGCCAAGCCCGATAATTGCGACGTGGCTGCCCGCCAGTCTGACTTGCCCCGCGCCGCCGACTTCGGGCAACACGATGTGGCGGGCAAAACGATCAAGCCGGGCGGGCGAGAGGGTCATGGTTCGTCTGCGGGCGCCCCAAGGGCAGGCGGGGCCGCGCGCCGTTCCTGCCGGAACGCGCCGATGCCGTGCCACCACAGGAACGCGATCACCGCGCCCTTGACCGGTTGCAGCATGGCGATCAGCATCACCACCGCCACCGGCAGGATAATCGCCAGCGTTGCCCAAGCCGACATGCCGAAGGTGCCGATCATCGCGATCACCACCGGCGCAAGCAGGTGGCCGACCACGAAGATACCGATATAGGCCGGAAAGTCATCGGCCTGCTGCACCGACCAATCCTGCCGGCAATGCGGGCAGGCATCGACCGGTTTCAGCCATGCGCGAAACAATGCCGCCGCGCCGCAGCGCGGGCATTGCCCCTTGACGCCGCGCAGCAGCGCCGGAAACGCGCTGGCGGGCAGATCGATCTGGTCGGGCGTAAGTGGTTGAGTGGGCATGGGCAGGCTATTTACAACCTGCGCGCCGCCTGTCGAGCATTGTCTCTGCATTGCGCCGGAACGCACAATTGCAACGGTTCAGCTTTCCAGCTGGCGCAGCAGGCTGCGCACATCGCCGTCCATGTCGGCATCGCGGGTGCGCAGGTCTTCGATCAGGCGCACCGCGTGGATCACGGTGGAATGGTCGCGCCCGCCGAACTTGCGCCCGATTTCGGGATAGGAACGCGGGGTCAGCACCTTGGATAGATACATCGCCACCTGACGCGGGCGGACAACCGCACGCGCGCGGCGTTTGCTGCTCATTTCCGCGCGGTCGATGCGGTAGAACTGGCACACCGTGCGCTGAATCTCGTCAATGGTGATCCGGCGGCGGTTGGCCGAAAGGATATCGGTGAGCTGTTCTTCGGCCAGCTGAAGTTTCACTTCCTGCCCGGTGAGCTGGGCGTAGGCGATCAGCTTGTTGAGGCCGCCAACCAGTTCGCGCACATTGCGGGTGATGGTGCGGGCGAGGAATTCGATCACGTCATCAGGCACCGCAATCGCAGCAAAGCGGGTCAGTTTGGACACCAGGATTTTCTTGCGCAGTTCGATATCGGCGGGCTGGATATCGGCCACCAGCCCCATCGACAGACGCGAAAGCAGGCGCGGTTCGACGCCGTCGAGCGCCTGCGGGGCGCGGTCAGCGGCGAACACCAACCGCTTGCCTTCGGCCAGCAGCGCATCGATGGTGTAGAGCAGTTCTTCCTGCGCGCTCGCCTTGCCGATGATGAACTGGATATCGTCCACCAGCAGCAGGTCAAAGCTGCGCAGCCGCGCCTTGAATTCGATGGTCTGGCTCGATTTCAACGCCTGCACGAATTCGACCATGAAGCGTTCGGCCGAACAGTAGAAGATGCGCGCGCGCGGATGGGTTTGCAGATAGGCGTGGCCGATGGCGTGCAGCAGGTGGGTCTTGCCCTGCCCGGTCGCCGCCTTGAGGTAGAGCGGGGAAAACTGCGGCTGTTCCAGCGCGGCCATGCGCTGGGCTGCGTTGCAGGCCAGCACGTTGGCTTCGCCCGTGACAAATGCGGCAAAGGTCAGCGACGGATCAAGCCCGACCGATGATGTGAAGCTGGCATCGCCCATCGCGCCTGCGGCCATCGCGATTGCCGATGCGCCGTCATTGGCGGGGCGGCGGCCACCATCCAATCGCAATTCGGGCAGCTGGCGGCGGCCGGGGTGCACCTGGATGTTGACGCTGCGCACTTCGCTGCGCGCGATTTTCCACGCCAGTTGCAGCCGATCATGGAAACGGTCACGCACCCAGTTGGCTGAAAATTCGGTCGGCAGATAGAGATCGAGCGTGCCGGTTTCGCGATTGATATTGCCAAGCTGGATCGGCTTGATCCACTGGCTGTGCAATTGGTGGCCCAGATCCTTGCGCAGGCCCTGGCTGATATCAGACCAATCGGCGGCAAGGTTTACGGCTTCTGCGTCTTCCATCAGATGTTCATCCGCCTGTCGGCCGGATGTCCGTGCCTTGTCGATTTTGTGCACAATCTCGTCCCCAATCCATGCCTGTTCTGCGCGCCCCTATGGATCGCAGAATCATGCCTTCCCCATTGCGACAGGCAATATCTTGCCTGCTCCGGAAACCGAGTTTCCGAAGCCCCCCCCTGTCGGCCAGTTTGTAAAGGCCCAGGCGAAATCGCACCGGACAGGGGCTATCTAAAGAACTCCCTGCAGGTTTGCGCAAGCACGGACTTTTAAAAAAAGTGAAATATTCCTGTTGACTCGGCGCAATGCCGCAGACTTGCATTCAAGTGCATGAATTCACACAATAACCGGGTGAGATGCTATGCGAATCGCGAGGAATCCTGACATTTGTGAGGGTTCGCCCTGTCACAATCGCCACAAACCAAAACGGGCCGCGCTGGTTGAGCGCGACCCGACAGGTCATTTGCATTTTTTGCAACCCGTAAACGCCCATTAAGCACGCTTACAAAGCTGCCCAAAACGAATCAGAGCGTGGCGACTCGGCGCGTCAGCCGCGACAATTTGCGCGCCACGGTGTTCTTGTGCAGCACGCCGCGAGCGACGCCGCGAGCCATTTCCGGCTGAGCGGCCTTGAGCGCCACGGCAGCGGCGTCTTTGTCACCAGCTTCGCAAGCCGATTCGACCTTCTTGATGAAGCTACGGATGCGGCTGATGCGCGCACCGTTGATTTCGGCGCGGGCGGTGTTGCGGCGGATGCGCTTTTTGGCTTGCGGCGTGTTGGCCATAATTCGTGTCTGTCTCGCGTTTGGTTCTGGCCGCCTTAGCGGGCCGGGAAAACTGTTCGGTGTGCTCGAAAATAAGGGGTCGGACGCATGGTCCTACCGCCGGAAAGCAGCGCGCATAGTCGCTGATGCGCACAAGGTCAACGATTCTCCCCTACTTCTGGCAGATCGGGCAATACCATGTGCTGCGCCCGCCCTGCGCGATGCGGGCGATCACCCCGCCATCGTCGCTGTGGCAGGCCTGCCCTTCGCGGCCATAGACATCAAAGCTGCTGGCGAAATAGCCAAGCTCGCCATCGGGCTGCGCATAATCGCGCAAGCTGGAGCCACCAGCGCGGATCGCGGCGTCGAGCACGTCGCGGATCGCGGGCACCAGCCGCGCCAATTGCGGCCCCGATACCTTGCCCGCGGGCCGGGTTGGGCGGATACCAGCGTGCCACAGCGCCTCGCACACATAGATATTGCCGAGCCCCGCGACGATCCGCTGATCGAGCAGGCACAGTTTGACCGGTTGCACCTTGCCCGCCAGTGCGGCTTTCAGGTGGGCTGCGGTCAACCCCGGCCCCAACGGTTCGGGGCCAAGCGCGGCGAATTGCGGCCATGCATCCAATGCATCTGTTGCCAGCAGATCGACCGAACCAAAGCGGCGCGGATCGCATAGGGCAAAGCGGTGGTCTGCGGTTTCCAGCAGCAGGTGATCGTGGGGATCAGGGGTTTCGGGATCGATCCGCCAGCGCCCGCTCATCCCCAGATGGAAGATCATCGTCGCATCGCGGTTCAGATGGATCAGGCCGTATTTCGCCCGCCGCGAAAGGCCGGTCACTTGCGCTCCGGACAACATCTGCACCAGATCGGCGGGGAAGGGGCGGCGCAGATTGGGGCGGTTCAATGTGACGCGGGTAATCCGTTCGCCATCGAGGAACCGCGCGAGGCCACGCACCGTTGTTTCGACTTCGGGGAGTTCAGGCATTGCAAACTTCGCACATGGGAACCCCTCTAACACCCTTTGCGCCCGGCTCAATTCCCTCTAGGGAACGCCGCATGACACAGAGCACTGACGATACCGTTTCCTTCGGCTACACGCAGGTCAGCCCGCAAGAAAAGACCCGCAAAGTGGGCGAGGTTTTCTCCAGCGTCGCGCGCAAATACGACATCATGAATGATGCCATGTCGGGCGGGATGCACCGGCTGTGGAAGGATCGTTTCGTCAAACGCGTGAAACCGCAGGCAGGTGAGCAGATCCTCGACATGGCGGGCGGCACCGGCGACATTGCTTTCCGCATGGCGGAGCGCGGCGCGCATATCACCGTTGCCGATATCAATCAGGATATGCTCGACGTGGGCGCCGAACGCGCGCTGGAGCGGGGCTTGGGCGAGGAAGATGGCAGCCTCGTCTTCACCTGCCAGAACGCCGAGGAAGTGAGCTTCCCCGCCAACACCTTCGACGCTTACACCATCGCGTTCGGCATCCGCAACGTCACCCATATCGACCGCGCGCTGGCCGAGGCGCTGCGCGTGCTACGACCGGGCGGGCGGTTTTTCTGCCTCGAATTCTCGACCGTCGAATGGTCGGGGCTGAAACAGGCCTATGATATCTATTCCGAACACCTGTTGCCGCGCATGGGGCAGATGATTGCGGGCGATGCCGATTCCTACCGCTATCTGGCCGAATCGATCCGCAAGTTCCCGCCGATGCCCGCGTTTGAAGCGATGATCCGCAACGCCGGTTTTGCCAATACGCGGGTCGAACCGATCATGGGCGGGCTGGTGGCGATCCATTCGGGATGGAAGATTTAACGCGTGACAAGTTCCGCAACGCATATCTTCCGCCTTGCGCGCTGGGGCGTGACGCTGGCGCGCCGCCGGGCGCTGGTGGGGATCGAGAATGATCCCAACGCGCCCGCAACGCTGCGCCGAATGGTGCGGCTGGCGCGGCTCGCCACGCTGACCGGTAAACGCGGCACGCCCGATTATGCCGGAGCGTTCCGCGCCATCGGCCCGGCAGCGATCAAGCTGGGCCAAAGCCTCGCCACCCGGCCCGATCTGGTGGGCGAGGAAGCGGCGAACAATCTCCTGTCCTTGCAAGACAGCCTGCCGCCGGTGCCGTTTGCCGACATCAAGGCGGCGATTGAGGGCAGCTTTGGCCAGCCGATTGACAAGCTGTTCGCGGAAATCGATCCCGAACCGGTTGGTGCGGCGTCCATCGCGCAGGTGCACAAGGGTATCACCACCGATGGCCGCAAGGTCGCGATCAAAGTGCTGCGTCCCGGCATCCGTGAGAAGTTTGCCCGCGACATCCAGACCTATGAATGGGCCGCCGCGCACCTTGAAGCGATGGGCGGCGGGGAGGCTGAGCGTCTGCGCCCGCGCCTGACCATCGCCAATTTCAAACGCTGGACCAATTCCGAACTCGATCTGCGGCGCGAGGCGGCCTCTGCCAGCGAGCTTGCCGAACAGATGGCGGGCGTTCCCGGCTATCGCATCCCCGGCATCGACTGGGATCGCACCAATGGCCGGGTGCTGACGATTGAATGGATCGACGGGATCAAGATCAGCCGGGTCGACGAATTGCGCGCGCGCGGGCACGATCTTGCCGCGCTGTCGGAAAAACTGGTGATCAGCTTTCTGACGCAGGCGATCAGCGCCGGATTTTTCCATGCCGATATGCATCAGGGTAACCTGTTCGTGGAGGATGACGGCACTATCGCCGCGATTGATTTCGGGATCATGGGCCGGATCGACCGGCGCGCGCGGCAATGGTTGGCAGAGATTCTCTACGGCCTGACCACGGGCAATTACCGGCGGGTCGCAGAAATCCATTTCGAAGCGCAATATGTGCCGAGTTATCATTCGGTCGGCGAATTCGCCACGGCACTGCGCGCGGTGGGTGAACCGATGCGCGGCAAGCCGGTGAAGGAACTCAGCGTCGGCCAGATGCTCGACGGGCTGTTCGCGATCACCCGCGATTTCGATATGCAGACCCAGCCGCACCTGCTGCTGCTGCAAAAAACGATGGTGATGGTCGAAGGCATCGCCACGCAGCTGAACCCCGATATCAATATGTGGGATACCGCCGCGCCTTACGTGCGGAGCTGGATTCGCGACGAGTTGGGGCCGGAGGCTGCGTTGGCAGACCGGCTGAAACAGGACACCGAGACATTGTTCCGCCTGCCCGGCCTGATCCGGCGGCTGGAGGAAAAATTCCCGCCCAAAGGCGGCGCGCCCGAACCGCCGCCACTGCCTGAAATCCCGCTGCTCACCGACCGCAGTCAAGGCGCAGGTGGCGGCTGGATCGGCTATTTCATCGCCGGGCTGGTCGGCGCAGGCGCGGTATGGGGTGCGACGGTGGCGGGACTGCTTTAGGGTTTAATCTTCTCGGGCAGCACGCGGCTGCCGATCAGCGCAAGGATCACCGATACGGCTTCCACGCCCATGGGCACGAACCACCCGTCATAGGTGCCATCAAGCACCAGGCTGATGCTGCGCCCGGCAATGGCGATCCCCATCAAGGCTGCGGTTGCCAGCAGCACCGTGCCATTGCGTTTCCACGCCCCCAGCAGGAACGCTCCGCCCGCAACCCAGAAGAAAGCGGTGAAATCCGCCCTCATGCTCGACAGGCCCTGCGGACCAGATGCGGTAATGCCGAAGCCAGCCCCAGCGACGGCGGGATCGGTCAGAAATCTCAAACCCGTCCAAACAAACAGCACGCCCAACAGGGCGAGCGCAATGCGCAATGCGATAATCATGGATCAATCCCCTTCACGCACCAGCCTATGGCTATCACGCGCTTTATACCAGCGCGTTGAAACAGACCTCATCATGCTTTGGTATAAGCACAATATTAACCACCGTGGAGCATGACGTTTGCTGGGCTTGGCGCGACTGGGGCAGGGCGCTAGGGAGTGTGTGACGCGCCGGACCAGCGGGGCAACAAGGAGTGTGACGGGAATGGGCGCAGCGGGACCAAAGGTTCTGTTGGTCGTGGGCGGCGGGATCGCGGCCTACAAGGCCTGCGAACTGGTGCGCCTGATCCGCAAGGGTGGCGGCGATGTCACCTGCGTCATCACCAAGGGCGGGCAGCAATTCGTCACCCCGATGGCGCTCGCCGCGCTCAGCGAAAATCAGGTTTACACCAACCTGTTCGACCTCAAGAACGAGGCCGAGATGGGGCATATCCAGCTCAGCCGAGAAGCGGATCTGGTGGTGGTGTGCCCGGCAACGGCTGATCTGCTCGCCAAGATGGCCAGCGGGATTGCCGATGATCTGGCGACCACGTTGATCCTTGCCACGGACAAGCCGGTGATAGCGGTGCCCGCGATGAATGTGCGGATGTGGGAACACGAAGCGACCCAGCGCAATATTGCCGTGCTGAAATCGGCGGGCGTCACTGTGCTCCACCCCGATGAAGGCCCGATGGCCTGCGGTGAATTCGGCTATGGCCGCCTGCCTGAACCCGGCGCGATCTGGCGCGCGATTGCCGATCATCTCGGCATTGATGTGCCCGCACCCGCCGCCCTGCCGCGCCCGGAAATCCCGATCGAAGCGCTTGAAGGCGATGAAGATGGCGGGGACGATGGTGCTGGCGATGCAGCCATGCCTGAGGGCGCGCTCAGCAGCTTCTTTTCCCGGATCATCCCGCGGTCGACCGCCAAGCGCAGCCACGAGGAGATCGAGGCCGAATACGAAGATTTGCCGCCGCTTGAAGAAGGCGATCTTCCCCCGCCCGAAGAAGAACCCGCACCCGAGTTTGCCCCCGATCTGGGCGGCCCGTTGCTCGCGCGGAAGGGAAGCGCCAACGCTGCCCCGCCGATCGACATCGCCGCCATCAATCACGAGGTGGACCCGCGCAAAAGCGCGCCCGAACCGATCGCCCCGGCCACGCCCGATGAAATCGAGGCGGTGTTGGGCGAGGTGCCCGAAGGCGCCGATTTCGGCATTGCCGCATCCTGCCGGGCCGACCTGGGAAGCGATTGATCCGGTGCGCTACATCGCCAACCGGTCGAGCGGGAAGCAAGGCTTTGCCATTGCCGCCGCCGCCGCCGCGCTGGGCGCGCGGGTAACGCTGGTGGCCGGGCCGGTCGCGTTGAAAACCCCGGCTGGGGTCAAGCGACTGGACGTGGAAAGCGCGCAGGAAATGGCCGAAACGGTCAAGCGGTCGTTGCCTGCCGATGTCGCGGTGATGGTTGCCGCGGTGGCCGATTGGCGGCCCAAGGAATATCGCGGCGAAAAGATCAAGAAGCGCGGATCGGCTCCGCCTGCGCTGATGCTGACCGAAAATCCCGATATCCTGACCAATCTCGCGACCGGTGCCAAACGCCCAGGACTGGTGATCGGCTTTGCTGCTGAAACCGAAAACGTGATCGAAAACGCCAAACAGAAACGCAAACGCAAGGTGGCCGACTGGATCGTTGCAAATGATGTTTCGGGTGACGTGATGGGCGGCGACATGAACCGCGTGCATATCGTCAGTGCCGAAGGGGTCGAAACGCTCAACGAAATGCCCAAGAGCGCGGTCGCGATGGCGCTGGCCGAACGCATCGCGGCGGCGTTCCGGGCGGAAGCTGCCGAATGAGTTCGCCTGTATTCGTCGAGTTGAAACGCCTGCCTCATGGCGAAGGGCTGCCGCTGCCCGCCTATGCCACATCGGGCGCGGCGGGGATGGATGTGGTCAGCGCCGAGGACGTGGTGATCGCGCCCGGCGCGCGCCATGCGGTGGCGACCGGATTGGCAGTCGCAATCCCGCAAGGCTTCGAAATTCAGGTGCGCCCGCGTTCCGGCCTCGCGCTCAAACACGGCATCACCGTCCCCAACACCCCCGGCACGATCGACAGCGATTATCGCGGCGAATTGAAGGTGATCCTGATCAATCTGGGCAACGAACCTTTCACGGTTCAGCGCGGTGACCGCGTGGCGCAACTTGTGCTCGCCCCGGTGGTGCAGGCGGCGTGGGACGAGGTCGCGGAACTGGACGCGACAGATCGCGGCGCAGGCGGGTTCGGCTCGACTGGTGGGCACGCCAAGCTATGACAGGTATATTGCGGCAAGCGATCCAACAGGTTAGCTTCCGTGCTTGGGGGGCTTGCCGATGATCCTGCGCTGTCTGTTCGCTGCCGCCATCGCCTTGCTTCTCGGCGGGTGCACCGGCTGGGTCGCCGAGAACCGGTTGATCCCCGTCGCCGAGCGCGATCCGGTCGGCTTGGCGGGCTCCTACGTCAGTGAGGAGGGAGGAGAGTTCCTGATTTCGCTGGCCGAAGAGGGCCTTGTCCGCTTCGCTGATCCCACAGGCAAGGACCCACCGGCCACCATTGCGTTCGACATGCTGCGCGAAGAGCAGCCTGAGCCATCGCTGTTCGAGCCGGCGGTGGCAGAGGGCGAAGAGGCTGCGCCATTGGCGCCCGCTCGATCCTACCTGGTGGAAGTTCCCATGGAGAGCGATGAGGGCAAGATCGTCTATTTCTATGGGATCGTTCGGATCGATGGCAGCCAGCCTGCGGAGTCGTTCAAGCAGTTTACAGTTTTGTGCTCCAAAGCTGCGGCGGCACTGGCTGCCAAAAGGGACGGTCAGCTTTGCATCTTCGACGACTACGTCCGCCTTCGCGCCGCCGCGCTCGATGCGCTGGCGTGGCATGATGATGTTCGGATGGCGGTCGACACCAACACTTTCCGCCTGAAGAGTGAGGCCGACGTGATGGAGCCGGAGGCTTTCTGAACAGCAGAGGGTGCCCAACAAAAAAGGCGGCACCGATTCCCCGGTGCCGCCTGCTTGTCCCCATCGGGGCGGGGAATTATTATTGGGTGCCTAGACCGTCATTGGGCCGGGCGCACGGTCTTTTCGTCGTCCTTGATCGTGATGCGCACCGTTCCGCCGGATGAGCCAGGGAAATCGGTGAACATTGCATCGACCAGGTTGGGGACGAGGTTGGGTAGACGGTTGGTGCGCGACACGGCTTCGGCCTTGCCTTCGAACAGGCGTTGACCATCGGCGGTGCGATCAATCTTCACGTCGATCCCGCTGGTGTAGACCGTGTAGCTGCGAACACCGCCCCCGCCGAGATAGGGGTCGTAGAAGCCAAGCGCATAGCCGCGATTGTAGCTGAGGCCGCCGAAGCCGCCAAACCGGCTCCAATACGGGTAGCCGTAACCATAATTGTAACCACCATAATCGGAGCTTACGCGCTCACGCCCGTTATCGACCCCGTAATCGAACCGCACCAGCATGTTGGCGGTTTCCGGTGATGATGCGCGGGCATAGCCCAGCCGTTCCATCTCCTTGGCGACCATGTCGGCATAGAGCGAGAATTCGAGCCCGCCTGCCAGCTTGGGATCTTCGGCTACGACAGCGAAGGTTTGCCCCTGCGGCGCGGGCATCGGAACGGCAAAGCGCGACACGTCGGCCTTGAACGGAGTGGCACAGGCCGACGCACCGAGCACAAGAGCAAGCGGCAGGCCGATGCGGGCCAAAGATTTTAGAGAGGACATAGCGAAGGACATGGCACAACCCTTTTCTGATCACCAATGCCATGATGGTAATGGTGCTTTATCTACATCCATAATGCACAGGCATGAACGGCGATTGAACATCGGCCTTGCGCGTGCCTCGCTTCGTCGCACTATGCGCTGGCCTAATGCCGCACCAGCCCCAAGGCGCGGTAGGCTGCGCTCAGCGTCGGCGCTCCGCGTTCACGCGCCTTGGCCGCGCCGCGCGCGAGGATTGCGTCCAAGGCTTCGCGGTCGTCTTTCAACGCCACGAATCGTTCGCGAATCGGGCCGAGCGTTGCGACCAGCAAATCCGCCAGCGCGGGCTTGAAACCGCCGAAACCCTGTCCGCCATATTGGCTGAGCACCTGCGCCGCCGATTGCCCCGACAGCGCAGCATAGATGCCAACCAGATTGCGCGCCTCTGGCCGGTCAGCCAGCCCGGCTTCTTCGCTGGGCAGCGGTTCGGGATCGGTTTTCGCCTTCTTCACCTTTTGCGCCATCGTGTCAGCATCATCGGACAGGTTGATACGGCTCATGTCGGACGGGTCAGACTTCGACATCTTGGCACTGCCATCGCGCAAGCTCATGATCCGCGCGGCTTCGGCGGGGATGATCGGATCGGGCAGGGTAAAGATCGGCGCGTCCTCCGTCCCGAAATCATTGTTGAATTTTTGCGCGATGTCGCGGGCAAGTTCGAGATGCTGTTTCTGATCCTCGCCCACCGGCACGTGGGTTGCCTGATACAGCAGCACGTCGGCGGCTTGCAGCACGGGATAGGTGAACAGCGCCACCGATTGCCCCTCACGGTTCTTGCCGGCCTTGTCCTTCCACTGGGTCATGCGGTTCAGCCAGCCCATGCGGGCGGTGCCGCTCAGCAGCCATTGCAGTTCGGGGTGGGCGGGAACCTGCGCCTGATTGAACAGGATCGTCTTGTCGGGATCCAGCCCGCAGGCAACCAGCGTGGCAACCAGTTCGAGCGTCGATTCGCGCAGTTCTGCCGGATCATGCGGCATCGAAATCGCGTGCAGATCAGCGATGAAAATCAGGCATTCACCCCCGGCGGCATGGGCGTCATCCTGCAACTTCACGTAATTGCGGATCGCGCCGAGATAATTGCCAAGGTGAGGCTTGCCCGTGGGCTGGATGCCGGAAACGACGCGCATGATTTGTCCTGCTTTGTTAGTTCTGGCGGCGCATTAGGCGCTGCACCGTCGCCTTGTCGAGTACGCCGAGCACCACGGTGCCTGCGCCATAGGTAACGCCCGCCGTCGCCATGATCGCGCCAATTGCCAGCAGGCGCGTGGTGAAGGGGCCGTCAAGCCACGGGGTAATCACCGGCATCAATGCCATCAGCGCCGCCCCCATCAGCGCCGAGGCGAGCGCGATTCGTGCGATCCGGCCAAACACCCGCGCGGGCAGGCGGAAAAACCCGCGCCGCGCCAGAATCCCGCCGAGCAGCATGATATTGACCCACGCCCCCGCAGCCCCCGCCAGCGCCAGACCGACCACACCAAAAATCGGCACCAGCACGATATTCAACCCCACCGTCACCACCAGCGAAGCGGCGGCGGTATAAACCGGGGTGCGGGTATCCTTGCGCGCGAAGAAATTGGGGGTCAGCACCTTGACCAGCACATAGGCGGGCAGGCCGACGACCAGCGCCGAAACGACCATGCCGGTAACGCGCGCGTCCTCAGCGGTGAAGGCCTGGCCCTGCATGAACGCCTTGACGAAGGCGAACCCGGTAAAGAACAGCGCCACCGCGCACGGCAAGGTCAGCAACATGGCGAGTTCGACCGCGTTGGCTTGCAGGCGCACCGCCTCGTCATCCTCGGCCTTGGCGATGTAGCGGGACAGCGCGGGCAGGATCGCTGTGCCCAGCGCGATGCCGATGATGCCCAGCGGCAGCTGGTTCCAGCGGTCGGCCATCGCCATGTAGGTGAGGCTGCCATCGGGCAGCCCGCGAATGAAGAACAGATCGATGAAGCGGCTGATCTGATAAACCCCTGCGCCAAACACTGCTGGCACGATCAGCACGCCCATTTCCTTGACCCGCGCGGTGATCCGTGGACGGCCCCTCGGAATGCGGAAGCCCGCACGGCGCATGAACCAATAGAGCCAGCCGAGTTGCAGCAACCCGCTCACCGAAACCGCAATCGCCAGCCCGATCCCGGTCGCCGCGCGCGCGGCCTCGCCCGGTGTCTGAAACGCGCCCCACACCAGCGCGGCGAGCAGGCAGATATTCAGCAGGATCGGTGCGGCGGCGGCGGCGGCAAAGCGCGACAGCGAATTGAGGATTGCCGCCACCAGCGTCGCCATGCTCATGAACATCAGGTAGGGAAACGCGATCCGGCCCATCATCACCGCCAGATCATAGTTCGCTTCATTGCCGCGCAGTTCGGCATTGGCAAAGGCCCACAATACCCACGGCATCGCCAGCATCATCACCGCGCCGAACAGCACAAGAATCGGCAGCAGCACCGCGAGCACCTCGCCCGCAAAGCGCCGCGCCTCGCTCTCGTCAGCGGCCATGTGGCGGTTGAACAACGGCACGAATGCGGATGCGAAGGCACCTTCGGCAAACAGGCGGCGGAACAGATTGGGCAGCTGGAACGCCAGCTGCCACGCATCCGCCACCCCCCCTGCGCCGAGCACGCGGGCAAGCATGATGTCGCGAGCAAAGCCGAACACCCGGCTGACCATAGTCAGCCCGCCAATGGTGCCGACGTTTTTCAGCAGGCTCATCGCACGTGCCCGCCGACGCCAGAAATCAGGAGTTGCCGCTGACGGGGGCGACCGGGGTGCCTCCGGCGGCTTCTTCAGCACGGCGCGCCGCAAGTTGCTGCATATAGAGACCGTTGAAATCGACCGGATCGACCATCAGCGGCGGGAACCCGGCATCGCGCACCGCATCGGCCACCACCCGGCGGGCGAAGGGGAACAGCAGGCGCGGGGCTTCGGCATAAAGGAAGGCGTGGGCCTGTTCCTCGGGCACGTTGCGCATCCCGACCAGCCCGCAATAGGCCAGATCGATCATGTACATGGTGCCGCGCGTCGATGCGGCGGTCAGCGTCAGTTTCAGCGTGACTTCATGAACATCGGCGCTCACCGATTCGGCGGCGATGTTGAACTGCACGTCCATCTGCGGCGGTTCGGGCCACTGGAACACGTCGGGCGCGGCAGGGTTTTCAACCGACAGGTCTTTCACATACTGGGTGATGATCCCGACCGCAGGCAGGGTATCGGCGCCATTGGGCTTGGGATCGCTGCCCGCACCAGCGTTGGCATTGTCCAGATCGGTGAGCACGCCTTCTTCGTCGGCCATTGGATATTGTGTCTTTCAATTTGGGTAACAGGAATTGCGTCTGACGCACCGCTTCCGTGCGCCAAACACGGCTTGCCGCGCGCCTAGCAGGGGCGCGGCGCGCTCGCAACAGGGTGCAGAATGACATCGCAAACTGCGCGACTCCCGCCCGATCGGCAACGGATTGGCTGTTGGCTATTTGTAATCGATCCCCATTTAGGGCTAAAGTGGAAGTTCATGGACGTTTGCGTGTCATAAGGCGCGCGCGTCTGGTTCGCAGATCGGATTGTTACAGTGCTTGAAATCGTTCTCCTCGCCATGGTCGCCGCGTTTCTCGGCCTTCGCCTCTATTCGGTGCTTGGACGCCGGGCAGAGCATGAAGAGGAATCGGTGCCGCAGCGCTTCGATGCGGATGATAAGCCCGCTGGTGTTGTCCACCCTGCCACTGCGGCGACTGTTGCCGCCCCGCGCGCACCCGAACTTGAAGGCGTGATGCCTGCGGTCGAACGGGGCCTGCGCGAAATCGCTGCTGCGGACAACTCATTCAATCTTGGCCAATTCCTCGAAGGCGCACGCGGTGCCTACCGCATGGTGCTCGAAGCGTTCTGGCAGGGCGACCGCGAAACGCTGCGCGAATTGTGCGACGATGATGTCTATGCGGGCTTCGTCGCCGCGCTTGATGCACGCGAAGCGGCGGGCGAAACGCTCGACAACACACTGATCCGGATTGAGGAAACCCGCATCCATTCAGCCTCGCTTGATGGCCGGATGGCGCGGATTGCGCTGCTGTTCGTGGCCGATGTCGCCGCCATCACCCGCGACAAGGACGGCAATGTTATCGCAGGTTCGCTCGACGATGCGATTGAAAGCCGCGACGTGTGGACGTTCGCACGCAACACCGCAGCGCGCGATCCCAACTGGGTGCTCGACGAAACCGACGAGGGTTGATCGCAAGAGGCGGGGTTTGGCACCGCTTGATCGTGCCCACCCGCTTGATCGTTCAAGGAGCCTGAAATGCGGTCGGTGCTGGCACTAATAACGCTGCTTTTCGTGGCGGCGTGCGGGCGCATTATCCCGCATGGCAGCGTTCCGCCGCCAGTGGTTGCAGCCCCCCCAATGGCCGCCCCCGCAGTCGCGCCGGTGACGGCGAATGCCCTGCTTGCCGGGGTCGTGCTTGGCCCGGCTGTTGCCGCGCTTCCGGTCAGTGACCGCGATGCGCAAGGGGCGCTTTCCAGCTTTGTCGAATCATGTCCGCGGCTGCTTGCTCGCGAAGATGCCAGCGGATTGACCCTTGCGGGCGATTGGCGTCGGCCCTGCGATGCGGCGCGCGGCTGGGCTCCGGCGCGTGCGCGGCAATTCTTCGCAGAACAATTCACCCCGGTGCAGGTCGGCGATGGCCGCGCGTTCGCCACCGGCTATTTCGAGCCTGAGATCGCGGGCAGCCGCACCCGTCGTGAGGGCTTCACCGTGCCGGTTTACGCAATGCCGCCCGATCTGGTGCGCGCATGGCCCGATGATGTCCCCGCTGCCGAACGCACGGGCCGCCCGCCGCTGGGCCGTTATGACGAACAGGGCCGGTTCGTGCTCTATCACGACCGCGCGGCGATCGAGGACGGGGCGCTCAATGGCGTGGCTCCGATCATCGCGTGGGCAGCTGATCCGGTCGAGTTCTTCTTCCTCCAGATCCAAGGATCCGGCCGGTTGCGCACCCCCGAAGGTGAGGTGATCCGCATCGGCTATGCCGGGCAGAATGGGCGTGAATATGTCGGCATTGGCGGGGTAATGCGGGAACGCGGCCTGCTGGGTGAAGGGCCGGGCAAGTATTCCGGATCAATGCAAGGGATCATGGCCTATATCCGCGACAACCCGCGCGAAGGGCGCGATCTGATGCGGCTCAACAAAAGCTGGATTTTCTTCTCGGAATTGCGCGGGGATGGCCCTTTGGGCGCGCTGGGCGTGCCGGTGCGGCGGGAAAACTCGGTCGCGGCTGACCCTGCCTTTGTGCCGCTGGGCGCGCCGGTATGGCTGGAACTGGACCGGGCAGAGGCCAACGGCTTGTGGGTCGCGCAGGATACCGGCGGCGCGATCAAGGGTGCCAACCGGTTCGACACCTTCTGGGGTGCGGGCGATGACGCGCGGGCGATCGCCGGCGGGATGAGCGGGCGCGGACGGGCCTATGTGCTGCTGCCACGTGGAGCAGCAGCGCGGCTCGGCGTAGGCGGCCAATGACGCGGCTGCCACGCGGGCTGACCACTGGCGAACAGGCTGCCTGGGCGCATCTTGCCGCAAGCGTCACCCCGATGTCGGGGCGTGAACGCCCGCCCCTTCCGGCCACGCCTGCGCAGACGCCTTCTGTGCGCGGCGCGGCGCCTGTGGCCAAGCCAGCCATTCCAGCCAAAACCGTTAAAGCCGTGCCCAGGCCGCCGCTCCGCCAGCCGCCTCCGCTGCCCGCTGCCCAGCAGGCAGGCCTCGATTCGCACTGGGATCGGCGGATGAAGGGCGGACGGCTTGATCCCGATCTTACTCTTGATCTGCACGATTGCACGCTCGATGCCGCTTATGACAGGATCATGGCCGGGTTGGATCAGGCACGGATGATGAACGCGCGGGTGGTGCTGGTGATTGCCGGGCGTGAACGGCCGGTCGATCCGGCTGACCGGATGGTGCGGCGCGGGGCGATCCGGGCGAAACTGCTCGATTGGCTCGCCGCCAGCCGCCACGGCAGCGCGATCAGCGCGGTGCGCAAGGCCCACATCCGCCACGGGGGCGAGGGCGCGCTTTACCTGATCCTGAAACGCTGATGAAAGCGTGACCCTGGGATTTCCATCGCTTTTCCGGGTCAGAAAAAGCGATGGCGGAGACGGAGTCCGCCAATTCGCTCATTTCATACGATACCATTCATAGTCATCATGCCCATAAACATATTGTAATTTTGATATATTCCTAAGAATCGTGTTTCAAGCCATTCCTTGACATTCCGCCCAATCTCATACATAAAGTGGGACCCATAGTGGGACCGACGAAGGTTGAGATGGGCGCAAGAACACTGAACAAGCTGAGCGCGACCCAGGTTGCCAAGCTGAAGACACCCGGGAGACATTCAGACGGCGGCGGGCTGTATCTGTTCCGGCGGCGCTGGATCTTCATGTACACGCGCAGCGGCAAGCGTACCGAGTTGGGTCTGGGCAGTGCGCGTGACCTGTCGCTGGCGAATGCCCGCTCCGAAGCGGCGGCATTGCGCGCTATTCTCGCCAGTGGTGGCGATCCGCGTGCCGAGCGAGCGAAGGATGAAAGTGTGCCGACCTTCGGCGAAAGCGCCGATACCTATGTGGAAGCGATGCGACCGTCATGGCGCAATGCCAAGCACGCCGCCCAATGGATGATGACGCTTACAAAGTATGCCGAACCCATGCGCAGCAAGCCGGTCGATGAGATTGCCACACAGGACGTCCTTGATGTGCTGCAACCACTGTGGCAGCGCACACCCGAGACAGCTGAGAGGTTGCGTGGCCGGATCGAGAATGTCCTCGACGCCGCAAAGGCTAGAGGCCACCGGTCGGGCGAGAACCCGGCGCGCTGGCGCGGGCATCTTGATCAACTACTACCCAAGCGCCAGCGGCTGTCGCGCGGGCACCATAAGGCGCTTGGCTATGACGCTCTTCCTGAATTCATGGCGGATCTGCGCAGCCGCGATGCTGTTGCT
>PHEB01000018.1 GCA_002842735.1 Alphaproteobacteria bacterium HGW-Alphaproteobacteria-7 | reverse complement strand
AATCTTGAGGCCGCGCGCGGTTATCGGCCCCGCCAGCGCATAGGCTCCAGCGGCCACATCGCCGCGCAGCGCCAGCACCGCCTCAAGGCCGGGGAAGGTGATCCGGGCATTATCGGCATCAAGCCGCTGGCGCGCAAAATCATAGGTCAGAGCGCCGCTCAGCCGCCCTTTGACCAATCGCGGATCGGCCAGCGCAATGCCGGTCGTCACCCGCTCAGCCGTCACCGCCAGCGGCACTGAAATCGCCTTGTCATTGAACCGCGCGCTGCCTTCCTGCACCAACCCATCGGCTGTCACGTCACCCGATTGCAGCCGAGCAACATCAATTCGATGCTTGATCGCCAGGTCATCAAAATCACCGCTGAGATTGGCGGCCAGCTTGGCACCCTCCAGCCGCAACCCTGCCCCAAGCAGATCGGGATCGCGCAAGGTCAGCATCACCCGTGCGCCGTCCACCGCCTTGTCCGCCAGATCAACCACCCCGCCGCTGCGCAGGTCAATCGTGTTGGATACCGCCGCCACGCGCCCTTCGATCACGCTGTCCTTGAGCGCAAAATTCGCGGCCAACGACAGTTGATCGCCGAGAGAGCGCGCGATCACGGTTCGGTCGCCCAATCCGGCGCGCACCTGCCCCAGCACGCCGTAACGCCCCGCATCATTGGAAATCTGGAACGCCGCCACTGGCGCTGAAACCCTGTCGCCATCGGCTGATTTTGCAATGCGCCGCGCCACTGCCACCCCGCGCCAGCGCGCCCAGGTTCCGTCCCCGGCCACCTTGGCGCTATAGCCCGCCTCAAACCCGGCAAGCCCGGCCAACACCCCGCCCGCAGGCGCAAGGTAATCGCCATCAAGATCGAAGCGGTCGCCATCAGGTTCTGCATCCAGCAGCAGGGTAATGCGATCCTGCGCGCCCAATTGCGCCTTGGCATCAATCAGCGCGCGGCCTTTACGGATGTCGACCTTGGCGTGCAGGTTGGCGCGTTCATCGCTGTCGGTCGCCACCCCCTTGGCAATCACCAGGTCTTCGACCGCAAGCCTATCCACTCGGATATCAAAATCGGGCAGCAATGGTGCATCGGGATCGCCGGGCAGCAGTTCGGGCAGCCGTTCAAGCCGCCCGCGCCGGGTTGTGACCTCGCGAATATCCAGCCCGCTCCACAGCCAATGCAGCGGCCGCCAATCAAGGCGGACTTCGGGAATAGTCAGGAACACGCCCTTGGGGTCGCTTACCTCGACCGATCGCAGCACCGCCTTGCTATAGATATCGCCTTCAATCCGTCCGACCGTAAAACGCAGGCCCGATGCCGGGGCGACCGCAGCGATCTGATCCGCAATGACACGCTTACCGATTGGTGTAGCCAGAAACCCGGCAACCAGCACAAACGGGGCGAGCAACAGCGCCAGCGCCCACCCAAGCCGCTTGCCCCAGCGGCGGCGCTTTGAGGGCGCGGTGTCAGGCATATCCGCCATCAGAACGCCTGCCCCAGGCTGACATAGACCACCACCGGGCTATCAAACGGGGTCGGATTGACCGGGGTCGCCACATCGACACGAATCGGGCCGAAGGTGGTCTTGTAACGAATACCAATCCCGGCACCGACGCGAAATTCATCAAACCCGGGGGTCGATCCGCGCCTGACCGAACCCGCATCGATGAACGGAACCACTTCAAGCGCGCCATCGAACAACGGCGTATCGACCCGCGCTTCCAACGCGAATTCGACCAGCGATGCCCCGCCAATCGGGTTGCCGAAAGCATCACGCGGGCCAACGCCCTGAAACCCGAACCCGCGCACCGATGCGCCTCCGCCGGCATAAAGCCTCCGCGAAGGCGCGATATCATCGGCATCTGCGCCCTGAATTGTCGCCACTCGCACACGCCCGGCCAGCACTGTCGTTCCCAGCGACTGGTAGTAACTGGCATCGCCCTGCGTGCGCAGATAGAACGACTCCGCCCCTTGCGAACGTGACGCTTCCGGCGCGAGATACAGCGTCGCGCGATAACCGCTGGTGGGATCGAGCAGATCATCGCTGCCATCCAATGTGACGCTGCCGAACAGCCCGCCGATCAGAAAGCTGCGGCGCGGCAGCGGGCCTCCGGGTGCTATCCTGACGGTGCGATTGCGCTCGTCAGTATAGAGCAACTCACCGCCGATTTGCCAACTCAGCGGTTTTTGAAACAGCAGGTTCGAAATCTTTTCAAACGTAGCGCGCGTCCCGAATCCGCGCGAATCCACGGCTTCGGTAGTGATGTCGCTGGCGAACACATCGACGCTGAGCACCTGATCACGGCCAAGGAAATTGTTGCGGCGCACCCCGACACTGGCAAGCGCTTCCCGCGTGCCAAGGATAGTGCGCAGCCGCAGCGCGCCTTCGGGCGGGAACAGATTGCGGTGCTCCCATCGACCCTCGACCTTGAAACCATCCTCGGTGCCATACCCGATGGCTCCCGCGATGGTGCGCAGCGGCGCGCGTTCAAACCCGACGTCGAGCGCGACTTCACCCGGTTGATCGCCTTCGGGCGCGCGGGTTTCGCGCGGCGTGACGGTAACGCTCGACACCAACCCGGTGGCGATCACCGCGCGGCGCAAGTCGGTTTCAAGGCTCTTCTGGAACCCATCGCCGGGGTCGAAGCGGGCGATGCGCCCAAGGTGCCGCCCGGACAGGAACCGGGGTTCGCTGCTGACGATTTCGCCAAACACATATTTGCCGCCCGGCTGGACATCCAGCGTCAGATCCCCTTCGTTGCGGGCGTGATCGATCAGCAGTTCAGGTTCTTCAATATTGGCAAAGGGATAGCCGCTTTCACCCAGCGCCACACGCAGTTCGATCTCGCGCTCTATGATCCGATCGGCATAAAGCGGATCGCCCGGCTTGATCGCGAACGCCGCCATCAACCGGCTGGCGTCAGGCTCCGGCAGAGCAGGCAGCGCGCCGAGGTCAACGCGGCCGAATTGGTAGCGGGTGCCGGGCATGACATCGAACCGGACGCGGGGCTGTGTGGCGACGTTATCGGCATCGGCATCGCCGTTTTCGCGCGCACGGCGGCCACCCGATAGCTGGCGCACCACGTCGCCATCATAATAGCCGTAAGTGCGCAGCATATTACCGAGCAATTCTTCATCCGCGCGGGCGCTGGCAGCCACCTGCGGGGCGGAATCCGCGCCATCATCAAGCTCGCGAATATTCGACAACTCTTTGTAACGTTGTATAAACCTGCGACTCTCAGGAAAGGCATCCGACACCACCGGCACCGCCAGCACGACAGTCTTATTGATCCGGATTTCTTCCAGTTCGGGCAGCTCAGCCAGCACCGGCGCGGCGATGCTGGCGAGCGCTTCAAGCTCAGGATCGGACTCCAGTGGGGTTGGCGCATCGAGTGTCAGATCGGCAAAAACCGCATCAATGTCAGCCATCAAAGCCGATTCTGACGAAGGAGCAAGCCCGGTCAAGGCGGGGTCAAGCACGGGGCTGGACGCATCTAGCGCAAAGCCGGCTTCGTCCGATGCTGCGGCCGGATTGGCAACCCCGGCTGCGGCCCAGAGATCGGGGTCATCAACCGCGTCAACCGGGATCAGCGCGTCCAACGACAGCGGAACCGGCGCTGGTTCGGGCGCTGGTTCGGGCGCAGCCTCAGGGGCGGGCAAGGCCTCCTCCGGCGGCTCTGCCGCGGTGCTAACATCCTCTGGCGCGTCCTGTGCCGCCACCGGCACCGCCGTCAGCGCCAGCGCGCCCTGCCCCAATCCTGCGGTGAGTGCGAGAGCAAGCTTGAAAAAGCGGCGGAGCTCAGCTTTCCGGAAACTTGACAGGCTGGCCATCCTTGCCCCGCGCACCGACCAGCGGCGCGTCCTGCGGTTGTCGCGGCGCGGTCGCCGCAGCGATCAGCCGCTGCTGTTCTTCCGCATCCATCAACTGCCAGCCTTCGCGGGTCAGCCGTTCCAGCGGACGGTAACGCACCTTGTATTGCATCCGCGGACTGCCTTCGACCCAATAGCCGAGATAGACATAGGGCAGACCTTCGGCGGCAGCACGACGGATGTGATCAAGGATGATGAAATTGCCCAGCCCCGCGCGCGTTTGATGGTCGGGATCATAAAACGAATAGATCATCGACAGTCCATCGCTTTGCCGGTCTGTCAGGCAGGCACCGATCAGCCGCCCTGGACGTCCGCCCAGCCCCGGTTCGCGATATTCGGTCACTACGCTGGACACCGGAGTATGTTCGATCATGTCGGCATAATCGAGTTCATCCATCGCCAACATACCGCCATCAGGATGGCGTGCGCCGAGATATTTCGCCAGCAAGTCAAACTGTTCGTCGGTCGCCCACGGGCGGCATTCGGTGACGATCAGATCATCATTGCGTTTCTGATCGCGCTTTTGCGTGCCCGAAGGCTGGAATTGGCCGGCCACCACCCGCACCGAAACGCAGGCCTGACAATCAAGGCAGGACGGGCGATAGGCCACCGTCTGACTGCGGCGGAACCCGATGCGGCCCAAAGCCTCGTTCAGCTGATCGGCGTGGGGGCCCTTAAGTTCAGTGAACACCTTGCGTTCGCTGCGCCCCGGCAGATAGGGGCACGGCGCCGGGCTGGTCACGAAGAACCGGGGAAAGCGGATCGGTGCCGTCACGGGTTGGGCGTATCCTTTCACGCGTGAATCGCGTCAGTGCAAGCGTTAAGAAAATCTTATGCCTGCACTGGCCCCTCGGTAAAAGTCCCTTAACCATAAATCCATGCGAATTATACGCGGGAATGCACGGTCTGCCGCACGATGATCATCGGCGATGGCTTGAATCGGGACGTTTCACCTTCCCCGCAAGGCGGGTTTCGCCCGGATCAGGCCAGTTCGACCATCTGCACCGAATATCCCTTGGCCCGCAGGCCTTCAACCAGCCGATCAACCTGATCGGCATCGCGCGCTTCGCATTCGATGTCGGTAATCAGGCCCTTGGCCGGTAGCGTGGTAAAAATCCGCTGGTGATAGATTTCGATGATGTTGACGTTGTGTTCGTCAAACAGGCGCATCACCTTGAACAGCGCGCCGGGGCGATCCTGCAAGGTGATCCGCAGCCGCGCCAGCCGCCCCTGCCGCGCCAGATCGCGCAACAGCACATTGGCGAGCAGCCGGGTGTCGATATTGCCGCCGCACAGCGCCAGACCGACGCTTTTGCCGGCAAACCGCTCAGGATTGCTGAGCACCGCCGCCAGCCCCGCCGCGCCCGCGCCTTCGACCACGGTCTTTTCGATCTGGAGCAGCAGCGCCACCGCCTTTTCCAGCGCGGGTTCATCCACCAGCAGAATGTCATCAACCTTTTGGGCGATCACCTGCGCGGTGAAATCGCCCGGCTGTTTGACCGCGATCCCTTCGGCCAGCGTATCGCCGCCGCAATCGTGGCTTTCGCCCTTGATCCGGTCGAACATCGAAGGAAACAGCCCGGCCTGCACGCCGATAACTTCGATATCCGGGTTCAATGCCTTGGCCACGGTTGCCATGCCCGAAATCAGCCCGCCCCCGCCAATCGGCGTGACGATGCAATCCAGATCAGGCTTCACGGCGAACATTTCCAGCGCCACCGTGCCCGCGCCCGCTGCTACATCGGGATCGTCAAACGGATGCACGAAGGTCAGGCCCAGTTCCTTTTCCAGCATCCGGGCATGGGTATAGGCATCGTCGAAGGTTTCGCCTTCGAGCACCACCTTGCCGCCGACGCTTTCGGTCTGCATCACCTTCACCGTGGGGGTAGTGCGCGGCATGACGATGGTGACGGGCACGCCCAACCGGGTGCCGTGATAGGACAGGCCCTGCGAATGGTTCCCCGCCGAGGCCGCAATCACGCCGCGCGCGCGCTGTTCATCATTGAGCAGCAGCAAAGCATTGAGCGCGCCGCGTTCCTTGTAAGCAGCGGTGAATTGCAGGTTTTCAAACTTCAGCCAGATATCCGCGCCGGTGATTTCCGACAGGGTGATCGAATGCATCATCGGGGTTTTGACCACCGCGCCATCAATCCGCGCGGCGGCGGCGCGGACATCGTCAATGGTAAGGTCGGCCGGGCTGGCGGCGGCACCTTTGGGGCGGGATGATACAGGCTGTGTCGACATGATGCCGCGGCGATTAGAGGGTTGGCGCGTCAAGGGCAATTTGTTTGCGCAGGGATTTTCTATTCGGCTGCGATTGGCAAGCGCGCGGCAAGGCGATAGTCACCGCGTCCGATCTGTTTTGCCCAGCACAATCACCCTGCCCCAAGGAAACCCATGCGCCGCACCCTCGCTTTTGCTTTTGCCGCCTGCTCGTTGCTCGCCCTTTCTGCCCCTGCGCTGGCCGATACGCTGATCGACAATGTCGATGGCGTGACGATTGATGGCGAAGGCAAGGTGCTGCGTTTTACCGGGCTGGTATTCGATGATGACGGCAAGGTTGTGGCCGTGCTGGGGCGCCGGGATGAACGCCCCACGGTCGATTTCCTGCTGGATGGGCAGGGGCGCGTGATGATCCCCGGCATGATCGACGCGCACGTGCACGTGATGGATATCGGCTTTGCCGCGCTGACGCTCGACCTGTCGGACACCACCTCGCTTGACGATGCGCTGGCGAAGATCAAGGCGTTTGCTGATGACAATCCCGGTCGCCCGTGGATTTTGGGACGCGGGTGGAATCAGGAAAAGTGGGGCTTAGGCCGCTTCCCCACGGCGGCTGAGCTTGATGGAGTGGTGGCAGATCGTCCGGTGTGGCTCGAACGCGCGGATAATCACGCCAATTGGGGAAACACGCTGGCGCTCACCACCGCAGGCGTAACCGCCGAAACGCGCGATCCGGCAGGCGGCATGATCATACGCGATGCTAGCGGCAAACCAACGGGCGTGTTCATCGACAACGCCATCGGTCTGGTCGCCAAGGTTGTCCCCGCGCCGCGCCCCGAAGACCGCGATCTCGCCTTCTTTCGCGCGCAGGAAGTGCTGCTGGCCAAAGGTGTCACAGCGGTTGCCGATATGGGCACCGACATGGCCGATTGGGGCGCCTATCGCCGCGCGGGCGATGCCGGGCGGCTTCGCATCCGGATCATGGCCTATGCCGACAGTTTCGACACGCTCGAACTGATCGCCGGGCCGCAGCCGACCGGCTGGCTGTATGACGACAAACTGCGGATGGGCGGGATCAAGATTTACCTCGACGGCGCATTGGGATCACGCGGGGCGAGCCTGAAGGCGCCTTACGCCGATCAAGCCGGAGTCAAGGGGCTGGCGTTCCTCACCCCGGCGCAATTACGCAATCTGATGAGCCGCGCGGCGATGGACAATTTCCAGACCGCCGTTCACGCTATTGGCGATGCGGCCAATGCCGATGTTCTGGCGGCGATTGAGGAGCTTTCCGAAAGCTATACCGGCGACCGGCGCTGGCGGATCGAGCACGCGCAGATCATTGATCCGGCTGACATCGCGCGGGTGGGCCAGCACGGTATCATCGCCTCGATGCAGCCGCTGCACCAGACGTCCGACCGGACGATGGCCGAAGCGCGGCTGGGGCCGGATCGGCTGGGCGGAGCCTATGCGTGGCGTAGCATCGTGGCTGCAGGCGGGCGGCTGGCGTTCGGATCGGACGCGCCGGTTGAACCTGCCGATCCCTTCGCGGGCCTCGCCGCCGCGATCAGCCGCACCGATGCCGATGGCCAGCCGTTCGGCGGGTGGTTGCCGCAAGAAACCGTCAGCCGAGAACAGGCGCTCGCCGGGTTCACTTCAGACGCCGCCTATGCTGGCTTTGCCGAGGGGCGGTTCGGGCGCCTGATCCCCGGCGAACGCGCTGATTTCCTGCTGGTTGACCGCGACCCGCTGCTCGCCTCGCCCGACGATATTCGCGCCGCGCAGGTGCATGAGGTGTGGATCGGCGGGGTGAAGGTGCGCGGGGAGTAATTACTCCGCCGCTGCCTGTTCCTCGGTGTCGGCCGCGCGCCCGGCCTCAACCTTGCGCTCCTGCAACCGCATCAGCACCAGCGATGCCTCGAACAGCAGGATCAGTGGCAACCCGAGTATGATTTGCGAGCCGGGATCGGGCGGCGTGACAATCGCCGCAATCGCAAAGATCCCCACGATCACATAACGCCGCGCGCCCGCCATCTGCGCGCGGGTGACAATCCCTGCGCGGTGCAGCAGCAATAACAGCACCGGCAGCAGAAATGTCAGCCCGAAGGCAAGGATGAACTGCATCACCAGGCTGAGATATTCGCCCGCGCTGGGCAAGGCCTGCAGCTGCATCCCCCCCGCCTCCCCGCCAAACCCGAGGAAGAACCGGAACGCGGTGGGCATCACCACGAAATAGGCGAGCGACGCGCCGCCCAGAAACAGCACCGGGGTCGCGATCAGGAACGGAAGAAACGCCTTTTTCTCACGCGCATACAACCCCGGCGCGACAAACGCCCAGAGTTGGTTGGCGATGATCGGAAAGCTGACCATGAAGCCCGCAAACAGCGCGACTTTCAGCTCGACAAAGAACACTTCGGGCAGCTTGGTGAAAATCAGCTGGCCTTCGCCGTCAGGAAACGCCTGCTTCAATGGCCACACCAGAAAGCCGAGGATATCGTCGGCGAAATACAGGCACACCCCAAACCCCACCGCCAGCGCCAATAAGGCGCGGATGATGCGGGTGCGCAGTTCGATCAGGTGATCGAGCAGCGGCGCGCGGCTTTCGTCAAGATCATCAATCTTGAGCATTATCGCCGCCTTTAGCAGGGGTTTCGGGCGCAGGCTGGGATGGAGTGTCAGAAGGCGGCGCGTCCACCGGGGGCGGCCCGGTCATCAGCTCCGCGTCGGAACTGGCCGCGACCTCAGCCTCGGTCAGGGCAGCGGAACGGCGCATGATTTCCTCATTCTGCGCCTTCCACTTTTTTTCCATGTCTTCCAACTCGGCTTCGCGCACCATCGTATCAATGCCGCTGCGGAAATGGGCTGAGACCCGCCGCAGCTTGCCGATCCACCGGCCCGCCACGCGCATGGCGAGCGGCAGGTCCTTCGGCCCGATCACAACGACCGCGACGATGATGATGACCAGCAGTTCTGCGGCGCCGATATCGAACATGCGAGGTGCGGCTTGGCCGCCTCCTTCAGGCGAGGTTACGCGCCGGTCGTGTCATTTTTATCTGCCGGAGCAGGGGTTTCTGCCGGGGGAGCGCCGTTGGCAGGCGGTTCGATCCGGGCCTTGGGCGCGGGCTCATCAGTCTCGCTCATCCCCTTTTTGAAACTGGAGATGCCCTTGCCGAAATCGCCCATCATTTCCGAAATGCGCCCCCGCCCGAACAGGACCAGCACGACCAGTGCGAGGATGAGAATTTGCCAGATACCGATATTCATGGGGCGAGACTCGTGTTGGGTTGCGCCCCTTATATAGGGGCCTTGCCGCCGGGATGCCACCCGGCTGCGTAGGTGGCTCCGTAGCAGGATAACGCGGTTACGCGCTATCTCCTTCTGCTTCGGCATCATCGGGATCAAACCGCATCGCTTCTTCCAGCGCATCATCGACCGGATCGAGCAACCCGGCGGCGCGCAATTCGTCTATTCCCGGCAGATCGCGGCGGCTGGCGAGGCCGAAATGGTCGAGGAATTCGGGCGTGGTGGCATAGATCACCGGGCGGCCCGGCACTTCGCGGCGGCCCGCCAGCCTGATCCAGCCTGCCTCCATCAGCACGTCCAATGTCCCTGCGCTGGTCTGCACCCCGCGAATCGATTCGATTTCAGCGCGGCTGACCGGCTCGTGATAAGCGATGATCGCCAGCACTTCGGTCGCCGCGCGGCTTAACCGGCGCACCTGCTCCTTTTCGCGCCGCAGCAAGTGGGCAAGATCGGGCGCGGTTTCGAAATGCCAGCGCCCGCCGCGCTCGACCAGATGCACCCCGCGCGCCGCATACTGCGTGGCGAGCGCGGTCAGCGCATCGCGCAGGTCGGCAGGCTCAACCCCGCCCAGATGCACGGCCAGCGCGGCAATGGTCATGGGCTCGTCTGACGCGAACAGGGTCGCCTCGACCGCGCGTTCCAGCGTGGCAGGCTCGCCGCTCATGCGGGCGTTCCTGCTTTCAACCGCCGGATGCGCAAGGGAGCGAAGGCCGCGTCCTGCGCCAATTCCGCCCGCCCCCGCCGCGCCAGTTCCAGCGCCGCGACAAAGCTCGATGCCAGCGCCGAGCGCCGCAACGCCGGTTCAGCATGGGGAGGCAGAAAATCGCGGATATCCATCCAGTCGAGCGTCACGCCCAACATCGCCGACACCCGTTCGAGCGCGGAATCGAGCGTCATTACCGGACGATTGGCAACGTGATAGATGCGCGGGGCGGTGCGCGCTTTCACCTGCCCATAGGCTTGGATCAACGCGAACATATCGCTGCGCCACACGGTCTTGCGATCGGTGCGCAGGCCTTCGGGCGCGCCCCGCACAAACACATCGCGCCCGATCCGGTCACGCCCCATCAGCCGCGCCGCCGCCTCACGCATCGCGCCCAGCCGTTGCAGGCGCAATTGCAGGCGCAGCGCCAGTTCTTCGGGCGAAGGGTCTTCCTGCTCGGCCTTGGGCAGCAGCATCGCCGATTTAAGGTAGGCGAGCCACGCCGCCATCACGAGGTAATCGGCCGCCAGTTCCAACCTGAGCGCGCCGGCCCGTTCGATATAGGTCAGGTATTGATCGACCAGCGCGAGGATCGAAATCTGCCTGAGATCGACCTTCTGCCGCCGCGCCAGATCGAGCAGCAGGTCAAGCGGGCCTTCCCAGCCATCGAGTTCAAGATAGAGCGCATCCGTATCGGGCTTGGCCGCATCGGCCTGCGGGAACATGAAGGGTTCGGCCACGTCGTTCATGCCGCCGCCCCGGTCAGCGCGAGCAATTCATCGCGTTTCGCCAGCAATCCGGCATGGTCGGGCGCCATCGCCGGGGCAATCCGCGTGCCCGCCAGCGCGCGATCAAGCCGCGCGGTGGTGGCGGCTGACATGGTGGGAAGCGCCGCACAAATCCCCTCCATGTCCGCCATTTTCGCCCAGCAATTGAGGATGATATCGCACCCCGCCGCGTGGGCGCGGGCGGCGCGTTCGGGGATTGTGCCGCCCAGCGCCTCCATGTCGATATCATCGGTCAGCAGCAGACCATCAAAGCCGATTAACCCACGAATAATATCGGCAATGATGGTGGGGGACAAAGTGGCGGGGTTTTGCGCATCCCACACCGGGAACAGCAAATGCCCGGTCATGCCGATAAGCGCTTGATTCAGCGCGCGGAACGGGGCGATGTCGGCCTCCAGATCAGCAGCGCTCGCGGTAACGGTGGGCAGCGTCTTGTGGGTATCGACATCGCTGCGACCGTGGCCCGGCATATGCTTGATGCACCCGGCCACCCCGCCTGCGGCCAGCCCGTCAAGGATCGCGCGGCCCAAGGCGGCGACCTGCATCGGATCGCGGCCCAGCGCGCGGTCTCCGATCACATCATGCGCACCGGGAAAACGCAGGTCTAACGGAGGGTAATAATCGACCGTAATCCCCATCGCCGACAATTCCTGTCCCATCGCGGTGGCATTGGCGCGGGCCGCCTCTATCGCGCTGGCCGGGGCCAGTTCATACAACCTATCAAAGGCTTCACCGCAGGGATAGGCCGACCACAGCGGCGGACGCAGCCGCGCGACGCGGCCGCCTTCCTGATCGATCGACACTAGCAGGTGGTCGCGTCCATGGATGCTGCGCAGGTCATCGGTCAGGCTGCGCAATTGTTCAGGACTGGCGCAATTGCGAGCGAACAGGATATAGCCCGCCGGATCAGCATCGCGGAAAAACGCGCGCTCGTCTGCCGTCAGTTGCGGGCCGCTGAGGCCGAAGATTGCCGGAATCATCTGCACAAAATCGCAGGCTAGCGCGGCGCAAGCAAGGGCAAGGGGGTGTCTAGGGCGGGGAAAAGCCGATCTAATACCAAATCGCGATGAGCATCGCCCATCGCGATTTGGTTAAGCCCGTGCGGCGCTTGAGCATATCCAGCGCGTGATGCGTCAGCATCTCAGCGCGCTGGCATAGGTCGCCTTTGACGCCGCCCTTACTTGATCTGGCAGTCGAGCCCGTCAGATTTCAGCGCCGCGCACAGCTGTTCGGCTGCGGCCCGATCCGGTGCCACCGCCTGCAAGCGATAGACCGTGCCGATATCGACCTTGCCTTCGACCACCCGGTGTTTCACGCCCGCCAGCTTGTCAGTGCGGCGCGACAGGTCGCTCCACCCCTGTTCGGCCCGCGCGCGGGTGCCATAGGCAGCGAGCTGCACGCCAACGCCGGTGATGGCGGCAGGCGCGCTGGCAGGAACAGCATCCGTGCTCGATACTGTTGAAATCGACGGTTTGGGCGCTGTTGTTGCCGCAGGCGCATCCTTGGTCGCCACCACCGCCGGGCGCGTGCCGCCTTCACCCACCACGGGGGCAACATTGCCGGTTCCGGCAAAGGTCTTGCCGCCGGGGTTTTCGGGACGCTCCTTGATCGGCCCGGCGGGGGCTTCGATCACGCTGCCATCGGCCACCAGATCACCGCCAGCCGCCTTGTTCGTGAAGAACCACACGCCGCCAACAACCGCGCCCAGCAACAACACCAACACCGCAGCAAAGCCGAGGATCTGCGCTGTATCCAGCCCGCCCGCGCCGTCATCATCCTCATCGGATTCGAGCCACGGCAGGCTGTCAGTATCGGCAAGGTCAAGCTTGCCGTCAGCCTCGTTCAGTTCTTCATATTCAGCATCGATCATGGCGAACCTCGTGGCCTTCCCCCAAAAACGGCTACATCGTCTCTACAGCTTGGACGCCTAGCACGCCAAGCCCATTGCGGATCACTTGCCCGATTGCCGTGCCAAGGAAAAGCCTTGCCGCAGTCAGCTGCGCATCCTGTTCCACGATGAACCGCTTTTCAACGCGGTCATTACCCAGGTTCCAGAAGGCATGGAGGTCGCCTGCCAGATCATAGAGATAGAACGCAATCCGGTGCGGTTCGCGCGCGCGGGCGGCGGCCTCGATTTCGCGCGGGAATTGCGCGGCGCGGCGGATCAGCGCGATTTCCTCGTCCCCCAACCGGTCGATCGCGGCTGAATCGGGCGCGAACCCGGCCTCCGCCGCCTTGCGCAGCGTCGATTGAATCCGGGCATGGGCATATTGCACATAGAACACCGGATTGTCCTTTGACGCTTCGACCACCTTGACGAAGTCGAACTCCATCTGCGCTTCGGGCTTGCGGGTCAGCATGGTGAAACGCACCACGTCCTTGCCCACTTCATCGATCATATCGGCAATAGTGATGAAATTGCCCGAGCGTTTGGACATTTTCGCAGGCTCGCCCCCGCGCATCAGCTGCACCATCTGCACCAGCTTGACGTCGAACGGGATCGGGCGGCCTTCGCCTTCGGATAGCGCCGCGACCGCCGCCTTGATCCGCTTGACCGTGCCGGCGTGATCCGCGCCCCAGATGTCGATCAGTTCATCGGCGGTTTCGGCCTTCTGCATATGGTAGGCGAGATCGGCACCGAAATATGTCCACGCGCCGTTCGATTTCTTGATCGGGCGATCCTGATCGTCGCCAAATCTGGTCGAGCGGAACAGCGGCAGTTCGACCGGCTCCCAGTCTTCGGGCGGGGCCTTGCCCTTGGGGGCTTCCAGCTCGCCATCGTAAACCAGATCATGCGCACGCAGCCAGCCTTCCGCCGCTTCGGGCTTGCCTGCCGCCTGCAACTCGGCCTCTGACGCAAAAATATCGTGATGGATGCCCAGCATCGCGAGATCGGATTTGATCAGTTCCATCATCCGCGCCACGGCTTGCTTGCGGAACAATGGCAACCATTCATCCTCTGGCGCAGTGCGGTATTGGTCGCCAAACTCTGCGGCCAGCGCCGCGCCGACCGGCTTCAGATAATCGCCGGGATAAAGCCCATCGGGGATCGCGCCGATATCATCACCCAGCGCCTCACGATATCTCAGGTGCACCGAGCGCGCGAGCACATCGACCTGCCCGCCCGCATCATTGATGTAATATTCGCGGATCACCCGGTGCCCGGCCCATTCGAGCAAGCTGGCCAGCGCATCGCCCACCACCGCGCCGCGGCAATGGCCCATGTGCATCGGCCCGGTCGGGTTGGCAGAGACATATTCGACATTGACCCTGCGGCCTGCACCAATGCTGGAACGGCCATATTGATCGCCCAGCGCAGCGATGGTTTTTAGCTCGGCCAGCCATGCGCCGGGCGCGAGCCGCAGGTTGATGAACCCCGGCCCGGCAATGGCGGCGTTGGTGATCGCAGGCTGCGCGCGCAGCTTGGCGGTAATCGCCTCGGCCAAGCTACGCGGATTGGTGCCTGCACCCTTGGCCAGCACCATAGCCGCGTTGGTCGCCAAATCGCCATGCGCAGGATCGCGCGGCGGTTCGAGCGTGACATTGGCGAACGACGTGCCAGCAGGCAGCACGCCTTCTGTCACCAGTTCACCCAGCACGGTTTCGATCAGCGTCGCATAGGCGGCATAAAGGGTTGTGGTCTGGTTCATTTGTTCCCTGTGCGCTCCCGCGAAGGCGGGAGCCTCTTCGACAATATCCCCGCCTTCGCGGGGACTCGCATGATTTTCAAGTGCGATTAACCTTCCACCCATTCGACACCGCAGGCGTCGCAAGCGCTGCTAAGGGGTTTTGGTGCGCGCCCGCAGGTGCCTGTCGCGCAGCGGCGGATCAGCGCCGAGGACGAACGCGCGGAGGCGCGTTCGAAAAACCATCAGCGCGTCACATTATACGCCAGCTGATCCTCGGTCAGCTGAAAGCCGACCAGCATTTCGAACCGGGTGCGCGCAATCGCGGCCTTTACTTCGGGATCAGCCAGCGGATCGAGCGCAGCTTCGGCGTCCCCCGCACGGCGCTTTTTCGTGATTTTTTCGCGGATATCATCGGGCAACGCGGCATCGGCGCGGTTGATGAACGACCCGACCTTGCCAGCGGCGCTCGCGCGTTCCTGCCCATCGGCAAAGGTCAAGGTGACTTCGCCCACCCGCTTGCTCACCACCGCGCTGCCACCGCGCAGCACAGTCACGAAATAGGGCAAGGTTACAGTGCGCGCCCCGCGCGTGTCAGTGCGGCGGGCGTTCACATCGAATGTGGCCTCGCTGTAAATCTGGTCCGTGGTGTCGTTGCACGTGGAGCGCAAGTTGGTCATCGCTGCGCTGACATCAAGGTTGCCAGCCGTGCGATCATCTGCGGCGCGGAAGGTGGTAATATCGCCGGTGTAGTCAGGAATGCCGACCGCCGGGCACAGCGTGAGCACGCTGGCAACACCGACGCCCTGATTGATTACCAGTTCGCCTTCCCTGCCGCAGCCGACGAGTGCTGCGGTCATGGCAAGAGCAGAAAGTGCACGCGCGCGAAGCATCATCAACAGCCGTCCTCGAAATCCGATCCAATGCGCCTCAGGTGCGCAAGCACGCCCTAGCGAGAGACGCCACAAAGCGCTAGAGGGAGCGACATGAACGCGCCCTTTCCCGCATCACAGGCAGGCACCGGCCCCGCCGTCACCGCCGAACGCCCCCCGCTCGACCTGCTGATCGCCGCCCCGCGCGGGTTCTGCGCCGGGGTCGACCGGGCGATCGAAATCGTTGAAAAAGCGCTCGAACGCTATGGCGCGCCGGTCTATGTCCGGCATGAAATCGTCCACAACAAATACGTTGTCGATGAACTGAAGGCCAAGGGCGCGATTTTCGTCGAAGAATTGGACGATGTGCCCGATGATGCCCCGGTGGTGTTCAGCGCCCACGGCGTGCCCAAAGCGGTTCCGGCCGAAGCCAGACGCCGCAAGCTGCTATATGTCGATGCCACCTGCCCGCTGGTTTCCAAGGTGCACCGACAGGCCGAACGCCAGATCGAAAAGGGCCGCCACATCATTTTCATCGGTCACGAGGGACACCCTGAGGTGATCGGCACGATGGGTCAGGTCAATCCGGGGCAGATGACACTGGTCGAAACGATCGACGACGTGAGCAAACTGGCGTTCGATTCGGACAAGCAGCTGGCCTATCTCACCCAGACCACCTTGTCGGTCGATGACACGGCCGAAGTGATCGCGGCGCTCGAACGGCGTTTCCCCAATATCAGCGGGCCTCGGGCAGAGGACATCTGCTACGCCACGTCGAACCGGCAGGCGGCGGTCAAGGATCTGGCGAAGGATTGCGATCTGGTGCTGGTGATCGGTTCGCCCAATTCATCGAATGCGCTGCGATTGGTTGAAGTCGCAGAACGGCTGGGCACGCCCGCCAAGCTGATCCAGCGCGCCAGCGAGATTGATTTTGCCTGGCTCGATGGGGTGGAAACTCTCGGCCTGACCGCTGGCGCATCGGCACCGGAAATTCTGGTGCGCGAAGTGGTTGACGCGCTGGGACGTTATCGCCCGATCCGCGAAGAGACCATTACCGCAGCGGAAGAAAAGATGGTGTTCAAACTGCCGCGCCAGCTGACCGAGTAACGGCACGGCGCGCGTTATGGCGGTTTACACGCACCTCGGGGCCGAAGAACTTGCCCACCTGATCGCGCAATATGACGTGGGTGATCTGGTATCGGCCAAAGGCATTGCCGAAGGCGTGTCGAACTCCAACTGGCTGGTGGACACCACCGGCGTTGACGGGCGCGGCGCGCGGTTCATCCTGACGCTGTATGAACGGCGGATCGAAACGGCTGATCTGCCCTACTTCCTCGATCTGCTCGATCACCTGTCGGCCAAGGGGTGCCCGGTGCCGCGCACCATGCACGACCGGTCAGGCGCGTCGTTCCGCATGGTTGAGGACAAGGCGGCCGCACTGATCGAATTCCTCCCCGGCGTCTCACCCGCCCGGCCCACCGCAGAACAGGCGCGCAGCGTCGGCGCAGTGCTGGCGCAGATGCATCTGGCTGCGCGCGATTTTCCGCGCAACCGCGCCAATGCGATGGATTTCGCCGCGACCGCCGCAATTCTTGATACCTGCGGAGCGGAGCGGCTGGCGACCATCCACCCGCAGCTTCCGGCGATGCTGGATCACGCCCATGCGGCGGCGGCGCTCGATTTGGCCGCGCTGCCAGTTTCGCAAACGCATACTGATCTGTTTCCCGACAATGTGCTGATGCTGGGCGACCGGGTGACAGGCCTGATCGATTTTTACTTCGCCTGCACCGGGCCGATGGCGCTCGATCTGGCGGTGACCCATGCGGCGTGGTGTTTTGATGGCACGAATTGCTTTCAGCCCGAACTCGGCAGCGCGTTGATCGCGGGCTATGAAAGCATCCGCCCGCTTGAACCGGCGGAGCGCGCGCTGTTTCCAGCGATTGCGAAGGGCGCGTGCCTGCGGTTTGTCGCCAGCCGCGCCGAAGACTGGCTCGACACCCCCGACGATGCGCTGGTCACGCGCAAGGATCCGATGCAATTCGCCGCCCGCTGGAAGTTTTACGACACTGCAGGCGCGGACGTGCTTGCAGGCTGAACCAAGGCCCGCCAAGGCTATTGCCTATGAAACAGGTCGAAATCTTTACCGACGGCGCGTGCAAGGGCAATCCTGGCCCCGGCGGCTGGGGCGTGCTGCTGCGGATGGGCAATCACGAAAAGGAAATGTCGGGCGGAGAGCCTGATACCACCAACAACCGCATGGAAATGACCGCTGCGATCATGGGACTGAACGCGCTGATCGAGCCGTGCGCGGTCGATCTGTATTCCGACAGCAAATATGTGCTCGATGGAATGAGCAAGTGGATTCACGGCTGGCAGCGGAATGGCTGGATGAACGCTTCCAAGAAGCCGGTGCGCAATGCCGATTTGTGGCACGACCTGATCGAAGCCGCGCGTCCGCATCAGGTGACATGGCATTGGGTGCGCGGGCATAATGGCCACCCGGAGAACGAACGGGTCGATGCGCTCGCCAGCGCAGAAGCAGCGCGGATCGCGGCGGGGGGCTGATATATTACCAGCACCCTTCGACAAGCTCAGGGTGAGCGAGGATAGTGGCTAGCCTCGCTCGTGCTGAGCCTGTCGAAGCACGCAGGCAGAGTTCAGCTATTATCTTCGGTCGGCGCGTCGGGGCCGTTTTTCTTGATCGAATCGATCGCGTTCTGCGCGCTCGATTTGCTGGAATAACCTTCGGTCGAGAACATGATTTCCGAATTATATTTGAACCGCACGCGAAACTCGCCCGCCTTGTCCTTGTAGATTTCAAACTTGTGAGCCATCTGATTTCCCCTTCCCTTGTGGTTGATTGGCTAGACGGACGTGCCAGAATAAACCGCGCTTGGCTAGGCGGTTTGCGCCATTAAATCAGCGTCAAACCGCCCCGGCGCATACATTGCCGGATCGATCCGCGCGGTCATCGCGTCCGCACCCTTCCCCAGCAGCAATTGTGCGCCCAATCGGGCTGCAGCGGGCGCGGTCTGGATGCCGAAACCGCCTTGGCCGGCAAACCAGAAGAAGCCCGGTTGATCGGGATCGGCCCCGTAAACTGGCAGGCGGTCAGGCGCAAAGCTGCGCAGCCCCGCCCAGCGCCGTTCAACCGCTTCGATCCGCCAGTCGGTCACCTGCTGAAACTGGTCGATGGCAATCGCAACGTCGATTTCCTCAGGAGCGGCGTCGCACGGATCGGACGGGACTTCATCATGCGGGCTGAGCCACAGGCGGCCATTGTCAGGCTTGAAATAAAAGCCGCCGTTGATGTCGAGCACCAGCGGAAGATCGGCGGGCGCGTGCGGCGCGACCCGCAATACCGCGACCGTGCGGCGCAGCGGGGTAATACCGATGGGGCGCACAGATGCGATCCGCGCCACCTCGTCCACCCACGCACCCGCCGCGTTGACAATCGTAGCCGCGCGCCATTGCTGCCCCCGTTCGCTGGTGATCGTCGACACGCCGCCATGCCGATCAATCCGGGCCACCCGCGCTCGGCAGGCCACGTCGACCCCAAGCCGCCGTGCTGCGCCCAGATAATGCTGGTGCAGCCCGGCCACATCAATATCGGCGCAGGCTGGTTGATACAGCGCCTCGCTCCAATCGGGGCGGATATGCGGCACCTTGTCCGCCAGCGTTGCGGATGACAGGCGTTCGATCGTCACGCCCGTCCCGGCGAAGGTGGTGAAGAACGCATCCATCGCCGCGCGGTCTTCTCCCCGCCCGACATAAAGCGCGCCGCGCGGGGTAAGATAGCCGTGCTCTTCAAGATAGGCCCCCGATGCCAGCGTCAATGGCACCACGCCCGGCCCGCCATAGCATTCTTCGCGGAACGCAGCAGAGCGCCCGGTGGCGTGGTATCCCGGCGCGTCTTCGGCTTCTATCAGCAGCACGCGCGCATGGGGCGCGAGTTCGGCGGCGATGCTGGCGCCGGCCATCCCGGCCCCGATTACGGCAAAATCATAGATCGTCTCGGCGGTCACTTTTGCGGTGCCTCCCGATCAAGAAATTCGCTGATGGCTGCGATCACGCGGTCGCGCACTGCGTCCACTTCGCGCAGGATTTCGTGATGCGCTTCTTCGCCGAATGCCACCAATTCGCCCTTGGGAAGACGGCGTGCGGCGGCGAGGTTGGCCGGGTGGCTAACCAGCTTGTCGGATGATGTCGAAAGGATCAGCACCGGCACGTCCACCGCCTCCATCGCGCCCGGTTCGCGCAATCGCCGCGATGACGCATAAGAGCGTTCGACCCAGCGCCAGCTCGCTGGGCCCATTACCAACTCGCTGCGATGATCGCGCCACCAGATTTCATCGGCGTACCGCTCCGCGTCATGAGTCAGCAGGTCAGCGCGGTCGGCAGGCAGTTCACCCGGCTTCTCGCTCCACTTCCATGCCTGCCGGGTAGGATCGCCCACGGCGCACATCAGTTTGGCGACCATATGCGCCGCCGGCAACGGCAATGGCGGGCCGCTGACCCCGGTCATCGGCGCGCTCAGCACCGCCGCATCGGGCGCGACCCGATGATCAACCAGCGCGCGCAGCACCAGATGCCCGCCCATCGAATGCGCCGCCAGCACATGCGGCCCCGGTGTTGCAGCGACCCAGCGCGGCCAGAAATATGCGAGGTCATCGATCCAGACGTTGAAATCATCGACATGCCCGGTGACAGCATCCTTGCCCAACCGCCCCGATCCTGCCTGCCCGCGCCAGTCCGACGCTGTGACCCGCCAGCCTTCACGGTGCCATTGATCAAGCGTTTCGAGATATTTTTCGTAGAAATCACCGCGCCCCGGAAAGAACAGGATTGACCCGCGCGGGGTATCGCCCTCGCCCGCGCCCTCGCCCGCTCCGGGCCAGTCGATCCGCCGGATCGCATGGCCATCGGCTGCCTGCCAGGTGCTCTCGCGCGCATCAGCGGGGATTGTCCTGCGCCCTGTTACAGCGCTTGTTGAATTATCGTGAATGGTCAGCCTCCCAGCATGGTTACTATTTGGTAAGTCATAAGCTGTAGCAATGTCCCCCATGACGAGCCGCCCGTGCGCATCGCACGGCAACTTCGGGGGCACAATGTTGACGAACACCATAACCTACGGACTGCTGATCGCCTTGGCAATTGCACTGGTGGTAGCCGCATTTACCGACATCCGCCGGCGTCAGATCGACAATTGGCTGAACGGCGCGATTGCGCTGGGCGCGCCGCTGTTCTGGTGGTCAAGCGGCCTGTCCCTGTGGCCCGATGTTGCGATCCAGCTTGGCATGGCGCTCGCCGCGTTCGCGCTGCTGGCCGGGCTGTTTGCGCTAAAGGCGATGGGCGGCGGCGATGTGAAGCTGCTTACTGTGCTCGCGCTGTGGGTGCGGCCCGAATTGTTCATGCAGCTGCTGGTGATCATGGCGATCGCCGGGGGCGTGCTGACCATTGTGATGTTCTTCTGGCACACCACGCGCCGGCAAAAAGAACGGCTGGCGATTCCCTACGGCGTTGCCATCGCGTTTGGCGGGCTGTGGGTGCTCGCCGCCAATTATCTGCCGAGCGCCGCAGTTGCGGCTCAGTCGCTGTGAACCCGATTTTAACCAATCGGGACTTACACGCAGAAACCATACCTGCCCGCTAACCAATTAAGGGCATTTACGAGGGGGCTATACAAGCCATGGATAGGAAGAAACTGGTTCTGCTGCTCGGCGCGCTGATCATCGCGATCGGAACGGCCTTTGCCGCCCGGAGCATCTTCGTTGGAGACGCGGCCCCCAAAGCCGAGGCCGCCGCTCAACCAACCGGCCCACGGGTTCTGGTCGCCAAGCGCGCTCTGCCCGCAGGCACAATCATCACCGCCGATGCGCTGGGCTTTCAGCCCTGGCCCAAAGAACTGGTGCAGGATGCCTACTTCATCGACGGCGAAGCCGACATGGACAAGCTGCTTGGCACTGTGGTGCGTTACCCAGTCACTGCAGGTGAACCGGTGACGCAAGGTTCGCTGGTAAGCCCGGGCGACCGTGGCTTTCTTGCCGCGGCTCTCGGGCCGGGCATGCGCGCCGTGACGGTGCCGGTATCGGCGATGACCGGGGTTGCCGGGTTCATCTTCCCGGGCGACCGCGTCGATCTGGTGCTGAGCCAGGAGATCGAAAGCCGGGACGACGGTCCGCCGCTGCGGGCTGCCGAAACGATTGTGCGCAACCTGCGTGTGCTCGCCACCGACCAGACCACTGAAAAGACCACTGACGAGGACGGCAAGACCGTGGTGACTGAATTCCGCACCGTCACGCTCGAAGTGACACCCAAGATTGCTGAGAAGATTGCGGTGGGCCAGACCTTTGGCACGATCAATCTGGCGCTGCGTTCGATCGCGGACAACCAGTCGGAACTCGAACGGGCGATTGCCTCAGGCGATGTCCAGATCCCGGCCAATGCCTCGCCCGAACAGGAAGAAAAACTGCTGAAAGCTGCGATGGCCCGTCCGATCGACAAGACTGCGTCCTTCGTGACCGGTGCCGACGTGTCGCGCTTCCAGCGTTCGACCGCAGGGGTCAAAGATGAGCCGATGAGCACTGGCACTCAGCCTGCCCGAACTTCGGGTGGCGGCGGCACGGCGGTCTATGCTGGTCCAAGCGTGCGAGTGACCCGCGGCAATGAAACCACCGAAGCACCGGTCAGCAGCAAGGCCACGAGCACTGCCATCCTGAGCGCTCAATCGAGCGGCACGCGCAGCGCCGGGTCCAAACTGCCCGCCGCTGGTTCGACCTTGGCGTTCTGAGGGAAACCGCACCATGCCGATCATCACTTCGTTTCGTCCGCTTTCGACCAAGGCGACCAATGGTAAACCCGAGGGGGGACAACCCATGACACGCAAGTTCAAGACCAAGCTGCTGGTGGCTGCCCTTGCGGCAGTCCCGATGGTGGCAATGCCCGCGACCACGGCGATTGCCCAGCAGGTCGTCAGCCCGGCGCAGGAAATCGTCCTGTCGATCGGTCGCGGCGAGCTGGTAACGGTGCCTGGCTCAATGGCGGACGTGTTCGTCGCCAACGATACCATTGCCGATGTGCAGATTAAATCGCAGCGCCAGTTGTATGTGTTCGGCAAGGCGGGCGGTGAAACCACCATCTACGCCAGCAACGCAAGCGGCGATGTGATCTTTTCGGCCAATATCCGGGTCGGCTCGAACATTGGCAGCGTCGATCAGATGCTGGCAATGGCGATGCCCGATGCCAAGGTGAGCGTGTCGACGATGGGCACCAACACCGTGCTGCTGACCGGCACCGTGGGCGCGCCTGAAGACGCTGCGGAGGCTGAACGCCTTGTCCAGGCCTTCCTTGGCGAAGAAGCCAACGTCATCAGCCGTCTTAAGACCGCTACGCCGTTGCAGGTGAACCTGCATGTGAAGTTCGCCGAAGTCAGCCGCAGCCTGCTGCGCGAGATTGGTGCCAACCTGACCTCCGCCGATGCCACCAACGGCTTTCAAATCGGTGTCGGTTCGGGTCGCGGAGCGGTGACCCAATTCAATCCCGGCGGGCCAGTTGGAACCAACGTGACCGTAGGCGGTCCTGGCTCGTCTGTCATCACTACGGCGGGCGGCACCACGATTGCGGGGCTTGGCAAACTGTTCGGGGTCGATCTGGCTGGCACGCTTGATCTTTCAGAGCGGCTCGGTCTGGTAACCACGATTTCCGAACCCAACCTCACCACGCTCTCAGGTGAAACCGCCACATTCCTGGCGGGCGGCGAATTTCCGATCCCGATCGCGCAGGGTCTGGGCCAGGTGACGGTGCAGTTCCGTCAGTTCGGCGTCAGCCTCGCCTACACCCCGACGGTACTGTCGAACGGCCGCATCTCGATGCGCGTGCGCCCTGAAGTGTCGGAGTTGTCGACCCAAGGTTCGATCGAGCTGAACGGTTTTCAGGTGCCTTCTTTGACGACGCGCCGGACAGAAACCACCGTTGAGCTGGGTTCGGGCCAAAGCTTCATGATCGCCGGGCTGATGAGCGCCAATTCTCAGAATACGCTCGATAAGGCACCTGGCCTTGGCGATGTGCCGATCCTCGGCAACCTGTTCCGCAGCCGCGAATTCCGCCGTGGTGAAACCGAGTTGGTGATCGTCGTCACTCCATATCTGGTGAAGCCGGTGGACGCCAAGGACATCAAGCTGCCCACCGATGGCTTTCGTACCGCAAACGAGTTCCAGCAACTGCTCGGCTACCAGGACAACGCCGGACAGACGGGTGAACAGCGCCCCGTGCCGACCTCGTCGCAACCCGATGCGCCGGAGCCCAAAGTGAGCGCAGCCGACCCGGCCGCAATCGTCCCGACGCAGCCTGAAAAGCCGCGCCGCGCCGACAAGAAAACCCGCAAGGACGAACGCGAGGCCAGCGCAGCTGCCCCCGGCTTCAGCCTCTAACGTGAGAAAGGTCAAAACGATGCCTCCTGCACGAAACAATACGCTGGCACGGATGCCCGCCCTCGCCCTTGCCGTTACGCTTGGTCTGGGGCTGGCGGGATGCGGTGGGATGCCCACCAATACCTCACTTTACAGCACCAAACAGGCGGTGGTGGAACGCGCCACCTTCACGATGGACGTGGCCACTAACGCAAGCGGCCTGCCGATTTCGGAACAACAGCGCCTGATTGGCTGGTTCGATACGATGGATCTGCGCTACGGTGATCGCGTCGCAATCGACAACCCCGGACAGAACCCGGCAGTAACCACTGCGGTTGGCGATCTGGCATCGCGTTATGGTCTGATGATCAGCGATACCGCACCGGTCACCAATGGTTTCATCGAACCCGGGCAGGCCCGGGTGGTGATTACCCGCTCGACCGCCGCGGTTCCGGGTTGCCCGGACTGGTCTGCCAAGTCCGACATGAATTACAACAACGCCACCAGCCCTAACTTTGGCTGCGCCATCAACAGCAACCTGGCGGCGATGGTAGCCGATCCGCAGGATCTGCTCGAAGGCAAGAAGGGCGCGAGCGAAACTGTTATCGCCACTTCGAACAAGGCGATCTCAACTTATCGTGAAACAGCTCCCACCGGAGCCGCCGGGTTGATGGATGCGTCCACCGGCAGCGGTGGCGGCGGCGGCGGAGGAAACTGACCAATGAACGCTCCCTGGAAATCGGGCTTGCCCGGCAATCGTGATCCGTTTTCGGCCTATATTTGCGATGACAATGCACTGGACGTGATCCGTCCCGTAGCCATCGAACTGGGCTGGCAGCCGGAGAAGTGCAACAAGGGCGGCCTGCGCAATGCGGTGCAATCCCTTTCGGTCAGCGCCAGCCCGGCGATCCTTATGGTCGACCTGTCGGAATGCGGCGATCCGCTGAACGATATCAATGCGCTGGCAGAAGTGTGCGAACCGGGCACGGTGGTTATCGCCGTGGGTCAGGTCAATGACGTGCGCCTCTACCGCGACCTGTTGTCGAGCGGGATTCATGATTATCTGCTGAAACCGCTATCGCCGCAGCAGGTGCATGATGCGCTTAATCAGGCACTGGCTGTCTTCATGGCACCCAAGGCAGGCGATGCCGATGGAGCCCGGCGGCACATTTCGACCGCTGTGGTCGGCACGCGCGGCGGGGTGGGAGCCTCGACGCTGGCGACCTCGCTGGCCTGGTTGTTCAGCGAACAGCACAAGTCGCCGACCGCATTGCTCGATCTGGACGTCCACTTCGGCACCGGCGCGCTGGCGCTCGATCTCGAACCGGGCCGCGGCCTGACCGACGCGATCGAAAACCCCAGCCGCATCGACCCGCTGTTCATTGAACGGGCGATGGTGCGGGCGGGCGACAATCTGTCGATCCTGTCAGCCGAAGCACCGATCAACCAGCCACTGATGACCGATGGTGCGGCGTTTGTGCAGCTGGAAGACGAATTCCGTCAGGCATTCGAAATGACGGTGATCGATCTGCCGCGCAACATGCTCATCAACTTCCCGCAGCTTCTGGCTGACGTGAATGTGGTGCTGCTGGCGTGCGAGCTCACCCTCGCCTCGGCGCGCGACACGATCCGCATCCTTTCCTGGCTGAAGTCCAACGCCGGGCACGCGCATCCGATGATCGTGGCCAACAAGGTGCAACCGGGTTTTGCCGAGATCAGCCGCACCGATTTCGAAGCGTCTATCGAACGCAAGGTCGACTTCGTCGTGCCCTACGATATCAAGGCTGCGTCCAACGCGGCGAAGTTGGGGCAGGTGTTCGTCGACGCCAACCGGTCGAGCAAGGCCACAGCCGCGATCCGGCAGATTGCCGAACGCGTGATGGGTGCGAGCACGGACGATCTGGCCTCGCTGGGCGAAGAAAAGAAATCGCTGCTTGGCGGATTCGATCTGAAGTCGCTGCTCGCCAAGAAAGCAAAGAGCGAGCCCGTGGCGGCTTAATAAGCAGACGACGGTACGGGGTGTGACGCGCCAACACGCGCCCACCCCGCGCCGGACGGCATTGGAAGGGGACCGCCACATTCCGGCGGGACAAGGCAGGAAGCAACAGCATGGACTTTTTCCAAACCCTGCTCATCACGCTGGTGATTTTCGCCGTGCTGGTCATGGGCTACCTGATCGTAACCGGTTCGGGTGTGGCCAAGGCACAGAAGCGCCGGGTGCAATCATTGCGCTATCGCCACTCGGAAAGCCTCGACGCCAAGGTCGATGCCCAGTTCAAACGCGCCATCGCCGCGCGCAAGCCCAAAACCTTCAAGATCAAGGGCTCCGGCTCGCGGGTCGAAGCGCTCGCTGCCCGGCTCGACCGGACCGGCAAGAGCTGGACTGTCACGCAATATGCCTACACCTCGATCGGGCTGATCCTGGGGATTGCCGTGGTGATGTTTATCGCCACCAAGGCTCCCTTCCTATCGCTTGGCGTGGGCCTGCTGATTGGTGCCGGCCTGCCGCACCTGTGGATCAACCGTCTGATCGGCAAACGCACCAATGCGTTCATCACGAAGTTTCCTGACGGCATCGAATTGCTGGTGCGCGGCTTGCGTTCCGGCCTTCCCGTTACCGAAACACTGGGGATTGTCGCGCAGGAAGTGCCCGGCCCGGTGGGCCTTGAATTCAAGGGCGTGATCGACCGCATCAAGGTCGGCAAGACCATGGAAGATGCGTTGCAGGACACGGCTGATCGGCTTGCGATCGCGGAATTCAACTTCTTCACGATCACTTTGGCAATCCAGCGCGAAACCGGGGGCAACCTAGCCGAAACGCTGTCGAACCTGGCCGAGGTGCTGCGCAAACGCGCGCAAATGAAGCTCAAGATCCGCGCGATGAGCTCGGAATCCAAGGCATCGGCCTATATCGTTGGTTCGCTGCCCTTCATCGTGTTTGCCATGATCATGTTCATCAACCCGGATTATATGGGCGGCTTCTTTACTGATGATCGCCTGATTGTGGCCGGTCTGGGCGCGGCCGTGTGGATGGGCATTGGCGTGTTCATCATGGCCAAGATGGTCAATTTCGAAATCTGACGCCGGGGGAATCTGAACCATGATTGATCAACCCACTGGCCCCACGCTGCTCGGCTTCGACGTCATTCTCGTCGGAACCATGCTGGCCGGTCTTGCCGCGTTTGCCGTGATGCTGGCCATCTATGCAGCAGTCACGATCCGCGACCCGATGGCCAAACGTGTCAAGGCGCTCGAAGCGCGGCGCGAACAGCTCAAGGCCGGGATTATCATCTCGGGGTCGAAGAAGCGCGCCAGTCTGGTGCGTCGGACCGATACCACTGACAAGGTCAAGGACAGCCTCGGCAAGTTCAACGTGCTGCAGGAAAGCCAGATCAAGGTGGTCCAGCAAAAGATGGCACACGCCGGGTACCGCAACAAGGAACTGGCGGTGCTGATCATCGGTCTGCGCGCCATCTTGCCGGTGGTGCTTGGCGGACTTGCTGCACTGCTGATTTACGGCATCGAATTGTGGCCCGATCTTGGCCCGTTCAAGCGCCTCGCCGCTTTCGCGCTGGTCGTCTTCCTGAGCTACAAAGGCCCGGAAATCTTCATCGGCAACCAGGCGACCAAGCGAACGGCGGAAATCCAGAAGGGGCTGCCCGATGCGCTCGACCTGCTGGTGATCTGCGCCGAAGCCGGTCTGACCGTCGATGCCGCGTTCAACCGTGTCGCCAAGGAACTGGGCCGCGCCTATCCCGAACTGGGTGATGAATTCGCCCTCACCGCGATCGAGCTGTCGTTCCTCAACGAACGCAAGATGGCTTTCAACAACCTCGCCTATCGCGTCAATCTTGAAGCGGTGAAGGGTGTGGTGACGACCATGATCCAGACCGAACGTTACGGCACCCCGCTGGCCAGTGCGCTGCGCGTGCTGTCGGCTGAGTTCCGCAACGAACGTATGATGCGCGCGGAAGAAAAGGCCGCGCGTCTGCCTGCGATCATGACCATTCCGCTGATCATGTTTATTCTGCCGACGCTGTTTGTCGTCATTCTCGGCCCGGCGGCCTGTTCGATCTCGGACAACCTGGTCAAATAGCAACGGCAATACCCAAGTCCGATGCGCGTGGGCCGGGGCAGGTTTCAACCCTGCTCCGGCCCCGCATCGTTACGGCGCGCCAGTTCCATGGCGCGTTGACGCAACCCGGCCAGCAGGCCGCGCAGCATTGCTTCTTCGCCGGGTGCCAAGCCTGCGATCAATTCCTGCTCGGTCGCCTTGGCCAGTGGCATCACCTCGGCATGGATCGCACGCCCCTCTCCCGTTAATGCGAGCAGGTGCGAACGCCCGTCGCCCGGATTGGGCACACGCGCAATCAGCCCGCGCTCCTCCAACACCTTGACCGCGCGGTTGACCGCGACCTTGTCCATCACCGTGGCCGCCGTCAGCCCGCGCTGGGTCATCGTTCCTGCATCGCCCAGCACCGCCATCACCCGCCATTCGGGAACCTTGAGGCCAAACCGCTTGCGATATCGCTCGGCAATCAGGCTGCTGACCGCGTTCGAGGCAACCGAAAGCTGATACGGCAGGAACCCGCCGAGCTGGCCCGTTTCCTCACTCATACTGGCGATCATCCCACCACGGATAGAAATCGGGCATATCGGCGCTGACCTTGCCGGGATACATCGGGCGGCGTTTTTCAAGGAAACTGGCGATGCCTTCCTTGGCATCGGCCCCGCGTGACAGGCGATAAATCGCGCGGCTATCAATCTTGTGCGCTTCCATCGGGTGATCCGCGCTCATCAGCCGCCACATCATCGCCCGCGTCATCGCAACCGAAATGGCCGAGGTATTTTCGGCAATTTCAGTCGCGAGGCTTTTGGCCGCGTGCAGCAGGTCTTGCGGGGCATGGATCGATCGCACCAGCCCGCCCGCCTTGGCCTCTGCCGCGTCGAACACCCGGCCTGTATAGCACCATTCCAGCGCCTGGCTGATGCCGACGATACGCGGCAGGAACCAGCTTGACGCAGCCTCAGGCACAATGCCGCGCCGGGCAAAGACAAAGCCAAAACGTGCGGTGTCGCTGGCAAGACGGATGTCCATCGCCAATTGCATCGTCGCGCCGACACCCACGGCCACACCATTGCAGGCGGAGATCAGCGGTTTTTTTGATTCGAACAGCCGCAGCGTCAGCCGCCCGCCGCCGTCACGCACGCGCGGATCGGACAGATCATCAACCTGCGTGGGATCAGAAAAGACATGCCCTCCCCCTTCGGGCGTCAGATCGGCACCCGCGCAGAACGCCCGTTCACCCGATCCGGTGAAGATCACCGCGCGTACCGCATCATCGGCGTCAATATCGTCCATCGCCGCGATGATTTCCTCACCCATGGTGCGGGTGTAAGCGTTCATCTTGTCCGGGCGGTTCAGGGTGATGGTCGCAATGCCATCGGCTTTGGTGACGACGATCTGGGTGTATTGGGTCATGCGGTTCTCTCTTCCTCGACGGGTTAACCGGCCAGCCTGCCTGCGCCCTGTTGGAGACACATGTGACACTGTCCAGAACAGGAAAACAAGCCCGCGCAAAGCCGCGCATTCAAGACGGGCACGAAGGCAGGCGATCGGCGTGCGGAGCATACGGGGAATTTAGCGCCAGCCCCCGCAAGTAGGAAAGCTGCCGATCGGCGGGCGCGTCGGAGAACGGCAGCATTCCAACCAGCATGAGAAACAGAAAAGCCGCCCTCGTGCCTTTGGGCGCGGGGCGGCTTTTCCGTTTATTCGGGAAGGTCGGGACTCAGCGCGGCGCCATGCGGATGCCGCCGTCCAGCCGCACATCTTCCCCGTTGAAATAGCCGGTTTCGATCATGCACATGGCGAGCTTGGCATATTCGGGGGGGGTGCCCAAACGCTTGGGGAACGGCACCGATGCGGCCAGCGCATCGCGCACGTTCTGCGGGGCTGCGGCCAGCAGCGGGGTGTCGAAGATGCCCGGCAGGATGGTGTTCACGCGGATGCCTTCGTTCATCAGGTCGCGCGCGATCGGCAGGGTCATGCCGATCACCCCGGCCTTTGATGCCGAATAGGCCGCCTGACCGATCTGACCATCTTCGCCAGCCACCGATGCGGTGTTCACAATCGCCCCGCGCTCACCATTCTCGTCAATCGGATCGAGAGTCAGCATCCCCGCCGCCGATTTGGCGATGCAGCGGAAGGTGCCGATCAGGTTCACCTGAATGACGAAATCAAACGCGCTGATCGGGAAGTGCTTGATCGATCCGTCTTCCTTGCTGCGGCTGGCGGTCTTGATTGCGTTGCCGATCCCTGCGCAGTTCACCAGAATGCGTTCCTGCCCGTGGGCGGCGCGGGCCTTGGCGAAACCGGCGTCGACATCGTCATCGCTGGTCACGTTGACCTTGCAGAACACCCCGCCGATTTCGGCAGCGACCGCTTCGCCCTTTTCCTCGTTCATGTCGAAGATCGCGACCTTGGCGCCCTTGGCGGCAAGCGCGCGGGCGGTGGCGGCCCCAAGGCCGGATGCGCCGCCGGTGACAACGGCGGGGGTGTTGGCTGAAACTTCCATTTTCGTGTTCCTCTCAATCAAATCGTCATCCCGGCGAAGGCCGGGATCTCATGCAAATAGGCAGGGCGATTGCGGCCCTGGGCCCCGGCCTGCGCCGGGGTGACGTGGCAAATCAAAGCCGCTCGATAATCGTCACGTTGGCGACCCCGCCGCCTTCGCACATGGTCTGCAGGCCATATTTCTTGCCGTGGCGGTGCAGCGCGTGAACCAGCGTTGCCATCAGCTTGGTGCCCGACGCGCCGAGCGGGTGACCGAGCGCAATCGCGCCGCCGTGGACGTTCAGCTTTTCGGGGTCAGCGCCGGTATGTTTGAGCCATGCGAGCGGCACCGAAGCAAAGGCTTCGTTGACTTCATAGAGATCAATATCGGCGATGCTGAGGCCTGCGCGTTGCAAGGCACGATCGGTCGCAAACAGCGGTTCTTCCAGCATGATCACCGGGTCGCCCGCGGTCACGGTCAGGTTGTGGATGCGCGCCAGCGGGGTGAGGCCGTGGCGCTTCAACGCTGCCTCGGATACCACCAGCACCGCCGACGACCCGTCGCAGATCTGGCTGGAGGTCGCGGCCGTATGCGCCCCGTCAGGCGACAGCAGCTTGACCCCTGCGATCCCTTCCAGCGTCGCATCAAACCGGATGCCTTCGTCACTGGTGTGCAACTGCGCGCCCTCAGGCGTTTCGATCGGCACCGGCACGATTTCAGCATCAAACGCCCCGCCCTTGGTCGCGGCGATCGCTTTCTGGTGGCTGGCGAAGGCAAAGCGATCAAGATCGTCCTTGGACAGCCCGTGCTTCTTGACGATCATCTCGGCGCCCATGAACTGGCTGAAGTTGATGCCGGGGAACTTTTCCTCAAGCCCGTCGGCCTTGCTATAGAGGCCTTCTTTCATGTGCAGCGTGACGTTGGAGCCCATCGGCACGCGGCTCATGCTTTCCACCCCGCTGGCGATCACCACGTCCTGCGTCCCGCTCATCACGGCTTGCGCGGCAAATTGGATCGCCTGCTGGCTGGAACCGCACTGGCGATCAATCGTCACCGCCGGCGTCGACTGCGGCAGCAGCTTTGACGCCAGCACGCCCATCCGCCCGACCTGCAGCGCCTGTTCGCCCGCCTGACTGACGCAGCCGGTGATCACGTCCTCAACCGCCGCAGGATCGATCCCGCTGCGTTCGACAATCGCATCGAGCGCGGTCGCCAGCAGGTCAACCGGGTGCACCCCGGCAAGCCGCCCGCCGCGACGCCCGCCAGCAGTGCGCACGGCTTCTACGATATAGGCTATGGTCATGATTGTCCCTCTGAGTTGGATTTGAGAACCGCGTAAGGAGACCTTACGTTTCCGTCAACCAGCATTGTGCCGCACCGTGCGTCGAGGCCCCGGCCAAAACAGGCAGCGGAACGCCGGACTGGCCCATCGCAGCCACCAGAGACACACTGTTGCAACAATGGCACATCACTGACGCAATTCCCCGAAGGTGGGCATTTTCAATTGCTGTTTCACCCGCATCTGTCGCATCTCCCCTCACAGCAGGGGGCAACTGTTGTTTTTGGGTGCTGCCCTGTTGATCCATGAACCAGTGCCGGCAGCAGTTCCGGCGTCTGAGGGGACAAGTTAAATGACAAAGATCTCTATTTTCAAGGCGAGCACCGCACCGCTCGCTCTGGGTCTGGCGCTGGCGGCTTCGCCTGCGTTGGCTCAGGATGAAGCTACCGATGCGGGTGCAGATACTTCAACCACCAGCTCGGCAATCATCGTCACCGGTTCGCGCATCGCGCGTCCGAACATCGAATCCGCCAGCCCGGTGACTTCGGTCGACGCAGAACAGATCCAGCTGACCGGGACGGTCTCTCTGGAATCGCTGCTGAACGAACTTCCGCAGCTGATCCCCGGCAACACCCGCGTTTCGAACAACTCGGGCGGTGAAAACTTCGCCACGCTCGACCTGCGCGGCCTTGGCCCTGGTCGTACGCTGATCCTGCTTGATGGTGAGCGTCTTCCGTCCTCGACCACCACGGGTGTGGTGGATATTTCGCAGATCCCGACCGGCCTGATCAAGCGGGTCGAAGTGGTGACCGGTGGTGCATCGGCCGTTTACGGTTCGGACGCGATGGCCGGCGTTATCAACTTCATCCTGCGTGATGACTTTGAAGGCGTCGAATTGACCTCGCAGTACAGCGTTGCTGAAGTCGGCGTTGGTGAACGTTACTCGATCACCGGCATGGTCGGCGGCAACTTTGCCGATGGCCGTGGTAACATCACGCTGTATGGTTCGTGGAATGATCGCAACTCCGTAAGCCAGGGTCGCTTTGACTACTCGCGCACTTCGGCCGCGCTTTACTTCGATCCGAACGTTGATGTCGGCGTTGGCGGAACGGTGGTTGTCGTTGATGATCCGTCCGACATTCCCGCTGGCTTTGCTCGCTTGGCGAGCGGCGGTTCGGCCACGCCTCCTTGGGGCACCATCAACAACGATGCTGGCAACCCGTTCCAGAACCTCAGCACGCTGATCCCAGGCACCTTCGGGGCTGGTAACACCGATACCAATTGCGATGGCATCCCCGGTGGTGCGGTGAACGGTGGCACATTGTCGTTCAACGACGCTGGTCAGCTCACCCCGCTCAATTCGGCTGGTGCCTGCGGCATTCCGCTGCGTTCGATCGGTTCGTCGCGTTACAACTTCGCTCCTGACAACTTCCTGATCATCCCTAACGACCGGCTGACTTTCACCGCCACTGGCCGTTACGAATTTTCGGAAAAGTCACGGCTGAATGTCTATGCGTCGTTCACCAACAGCAACACGCAGGTGTCGCTGGCACCTACCCCGGCAACCGGGATTGTGGTGCCTGTCAATAGCCCGCTGATCCCCGCTGATCTGGCGGCTGCCTTGGCTTCGCGTGCCGATCCCACGGCGGATTTCGTCATGAACCGTCGTTTCAATGAAACCGGCCCTCGTGTTGGTGATTTCACCAGCGATGCGAAGACTCTCCGTGCCATTTTCGATCATGACCTGAACGATAACTGGAAGGTCAACGTGATCGGCAGCTTTGGCCGGGTTGACAACAAGGTGCAGAACCAGGGCAATATCCGTCGTTCGGCGGTGATCCAGGGTCTGAACAATTGCCCGAACGGGTCTGGCCCGGGCTGCGTTCCGATCAACATTTTCGGGGCGAACACGCTGACCCCCGACATGGTATCCTTCGTGGCGCTGACAACCACCGACACCGAAAGCTTTGAACAGCTGCGGTTTGCCACCAACATCACCGGTTCGGCGTTCGAACTGCCAGGCGGCCCTGTCGGGATTGCGGCTGGTTTCGAATACCGCAAGGATACTGGCGTTACCCAGGTTGACGATGCCAAGCGCACCGGTGACATCATCGGTTTCAACGCGCAGGGTTCGATTGCCGGCTCGATCGACGTGACCGAGTTCTACGGTGAAATCCGTCTGCCGATCGTCGATATGCTGGCGATTGGTGCGGGTGCCCGTTACTCGGATTACTCGTCGGTTGGCGGGTTGTTCAACTGGAAGGCAGAAGCCGAATTCACCCCGCTTGACTGGGTCAAGGTTCGCGGGACATTCAACCGTGCGGCGCGCGCGCCGAACGTGTTCGAACTGTTCCGTAACGGCGATCAGGGCTTCCCGTCCTTCGTCGATCCTTGCAACTCCAACAACCCGGTTCGTAACGATGCCAGTTGCCTTGCAGAAGGCGTGCCGGCGATCGTTATGCCGACCTTCCAGCAGATCAACAGCCAGGTTCAGACCTTCTCCTTCGGGAACCCTGACCTGACCGAAGAAAAGGCCGAAACCTGGACTGCCGGTATCGTCTTGGGGCCCCGCAATGTCGGCGCGGTCAACATGTCGTTCACGGCTGACTACTACAACATCCGGCTGACCAATCGCGTTGCCGGCCAGGGCGCAGGTTTCTTCCTGAGCCAGTGCCACAGCGCGGGGATTCAGTCCGCTTGTGATCGCATCCTGCGTGACCCGACCAGCGGTCAGGTCGACTTCATCAACACCACCGTGATCAACTCGGAAGTTCCGTTGAAGACTGCGGGGATTGACGTTGGCTTCGATGCATCGATCGATGCGCTTGGCGGCCAGATCTACCTCAACGACGTGTTGACCTATGTCGACAAGTTCAAGATCGGTGACAGCGAGTTTGTCGATACGGCCTTCTCGGGCAATGGTGGTGTGACGGTCCGTTGGGCCAACACCCTCACCACCGGGTGGCGCAATGAAACGATCACTGCGCAGGTCCGTTATGTCTGGAAGAATGGCGGCAAGCAGAACTTTGAAGGTGCGGAGCTGGAAGGCTTCTTCCCCGATAGCGCTCGCATCCCTGACCTGAACTTGATCAATCTTTCGCTGCGTGTCCGCGCAACGGAAAACATCGAGATCACGGGTATCGTTGACAACCTGCTCGACAAATTCCCGCCGCAGACCGCGACCGGGTTCTTCGAACAGGCCAACACCAACATCAACTTCTACGATGCCTATGCGCTTGGTCGGTCCTACACGGTTCAGGCTCGCCTGCGCTTCTAAGACTGGCATAACTGCAAAAGAGAACGGCGGGCTTCGCGGCCCGGCCCGCCGTTTTTTTATGGGCGCGGCAAAATTGGCGGATGCCCGGCTATAGCCAGCGCACAGCCACAGGTTGCCGGGGTGCAGGCCCGGTCGCGCAGGTTAGCGGTCTATCGGATTATATCAGGCCGGAACGACATCGAAGGCGACTGTCAGCCGCTCGTTCCCACCCTCGAACGGCACGGTTCCGTGCCACATCGACGATGGGAACAGCACCAGATGCCCTTCCTTCGGCCGCACTATACGGCGCGGAGGCAAACCAAGCGCCAGCTCAGCCGGTGGCTCTCCCAACACCAGCGCGCCGGCATTGTCGGGCTCGCCATCCTTTACAGGGGGCACAACCAGATGCAGCGCAGAACTGATCCAGCCGGCCTGATGGATGTGAACAATATGGAAGCCCGCCTCGGTCAACCTGACTGACCACGACCCGGTAAACCGCACCCCCGCCTGCTTGCGCCGGTAAAAGGGATGCGTGTCATCATCAGGCATGCCCGACACATAGGCCAATACGGTTTCGGAAATCGCATCTCGCAATTGCCGGATGGCCGGGTGTGATCGGAGGAAAAGAGCCCCCTCGGTCTGCGTCCCCCCGCGCAGGCTCTGATCCGGGGGATGATGCCGGGCACGATGCAGTTCGCGCAGCACGTCGCACAATTCTTCCAGCCGGCCCGGCCTATCATAGCCCGCCAAGGCAATCTGCTGCGCCTGCCGCTCGTAATCATGCAGCCAGAATTCGCGCTCATCGCCAAGCAGGCGCCAGGCCAGCCCGAGATAGGCCAGAGCGAACTGGTCAAGCGGGTCTTGGGCCGCAGCCTGAGCGGCAAACCGTTCGGCTCTGGCCCCGTCATGCAACCGGATCGCATTGCGCGCGCGGGCGGAGAGATAGGCCTGTGTGCCATCTGTCGGTGATTGTTCAAGCCGCTGAAAAACCGCCTCGGCCTCCTCCGCCCGGCCCAGTTCACCCAGCGCAATTGCCCGGCTGAAAAGCACCTGCTCGGTATCCCCGATGCTGGCCGCTGCGGTTTCAGTGACTGTCAGCAAATCGGCATAATCGCGGTATTGCAGCAGGATCGATAGCCAATGATGCCATATCAGCGTTTCGCGCGGCCACTGCTGCGCCATCGCGCGAAAGCTGCGGTAACAATCCTTTTCCGATCCATATTCCCGCCCCAGCCTGACCAGTGCGCGATGGGCCGGAAAATACCCCGGCGCCTGATTGCACAATTGCTCCAGCTGGTCTTCAGCCACGCGCCATTCGCCGCTTTCGGTAAGCGCCCCGGCCATCGCCTCGACGAATTCGGGCGTCCCGCCCAGCTTCGGCTGGCTTTCACGGAACAGTTGCACCGCAGCTGCAGCCTGCCCCATTTCGCGCAAGGCCTGCCCCAGCCGGATTGTCGCAACCCTGTTATCAGGTTGAAGCGCGAGCGCCTTGCGGTAAACCGGCTCCGCATCGTCAGCGCGGCCAGCATCGAGCAGCGTCGCTCCCAACGAATTGAGCAATCCAACCGAATGCGGCTGGCGTTGCAGTGCATCGCGCAGCGATCTTTCGGCGCTCTGGTGTTCGCCTGCTTGGCACAGCAGGCGGGCGCGATTCGTCAAAGCGGCCACATATTCAGGCTCGCGCTCGATCGCTTGCTCGAACACGGGCAGCGCTTCCTGGGGCTGGCCGGAATCTTCCAGCGCCAGGCCGAGGCTGTTCCACACCTCAGCCCCAGGCTGACCCGCTGCGATTGCCTGCCTTAACGCGGTGATGGCGCCCGTCAGATCCCCGGTTCGCCGCCGGATCACGCCCGCCAGATGCCATGCCGCCGGATTGTCCGGTTCGTGCAACACCGCCTGTTCGATTTGCGCCCGCGCCTCATTCGGCTGGCCTTGATCGAGTAACGCGTGGATCTGCATCAGGCGTTGTGCATGATAAATCACGATTTTTACCCCTGCAGTCCCGATCATGTCCGGCGCAATTTTATCACCCCCGGGCGTGTGTCGCCCTGGCTCGATCAAGCCACTAACTGCGGCGCTTGACCCGGAACGCCGCCCCATTGTTGATCCGCCCCATGTAACTGCCGAACGCGGCACGCTTGATCACAATCGTTTGGCCGACTGCGGGGCGTTTGGTAAATGCCCCATCGGTCTGTTCCCAGACGGAGCCATCATCCAGTGTCACGACCCATTGGCCCGTGCCCCCGGACAGTTTCGTGATTGTGCTGGTGATTTCCTTGAGCGATTCCTCGTCGTCGTTATCGCCTTTGAATAAGCCGATCCGCGGGAGCGAAAGTCCAAACAGGCCGCGCCGGGTTTCCTTGACCTCCTCACCGCTCAGGACAACAACCGTCTTGCTGTCTGTTGCGCCTTCAAGCTCGGCAACTGTCGCATCGAAACAGGCGAGGCGTTCCTGCGTATCGGCAATGCTGCGGCAGGCGATCACATCCGCGAATGCCTTTGGCGGCGGATCGCCCTCAGCCGCAGTTGCGGCCGTGCTGGCTGTCACCAGCAAGCCCAACCCAAGCGCATGAAACAGGTGCAACTCGCGCAGCGGCATACTCAATCCCTCCTGAAATACGGGATTGGTCTATGCCACTATTGGCGCCCGGGAACCACCCTGTAATCGCTCTCCGCGCCGCTCGCCGGATCGCGGCTACGGCCTTGTCGCCGGCATTGCTGGTGTCATGTTGCGGTTCTGGTGTGCGGCAAAATGGCCCCGGAATGCAGAACGTTGCTCGCATCCCTCACCGGCTCAACACAGCAAGGAAGTCGGCAAAAACAGCTTTATGCAGAGGGCTTACGCATTGACCCCTTGGCGCAAATTGCTAAATTCGCGCTTCATGTGGTTGCGACCAGAACGGGTTGGCCGCACAATTTTATCAGCGCGGTCATCAATGATGCCATCGTGGGGGATTATAAAAATGAAAAATGCGGTTCGGCGCACGGCGCTTGCTGGCATCATCGGTTGCGCGCTTTATTCAAGCCCGGCTTTGGCGGACTGGAAAGTAGCAGAGACCGAAAATTTTGTTTATTACAGCCAGTCTCCGGCTGAAGAAATTATCGAGAACACCAAGAATCTCGAAAAATTCAACGCATTGGTCCGCGCTCTTACAAATAACACCAAGCCTCCTAGCCCGGTGAAGGTCGTCATTTACGAAGTCGCGACCATGGAGGATGTTAATGCTACGTTCCCCTATCCTTCTCAAGGCGTTGGTGGCTATTACAGCTCGACCTACATGGGGCCGTTTCTGGTTACATTTCGCAACAATCTGAAAACGGCGGAAAAAAGCGTTAACAGAACCCAGCAGCGATCCTACAGGTGGGGGCCAGAAGTTCGCCAGCATGAATACCTGCATCATTACATGTATCAGTATTTCAACGCGAATTATCCGACATGGTACTCTGAAGGCTTTGCCGAATATTATGGCACCATGGCCTTTCCAGACGAAAGCGTTGTTGAAGTTGGCCATGCCCCGTTCTTCCGGCTGACCGCGATCAAGGGCGGAAACTGGATGCATGTGCGCGAACTGCTCACTGCGAAATCTTATGCCGATGTGAAGAACATATCTGCCCTTTACGCCCAAGGCTGGCTGCTCACGCATATGGCCTCGCAGCGGTCGGATCGTGGCAAGCAGTTACAGCAATATCTCCAGGCTATTGTTGACGGACAAGATTATACCGAGGCGGCAGAGGCTGCCTTTGGCGATCTCGATCAGCTCAATAAAGACCTCAAGGCGCACATGGATAGCCTGAAGGCCATGAAGCTGTCACTCAAACCGATGGATTTTGGCCCTTTGGCAGTGCGCGAATTGAGCGACGTCGAAAGCGAGATGATGCGGTATCAGATCCGCCTTTCTTCCGGCTTCGCAGTGTCGACATTGCCGCTGGTGGTCAAAACAGCCAACGAAATTGCGGCTAAAGAACCCGGCAGCATCATGGCATGGGAAGTGGTTGCCCGGTTGGAAAACCTCGCGGGGCTCCATGATCAGGCACGCCAGACTGCGCAGCGCCTGCTCGGCCTGGATCCCCAGAACGTGATCGGCCTTACCGAGATGGGCCGGGCGCTTGCCGGCCCGCTGACGGCGACATCTTCTGATGAAGAATGGAGCGAGGCGCGTGACTGGATGAAGCGTGCAATCGCCATTTCGGCAGTAGCGTCTGACCCGCGGATCGCATTGTTCAAGACCTACGAACAGCAAGGCGTATTGCCCAGTATCGAAGCGCAGAATCGCCTGGTCGAGGCGTTCCAGCTGCTGCCGCAAAACGATGAAGTGCGCTATCTTCTGGCCCGTGATTTCGAACAGCGCGGCCTGATTGACGATGCAATCGAGATCATAAAGCCTTCTGCCTTCGGTTCGTTCGATGGGGATGATTCTGAAAAGCGCAAACGCAAACGGCTCGCCGATTCAGCGGCCCAGCGGTTCACCAATATCACGAGTTACGAATCCGCAATCGATATGCTCAAGCGGTTGCAGGAAAAACAGGATGCCGAAACTGCAGAGCAAATGGCGGCGGAACCTGCGCAACCAGCTGTCGCAAGCACCGCAAGCTGATCTCGCCGCCTCGCGATGCCGGTTTGATAATTGGGGCGCATTGGCACCGACAACGCTCGGCAACCAATGCGCCCTTTTTCATTCGCCAGCCCAGCCAGCTATAGTCATCGCCTGTTGATCCGACGCGGATCGAAATCGCGTCAATCCACGCTGATCGCCAGCGCTCCGTCGCCTTCGTCGATGCTGACTTTGGCACCATCGCTGATCTTGCCCTCCAGCAGCATTTCCGCCAGCGGGTCTTGCAGGTAACGCTGCACCGCGCGTTTCAGGGGCCGCGCGCCGTAAACCGGATCATAGCCCACCCGGCCAAGCCAGCGCAGCGCCGCATCGGTCAGCTCAATCGTGATCTTGCGATCGGTCAGCAGCTTCTGCACCCGGCCCACCTGAATTTCGACAATCGGCGCCATGTGTTCCTGCGCCAGCCGGTGGAACAGGATGATCTCGTCCAGACGGTTGAGAAACTCGGGCCGGAAATGCCCGCGCACCACATCCATCACGTCCTTCTCGACCGCGGCAGGCTCCGCGCCGTCGGGCAGGTTGGCGAGATATTGGCTGCCGAGGTTTGAGGTGAGGATGATCAGCGTGTTGCTGAAATCGACCACCCGGCCCTGCCCGTCGGTCAGGCGGCCATCATCGAGCACTTGCAGCAGTACGTTGAAGACATCGCTGTGCGCCTTTTCGACCTCGTCGAACAGCACCACCTGATAGGGGCGGCGGCGCACGGCTTCGGTCAGCACCCCGCCTTCTTCATAACCGACATAGCCCGGAGGCGCGCCGATCAGCCGGGCGACCGCGTGCTTCTCCATGAATTCGCTCATGTCGATGCGCACCATTGCGCTGTCATCATCGAACAGGAACCCGGCGAGCGCCTTGGTCAGTTCGGTCTTGCCAACGCCCGTGGGGCCGAGGAACAGGAAGCTGCCCAGCGGACGGCCAGGGTCTTGCAGCCCCGCGCGCGCACGGCGAACAGCCTTCGACACCGCCTCGATCGCTTGGCGCTGCCCGATCACCCGCTTGCCAAGGATAGCCTCCATCGCCAGCAGCTTTTCGCGTTCCCCCGCCATCATCTTGTCGACCGGCACACCCGTCCAGCGGCTGACGACACCGGCGATGTCTTCCTCGGTCACTTCTTCGCGCAGCAGGGCGTTTTCGGACAGCGCCTGCGCATCGGTGAGCTGTTTTTCGAGTGCAGGGATGCGCCCGTAAGACAGCTCGCCCGCCTTGGCGAGATCGCCGGTGCGCTGCGCCTGTTCCAGCTCCAGCCGTGCGGCGTCGAGCTGTTCCTTGATCCGGCTTTCAGCCTCGATCTTGTCGCGTTCATTCTGCCAGCGGGTGGTGAGTTCGGCGCTCTGCTGTTCAAGGTTGGCGAGTTCTTCGCGCAGCGCGATCAGCCGGTCTTTCGACGCCTGATCGCTCTCCTTGCCGAGCGCGCTTTCTTCAATCTTCAACTGGATGATCCGCCGGTCGAGCGTTTCGATTTCCTCGGGCTTGCTTTCCACCTCCATGCGGATGCGGCTCGCCGCCTCGTCCATCAGGTCGATTGCCTTGTCGGGCAGGAAGCGGTTCTGGATGTAGCGGTCAGACAGCTTCGCCGCCGCCACAATCGCCCCATCGGTGATGCGCACGCCGTGGTGGAGTTCGTATTTATCCTTGATGCCGCGCAGGATGCTGATGGTATCCTCAACGCTCGGCTCGGCGATGAACACCGGCTGGAAGCGCCGCTGGAGCGCGGGGTCTTTTTCGACGTATTTCTGATACTCGTCGAGCGTGGTTGCGCCGATGCAGTGCAATTCGCCGCGCGACAAGGCAGGCTTCAGCAAGTTCGATGCATCCATCGATCCTTCGGACGCGCCCGCTCCGATCAGGGTGTGCATTTCATCAATGAACAGAATGATCTGGCCGCCCGCGCCCTTCACCTCGTCGAGCACGCTCTTCAGCCGTTCTTCAAACTCGCCGCGATATTTCGCGCCCGCAATCAACGCGCCCATATCAAGGCTCATCAACGTGCGGCCCTTGAGGCTGTCGGGCACGTCGCCATTGGCAATCCGCAGCGCAAGCCCTTCGGCAATCGCGGTTTTCCCGGTGCCGGGTTCGCCGATCAGCGCAGGGTTGTTCTTGGTGCGGCGGGCGAGAATCTGGATCGTGCGGCGGATTTCCTCGTCGCGGCCAATCACCGGATCAAGCTTGCCATCGCGCGCGGCCTGCGTCAGGTCGCGGGCGAATTTCTGCATCGCGTCATAGGTGTTTTCGGCGCTGGCGCTATCGGCGCGCTTGCCGCCTCGCAGCTGTTCAATCGCGGCATTGAGGCCTTGCGGCGTGATGCTGGCGGCCTTCAACGCCTCCCCTGCGGCGGTCTGCGACAGGGCAAGCGCGACCAACAGGCGTTCTACCGTGACGTAGGAATCGCCCGCCTTGTCCGCGATCTGTTCGGCCTGATCCAGCACCCGCACCGCATCATTATCCAGCCCCGGCGTCGCCTGCGCGCCGCTGCCGGTCACTGCCGGAATCTTGGCCAGCCCCGCATCCACGGCCGCCACCGCCAAGGCAGGTTCACCGCCTGCGCGCTGAATAAGGCCTGACGCCATGCCTTCGCTATCTTCCAGCAGCGCCTTCAACAGGTGCAGCGGGGTGATGCGCTGATGATTGATACGGATCGCGACCGTCTGCGCGCTTTGCAGAAAGCCCTTGGCCCGGTCGGTGAACTTTTCGAGATTCATGCTGCCTAACCCTTCCAAACGTACCGCCGCGAGATAGTGTTGCATATTGGCAACACAAGGGCCCGGCAGGCAAATAATTGGTACCCGGTGTATTATCTAACTAGGTGGGTCGGGCAACTGACTTCGGCAAGAGGGCGCTCGTCCGCTTGACCGGATTGCCGGCACAAGCGATGCATATCGCGCAGGATTTGGGAGAGAAATCGGATGAAGTGGATCAAGGGCGGCGTGATTGCGCTTGGCGGTGTGCTGGCGCTCGGCCTGACAGTGCTCGCCACGTGGGAGCCATATTTCGCCAGCGCCGCCAATGCGCCCGCCGCCCGCACCTATACCGCTGAAATCATCCGCGATCAATTCGGCGTGCCGCACATCTATGGCGAAACCGACGCCGACGCCGCGTTCGGGGTCGCGGTCGCCCATGCCGAGGATGATTTCTTCACCTTGCAGGACGTGGTCGCCATGTCGCGCGGGCGTTACGGCGCGATTGCGGGCGAGGACGGGGCCAGGATTGATTACGCCTACCACCTGATCGACGCGCGCGGCACGGCTGAACGCGGCTATCCAAAACTTCCCGCAGATACCCGCGCACTGTTTGAAGCCTATGCCGCAGGACTTAACCACTATGCCGAGCAGCACCCTGCGGAGCTCAAGCTTGCCAACCTGTTTCCGGTCACTGGCGTGGACGTGGCCGCCGGGTTTGCGCTGCGCCAGCCGTTCTTTTTCGGGCTGGACGCGGTGATCGGCCCCTTGGTGGCGGGTGATGACCTGCCGCGCGAACACGGCCCCGACATCCCCGGCTTCCCGCGCGCAGCCCTGCCCGATGCCGAGGCTGCCGATGCTGCGCCAAAGCAGGCCAAGGCACTGGTGCTGCCGCTGGGCGAAGACGCGCAGCACCTTGGCTCCAACGCCTTCGCCGTCAGTCCCGAAAAATCGGGCGGGCCGACCACGCTGATTTCGAACTCGCACCAGCCTTTGCGCGGCGGGGTGGCGTGGTATGAACTGGTGGTCGAAAGCGGCGAAGGCTGGCATTTTGCCGGCGCGAACTTCCCCGGATCGCCCTTCCCCTTCCTTGGCCATAACGAACATCTGGGCTGGACCAACACGGTCAACACCCCGGACATGATCGATATCTACCAGTTGGAACTCGACGAGACAGGCACCCGCTACCTGTTGGATGGCGAATGGCGCGATTTGGACAGCACATGGGTGACGCTGCCGGTCAAACTTGGTCCGGTGGTGCTGCCGATCCGGCGCGAAGTGCTGCGTTCGGTCCACGGGCCGGTGATCCGCAACGCCAGGGGTGCCTTCGCGATCCGTTATGGCGGGATTGGCCGGATCGACCAGCTTGATGCCTATTACCGCATCAACAAAGCGACCAGCTTTGCCGAATGGGAGGCGCAGCTGGCGCGCATGGCGATCCCTTCGACCAACTTCATCTATGCCGACAAGACCGGCACCATCGCCTATGTTTACAACGCCGCCATCCCCAACCGGCCCGCAGATGTAAGGGTCGATTGGCGCAGCGTGCTGCCCGGTGATCGGTCAGACCTGATCTGGAACGGCGCGGTCGATTACGCCGCACTGCCCAAACTGGTGAACCCGGCGAGCGGGTGGCTGTATAATTCCAACAACGAACCCTTCACCGCAGCGGGCGCGGGCGATGATCTTGCGCCCGATGATTATTCGCCGGTGCTGGGGATCGAACGCAAGCAGACCAACCGTTCGCGGCGCGCTTACAAGTTGCTGAGCGAAGCCAGCGTGCTTGACCGGGCGGCGCTGGAGCGGATCAAATATGATACCGGCTACGAGCGCGAAGGCTATGTTGCGCGGCTGTTCGATGCGCTCGCGGCGATGGAGGCTGATGGGCAATTGGGCGAAGCGCGCGATCTGCTGCTGAGCTGGGATTTTACCGCTGACAATAATGGCCGTGCCGATGCGATTGCGCTGCTGGTGATCCGTGATTTCATGTCGGCCGATTATTCCAACAAGCCATTTCCCGACGTCAAAGAGAAACTGCAAGCGGCCACCGATCACCTCACCACCCATTTCGGGCGGCTCGATCCGCCGATGGCCGATCTGCTGCGGTTGCGGCAGGGCAACGTCGATCTGCCCCTGGACGGCGGATCGGACACCTTGCGCGCCTCAACCACATGGGATGTCGACGATGACGGGCGGCTCAGCCTCAAACATGGGGACAGTTTCATCATGTGGATCGAATGGCAGCCGGGCCAGCGGGTCTTTTCCCGCTCGGTTCAACCGTTTGGTGCAGCCTCCACCCGGCCCCAAAGCCCGCATTACACCGACCAGATGCGGCTGTTCGTCGATCAAAAGCTGAAGCCGGTGTGGTTTTGGCGCGATGATGTGCTGGCAAATGCCAGAATGCGGCGCGTTGTTTCCAATTCCGCCACCAACATCCGCTGACGGCCACTTTCGAACGATCCACACCACCGGAGCCCCCAATAATGACCATCCGTTTTGCTGCCGCCAGCCTTTCGGCGCTTGCCCTTGCGCTCGCCACACCGCTCACCCCGGCGCTTGCCGATAATCACGCCGCCAGCAGCGCCGCCCCGCAGGCAACCGCCGATCTGCCCGCGCTGGTTGCGCAGGTGCAGATTCCCTATCAGCGGTTCGTGCTCGACAACGGGTTGACCGTGATCGTGCACGAAGATCGCAAGGCCCCGGTGGTGGGCGTTGCGGTGTGGTATAATGTCGGATCGAAAGACGAACCCAAGGGCCAGACCGGCTTTGCCCACCTGTTCGAACACCTGATGTTCAACGGTTCGGAAAATGCGCCGCAGGATTACTTCCAATACCTGGCGGAAATGGGCGCAACCGATTACAACGGCACCACCAATTTTGATCGCACCAATTATTTCCAGACCGTGCCTCGTCCGGCCTTGGAGCGCGCGTTGTGGCTGGAAAGCGACCGGATGGGCTATCTGCTCGGCGCGGTGACGCAGGAAAAACTCGATAACCAGCGCGGCGTGGTGCAGAACGAAAAGCGGCAGGGCGATAACCAGCCGGGCGGGCTGGTGTTCTATGAACTGCTGAAGACCCTGTTCCCCGAAGGCCACCCCTATCACCATTCGATAATCGGATCGATGGCTGATCTTGACGCGGCATCGATGGACGATGTGCGTAAGTGGTTCACCGACAAATACGGCCCCAACAACGCCACGCTGGTGATGGCGGGCGATGTCTCGGAGGCTGAGGCAAAGGTGCTGGCCGAAAAATATTTCGGCCCGATTGCGCGCGGGCCGGTCAACACGCCCAAGGCTGCGGACGTGCCGACCTTGGCGCAGGACGTGCGCACAGTGATGAAAGATCAGGTCGCGGCCACCCGTGTCACCCGCTATTGGCCCGCGCCGGGCATCACCGGTGCTGATCTGACCGCGCTCAACGTTGGCACGAGCATTCTGGGCGGGCTGGCTTCGAGCCGGTTGGATGAAGTGCTGGTGCGCGATGAACAATTGGCGGTCGGCGTGTCAGCGGGCAGCAGCAATTTCCAGCGGGTCGGCCTCTTGTCGGTGAGCGCGACCGTCAGGCCGGGCGTGGATGTTGCGGCGCTTGAGGCACGACTGGATGAACTGGTCGCACAATTCATCGCTGAAGGCCCCACCGAAGACGAAGTGCGCCGCGCGGCCACCAGTCAGCTTGCCCGCACCATTCGCGGGTTGGAACAAGTCGGCGGGTTCAGCGGCAAGGCAGTGACGCTGGCCAATGGCGAAGTGCTGGCGGGCGATGCTTCGTTTTATGCCACGCAGCTTGAAGCCCTCGCCAAAGTCACCCCCGCTGAGGTCAAGGACGCGATGGCGCGGTGGATGACCAGGCCGGCCTTCACGCTGGTGCTCGAACCGGGTGAGCGCGATGCGGCATACGAAGAGGCCGCATCGGTTGGTGCGGGGGCAGACAATGCCTCGGAACGCGACCGCGCAGCCGAAACGCTGACCGTCACCGTCGAACGGCCCAAGCCCGCGATCGATACCGTGGCTGAGCTTGATTTCCCCGATCTCGAACGCGCAACCCTCGCCAATGGTATGAAGGTAACTTACGCCCAGCGCACCGCGGTGCCCGCGACCTATGTGGCGATGAGCTTCAATGCAGGCAGCGCCGCCGATCCCGCGGGCAAGCGCGGGCTTGAAAGCCTCGCCATGGAGCTGTTCGACGAAGGCACCTCCAATCTGACCGGGCAAGGCATTGCCGAGGCGAGCGAACGGCTGGGCGCGAATATCTCGGTCGGCGGCGGTGATGACCGGTCAACCTTCACGCTGTCGGCGTTGACCGCCAACCTTGCCCCCAGCCTTGATCTGATGCGCCAAATCATGCGCGAACCGGCGTTCAACCCGGCTGATCTGGAGCGCGTGCGCACCCAGACCGTCACCGGCATTCGTCAGGCGATGAAGTCACCGCAAGGCGTCGCGGTGCGCACGCTGGCGCCCGAACTGTTTGGCGCGGACACGCCCTATGGCGGGGTCAGCACGGTCGAAAGTGTCAGCGCGATCAGCCGTGACGATCTGATTGCGTTCAAGGACAGCTGGATCCGCCCGGATAATGGCGAGGTCTTCGTCATTTCCGATCGTCCGCTGGCCGACATCGTCACCGAACTGAACAGTGCGTTTGGCGACTGGGCGGCTCCGGCTGCGCCCAAGGGCACCAAGCAGATCACGGCCGAGCAGGTCAGCGATGGAGGCCGCATCATCCTGATCAACCGCCCCAATTCGCCGCAGAGCTTCATTTACGGCGGCCAAGTCACCCCGCTGGATGCAGGCGATCCGGCCTTCGTTGCCTTTAACAGCGCCAATAACGCGCTGGGCGGCGATTTCCTCGCCCGCCTCAACATGAACCTGCGCGAGACCAAGGGCTGGAGCTACGGCGTGCGTGGCGGCGCTCAACCGCGTGAAAATGCGGTGATCTACGCCATTTCGGGCGGCGTGCAGGCTGATCGCACCGGGGATTCGCTGGCGGAAATGCTGCGCGAAACCGACGAGTTCCTGACCCAGAAGGGCGTCACCGCCGAAGAGCTGGATCGCACCATTGCATCGGCGGTTGGCAGGCTGCCGGGCCTGTTCGAAACCTCCCCGGCGGTGCTGCGCGAAATGCAGAACAACGCGCTTTACGGACGGCCTGATGATTATCAGGAAACGCTCGCCAGCATCTACCGCGCGCAGACAGCGGACAGCCTCGACGCCGTGGCCCGCGCCAGCATTGATACCGGCAAGTTCGTGTGGGTGGTGGTTGGCGATGCCAGCAAGGTGCGCAGCCAGCTTGAACCGCTCGGTCTGCCGATCGAACAGCGCGAGCTGGAAGGCGAATAAGCCATGATCAGCGCGCTTTGGCCCAAATCCGGTTGAAGCGCGCTGACATAAGTGTAAACAACAGGTCACAAGTTTGCGTGGCCGGGAACGCCCTGCCGCACATGTTTCAACGCCCGGATCGCCGCAAGGCTCCGGGCCAATCGAGGAGTTAGATTATGTCGGTTGCAGGTACCTATAAATCCGTCGTGAAAAGCCCGATGGGCGATCAATCGGGCACTTTTACTGTCGTTCCGGGTGATGGCGACAGCTTCACCGGCTCGCTGGTCGGCAGCCTGGGTTCGATGGATGTGGTCGACGGCAAGATTGCCGGCAACACGCTGACCTGGAAGATGAACATGGTCGTTCCAATGCCGATGACGCTCGATTGCGAAGCGACCGTGGACGGCGACCAGTTGACCGGTTCGGTCAATGCCGGCGCGTTTGGCGCGATGCCGTTGACGGGTCAGCGCGAAGCCTGATCGCTTCGGCGTAAATACAGGTTCAAAAGGCCGCTGGAGCAATCGCTCCGGCGGCCTTTTTTGCGGCTACACAAATGCGGGAACCGCGCTCAGCGGTTCTGCCGTCCTTCAACCAGCCGATCAACCAGCGACGGATCGGCCAGGGTCGAGGTATCGCCCAGCGCGCCGAAGTCATTTTCGGCAATCTTGCGCAGGATGCGGCGCATGATCTTGCCCGATCGGGTTTTGGGCAACCCGTCGGTGAAGTGGACGATGTCGGGCGTGGCTATGGGGCCGATTTCCTTGCGGACATGGGCTTTCAACTCGGCCAGCAGCGCGTCCGATCCCTCCTCCCCCACGTTGAGCGTGACGTAGCAATAGATGCCCTGCCCCTTGATATCGTGGGGATAGCCGACCACCGCCGCCTCGGCCACCTTGGGGTGGAGCACCAGCGCGCTTTCGACCTCGGCGGTGCCCATGCGGTGGCCGGAGACATTGATCACATCATCGACGCGGCCCGTGATCCAGTAATATCCGTCCGCGTCGCGCTTGCACCCGTCACCGGTGAAATATTTGCCCGCATAGGTGCTGAAATAGGTCTGCACGAAGCGGTCATGATCGCCGTAAATGGTGCGCGCCTGCCCCGGCCAGCTATGCGTGATGCACAGGTTGCCCTCGGCTGCTCCGTCGAGCGTCTTCCCCTCGCCATCGACCAGTTCTGGGCGGATGCCGAAGAACGGCAGGCCCGCGCTACCCGGCTTCATGTCATGCGCGCCCGGCAGCGTGGTGATCATGCAGCCGCCGGTTTCGGTCTGCCACCAGGTGTCGATGATCGGGCAGCGCCCTTCGCCCACCACGTCGAAATACCAGCGCCACGCCTCGGGATTGATCGGCTCACCGACGCTGCCGAGCAGGCGCAAGGACGCGCGGCTGCGGCTGGTAACATGGGCGTCCCCTTCGCGCATCAGCGCACGGATGGCGGTGGGGGCGGTGTAGATGATGTTCACCTTGTGCTTGTCCACCACATCCCAGAACCGCCCGTGATCGGGGTAATTGGGCACGCCTTCGAACACCACCGCGGTCGCCGCATTGATCCGGCGGTGCACCAGAACACCTCGCCCGGCTGATAATCGAAAACGTAGTGAAACGTGCTCGCCGTCCACACGCCGTATCCGCCGGTGGTGTGGAGCACGCCCTTGGGCTTGCCGGTGGAACCCGAGGTGTAGAGGATGAACAGCGGGTCTTCTGCCGCCATGACTTCGCACGGGCAATCATCGTCGCTGGCGATATCTTCAAGCCAGTGATCGCGGCCTTCCTGCATCGCAATGGCCCCGCCGGTGCGGCGCACCACCAGCACCCCATCGACCGGGATGGCATGGGCAGAGAGGCGCAAGGCCGCATCGACGTTCGCTTTCAACGGCACCCGCTTGCCGCCGCGCAGGCCTTCATCGGCGGTGACGATAAAGCGGCTGGCGCAATCCTCGATCCGGCCCGCCAGCGCCTCGGGAGAGAAGCCGCCGAACACCACCGAATGCACCGCCCCCAGCCGTGCACAGGCAAGCATCGCGGTGACGCCTTCGATGATCATCGGCATGTAGATCGTCACCCGGTCGCCCTTGGTCACGCCCAGCGATTTCAGCGCGTTGGCCATCCGCACCACCTCGGCGTGGAGTTCGCCATAGGTCAGGCTGCGGCCCGCACTCGCTGGATCATCGGGTTCAAAAATCAGTGCCGTGGTGTTCGCGTGTTGCGCCAGGTGCCGGTCAACCGCATTGTAGCACAGGTTGAGGCTGCCGTCCTCAAACCAGCTGATGCCCACCGGGCTATAGGCCCATTCGCCGCCCTGCGTCGGGGCCCTAACCCAATCGAGCCGCCGCGCCTGTTCGAGCCAGAAGGCGTCGGGCGCCTCAATCGAGCGGCGATACATTCCGGCGTATTGTTCGGGCGTGCAATGGGTCGGGGCGTGGGGCTCTGGCCGTTTGACGATGGGGGTCATGGCGATTCTCTCTATTCTGAACGCTGGTTTGCGGCAGGCTACACGCGCTGCGTGTTCAGACAAAGAGCTTACGGCGTTTCAGGCATCCGGCGCATCTGACACCATGGTTGCGGCGCGATGTTTCACGTGAAACATTGCCCAAAACTGCACCTAAGCGGGGTCTGGCGCGACCTGAAGGGGGTCTAACAGGGGTCTAGCCCACCCCTGGACCGGCGCAAAAAAGCCCCGCCAGCATCACGTGATGCCAGCGGGGCTTCGTGTCATTACCAGCAGGTTCAGAACCGGTAGGCAACCCCGGCACTGATCACCCACGGATCCAGCTTGTGTTCGGTTTCGATCGCCAGCGTGTTGCCCACAAACCAGCGCGCGGTGGTGTCGATGAAGTAACGCTTCACATCGACGCTGAGGCCAAGCCCGGTATCGTTCAACGGCACATCAAACCCGGCCTGCAACGCAATGCCGAACTCGTTCGACAAGGTGTTTTTGGTCACGCCCAGCGGCAAAGTCGCCGCGCCCGGATCATCATTCACCCACAGGAAGTAGGATGGCCCGGCCCCGACATAGGGTTTCACCGCGCCCAGATCGAAGTGATATTTGGCAGTCACCGTCGCCGGGATCAACTTGGCATTCGATACCAGCTCCGCGCCGACCGGAAGGCCAGCGGTGGCATCAACATCATGCTGGGTCATCCCGGCAATCGTTTCGATCGAGATATTGTTGCTGATGAAATATTCGATCGCGATGGTGGGCGTGACATTGTCGTTCGCGCGGGTCTGCGTGGTCGCGGGCAGGCCCGGCAGATTGACCCTGATGTCAGTGATCTTGCCATCGGGCAGAACCGCGGTGCCCAGCAGTTTAAACTGGATATCGCCTGCACGGTCAGTGTCATCCTGCGCCATGGCGGGCGTGGCAGCAATCGCCATGGCGGCACCGGCAAGCATCAGAATAGTCTTCATTTTCGTATCCTTCGTCCAGCAGCAGTGGCCGCCTTGCGCGGCCCAGGATGGTTGCTGCCTGTGGCCGCCCGATAGGCTTGGCCGATGCCTGCGATCATTGATCAGGATCAAAGACGCGTGGCGATATTAGCGGCAATATTTCATCATCATGGCGACCCTCAGCCCTTCATCCCCGCGCTCTGATCTGGACGCTGGCTTGGCCGCATTCCGCGCTGCATTGCCGAAGGAAACGCGCGGTGCCGACACCGCTGACAGGTTGTGTGCCATCGGCACATTCGCGCATCTGGCCAAAGGCGAACAGCTCGCCCCCGATCCGCGCGATGACCGGCTGGTCTATATCGCCAGCGGTTCCGCCAAGCTGGTCGCGCCGTCCGGGGCAGGATCAGGATCAGGGGGCAATCAGGTGCTGGCATTCCATTTCGGCGGTGATCTGATTTCGGTATTGCGCCACAGCGCCAGTGAACCGTGGGGCGACTTCCGGCTGATCGCACTGACCAATTGCGATCTGGTCATTTTTCCGGCCGACCGGTTCCTTGATATTGCGCAAGCTGAACCGGCGGTGCTGCGATCGGTGCTGACGCGCAGTTTGCAGGCGCTGCACCGTTCCCGCACGCGGATGATGCAGATGGGGCACAAATCAGCGCAAGCGCGGATTGCCGATTTCCTTGTTTCGATGGCCGAACGGCTGGCCGATTGCCGCGACGGGGCCTGCGCCATGTTGCTGCCGATGAGCCGCCGCGACATTGGCGACAGCCTGGGCCTGACCATCGAAACCGTCAGCCGCCAACTGACCGAACTGCGCGAGGCCGGGTTGGTGGCCACCGAAGGGCGTTCAAAAGTGTGCCTGCCTGATGTGTCAGCCCTTGCCAAACTGGCCGGGGGGCAGCACTCTTCGATCTGATCAGCATCCAAAAACTGACACAGATTTGATCTAAATCAATAACGGGAACAACGCGTCATCCTACAGCGGGCCGACGAAAGGGACAATTCAACATGGAAGCAGTCGTAAGGCGGCTGGGGGGCTGGGCGTTCGTCCTGCTTTTCGCCATTATCGCTATCGCGCTGACCCCGGATAGCGGGTTTGCGATTCATATGGGGATCGTGGGGCTGGCAGCCCTGATCGTGATCATTGCCACCCTGCGCAGCTATGATCCGCTGGCCAAGGCGCAAGGCATTTTCAAAATGCCCCCCGGCCCATCGCGCTATGATGATGATGTGATCCGCTGGGGCGTGATTGCGACCATGTTCTGGGGACTTGCGGGGCTGCTGGTCGGCGTGGTGATTGCCACGCAGTTGGCCTTCCCGCAATTGAACCTTGAACCTTACCTCAATTTCGGCCGGTTGCGCCCGCTGCATACCTCGGCGGTGATTTTCGCGTTCGGGGGCAATGCCCTGATCGCGACGAGTTTTTATGTCGTGCAGCGCACCTGCCGCACCACGCTGGCGTTTCCCGGCATGGCGCGGTTCGTGTTCTGGGGGTATCAGCTGTTCATCGTGCTGGCCGCGACCGGCTATCTGCTCGGGATCACGCAAAGCCGCGAATATGCCGAGCCCGAATGGTATGTCGATCTGTGGCTGACCATCGTGTGGCTCGCCTATCTGGCCGTCTATGTCGGCACGATCCTACGCCGCCACGAACCGCATATCTATGTCGCCAACTGGTTCTACCTCGCCTTCATCGTCACCATTGCGATGCTGCACGTGGTCAATAATCTGGCGATCCCGGTCAGCTTCCTTGGCGCCAAAAGCTACAGCGCCTTTGCCGGGGTGCAGGATGCGCTGACCCAGTGGTGGTATGGCCACAACGCGGTGGGTTTCTTCCTGACCGCAGGCTTTCTGGCGATGATGTATTACTTCGTGCCCAAACAGGCCGGGCGGCCGGTCTATTCCTACCGCCTTTCAATCATCCACTTCTGGTCGCTGATCTTCCTCTATATCTGGGCCGGGCCGCACCACCTGCACTACACCGCCCTGCCCGATTGGGCGCAGACGCTGGGCATGGTGTTTTCGGTAATGCTGTGGATGCCCAGCTGGGGCGGGATGATCAACGGTCTGATGACGCTCAACGGCGCATGGGACAAGGTGCGCACCGATCCGATCATCCGCATGATGGTGCTGGCGCTGGCGTTCTACGGGATGAGCACGTTTGAAGGCCCGATGCTGTCGATCAAGGCGGTGAACAGCCTGTCGCACTATACCGACTGGACCATCGGCCACGTCCATTCGGGCGCGCTGGGATGGAACGGGATGATCACTTTCGCCTGTGTCTATTTCCTGGTGCCGCGCCTGTGGAACAAGCCGCGGCTGTACAGCCTGCGGATGATCAACTGGCACTTCTGGCTCGCCACGCTGGGGATCGTTTTCTACGCCTCGTCGATGTGGGTCGCCGGGATCACGCAGGGCCTGATGTGGCGCGAATACGGGTCTGACGGCTATCTGGTGAACAGCTTCATCGATACGGTCACGGCGCTGCACCCGATGTACATCCTGCGCGCGGTTGGCGGGCTGATGTATCTCGCCGGGGCTGTCATCATGGCTTACAATATCTGGATGACCATCGCCGGCAAGCAGCGCGTCGAAGCGCCGATGGGTGACACCGCCCATGATGAAGCCGCCGATCGCCCGATCCTGTCCGAACCGCAAGCCCAGCCCGCCGAATAAGCGGATAGGCAAGGAACGCAAAACATGAGCAAGAACGCACCCAATAACAACGTGTTCGAAAGCCACAAAAAGCTGGAGAAGAACGTCACCCTGCTCGCCGCCGCCACCTTTGTGGTGGTCGCCATCGGCGGGATCGTGGAAATCGCCCCGCTGTTCTGGATCGATAACACGATCGAGAAGGTGGAGGGGATGCGTCCCTATACCCCGCTGGAACAGGCAGGGCGGGACATCTACGTCCGCGAAGGCTGCTATCTGTGTCACAGCCAGATGATCCGCCCGTTCCGGGACGAGGTCGAACGCTATGGCCATTACAGCCTCGCGGCGGAAAGCATGTATGATCACCCGTTCCAATGGGGATCAAAACGCACCGGGCCGGATCTGGCGCGCGTGGGCGGGCGCTATTCGGATGAATGGCACGTCCAGCATCTCAAGGCCCCGCGCTCGGTGGTGCCGGAAAGCATCATGCCCAATTACAGCTTTCTGGCCGATACGCTGGTGAATGTGCCCGATCCGGTGGCGAATCTTACCGCGCTGCGGCGCGTGGGCGTGCCCTATTCCGATACCGATATCGCGCAGGCCGGGGCTGATCTGATGGCGCAGGCCAATCCCGATGCCGATGCGGGCGATCTGGCGGAACGTTACCCGAAAGCGCAGATCCGCGATTTCGATGGCGATCCCACCCGCGTCACCGAAATGGATGCGCTGGTCGCCTATCTCCAGATGCTCGGCACGCTGGTCGAAGTGAACAGCGCCGCCGCGCAGGAGGAACTGGCTGAGGAGAAAGGGCGATGAGCCTTTACGAAATCCTGCGCCACTTCGCCGATTCCTACGGGCTGGTGCTGATCTTCGCGCTCTATCTGACGCTGTGCCTGTGGCACTTCCGCCCCGGGGCAAAAGCCCATGTGGAGGCAGCCAAGCATTCGATTTTCAAGGATGAAGACGATGTCCAATAAGCGGATTGACCAACCCACCGGCACCGAAACCGTCGGCCACGAATGGGACGGGATCGAAGAACTCAACACCCCGTTGCCGCGCTGGTGGCTGTGGACGTTCTACGCCTGCATCGCCTTCAGCGTAGTCTATGTGGTGCTCTATCCCGCGTGGCCGATGATCGACAAGGCGACCGCTGGCACGCTCGGCTGGTCGAGCCGCGGCGACCTCGCCAAGGAAATGAGCGCCGCCGATGCCGCGCGCCAGGGCATGATCGCCCAGATCGCCGCGACCGATATCGAAGCCCTGCCCGCCTCGCCCGAATTGATGGCGCAAGCGATTGCCGGGGGTGCGGCCGCGTTCAAGGTCAATTGCGTGCAGTGCCACGGCGCGGGCGCGGCGGGCTATCAGGAATATGGCTACCCCAACCTCAATGATAATGACTGGATCTGGGGCGGAACGCTGACCGATATCGAAACCACCCTTACCCACGGCATCCGCTGGGAAGGGTCTGACGCGACGCGGGTGAATTACATGCCCGCGTTCGAAGGGATGTTCGATGCAGGCCAGGTGGCGGCGCTGACCAGCCATGTCCTGTCATTGAGCGGCAAGGCCACGCCGAACGCCGCCGGGGCGACGCTATTTTCCGAAAACTGCGCCGCTTGCCACGGCCCGGCCGGTGCCGGAATGCCCGAAATGGGCGCGCCCGCGCTCAACGACGCGATCTGGCTTTATGGCGGCAGCGAAGCGGCGGTGCGCAAGCAGATCCTCGCCCCGCGCCACGGCGTGATGCCGGGATGGAAAGACCGGCTTGATCCGGTGACGATCAAGATGCTGGCAGCCTATGTCCATTCGCGTGGCGGCGGGCAGCAGGCGGCCCCGGCGGCTGAACCTGCAACCGATGTCGCGCAGGCGCCGAAGGCGGAAACTGATGGCTGACCACAAGGAGCGCGATTGGAGCGGTGCGCTCGGCTCTGCCGCGCCGCAACCTGCCCCCGCTGCTGCGGGCCCGGCGAAGATCGAGCTCTATGAAAAGGGCAAGACCGTCCATAACAAGCGGATCGACGGCCCGTTCCGGCGGTTCAAATGGCTGGTGATGGTGGTCACGCTGGCGGTTTACTACATTACCCCGTGGATCCGTTGGGATCGCGGGCCCTATGCACCCGATCAGGCGGTGCTGGTCGATCTGGCGCACCGCCGGTTCTACATGTTCGATATCGAAATCTGGCCGCACGAATTTTACTTCGTCGCCGGGTTGCTGATCATGGCGGGGATCGGGTTGTTCCTCGTCACCAGCGCGGTCGGCCGGGCGTGGTGCGGTTATGCCTGCCCGCAAACCGTGTGGACTGACCTGTTCCAGCATATTGACCGCTTTTTCGATGGCGATCGCAACGCCCGCGCACGGCTGGACAAGGCACCGTGGACAGCGGGCAAGATCACCCGCCGCACCTCCAAGTGGGCCGTCTATCTGGTCATCAGCTTCTGGACCGGCGGCGCGTGGATCATGTATTTCGCCGATGCGCCCACCCTCACCTATGATTTCTGGCGCGGCGAAGCTGCGATGGTGGCCTATGCGACCGTGGCGATCCTGACCGGAACCACCTTCTGGCTCGGCGGGTTCATGCGCGAACAGGTGTGCATCTATATGTGCCCGTGGCCGCGCATCCAGACCGCGATGCTCGATGAGAAAAGCCTCATCGTCACTTACAAGGATTGGCGCGGCGAACAGCGCGGCAGCCTGAAGAAAGCGGCCAAGAACCCTGACGCTTACGGCGATTGCGTCGATTGCCTGCAATGCGTCGCGGTATGCCCCACCGGGATTGATATCCGCGAAGGCCAGCAGATCGGTTGCATCACCTGCGGATTGTGCATCGACGCCTGCGATAAGGTGATGAAGGACATCGGCCGCCCGCGCGGGCTGATCGATTACGCCACGCTTGAACAATGCGAGGCCGAGGCGGCGGGCGCGCCTGCAACGCCTGCGTGGAAGGCGCTGCTGCGCCCGCGCGTGTTCATCTATTTCGGCGTCTGGGGCGCGATCGGCGCAGCGATGCTGTTTGCACTTGGCGCCCGCACGCATACTGATCTTACCGTCTCGCCCGATCGCAACCCGCCGTTCATGCTGATGAAGGATGGATCGGTGCGCAATGCCTACACCCTGCGGCTGCGCAATATGGAGGCCCGCCCGCGCGATATGGAAGTGGCGCTGACCGGCCTGCCGCAAGGCGCGGTGATGTGGACCGAAGCCGTCAGCATGGACAACGCCGCGCCGGTGCAAGTGATCGCCGTGCCCGCCAATGAAACCAAGGTGGTGCGCGCCTATGTGATGCTGCCACCGGGCGCGGCGGCGGACAGCTTCAGCTTCCGCCTGACCAGCCTTGATGAACAGCGCGAACAGGATCTGGCAGAAACCAGATTTGCCATGCCGGGGAACGAATGATGGCCAGCAACAGCAAATTCACCGGCAAGCACATGGCGATGGTGTTCATCGGCGGGTTCGGCGTGGTGATCGCGGTCAATCTGGTGATGGCGAGCTTTGCAGTCAGCGGCTTTCACGGCTTGGTGGTTGAAAACTCCTATGTCGCCAGCCAGAAATTCAACGGCTGGATGGATGAGGCCGAAAAATCGCGCGCGCTTGGCTGGCAGGTGGAAGCGCGCCAACTTGCCGACGGGCGCATCGCGCTGACCACCGCCGACGTGCCCGAAGGCGCGGCCATCACCGCGATTGCACGCCGACCGCTGGGTCAGCACGAACTTGCCAACCTCACTTTCGCCCCGGCGGGCGCAGATGCGTGGACCGCCAACGAAGCGCTGGCGCAAGGGCGCTGGACATTGCACCTCACCGTGACCGCTGGCGGCCAGACCTGGACGGGGGAAAGCAAGCTGCCGTGAACGCCCCTGCCCCCATCCTTGCCGATAGCCCCGCGCTGATCTCGACCCGCTTCACCGTGCCGGGAATGCGGTGTGCTGGCTGCATCGGCAAGATTGAGCGGGAACTGCCCAAGGTTGAAGGCATCATCGCCGCGCGCGCCAATTTCTCGGCCAAGCGGGTGGCGATCCAGCATGATCCCGCGCTTGATGAAACCGCGCTGACATCGGCGCTGCTGGCGATCGGGTTTGAAGCGCAGCCGGTGGCCGACAATCCGCTCGGCGTGGAAACGCATGAACGCAAACGGTTGATCCGCGCGCTCGGCGTGGCGGGCTTCGGGATGATGAATGTGATGCTGCTGTCGGTCAGCATCTGGTCGGGCGCGGACGGGCCGACGCGCGATCTGTTCCACTGGCTTTCCGCGCTGATCGCGATGCCGGTGATTGCCTATTCGGGCCGCCCGTTCTTCGCGAGCGCGTGGATGGCGTTGAGCCACCGGCGCACCAATATGGATGTGCCGATTTCGATTGGCGTGATCCTCGCGACCGCGCTCAGCCTCTATGAAACGATCACCGGCGGCGGCCACGCTTATTTTGAAAGCGCGGTGATGCTGCTGTTCTTCCTGCTCGCCGGGCGCGTGCTCGATGCGGTGATGCGTGACCGCACACGCGCCGGGATCGGCGCTTTGCTGGGGCGGATGGGGAAAAGCGCCAGCGTGATCGGCCCCGATGGCACCACCCGCCGCGTGGCTGCGGCGGAGCTTGAGCCGGGAATGCTGGTGCTGGTCGCGGCTGGCGAGGCGCTCGCCGCTGATGGCGCGGTTGAAGACGGGGCAAGCGCCATCGACAACGCCATGCTGACCGGCGAAAGCGCGCCCGAACCGGTCGCCCCGGGGGCCATTGTCCACGCGGGCGCGATCAACCTTTCCGCGCCGCTGCGCGTGCGGTTGACCGCCGTGGCAGATGACACCGCAATCGCCGAAATCGCCCGGCTGATGGACGAGGCGGGCCAATCGCGCAGCCACTATGTCCGCATCGCCGACCGCGCCAGCCGCCTCTATGCCCCGGTGGTGCACAGCCTCGCCGCGCTGGCGTTTGTCGGGTGGATGATCGCGGGCGCGGGTTGGCACCAATCGCTCACCATCGCGATTGCGGTGCTGATTATCACCTGCCCCTGCGCGATGGGCCTAGCGGTGCCCGCCGCGCAGGTGGTGGCGAGCGGCGCGTTGCTGCGCCGGGGCCTGCTGGTGAAGGATGGCAGCGCCTTGGAACGCCTCGCCGAATGCGACATCGCGCTGCTGGACAAGACCGGAACGCTGACGCTGGGCACCCCGCGCGCGGATATTGCCGCGCTAGGTGCTGAGGCGCGCAGCGTGGCGCTGGGGCTAGCGCAGGCGAGCCGCCATCCGCTGAGCCAGGGACTCGCGGCTGCTTTGCTGCACGAAGGTGTGGTGCCTGCGGTAATCGACGATCTGCGCGAAGTCAGCGGCGCGGGCCTTTCGGGACGCTGGAACGGCGTCGAGGTCGCGCTCGAACGGCCGGACGATGCCGCGCAATCCCTCGCCACCCGGTTGCGGATCGGGGAGACCGCGCAAACCATCGCATTTGCCGATCCGCTGCGCACCGATGCTGCTGCGACGCTTGCGGCGCTGCGGGCCGAGGGGATCACCGCCAGCATCCTGTCGGGTGACCGCGCCGCGCCGGTGGAGGCCGCAGCGCGCGAATTGGGCCTTGCTGCCACAGCCGAAGTCAGCCCGCAGGCCAAACTCGCCGCATTGGAAGCATTAAAGGCACAGGGCCGCCGCCCGCTGATGGTGGGCGATGGGCTGAACGATGGCCCGGCGCTGGCTGCCGCGCACGCCTCTATCGCACCGGGCACCGCGTCCGATGCCAGCCAGCAGGCCGCCGATGCGGTGTTTATTGGCGAGAAACTGATGCCGGTCGCGCTGGCGGTGCGGGTCGCCAAGGCGACGATGCGGATCGTGCGCCAGAACTTTGGCTTTTCGATTATTTACAACGTGCTGGCGGTTCCGCTGGCGCTGCTGGGCCTCGTCACCCCGCTGATCGCGGCGATTGCCATGTCGGTCAGCTCGCTGGTGGTGGTCGCCAATTCGCTGCGGCTGGCGAGAGCGACCCAAGGGACAAGACAATGACCGGCCTTGCGTTCCTGATCCCGATTGCCATCGGCATGGGATTGCTCGGCCTCGCAGCCTTCCTGTGGTCGCTGCGCGATGGGCAGTATGAAGACATGGACGGGGCCGCCAGCCGCATCCTGATTGATGAAGAGGACGAATTATGAGCGCCGCCGCCCTGCCCTATGCCATCACCGCGCTGGTGCCGGTGCTGATCGGCCCCTTGCCAGTGGACAGCCAATCGATGACCGTCCCCTTGTGCAATGGCGGCACGATAACCATCGCGCTGGGCACCATCCCGCTGGATGACGGCGAAGCGCCGATGGATAACCGCCAATGCCATCCCAGCGGATGCCACGCGGGCACCAGCCGCGAAAAGGCCAAACGCACAATTTGATCTCACGCAAAGACGTGGGCCAGCGCAGCCGCTTTATGCGCACTCATGTGGCAATATCATCCCGAACTGCTCGCCAAGCCGGTGCCGCGTTACACCAGCTATCCCACTGCGGCGGATTTCGGCGCGCTTCCCGAAGGCGCGATCGAACGCGCGATTGCGGGGGCGGATGGCGACATCTCGCTTTATCTCCACATCCCGTTTTGCGAACAGATCTGCTATTATTGCGGTTGCAACACCGGGGCGGCGGGCAAGCGGGCGCGGGTGGAGAGCTACCTTGCCGCGCTGCATCAGGAAATCGCCACGGTCGCCAGCCTGCTTCCCGAAGGTGCGCGGGTGCGGCGCATCGCCTTTGGCGGCGGCAGCCCCAACGCGATTGAACCGGGCGAACTTCTGGCGCTGGTTGACGCGATCCACGCCCATTTCCCGCTATTTGCACCCGAATGGTCAATCGAACTCGATCCGCGCAGCCTGACAACGCAATGGAGCCACGTGGTCAGCGAAGTCGGCATCACCCGCGCCAGCATGGGGGTGCAGACCTTCGCCCCGCATTGCCAGAAAGTGATCGGGCGCGAACAACCCGCCGCGATGATTGGCCGCAGCGTCGATTGGCTGCGCAGCGGCGGCGTGACCTCGCTCAATTTCGATCTGATGTATGGCCTGCCGCATCAGACCTCCGCCGACCTGATCGAGAGCCTCGAATATACGCGCAAACTGGGGGCCGACCGGGTGGCGGTGTTTGGCTATGCCCATGTCCCGCATCTCGTTCCGCGCCAGAAAGTCATCCCCGAAGATGCGCTGCCGGGGGCCGAGGCGCGCTTTGCCATGGCGAGCGCGGCCCACGCCTTCCTGACCGGCAACGGCTATGACGCAATCGGGTTTGATCACTTCGCCCTGCCGCATGATCCGCTGGCGCGCGCGGCGCGGGATGGCATGCTGCGGCGCAATTTTCAGGGCTTCACCGATGATCAGGCCGAGGTGCTGATCGGGATGGGCTCATCGGCAATCAGCGGCTTTCCCACGCTGCTGGCGCAGAACGACAAGCATAATGGCCGCTATCGCACGCTGTCCGGCGAAGGGCGGCTATCGGCCAACCACGGGATTGCCCGCGCGGCGCAAGACCGGCTGCGCGGCGGCGTGATAGAGGCGTTGCTGTGCCGGGGCGAGGCGGCGCTATCGCCGTGCCTGCTGGCCGAGGTGCAGGGCAAACTTGCGCCGTTTATCGCTGCCGGATTGGCGACGCTGAGCGACAATAGCTTGCGCATTGAACCTGACGGATTGCCCTATGCCCGCGTGATCGCATCGCTGTTCGATAGTTTCCGCGCGATCACGCAGCGCAAGTTCAGCTCGGCGATCTGATCGCTGATTCTCGAGCGCATAGCCGCAACGTTCAACTGCCCAGCGCGAGCAGCACCTTGGATGATGCCGCTGACAGCGCGCCGGGGTTCAAGGCTAGCGCATCCGGACGGGTGGCTGTGGGGTAGGCCTGCGTCAGCACAGCCAGCGCCTCGGTGATGCGGGCGTGGAGCGCCGGGTTGTCAGCCTTGATCGCCGCGCCCGAAGTCGCAAATGCGGTTTCGGCAACCTTGGCGAACCCATAGCCATCCAAATACGGCTCGTAACGGTCATCATTGGCGCTGATGCGATACATCGCGCTGGCGCGTTCGATCTGGTCGGCGATCACGCCTGCGGCCACCGCGGCTTCGGATGCGCCATTATCGGGCGCTTTGGTCGCCGCACCGCGCAGCGCGGCGATGATCGCATCATAGCGTTTGTTCACCTCGGCGGCGCTCTTGCCGTCATAGGCGGCGATCGAGGCATCGGTCAGTAATTGCTTGAAATCGGCAACCCCCAACTGCGCGAACACCGGGTCCATTTCCACCAGCACTTCAGCCGCGGGATGGGCGAACATTTCGGCGGCTGCCTGCTTCTCACCCGCTGCATAGGCATCGCGCGCGGCGACAACGTGGGCCTCGGTCACGGCCAGCGCAATGCCATAGGTGATCGGATCGTGGCCCGCATCAGCCACCGCCACTCCGCCCTCGCCCTCACCGCCTGCTGCACTGCCGCCGATGGCAGCGGCGCCTTCGCCGGGGGCGACCGCTTGCGTGCCCGCGCCTTCGCCGCCTGAGCCTTCGCCGCCCACCTCGTCACTGCACGCCGACAGCACGCCGCCCGCCAACGCGGTGCCAAGGCCAAGCTGAGTCCAGATTTTGAGGGTGCTGTTCATCGAACGGATCGTCCTTTGCGTGAAAATGATGTGCGCCACCTCATGACGGAATTGATAATCATTCGCAAGTGGCCATTTGCAGCGCGGCAACAGATGATACTCAACCCGACGCACAAGCCGTTCGTCGATCAGGCAAATTCGCCCTTTTCACCACGCGGCAAAACGTCCTAACTGCCGCTACCGCCCTCACCGGGCACAATAGCACGCACGCCGCTCGTCTGCACAGGCGCTGCGGCGACATCACAAGAGGATGTTCGCCATGAAAAAGTTCCTGCTTGCCGGGGCCTGTGCCCTGACCCTTTCCACCCCCGCCGCGCTGCTTGCCGAAGAAGGCATGTGGCTGCCGAGCCAGACCGGCGCGATCGGCGATGCGATGAAGCAGGCCGGGCTTGAGCTTGACCCCGCAACGCTGGGCGATCTGCAACGCCCGCCGCTAACCGCAATTGCATCGTTGGGCGGATGTTCGGCAGCGTTCCTTTCACCTCAAGGCCTGGTGGCCACCAATCACCACTGTGTGGCCGGATCGCTGCAATATAATTCCTCGCCCGAGGCTGACTACCTCACCAACGGCTTTCTCGCAGCAACGCTTGCGGATGAACTGCCTGCTGCACCGGGCAGCCGCATTTATGTGATCGAGGATCTGCGCGATGTGACGTCTGCGATGCTTAAAGGCGCCGCCAAGCTGGAAGGCCGCGCGCGTTATGACCGGCTTCAGGCCAACCGCACGGCCTTGATCGAAGCGTGCGAGAAACAGGCCAGCCGCCGCTGCGATGTGCGCGCCTATTTCGGTGGGCAGCAATATTGGTTGCAGCAGCAGCTGGAAATTCAAGACGTGCGGTTGGTCTATGCCCCGGCGGCGGGCGTGGGTAATTTCGGCGGTGAAACCGACAATTGGATGTGGCCGCGTCACACCGGGGATTTCGGGTTTTATCGCGCTTACGTCGCGCCCGATGGTTCGTCCGCGCCGTTTGCTGCGGAAAACGTGCCGTTCAAGCCAAAGGCGTTCCTCCCCATCGCCAAACAGGGCGTGAAGGAAGGCGATTTCATCATGGTCGCAGGCTTTCCCGGAACCACCGAACGCCTACGCACTGCCGAAGAAGCGCGGTTTTATTACGAGGAACTCTACCCCTATCAGCAGCGCATGCTGGCTGGATATGGCGATCTGATTGACGCGCTGACCGCTGGCAATCAGGCCGCCGCAATTGCCTATGCCGCCACGCTTCAGGGGGTGGAAAACTATGAAAAGAAGATTGCCGGACAAATGGCGGGCGCGGATGCGATTTCGCTGATCGAAAAGAAACAGGCTGACGAAACGGCTTTCCGCAGCTGGATCGCGGCTGACCCGGCACGTCAGGCACAATATGGCGCGGCGCTGGCCGAACTTGATCGGCTGGTAGCGCAAAGTGACAACGAGGCGCTGGCCGATGCGCGCCGGGGGCTGCTGGGCCGCGGTCAGCTTTATGGCGCGGCCCGCCGTCTTTATCGCTGGGCGAATGAGCAGGCCAAACCGGACAAGGATCGCGAACCCGGCTATCAAGAACGCGACCGCGCCTTCATGTCACAAGCCATGCAGCGCATCGAACGCCGCTATGTTACCGAAATTGACAAGGCGCTGTGGGAAGACGCCATCGCCGAATATCGTAAGCTGGCGGCGGAAGATCGCTATCAGAGCTTCGACAGCTTTATGCAAGGCCGTGATCTAGCTTCATTCTACAATGCGACTGCGTTGGAGGATGCCGCAAAACGGATGGAATGGATGGACAAATCTGTCGCCGACTTCAAAGCGTCAGACGATCCCTTTATCCAGCTTGCCGTTGCGACCTATGATGAAGCGATGGCCAACGAAGCCGGAGAAAAGGCCCGTGCCGGTGAAATGCAAAAGGCCCGTTCCAAGGTGATGGAAGCGCGCCTCGCCTATGCTGCTAGCCAGGGCAAAACGATGTTCCCCGATGCCAATGGCTCGCTGCGCTTCACCTATGGCAAGGTAACGGGCAAAGCGGTGGACGGTCAGATATGGACGCCGTTCACCACTGCCGAAGGGATCGTGGCCAAGCAAACCGGGCGCGGCGAATTTGATGCGCCGGACAAGATGATCGAACTGATCAAGGCCAAGGATTATGGCCGCTATGCTTCCCCTGAACTCGGCACGCTGCCGGTCGATTTCCTTTCCACGGTTGATATTACCAACGGCAATTCGGGTTCATCGACGTTGAATGCGCGCGGCGAATTTGTTGGCTTGGCGTTTGATGGCACGATTGAAGGCGTGGTGTCTGATTGGATGTATGATCCCGCGATCAACCGCACCATCCATGTCGACAGCCGGTTCATGCTGTGGACGATGGACAAGGTCGATGGCGCGCAGCGCCTGCTGGCGGAAATGGGTGTCACCGCCGAATAGGTAGGTTTCATTTGAATAAGTATGCGGCGCGTGGGATTTCCGCGCGCCGCCTGCTAGACCCCCACCCCTGAACAATTAGCGGACGGGGAGACAGGCAATGCGCGATCTGGTGGTAGTCGATATCGGCGGCACCCATGCGCGCTTTGCCATCGCGTCGATTGGCGCGGATGGGGCGATCAGCCTTGATGCGCCCGAAACGCTCCACACCGCCGATCACGCCAGCTTTCAAACCGCGTGGGAGGCGTTTCGCACCCGCAAGGGTGGCACCCTGCCACCTGCGGTCAGCATGGCGATTGCCGGGCCGGTGGGCAGCCCCGGCAATCTCAATCCGGTGATCCGTTTCACCAACAATCCGTGGATCATCCGCCCCGCGCTGATCACCGAAAAGCTCGGCGTGGAACGCTTCACGCTGGTCAATGATTTCGCCGCCGTCGCCCACGCCGTAGCGCGCGCGGACGATGACCAATTCCTGCACCTCGCTGGCCCCGATGCACCGCTGGGCCGCGATGGCACGATCAGCGTGATCGGCCCCGGCACCGGGCTGGGGGTCGCGCATCTGTGGCGATCCGGCGCCCATTACCGCGTGCAGGCGACCGAGGGCGGACATATCGACTTCGCCCCGCTCGACACGATCGAGGACGCGATCCTTGCCCGCCTGCGCAGCCGCCACAACCGCGTTTCGGTGGAGCGGGTGGTGGCTGGCCCCGGCATCGTCGACATTTATCAGGCGCTCGCCGCCATGGAACACCGCACCGTGCCTGAACGCGATGCGATTGAGATCTGGACGCTCGGCACCAATGGCGAAGACAGCTTGGCCGCCGCAGCGGTTGACCGCTTCTGCCTGTCATTGGGGTCGGTCGCGGGTGATCTGGCGCTGGCGCAGGGCGGGTTTGCGGGCGTGGTTATCGCGGGCGGGCTTGGCTACCGCATCCGCGACACGCTGCTCGCATCGGGTTTTGCCGCGAGGTTCAAGGCAAAGGGGCGGTTTGAAACCCTGATGGCAGGCATCCCGGTCAAGCTGATCGTTCACCCGCAACCCGGCCTGTTCGGCGCGGCCGCGGCCTTTGCAACCGAGCACGGGGAATCGCCATGAAGACCATCGCCGATCTTGAAGCACGGCTGGCTGGCCTGCATCAGCGCACCCGCGAAACACCGCTGTTCAACCCGGTGTTCCAACTGTCGCTCGATCTGTCGCGCGGGCTTGAGGCGGGGCAGGTGAGCCTGGATGATCTGGCCGCATTGGTGGCTGATCTGGAATGCGACGGGCTGAAAACCCGCGCGGCCAAGCTGCGCAAGCTGCTGGCTCCAGCCGCCGATAGCGCCGCCGCGCTGGCGGGTGAGGATGGCGATTTCGACGCCTTTCGCGCGTGCTGGGAACGCCCGCAACTCCACGCCGTGTTCACCGCGCACCCCACCTTCCTGCTCGCGCCGGAACAGGCCGAGGCGGTTGCCGCTGCGGCCTCTGGCGATGGGGTGATCGACGATAGCGCCTGCATCGCCGCGCCCGAACACGCCGCCGTGACGCTTGACCACGAACACCGCGCCGCAATGGCAGCGATGGGCCGGGCGCAGGATGCGCGCGATGCGATTGTCGCCCGCTTGCTCGATGAAGCGCGCGAGAAGTGGCCCGATCAATGGCGCGCCCTGCGCCCGCTGCCGTTCCGCTTTGCCAGCTGGGTCGGATATGACATGGACGGGCGCACCGATATTGGCTGGCACACCTCGATCGGGTTCCGCCTGACCGAAAAGGCTGAACGGCTGGCGCGCTACACCGCCGCGCTGGAAGCCATCGACCCGGCGCACCCGCTGCTCGACACCCTGCGCCCCGCGTCGCGGTTCGCCGCCGAACGCGCCGCCGATTTCGCAGGCGATCTCAGCAGCGAAGCAGCGCTCGCCGCAGCCGCCAACCGGCTGACCACCCACAGCCCGGACAACCTGCTGTCGCTCACGCCGCTGATCACCGCTCTGGAGGCCGAGGCCGAAAGTGCCCCGCAGACCCGCGCCATAGCCCTGCTGACGCTCGCCGCCGCGATGCGCGCCGATGGGCTGGGGATGGGCTGGATCCATTTCCGCTTGAACGCCAAACAATTGCACAACGCGATCCGCCGCCGGCTGCCCGAAGGCGAAGTGATCGAACTCGCCAGCAAAAGCGCGCTCGCCACCCTGCGCGCGATGGTGGATGACGCCGCGCCGCTGCGCACCAATTTTGCCGCGCTCGCCACCGAAAGCTCCACCGCGATCCGGCAATTCATCGCGATGGCGCAAATCCTCAAGCACATCGATGCCGATGCCCCGATCCGGATGCTGGTGGCCGAATGCGAACAGCCCGCCACGGTGCTCGCCGCGCTCTATTTCGCCAAGCTGTTCGGGGTGGAGGGCAAGGTCGATGTCTCACCGCTGTTCGAAACCGAGGCTGCGCTTGAACATGGCGGGCGGTTCCTTGATGCCTTGCTGGCCGAGCCTGCCTACCGCGCCTACGCCCGGCAACGGGGCCGGGTGGCGGTGCAGACCGGCTTTTCCGATGCCGGACGGTTTGTCGGGCAGATCCCGGCGAGCCTCGCGATTGAGCGGTTGCAGGGGCGGCTGGCCGAAGCAATGGCCGCCAATGGTCTTGGCGATGTCGCCGCGCTGATTTTCAACACCCACGGCGAAAGCATGGGCCGCGGCGCGCACCCGGCGTCGTTTCAGGATCGGCTCGAATGGCCGCTATCGCCCTGGGCGCGGCGGCGGTTTGCGCGCGCGGGCATCCGGCTGGAACCCGAGGTCAGCTTTCAGGGCGGCGATGGCTACCTGTTCTTCGCCACGCCCGAACTGGCGCTCGCCACCCTCACCCGCATTGCCGAATTGCGTCCGGCGGAAACCGATCTCGCCGCGCCCGCTGATCCGTTTTACCACCGCACCGACATCAGCCTCGATTTCTATCGCGCGGTGAAGGATCATCAGAGCGATCACCTCGCCAGCCGCACCTATGCCCGCGCCGTTACCGCGTTCGGATTGGGGTTGCTCAATACCACCGGCAGCCGCGTGTCGCGCCGCCAGAGCGATATCAACGCCGACCGCGAGATGAGCCTGCGGCAAATCCGCGCGATCCCGCACAACGCGATTCTTCAGCAGCTTGGCTACCCCGTCAATGTCATCGCCGGGATCGGCAGCGCGGCGGACGCCAGCCGCGAAGACATCGCCACGCTGCTGACCGAAAGCGCGCGCGGGCGGCAGATTCTGCGGCTGCTGAACGCCGCCAATGCGCTGGGCAGTATCAAGACCGTGGCGGCCTATGGCGAGCTGTTCAATTCGGCCTATTGGGCCAGCCGCACCTATCGCGGGACAGAGGATCATCTGGCTGGCGCGTGTGCCAGCCTCGCCGAATATCTGGTCGCCGATGATCGCACCAGCGTGTTTCGCCGCCTTGCCTCGCACCTCAGGATTGATGCGCTCAAACTCCACCAGTTGACCGATCTGATCCCCGATAATGCCGCCGATAACCCCGCCGATACTCCCGCGCGCGAACGCGTGCGCCGCCGCATCGGGGTGTTGCAGGCGCTGCGTCTTGCGCTGCTGCAGCATATGTTCCTGAAGGCGGTGTCTGTTCCCGCCTTCAGCCGCGCGAACGACATCAGCCGCAGCGATGTGATCGAAATGGTGCTGACGTTGCGGGTGGACGAGGCGCTGGCGCAATTGCGGCGCGCTTTTCCGGTGCGGGTGCCGGGGCCGCACGACTTCACGCTCGATGAAGCCAGCGATTATCCCGATGGCGGCGAGGAAGGTTACGGCGCGATTGAACGCGATTTTCTGACTCCGATGGCCCGCGCCCACGCGCTATCGCTCAGGATCAGCACGGCGATTGCCAATGAATTCGGGGCACACGGGTAATCCTTCCCCTTGGGGGGAGGATTTAGCGCGCCGTGCTGCCGCGCGCGATCAGCGATACCGGCACCCGGCGGCGGGCATTATCGCCGTTTTCATCCAGCACCGCTTCGACCAGCGCCGCGCCCGCTTCGGCGGGGTCGGGGGCAATCGTGGTCAGCCCCGGACGGGCGAAACGGCCCGCCAGCAGATCATCGAACCCCATCACGCCCACATCCGCTGGCACCGCCAGATCGGCGGCGGCAAAGGCCTCCATCGCGCCCAGCGCCATCGCATCGCAGGCGGCGAACACCGCGTCCACGCCCCCCTGTTCGAAATCGCCCCGCTCGATCAGGCGACGCGCGGCGCGGCGGCCTTCTTCTTCGCGGCTGGCGGCGTTGACGGTGGGGGCAAGGCACGGCTCCAGCCCGGCGGCGCGCATCGCTTCGGCATAGCCTTCATAGCGTTCGGTGAACTGCACCTGCGGGGTATTGAGCGCGCCGAGGAAGCACGGGCGGCGGTAGCCTGCGGCCAGCAGGTGTTCGACCGCCAGCCTGCCCGCCGCGCCGTTGTCTGACCGCACCCAATCCAGCTCGTCAAACGGCGATCCCCAATAGGCGACCCGCCGCCCTTCGCCATCAAGCGCACGGAAATGTTCCCAAGCGGGCGCATTGGTGGTGGTGCCGATCACCACCAGACCATCGGCGCGGCCCTGTTCCTGATAGTGGCCGAAAAACGCCTCGGCACGCGCCTGAAACGACACCAGCGTTTCAAACCCGCGTTCGGATGCGGCAACGCAGACAGAGCCGAGCAGCGCGTAGGCAAACGGGTTGATGCTGGCCGCGCTATCGCCTTCGCGGCAGATGACGACGACGGCGAGCGTCCCGGTTGAGCCTCGACGCAATCGCGCGGCGCGTTCATCGACGAAGTAACCGAGCGCCTCGGCCGCCTCGACCACCTTGCGCCGGGTCGCCTCGGCAATCGCGGGCGATCCGGATAGCGCGCGGCTGACAGTGGGCTGGCTGACCCCCGCCCGCTCCGCCACGTCGAATGATGTTGGCCGTCTGCGTGATGCTCCGCTCATGCTCGCACCTCTACGGCCTGTTGATATCCCTGTGCAAGCGCGCGTGTGCATTCCTATTCTCACTGGAATTGTGCAGCGGCCTCGCGCATGGATTGCGCGGGAGCGTCACGAGAACGTTCGCAACAGGAGAGAGCAGCGATGGCAATTGCACCAGGCGTGAGTCCAGTGGGGGATATGACGAGCGCGGCGGATGATGCGCCGCAGGTCAACGCGCCGGGGCTGAACTATTTCGTGTTCGCGTTGTTCTTCATCTTCGGCGGGATCACCAGCCTGAACGATGTGATCATCCCCAAGCTGAAAGAACTGTTCACGCTGAGCTTTTTCGAAGCGATGCTCGTGCAGTTCTGCTTTTTTGCTGCTTATGCAATTGTCGGCATTCCTGCTGCACGTCTAGTGAAGCGTTTGGGCTATATGCGCGGCGCAGTGGCAGGGCTGGTGGCAATGATGGCAGGATGTTTGCTATTCATTCCGGCCAGCAATTTGCATGTCTATGCTTTGTTTCTTTTTGCTCTTTTTATTCTCGCGAGCGGCGTGGTGATCGTTCAAGTTGTAGCGAACCCACTGATCAGCATATTGGGGCCGGTGCAGACCACGCATAGTCGTTTGACTTTCGCACAAGCTTTTAACTCGCTAGGCACGGTCGCCTTCCCTCTGATCGGCTCCTTCGTCATTCTTGGTGGCTTCACCGCCCTGAGCCTAACCGATATTTTGTCCGGCAATCGCGCGGCATTCGAGAGCGTGGGAAGCGAGACAGTAATGCAGCTTTATATGGGCATTGCTGTCGCCCTTGCAGTCGTTGCCACCGTCGTCTTCAGGTTTCGCAACAGGCTCAAGGGCGAAAAGCACGAACAGACGAGCCTTGCAGAAGGAGTGGCGCTGCTGAAACGTCCGCGCTTCGGCTACGGTGCTGCGTGCATCTTCCTGTATGTCGGCGCTGAGGTCGCCATTGGCTCAATCATCATCAATTACCTCATGCTTGAAAACGTGATGGGTCTGTCGGAAGCCCGCGCTTACCCGATGATCAGCTTTTACTGGGGCGGCGCGATGATCGGGCGGTTGATCGGCTCGGGCCTGCTGCGCATGGTCAGCCCCGGTCTGTTGCTGGCGACGGTGGCGGCGGGCGCGATCACGTTGATTGCGATTTCGGCCAATTCGACCGGGGTTATCGCGGGCTATTCGCTGCTGGCAGTGGGCCTGATGAACGCGATCATGTTCCCGACCATCTTCAGCCTCGCCTGCGAAAAGCTGGGGCCGCGCACTGCGGACGGTTCGGGGATCATCAATGTCGCGATCTGCGGCGGCGCGGTGGTGCCAGTGCTCTATGGCGCGCTGGCCGATGCCACCAGTCTGGCGTTTGCGCTGGTGCTTCCGGCGGCGTGCTATGCGATTATTGCAGGCTTCGGGATCTTTGCCCGCCGACCTGCATGACCCTGCGCTCACTTGAATAAGTATGCGCGGGGTGGCGGCGGCGGTCGCGTGCGCCTAGGTAGGGGGCTCTAGGAAAAAGGCCGCCCTGCATGAGCTTCACCGCTGACCGCCTGCTGTTGTTCGGAGCCACGGGCGACCTTGCCCAGCGGATGCTGCTGCCCAGCCTGTTTGCGCTCGATGCCGATGGCTTGCTGGCCGATGACCTCAAGATTATCGGCACCGCCCGCAGCCAGCTGACCAGCAGCGAATATCGCAGCTTCGCGCGCGCAGCGCTGGAAAAATACCTCCCCGCAGACCGGCGCGGGCGGATGGCGGATTTCCTCAACCGCCTCAGCTACCAGACGCTCGATGCGACCACGCTGGAAGGTTACGCCGATCTTGCCGCCAGGGTCGGCACCCCGGCGCGCGGCCTAGCGATCTTCCTCTCGACCGCGCCGAGCCTGTTTGAACCCACCATCAAGGGGCTGCAATCCGCCGGGCTGACAGGCGATAATGTGCGGATGTGCCTTGAAAAACCGCTCGGCACCGATCTCGTCACCAGCTGCGAAATCAATGACGCAGTCGCCGCCGCCTTCCCCGAAGACCGCATTTTCCGGATCGATCACTATCTTGGCAAGGAGACGGTGCAGAACCTGTTGGCGCTGCGCTTTGCCAATCTGATGTTCGAACCGCTGTGGAATGCGGCGCATATTGATCACGTGCAGATCACCGTGGCCGAAACCGTCGGGCTGGAAGGCCGCGTCGCGTTCTATGATGATGCGGGCGCAATCCGCGACATGGTGCAGAACCATATGCTGCAACTGCTGGCGCTGGTGGCGATGGAGCCGCCCGCGCATTTCGATGCGACGGCGGTGCGCGATGAAAAGGTGAAAGTGCTGCGCGCGCTGCGGCCCGTCGAGGCGGGCGAGACGGTGACGGGGCAATATCGTGCAGGCGCCATCAACGGCGCGGCGGTGCCGGGTTATGACGATGAATTGGGCAAGGAATCGGACACCGAAACCTTTGTCGCGATCAAGGCGCACGTCGATAACTGGCGCTGGAAGGGCGTGCCGTTCTACCTGCGCACCGGCAAGCGGATGCCCCGGCGCGTGACCGAAATCGTCATCCAGTTCCGCAGTGTACCGCACAGCATTTTCGCCGGAAAAGGCGCAACGATGCAGCCCAACCAGCTGGTGATCGGCATTCAGCCGGAAGAAAACATCACCTTGTCGCTGATGGCCAAGGTGCCGGGGCTGGACCGCGAAGGCATCCGTTTGCGGCAGGTGCCGCTCAACATCGCGATGCAGGATGCATTCAGCGGCGCGGTGCGGCGGATCGCCTATGAACGCCTGCTGCTCGATCTGATCGAGGGCGATCAGACCCTGTTCGTGCGCCGTGACGAGGTGGAGGCGCAGTGGGACTGGATCGACGCAATCCGCGCTGGCTGGGAAGCGGAAGGCCTGACCCCCAAAACCTATACCGCCGGAAGCTGGGGGCCAAGCGCGGCCATCGCACTGGCGGAACGCGACGGAGTAACGTGGCATGAATAAGCACAGCATAATCCTCCCCGGCACGGGGAGGTGGCAGCGCACAGCGCTGACGGAGGGGACTCGCCCCACGCACCGCAGTTCCTACCCGCGAATCCCCTCCACCATCCTGCGGATGGTTCCCCTCCCCGTGCCGGGGAGGATCTGATGCTCAACGACACAATCCACCGCGTCACCCAGCGGGTTATCGAAAACTCCCGCTCCAGCCGCGCCGCCTATCTCGATCTGATCGCGCGCGAAGCCGATAATATGGGTGAACGCAGCGCCGTATCATGCTCGAACCTTGCCCATGCCTATGCCGGGGCGGTCGATGATCAGGCCGCGCTGGTCGCTGGCAAGGGCGCGAATATCGGGATCATCACCGCCTATAATGATATGCTGAGCGCCCATCAGCCCTATGGCCGCTATCCTGATCGGCTGAAGATCTACGCCCGCGAAATCGGTGCCACTGCGCAGGTGGCGGGCGGAACCCCGGCGATGTGCGACGGGGTGACGCAGGGCGAAAGCGGCATGGAATTGTCGCTGTTCAGCCGCGATGTGATTGCGCTGTCCGCCGCCGTCGGCCTCAGCCATGCGATGTATGATGGCGCGCTGATGCTCGGCATCTGCGACAAGATCGTGCCCGGATTGCTGATCGGGGCGCTGCGGTTCGGCCACCTGCCGACCATTTTCGTGCCCAGCGGCCCGATGCCCAGCGGCATTGCCAACAAGGAAAAGCAGCGCGTCCGCCAGCTTTATGCCGAGGGCAAGGCGACCCGCGCCGAACTCCTCGCCAGCGAAATGGGCAGTTACCATTCGCCCGGCACCTGCACCTTTTTCGGCACCGCCAATTCCAATCAGATGATGATGGAGATGATGGGGCTGCACATTCCCGGCAGCGCCTTCATCCAGCCCGGCACGCAATTGCGCCAAGCGCTTGACCGCGAGGCGGTGCACCGCGTCGCGGCGCTGGGGCGCAAGGGCAATGATTACCGCCCGCTGGGCCGCTGCGTCGATGAAAAGGCGATCATCAACGCCGCGGTTGGCCTGCTGGCCACCGGCGGATCGACCAACCACGCGATCCACCTGCCCGCGATGGCGCGCGCGGCGGGGATCGTGTTTGACTGGGATGATCTGTCGGCGCTGTCATCGGTCGTCCCGCTGATCGCGCAGGTCTATCCCAATGGATCGGGCGATGTGAACCAGTTCCACGCAGCCGGCGGCATGGGCTATGTGATTGGCGAGCTGCTGGCGGCAGGCCTTGCCCACCGCGATATCCTGACCGTGGGGCGCAGCGATCTCAGCGACTATGCGCGCGAACCCGGCCTTGATGGCGAAGAACTGACGTGGCGCGAAGTGGGCGCGGTGGGCGATGATACGATGCTGCGCCCGGTGTCCGATCCGTTCAAGCCCGACGGCGGGATGCGGCTGCTGACCGGCAATCTGGGGCGGGCCTGCATCAAAACCTCGGCAATTGATCGCGAACGCTGGACGATTGAGGCGCCGTGCCGCGTGTTTGCCGATCAGGCAAGCGTTGCCGCGGCGTTCAAGGCGGGCGAGCTTGACCGCGATGTGGTGGTGGTGGTGCGGTTCCAGGGCCCGCGCGCCAACGGAATGCCCGAACTGCATTCGCTCACCCCGCCATTGGGCGTGTTGCAGGATCGCGGATTCCGCGTGGCGCTCGTCACCGATGGGCGGATGTCGGGGGCGAGCGGCAAGGTGCCCGCCGCGATCCATTGCACGCCCGAAGCATTGGGTGGCGGGCCGCTGGCGCGCCTGCGCGATGGCGATGTGGTCAAGGTCTGCGCGGTCACGGGTGAGCTTTCGACCACCGCCGATCTTGCGGCCCGCGATCCGGTGCCCGATCCGCGCGCCGACATGGGCACGGGGCGCGAATTGTTCGGGATGTTCCGCCGCTTTGCCGATGGGGCCGAACAAGGCGCGAGCGCGATGCACGCCACAGGGGGAATCTGACGATGGCGACGATTGATGACTTGATGCGCATCGCCCCGGTGATCCCGGTGATCGTGATTGACGATGTCGCCCACGCCGTGCCGCTGGCCGAGGCATTGGTGGCAGGCGGATTGCGCGTGCTCGAAGTCACCTTGCGCACCCCGGCAGCACTGCCCGCGATTACCGCGATGAAGCAGGTTCCCGGCGCGATTGTCGGCGCGGGCACCGTCACCAACCCGGCAGAACTGGACGCGGCGCTGGCGGCGGGGAGCGAGTTTATCGTTGCCCCCGGCCTGACCGAACCATTGGGCAAGGCAGCGATTGCCAGCGGTGTCCCGTTCCTGCCCGGCATCGCCAATGCGGGTGACATCATGCGCGGTCTGGACATGGGGCTGACCCGGTTCAAGTTCTTCCCGGCGATGGCGGCGGGCGGCTTGCCCGCGTTAAAGGCACTGGCAGCGCCGTTTGGTCAGTGCCGGTTCTGCCCCACAGGCGGGATCAGCGTGGACAATGCCGCCGAATGGCTCGCCTTCGATCCGGTGCTGTGCGTTGGCGGAAGCTGGGTGTCGCCCAAGGGCGCGCCGGACAAGGCGGCGATTGAGGCAATGGCGAAGGCCGCCTGCGAGTTACGCTGAGACGCCCTGCGCCAGCATCAGCGCGCCGATAATCCCGGCGTCTGCGCCGCGGCGCGGACGGATGATGCGGTGGCGCGGGCCGCCGGGCAGATAGCCCGCATCGAGTTCCCGTGCGCGTTCAGCGACCCGCTCGATCAGTCCGGGCGTGTTCGCCACGCCGCCGCCGATCACCACTTCGCCCACCGCAACGCTCGCAAACAGCGTGTGGCAGGCCTGCGCGATATAGTCGGCGATGATCGCATGGCCGGGGTGATCCACCGGCAATTGCGATAATGACTTGCCCCAGCGCGCGGCAATCGCGGGGCCGCTGGCAAGGCCTTCCAGACAATCGCCATGATGCGGGCATATCCCGGCAAAGTCGCGGTCATCCGCATGGCGGCGCGGGTAGATGTGGCCCATTTCCGGGTGCGCGATGCCGTGCACCGGCTGGCCATCCAGCACCAGTCCGCCGCCGATCCCGGTGCCAATGGTAAGGTAGGCGAGGCTACCGCCCTGCCCCCCGGCCGCCGCATATTCGGCCAGCGCGGCGGCGTTCACGTCGGTATCGAAGCCGACCGGCACGCCAAGCCTGCCCGCAAAGAACCCGGCAATGTCGCAATCGGCCCAGCCCGGTTTGGGCGTGTTGGTGATGAAGCCCCAGCGCGGGCTTGCCCGATCAAGTTCAACCGGGCCGAAACTGCCGATCCCCAGCGCGGTGATCGCGCCCTGAGTCTTGAACCACGCCGCCGCCTCGGCCAGCGTCGTGGCCGGATCGCAGGTGGGAATGGTGTGGCGGGCGTTGATCGCATCAGGCGACGGCCCCACCGCCAGCACAAATTTGGTGCCGCCCGCCTCGATCCCGCCCAGCATCATGCGACCCCTTGCGATTGCACCGCGCGCAGCGCCGCGCGCTCGCCATCCAGTTCCAGATGCAGCAGCGGCGCGGGCACGCCGCCAAACCGTCCATCGGGCAGCATATCGACAAAGGAACACACCGTCAGGCTGGCATCGACGAACCAGCTATAGGTCTGCAGTGGGCGGTCTGCCGGGTTGGCAATCACCAGCCCGGTGCCGTTCAACGGATGCCACGGCCCCTGCATCGATGTCGCCACCATCCCGTACAGCCCCCCCGGCGCATGGCGCAATTCGGGTGCGAATGTCCCTGTCTGCGTTGACCAGAAGGCATAATAATGCCCGCCGTGAAACACCAGATGCGCGCGCTCCAGCTCATTATTGACGCCGTCTGCATGGAGGCAAGGCGGGATCAACACCCACCCTGACGCATCCCTGCGCGCCAATCCGAACGCGCCGTTGAATGCGTTGTCAGACCCGGCCAGCGACGCGGTGAAGGCGAGGTATTCGGTGCCGTCCGCCGGATCGCGGAAATAGGCCGGATCGCGGAACGCCTTGATCATGCCGGGCGCGCCGTCATGGGCATCGGCGGGCATATAATCTGCGCCGTAATTATCAAAACACGGGGTGGGAAAGCTCCATTCGCCCGGCAGGCCATCGGCCCCTACCGCCGCGCTCGCCTGCCAAAGCTGCTGTTGATAGCCCCCGGCCTTTGCGGCGGTGCCGGCGGCGGTGAGGAACAGCGTCATCACCCCGTCATCGAACAGCGCCGATCCGGCCCATTCGCGTTCGTAGGGCACATCAAAATCGGGGAGGACCGGGCCACGATCCAGCCATTCACCCTCTCGTCGTTCGATCAGGTGAATCTTGGCTTCGAAGTGGCGCAGCCCCGGATCGCCCCGGTCAGGCGCGGCCAAGGCCATCCACAGCGCGCGCCCGGCGATGGTGGCGGGCTGGCCGTGCGGGTCCTGCACCGGCCACATGTCCCAATAGAGCCGCGCGGGATCAAGCCGCGAGTGATCCGGCGCGATAATCGGCGGGATCAACGCCGCTACGCCCGGCGTAATCTGGCGCACGTGTTCCGCGGTCCAGGCTGTCGTCATGGCAGCAGCTTATCCCAAATCTTGAATCAAAGAACCGGGCTGGCCACCGGGGGGAATTGGTGGCCAGCCCGTTTGCGGCGGTATGGATCAGAAGTCGAACCGCACCGAAGCCAGCACTGTCCGGCCCGCAATCGATCGCGCACGCACGATGTTGTTGCCGGGGATTGCGCCTTCTTCCGCTTCGGTGAACCCGTTGGAGTTGAACAGGTTCTGCGCATTCAGCCCGATTTCGATCCGATCAACCGGGCGCACCGCGACAAACGCATTCACCTGCGTAAATCCGGGCAGTTTCAGCTGGTTTGAATCCTGCGTGAAGCTGTTGGTGGTGCCCACCACATTCGCGCCCAACGTGAACATATCGGCATCATATTGCGCGGTCGCCTGATAGACCAGATCTGCCTGACGCCGCGGCGTATTGCCGATGACGGTGAGGTCCAGCGCATCCTTGATTTCCGCGTCGGTCCAAGTCGCGCCGCCTGACAGGGTGAACCCGCCCATGCGGTATGCGGCCTCAAGTTCGACACCGTAAGCCTCATAGGTGGTATCGAACAGCACCACCGGGGCGATATCGACATTGGTTTCAGCCGTTTTTGCATAGAAGCCGGTGGCAAACACCGACAAGCCGCTGGCCTGATATTTCAGCCCCGCTTCAAGCTGATCGACCTTGGCAATCACCCCCGAATCACCGCCCGGCAGGCTGCCATCGACCGCGCTGACTGCGGGTGAGAACAGGCTACGGTCAGCGGTGTGACGTCCGCCTTGACTGTAACGAACGAAGACGCCCAGATCATCGGTGAGCAAGTAATTCGCGCCGAGCGAGAAGCTGAAATAATCGAAGTTGTAATTGACCGGGCGCGCACTGCCGAGCGGGAGAACGCTGGTCTGCGCCTCAGCCGGGCTGATCACGCCGTCGTTGTCGAAATCAAAGCTTGTCAGCCCGATGCCAAAGCCGCTGTCAGCCCCGGTGATCGTGCCATCGGCATCGCCGAAGTCGTAACGGATGCTGCCATCCAGCGTCAGCCGGTCAAGTTCGAGCGAGAGCGACGCGAAGGGTGCGTAGGTGCTGTAATCGACATCATAATTGCGGCGGCAGCAATTGCCGAAGAAGCTTGCGCCGAATCCGACCGTGCCGTTCTGCGTGACAAGATCGCCATTCACATCGCGGATATCGACCAGCACAGCCTCACCATTGCCCTGCACGGTCTGGACGTGCGATGTCCACAACCAGTCGGTATCAATGGTCTGGCGCGACAGGTAGAAGCCGGTGGTGAAATTGGCCGAACCGCCGCCGAAATCGAATTCCTTGTTCACCCGGAAATCATTGGTGATGTTGTCGAGGCTGTTGAGCCGGACGTTGAACACCACCACATTGGTGAGCAGCCCATTGCCGCCGATATTGGCCGCATTGGCGACCGCGCCGGTGTTGGGGCCAGAGGCGAATTCGATCGTCGAACCCGCGCCGCCGATCGCGTCGGCGACATTCTGCGCGGTGTCGGCGCTCGCCGGGAAGGGCGATTGGAAGCTGCCCGAATTATCCGCGAACCGGAACCGGTTGGTCAGCGTCCATCCGCCACCCACGTCGATTTCACTTTCGATCCCGAAGGCGAAGCTTTCGACCGAAAGCCCGTCACGGAAATCAAAGCTGGCCGGGTTGTTGTTGCCATCCAGCGTCACCGCCGGGGTCAGGAACGGGCTGAGCAGCGAATCGCGGCGCGGGTTGAAGCCGGGGATCGCGTTGTAATCGGGGCTGTCGTTGGTGCCGCCAACAAACACCGGCTGCGGCAGGATGGTGGGGGTGCGATCATCCAGATACTTGGCCGAAAAGCGGATATAGCCGCCATCGAATTCCTTGGTGATATTGGCCTTGATCTGGCCGCCATCATACCCGTTGAACCCGATATCGCGCGGCCCTTCGCCGGTGCGGTAGAAGCCGCCGACGTGGAAATAGAGGTCATCAGCCAGCGGCGCGCCGTAATCGAAATCAAGCCGGTAGCTTTCAAAATCCAGCCCGACGCTGCCCTGGATCGCGCCGCCTTCCTGCTGGCCGGTCTTGGAGATGAAGTTGATCACCGCCCCCGGCGCGTTGGAGGCGAAAGTCGATGCCGAGCCGCCGCGCACCGCTTCGACGCGGGCGACAGAGCGATCGGCGCGCAGGAAGTTATCGGCATTGCCAAAAAGGATGTCGCCGAATTCAAGGATCGGCAGGCCGTCTTCTTGCAACTGGATATAGCGTGCGCCGCCGGTTGATACCGGAATGCCGCGCACCGCGATGTTGGCGTTGCCTTCACCGCCCGATGCTTCGGAACGGATGCCGGGGATCTGGCGGATCAGGTCAGCCGATGACGGCGAACCAAGATTGGCGATGGTGTCCGCGCCGATGGTGCTGACCGAAACCGAACTTTCGATCCGGTTCTGGCCGCGCGCAACCGCGGTGACGATGATTTCGTTGCCTTCGGCCTCGGCCGTTTCAGCAGCGAGGTTATCCTGCGCCACAGCCGGACTGGCGATGGCACACAGGGCTGCACTTGCACAAAGCGCGATACGCAATTTCATGGGTAGTCTCCTCTCGAATTCGCGCTTCTGTGGCGCCGACACGTTCATGACTACGCCCATTACAAACGTTTGCAACAGGAATCTTGCAAACGTTTGCAATTTACCGGGAAACGTGTCACTTCCATGTCACAGCGCGGCGACAGATCCGTGCGGACAAGAGGATCGGACAGGCGCATATGACGGAAAAGCCCCGGCTTTCGCTGCTGCGAATCATCGAAATGAATATCGGCTTTTTCGGCCTGCAATTCAGTTTCGGGCTGCAACAGGCCAATATGGGGCCGATCTACGGCTTTCTTGGCGCGGACGAGGCGACCATGCCGTTGTTGTGGCTGGCCGGCCCGATGACCGGGTTGATCATCCAGCCGATTGTCGGCGCGATGAGCGATCGCACCAACACCCGGCTGGGCCGCCGCACACCCTATTTCCTGATCGGCGCGGTGATCTGTTCGCTGGCTCTGTTCGCCATGCCCTATTCCAGCACGTTGTGGATGGCAGCCAGCCTGCTGTGGATCCTCGACGCGGGCAACAACATCACGATGGAGCCATACCGCGCCTATGTTGCGGATAGGCTCAAGGCGAGCCAGCGTTCGGTCGGGTTCCTCACGCAAAGCGCGTTTACCGGGCTGGCGCAGACGCTGTCCTATCTCGCGCCGAGCCTGCTGACCGCATTCGTGGCGCGCGATGTGCTCGACGCCAATGGCATTCCGGTGATCGTGCGGATTGCCTTCATCATCGGCGCGATCCTGTCGATATCGACCATTGTGTGGTCGGTATTCCGGGTGCGCGAACTGCCGCTTTCGCCCGAACAGCTGGCTGATCTGGAGGCCAAACCGCTGACCGTGCGCGCCACCTTTGCTGACATTGGTTCCGCCATCCGCGATATGCCGCGCCCGATGCGGCAATTGGCGGCGGCGATGCTGTGCCAATGGTATGCGATGTTTGCCTACTGGCAATATATCACCTTTGCCGTGGGGCGCAGCATCTACAACACCAGCAACCCCGCCAGCGCCGCCTTTCGTGAAGCCACGCTGACCACCCAGCAGGCAGGGGCATTGTATAATTTCATCGCGTTTCTGGGGGCACTCGCGCTGATCCCGGTGGTGGCGCGGTTCGGGGCGCGGCACGTCCATGCGGTGTGCCTCGCCGCATCGGGCGCGGCGATGCTGATGATCCCCGGCGCCAGCACGCCTGCGGCGCTGTTTGTGCTGATGCTGGGCATCGGGATTGGCTGGGCGGGGATGATGGGCAACACCTATGTCATGCTGGCCGATTGCATTCCCCCGGCGCGCAACGGCATTTACATGGGTATTTTCAACCTGTTCATCGTCATCCCGATGCTGATCCAGGCGCTCACCATGCCGTTGATCTATCGCCCGCTGCTGGGCGGTGATCCGCGCAATGTGCTGATACTGGGCGGCGTCTTGATGCTGGCGGGCGCGATAGCTACGCTGCGGGTCGATGCCGGGCACCGCCGCCCGCGCGAACAGGGGCTGGTGGCAAGCTAGACGTGGGCGAGGATAGAACGGCGCGCACCGCAGTGCGCACCATCACCGATCTGGCACGGCTGGCCGGGGTATCGCCCGGAACGGTATCGCGCGCGCTGGCGGGCAAAAGCCTGGTCAACACCAAAACCCGCGAAAAGATCGAAGCGATTGCCCGCGAACACGGGTTCCGCCCCAACCAGATGGCGAGCGGGCTGCGCCGCCAGAAAACCGGGGTGATCGGGGTGGTGATCCCGCTGGGGCATGACACCCGCCAGCAGATTTCCGATACCTTCTTCATGACCCTGCTCGGCTTCCTGGCTGACGAACTTACGCTCAGAGGTTATGACCTGATGCTGCGACGCGTGGTGCCCAAGGATGACGCCGACTGGCTCGACCGGTTTATCGGATCGGGCATGATCGACGGGGTGATCGTGATCGGCCAGTCCGATCAGTTCGACCGGATCGAGGAGGTCGCCGATGGCTATGGCCCGATGGTGGTGTGGGGCAATCATGCCGAAGGCCAACGCCATTGCGTAGTCGGCACCGATAACCGGCTGGGCGGCAGGCTGGCGGCTGAACGCCTGATCGCTGCCGGAGCGCGGCGGCTGGCGTTTCTGGGCGACACCACCGCAATCGAATTCGCCGCGCGATTAGCCGGTGCCGAAGATGTCGCGCAGCGCCTGAGCCTGCCGCCGATTATCGAACTGCCAGCCCACCTTTCCCCCGAGCGAGCGAGCGATGAAATTGCCCGCCATCTTGAAGCCGTCATGGGCCGGATTGACGGGATCTTCGCTGCGACCGACACGCTTGCGGCGCTATGCCTCACGGCCCTGCGGACACGCGGTGTGGCGGTGCCGGGTGACATCAAGCTGATCGGGTTCGATGATCTGCCGATCGCGTCGCATACCGTGCCGCTGCTGACCACGGTCAAGCAGGACATCGCAGCCGGCGCACGCGGGCTGGTTGACCTGTTGCTGCGGCGGCTGGCCGGGGAACAGACCGAAAGCCTGGTGCTGCCCCCGCAACTGGTGGTGCGGCAAACCGCCTGACGCTGGCGGGCTTCAGGCGGCGACAGGTTCAGGCTGGCTGACCAGCGCTGCCAGATCTGCGGCAGGCATTGGCCGCCCGATAAAGTAGCCCTGCGCGTAATCGCATCCGATGCCCTTGAGGAAGGCAAGGCACGCAGCCTCCTCCACCCCTTCGGCCACAACCATGATGCCCAGTTCATGCGCGAGCTGCACGGTTGATCGCACCAGCATCGCATCGCCGCGATCAACATGCGCATGCTGGACAAAGCTGCGGTCGATCTTGAGTTCGGACAGCGGGAGCTGTTTGAGATAGTTGAGCGTCGATTGGCCGGTGCCATAATCATCCATCGAAATACGGATGCCGCTGGCCCAGAACCGCGCCAGCACTGCAATCGCTTGATCGGTATCTTCGAACTGAGCGGATTCGGTGACTTCAAAAGTCAGCCGATGCGCCGGTGCCCCTGCCCGCGCGACCAGCGCCAGTGCCTTGTTGGCAAAGCTTTCAGAGGTCAGCAACGTGGCTGAGATATTCACCGCCACGCCGATCACCAGCCCCTGTTCGCACCACGCGTGCATATCATTGATGGCCTGTTCCAGCACCGCCAGCGTCAGATCATCGATCCGGCCCGCTTCCTCAATCGGGGGGATAAAGCAATCGGGCGGCAGCATCCCGCGTGTCGGATGCTGCCAGCGCACCAACGCTTCGGCCGCATCGATTCGCCCCGTCGCCAGATTAATCTTGGGCTGATAAAACGCGGCGATCTGGCCCTCGCGCAGCGCGTCATCAAGCTCACCCAGCAGCGAAAACTGCTGCGTGGCGGTTTCGCCTTCGCTATCGGAATAGAGCCGCCACGGCTTGCCCGAACGCTTGGCAAGGCTTGCGGCATGGGCCGCATTGCCTGCCGCGCCGGGCAGATCAGCAGTCGCCACCCCAAAGGTCAACGAAACACCCAACCGCCGCCCGCCAACGTCAAACGGGCTGCGCATGATCGCCCGCATCCCCTCCATCAGCGGCGCGATCTCGCTGATTTCCAGCGGTGTGAACCATACTAGCGTGCGGCCTTCGATGCGGTAAATCGTTGCCGCCGATGTCACGACCTGCAAGCGTTCGACCAGCCGTCGCATCAACTCGCCCGTATGGCCCGCCCCGACCGCGAGCCTGAGCGCATCGAAATCATCGATCTGCGCGGCAATGACATAACGATCATCCGCCGTATCGCGCCGCGCATCCAGCGCCAGCCGGTTGGGCAGGCCGCTTTCGCCATCAATCCGCCGCTGCTCCAGCGCAGCTTTGTGGGCTAGAACCGCCACCCGCAGCGCCGTCGCTGCACCGATCAATACCAGCGCGGGGACGATTTCAAACCAGACGGCATTGATCGTCCGGGCACCCAGCCAAAGGGTCATGATGATCGCCGTTCCCGCCGCCGCGCGCTGGAACACGGCCACCCGCGATTGTGCCGCACCCACCAGCAGCGCGATCATCACCGCCAACAACAAAGGCGCGGCCCACCCGCCGTAGGTCGGCACCGCATCGACCAGCGTTTCTGCCGCCAGTGCCTGCACAATCACGCCGGGAACCACGCCGTAACGTGGCACCGGATAGCGATCACCCAGCTCAATCGCAGTCGCGCCGATGATGATGTCCTTGCCCTTGAATAATTCGGGGCGGAACATCCCGTGTTCGATCGCAATGAAACTGTGGCGCGGGATCGACGTGGGGTCGACCGCGAAATCTATCGGAAAGCTATCCCCCACCGCGCCTGCCCGTCCGGCGACGAACGCCGCGATTGACGGACGCGCCAGCATGTCTGTGACGGTGCCAAATGGCATCCGGCGGACAAATCCATCGGCATCAGGCGTTACCGCAACCGAGGCCAGATGCGCGTGCCCGCGCAAGGGTGCAATCGGGAGCGAATCGAGCTGACGTCCTGCGCGAAAACCCGCATTCTGGGCAAAGGTGGGCAGCGCCACCGGGGCATCAGCCGCAGCAATCGCGGCCCCGAAGGCCAGATCGCTCGCCGGGTCGCCGCTGCCGGAAAAATCGACGTCAAAGCTGATCGAGCGGGCCCCTGCCGCATCAAGCTGTTGCACTACCCGTGCATAGTAATCGCGCGGCCACGGCCAGCTCTGGATCGCGGCCATGCTGGCGGCGTCCATTTCCACGACATGCACCTGACCGCTGGCCGGACGTTCCAGCGCGGCGAAGGTCAGTTCTTCAACGCGATTTTCCAACGGACGAAACGTACCGCTAATTGCGGCGATCACAACCAGCCCCGCCAGCACCAACGTGCCCGCGAGCCGCAGCCAGAGCGCATCGGGCAAGCCTGCCATGGATGGGCGCAAGATATTCACAGCGAGTTGTCAGCGTGATCGGTGTTATGCGGCATGAGCGCGCGCTGATCGCGCGACAATGGCGGCACCCGCAGGCGCGACAAAGGCAACGCCATCATCGACGATTCGCAAACTCGCAAGCGGCCCACCGCGCTTATTACCCCCATTGCCGTAGCCATTTCCGCCGTCGCGACCGTTGCCATCAGGCGGGCCGTTGCGATCAGACGGGCCGTTGCCGTCGGGCGGGCCGTTGCCATCAGGCGGGCCGTTGCCATCAGGCGGGCCGTCGCCATCAGGCGGGCCGTTGCCGTCCGGCGGACCGCGATCATCGGGCGGACCTGCGCCATCGGGCGGGCCTGCGCCATCGGGTGGGCCGTTGCCATCGGGCGGAACCGGAGTTTCTCCGGGGCCGTTACCGTTTCCAGCACCGTCGTTCACACCGTTACCATTCCCGGCGCCGTTATCGCCTTGTCCGCGACCGCCTTCGGTTGTGAACGGCTGGGCTGCGCCGCGCGGGGCGTTGTCTGAAACCACTGCTGTGACCAACGCCGTTACCTCGCCCGAGGCAAATCCGCCGGAATAGTCGCCCACGTCGGCAGGGCTGCTGACGATCACCGTATCAACCCGGTTCGCTGTTCCGCGTTGCGGCGCTGCAGCAGGCTCTACCCTCGCTGGAGCAGATGCAGGCGCAGCCGAATCTGACGCATTGGCAGGCCGAGCCGGCGAATCGATCACGCGCCGCGCCTCGCCTTCAACCACCATCCGCATCGTGTCGCCTGCGGCAATCATCGCCACCGCGCCGGGCAGAATCATGTCATGCGCGCCGCCATCCAGTGTGGAAACCTCAACCGCGCCCTCGGTCACTTGCAGCGTGGCGCCTTCTTCACTGACCGCGATGATGAACGTCGTGCCCTTTACCACCGCTGCCAGATAGGGGGTCTGCACCCCGAAATGCGGATCAGCCTGCTTGCCGATATTGAACAGCGCGCTGCCATAGTCCTGCACGATCTGGAAAATCGAGCGTTCACGCGATGCTTCGGGAATGCGGATCTGGGCGTTTTGCCGCAGCGTCACGAATTCGCGTCCGCGCACTAGCACGGCTGAAGATTGCGCCTGGGTGCGCACCGTCGCACCCGGTGCCACCGCCAACCCGGCAGTCGCCGCGCGCTCACCGCGCTTGTCGATCACCACGACCGCGCCCTTGGCTTCGCTGATGGTCCACGCGCCATCTTGCGCAAGCGCGGGCGCACCGCTGAACAGCAGCAGTATCATTGGCAACAACAGGCGTGACAGAAAACGCATGGTAAACTCCTTACCTGCCCAATACTTTAACAAATCCGCACACTGTATTGACGGACAGGGTAAACAGGACCTTACGCTGATTTTTACTTAACCATTTAACGCTAAGCCCCTTCCCGAATCTCAAGGGAAAGAGTGGTTTTGCGGCGGGTTAAATTCATCGGATTGGGATCATTTCTGCTCGCCGGTCAGGGACTGGCGGCGCAGGATGCGCTCGACCGTACCAGTCCTGACCAGCAGGGTGAGCGTGAAGCGCTGATTGTTGAAATGGAACAGGTCGTGCGGATCGAATTCCAGCCCGTGCTCGACCAACCGTTAATCCCGCCCGATGCTGACGCGGACGCGCTCGAAGTGGGATCAATCGTCATCGACGGGCTCGAAGCGCTGACCCGCAGCGATTTTGCCGCCGTGATCGAACCTTTCGCCGGGCGCAGTCTTGGCCGCACAGAACTGCGCCAGCTCACCGATAACGTCGCGGCGCTGGCGCGGACGCGCGGCTATATCCTCGCCACCGCGTGGATCCCGCAGCAGGCGCTGTCGGGCGGGATATTGCGGGTGCAGATTGATGAAGGTGCAATTGACGCCGTGCGGGTCGAAGGAACCGATGATCCCGCAATCCGCGCGCAGTTGCAGCATCTGGTCGATCTGCGCCCGGTAACGCTCTCCGAATTGCAGCGCGCGGTGTTGCTGGCCGATGACCTGCCGGGCGTGTGGATCCGCTCCACCCGATTTGAACGCGATGGCGCGCGCCGCGTGCTGGTGGTCAATGCCGGGCGTGAGGATTTTGGTGGATCGGTATTAATCGCCACCGATGGCACCAAGCCAATCGGCCCGGTGCGCGCGCGGATCGCGTTCAACGCCAACGGGTTGATCTCCGCGCGTGACCGGGTGGATCTGAGTTATTCGATGACGCCGATCAATCCCGATGAACTGGCGTTTTTCAGCGCGCGCTACAGCGTGATTGTGAACGATCAGGGCACGCAATTGGGTCTGTATGGTTCCTATTCCCACACCGAACCGGGTGCCTATCTGACCAGCAGCGAATTGCAGGGCGAATCGTGGCAGGGCCGCATCAGCCTGCGCCACCCGCTGATCCGCACGCAAAGGCGCAGTCTGTGGTTGGAAGTCAGTGGCGAAGTGCAGGATCTGCGGCAGGACAGTTTCGGTGCGCTGGTTCGGCAGGATCGCATCGCGCTCGCCCGGCTTGGCTTTTATGGCTACGGCCCGCTGGCGGGCGGCACTTTTCAGGGCCGGGCCACGGTCAGCCAGGGTCTCAACATCCTTGGCGCGACCAATGCAGGCGATCCGCTCGCCTCGCGCAGCGATACAGCTCCCGATTTCACCACCGTGACGTGGTGGCTCAACTGGCGGCGCGGCCTCGCCAAGCGGGTCAGCCTGTCATTGGCGGCAACCGGCCAGTTTTCTACCGAGCCGCTGCTGATCGGCGAAAATTTCACGCTCGGCGGCAATGCGTTTTTGCGCGGCTTTGATTATGGTCAGCGTCTGGGCGATCAGGGCATCGCCGGGAGTGGAGAATTGCGTTATGATTGGCCGGGTGCACTGGGTGCGAAACGCGATCTTCAGCTCTATGCCTTTGCCGATGGTGGCACGGTATCGAACCTTCAGGATGGCCGGGGCGGCGGGACTTTGGCGTCAAGCGGCGGGGGCTTCAGGACCGATCTGACGCGCGATCTCGATGTCGATCTGGAAATCGCGGTACCGCTGACCGAACCGCGCTTTGATACCAATGACCACTCACCGCGCATCAACCTGCGAGTGGTGCAGTCGTTCTGAGCGCCTGATGACCCGATAGCCAAGCTGCCGATGCTGCGATAAAGCCCCTGTCATGGACATGGCTGATCTGTTGCAACGTTATTTTGGCACCCGCGATCTGGCCGAGGTCGCGCCCGCTGCGTTGCCCGCCGGGGTGGAGCGGATGCGGGTGGATTTCGGCATGGTGCAGGATCGCGGGCAGCGCTTTGCCCTGTGGACGCTGTTGATGGTGCTGGGCGATGCGCCCGATCTCGACATTGCCTTCACGCATGAGGAAGACCGTGAAGCGGCGCGCAACCTGATAGATATGCTGGCAGCCGCCCCGCCTGATTGACCCCTGCCCGCACACGCCCATAATTAAACGCAAGCCAAACCGCCTGCAAACGTGTATGGGCCGCGCATCGACGCACCCGCGAACGGGCCAAGCGCCCCGTTCTTGCTCGGTCGATTTCACATTCCTTTGTGCCCCTGCCCTTGGCGCGCGCACTCGCCTGAAAGCCTTTTTCCATGCCATTTCCCGATCTTCCCGCTGGCCTTGCCGAGGCCCTGACCCAGCGCGGCTACGAAGCGCTCACCCCGGTGCAAACCGCCGTGCTGGAGCCCGAAGCGCATGGGCGCGATCTGGTGGTTTCTGCGCAGACCGGTTCAGGCAAAACAGTGGCGTTTGGACTTGCCTTTGCCGAACAGGTGCTGGGCGATGATGGCCGGGTGCCGCCCGCCCGTGCGCCGCTGGCACTGGTGATTGCGCCGACCCGCGAACTCGCCTTGCAGGTCGCGCGCGAGCTTGACTGGCTTTACAAGGCCGCCGGTGCGCGCATCGCCACCTGCGTCGGCGGCATGAGCCCGCAGGTCGAACGCCGCGCGCTGCAATCCGGGGCAACCATCGTTGTCGGCACACCGGGGCGGCTGCGCGATCATCTGGAACGCGGCGCGCTCGACCTGTCATCGCTGGCGGTCGTGGTGCTCGATGAAGCCGACGAAATGCTCGACATGGGGTTCCGCGAAGAGCTGGAAGAAATCCTCGATGCCACCCCCGAAACGCGGCGGATGCTGATGTTTTCGGCGACCATGCCGCGCCCGATCGAGGCACTGGCCCGGCGTTACCAGAAGAACGCCCTGCGCATCTCCACCGCCGGTAGCGAGCGTGGGCATGGCGATATTGCCTATCAGGCGGTCACCGTTTCACCGTCAGAGATTGAAAACGCGGTGGTCAACCTGCTGCGTTTCCACGAGGCGGAAACCGCGATGTTGTTCTGCGCCACGCGCGAAAACGTGCGCCACCTCCACGCCACCTTGCAGGAACGCGGGTTTGGCGTTGTCGCACTGTCGGGCGAACATTCGCAGCAGGAACGCAATCAGGCGTTGCAGGCGCTGCGTGATCGCCGCGCCCGCGTCTGCGTGGCGACCGATGTGGCCGCGCGCGGGATCGATCTGCCGTCGCTCAGCCTGGTCGTCCATGTCGAAATCCCCCGCGATGCCGAAACCTTGCAGCACCGTTCGGGCCGCACCGGGCGCGCGGGCAAGAAAGGCGTAGCGGTCATCATCGTCCCCTACCCGCGCCGCAAGCGGATCGAATCGATGCTGCGCCATGCCAAGATCAACGCCGAATGGACCACCGCGCCCGATCGTGATGCGATCATTACCCAAGACCGGGTGCGGCTGCTCGACAAGCTGATGCAGCCGGTCGAAGTGACCGATGGCGACCGCGAATTGGCGGACAAGCTGCTCGAAACCCGCTCCCCGCAGGAAATCGCCGCGATGCTGGTGCAGGCACACCGCGCGTCGATGCCCGAACCCGAAGAACTGCTCGCCGCCTCACTCGAAGCGCAGCGCAGCGCGCATCAGGATAAACACCGCCCCGGATTTGAAGATACGGTGTGGTTCAAGATGGATATCGGCCGCCGCCAGAACGCCGATCCGCGCTGGGTGATGCCGCTGATCTGCCGCCGCGGCCACATCACTCGCAACGAAATCGGCGCGATCCGCATCGGCCAGCAGGAAACCTTTTTCCAGGTGCCGCGCGCGATTGCGGGCAAATTTGCCGAAGCGATTGTGGCAACCGCCGGGAACGAGGAAGACGGCGGCTATGTCGCGATTGCCCCCTCCACCGAACCGCCGCGCATGGCCGCGCGCGAAAATGCCAAGCGCGGCAAACCCAACGGCCCCGCGCAGGCACGCCCGTTCAAGCCCAAGCCCCATGCGGGCGCGCAGGCCAAACCCCACGCCCCTGCGCATGGCAGGCCAAAGCCAAAGCCAAAACCCAAGGGTCGCGGCTAAAGCGCGCTATGCCAGCACGATGCTCTAGTAATTCCACTGCGCCTGCAACCGCAGGATCTGGCCGTCAGCCTGCCCTAACCGGCGTTCGTCGGCTTCCTTGCGCGATGCCCAGCCATAGGTCGCGGTAAGTTCCAGCGCCGAGGTTGGCAGAAATTCGAGGCCGAGTTCCAGCTCCTCGGTTTCCAGCCGCGGGGCATTGACCGCGCCTTTGAAACCGCCACGATAATATTGCCACCGCGCGAAGGGATAAAACGGCCCGAGCGGTGACTGCTTGACCCGTCCCATCGCCTGCACATAGCCGCCATTGAGCGAGCGTTGTTCGATCTGCCCGGTCGCCGGATCAAATTCCGGCCCGGTGCCCCAGTTCCATTCGGCCTGCAAACCGATGGGCTGCGGATACAGCACCGCGTGCACGCCCGCGCGGTTGTCCTTGAAACTGACCGGGCTGACCCCGCCGCTGCGCAGTTCGGGGTTGAAGCGGTTGCGGATCGCCGATCCGCCCAGTTCCAGCACCTGCCCATCAAGCCCCAGACCATCGAGTTCAAACGGCCAGGTGGCCAGCGCCACAGTCATTACGCTGTCATTGGTTTCGGTGCGGCTGGTGCCTTGCCCGTTGAACACGCCCAGCCCGAACGCGCCGTAATTGCCGAAAAGTTTCTGCCCATCGGCTGACAAGCGATCCCAGATCTTGCGCACCTGAGGCGGGGTGTAATAGGCGGTGATGCCGATATCGCGCTCCCCCGGAACCGCCGTGCTGATTGCGTCGGTCCGATCCAGCGCGAGCCGGTTGGACGACGATTGCATGTTCTCCCAGCCATAGGGCACTTTCGCCTGGCCAAGCCGGATGCGGAAAGCCTTGTCGCCGGTCGGGAACACGTCGGCATAGGCATCGCGCAACTGCACAAACCCTTCACGCCGCTCACCCGCTGTCTGGTTCGACACCGCAACGGCGAAATCGGGCTGGAGGTAGATCGAGACATGATCATTGACGTCGCCCTGAACCGCAAGGCGCACGCGGCGTAGGGTGAAATTGCTGTCATCGCGAACGCCGCTATCGCCGATCGTGCGCAGGCGCGAAACGCCTGCGGGCGCGGTCGAATCGCCCGAAACGATCTGGTTCATCCGCATCTGGGTATAGCCGCGCAAGGACAGCTTTTCGTACCAGGCCTTGCGCGTTGGCACAGCGGCGCTGGCAGGGGCTTCGGCCTGTGCCAGCACCGGAGTCGGCTGAGCCGGGTTGCCTGCCTGCGGGACAGGCTGCTGCTGCGCCAGAGCCGTGCCGGCGGGTGCGGGCGCAGGTGCGGTCGCCACTTGCGCCGCCTGCAATTGTTCAACCACCGCCTTCAATTCATCAATCTGGCGCTGAAGATCGGCGATGGTTCGGGCCTGATCGGCCTCGCCCGCTTCGGCAGCAGCGTTGGATTGGGCCAGCACAGGCGCATGGGCACCTGCCGCCATCGCCAAAGCCAGCACACTCACACCAATATTCCGAACCGCAAACGGCATCGACAACAGCCTTTGGCAAACGCCCACCAAAGCGTGAGCACCTGCGCGCCATTATTGCGTTTATATGTCATCCTTGTGACAAATACGACCAGTCCGGATTGGCCAGCTTGGTGCGCAGGCATAACCAAAGGCCGAAGAGTCCGACTCCTCGACCTTTGGTATCAGTTCTTTCTCGCCCTGCCTTAGACTGGCTTAAACCGCCCTAAAAGCGGTAGCTTACCCGGCCATAGACAAACCGGCCATTGAACCCGAACGGTGAGAAGCTGGAGAACGGCAGGAAGTAATTGTTCGACGAGTTGTTGCGCGGGTTGCCGGTGTCGGGATCAACACCCACGCCGGTTGGCAGGTTGGTCGGGAATTTGTCGAACAGGTTGTTCGAACCCACCGCAAATTCCAGCCCGGTGGTCGCTTCAACCCGGATTTCGGCATCCACCACCCAGGCCGATTCAATGTTCAGATCGGTAAACGCGCTGTCACCTGCCGCCAGCACCCGCCCATAACGGTTCCCGCGCAGCGTAAACCCGGCCCAATTCTGCGAATAATCCAGCCCGAGATTCACCCGAGTACGCGGCTGACCTTGTTCGATCCGCAGCGATTCCTGCCGCCCGAACAGATTGATCCCCGGCACCTGGTTGAGCGCACCCGGCGTATCATTGCGCGCGGTGATGCGGTTTTGCGTCCAGTTATAGCCTGCGGTCAGATTGAGCTTGCCTTCATCGCCAACATCCATGCGATAGGTGGCGATCGCGTCAATCCCGCGCGTGCGCGTGTCGACCCCGTTGATGAAGAAACGCGCGGCGGAAATCGTGTTGAACCCGGCATCATTCAGGATCTGCGCGATCGCTTGCTGCGTGGGGTTGCCGCTGGGGTTGCCGGCAGCGTCACGCGACGCCGTCAGGTTTTCGGTCAGCACGATCCGATCATCGATATTGATCTGGAACCAGTCGACGGTCAGGTTGAACCGCGGGATCGGATTGAACACCGCGCCAACCGACCAGTTGACCGCGGTTTCAGCCTTGAGCGGGGTAGAACCCAGCGCCTGCGCCACCGGGTTGCCGACCGGCAACGTCACCGCGTCAACCAGCACACCGTTCACATTATTGGTGGCCGCAGCGGCGAAGAACTGCTGGGCCACACCCGGCGCGCGGAAACCGGTGGAAACCGCACCGCGCAGCGCCAGCCAATCGGTCGCTTCGTCGATGTCGAGTTCGGCATAGGCCGAGAAGTTGTTGCGGGCATTGCCGTCCACCACTGACACCCCGCCGATGGTCGGCTGGAAGCCGGGGAACACCTGGCTACCGGGCGCAGCGCCTGCGGTGCTGGGATTGAGCGGGTTATTCTGGTTCACGGTCACACCGCCGAACCGGAAGCTGTCAGGCTCCCCCGGGCTGACCTGGAACGTTTCACGTCGGTATTCGAGCCCCAGGGCCAGCGTTGTGCGGTGAAACAGACCGGCGATGTCGCGGCTGACATCGAAATTGCTGACCCATTGCGTATATTCGAGGCCACCTGCATCAAATTCCGTCGGGCTAGCCGCGCCGAGTGATGCGTTGAGCGTGTTCAGAATCTCGAAATCGACCTTGTTTCGGCCATATTGCGTCGACAGGTCGTAATTCCAGCCGCTGACTTCACCGCGCACGCCGCCAGTAATCGCCCAGTCGGTCGTCTGCGTGTCGATTTCCGGCAGGAACCCGTCAGGGAAAATGGCCGGCACATTGCGCGCATCCGATGGCCTGCGGAAAAATCCGGCGGAATTGCCATCGCGTTCACCATAGCCGCCAAAGGCATAGAGATTGACCTGCTCGTTCAACTCAATGCCCGCATTGGCGAACAGCGTGAAATCTTCGGTCTTGGCATCGCCGAACCGGTGCGACAGACGGTCAAACGTCAGCTCGCGCGGATCAAACACCCCGCCGACCACATTGAATTGCGGGCGGCGATCAGCGCCAGCGCGATTGGTCGAGTTGCGGTCACGATATTCCGCCGTCAGGTTGAGAAAGCCATTTTCACCCAGCGGCAGGCCGAAATTGGACGCCAGCGTCAGCACGCCGCCGTCTTCGACCTTGCGATTGCTCCCTGTTTCGTTAACCGCCAGCGTGCCGTCTGGTGCCAGGGTTGGTTGCCCACTGCCATCCAGCACCAGCCCGTCAATCTGGCTAACCCCCGCAATCGAAGTGACGTAACCACCATAGGTCGCGCTGAAGGTTGCGCCTTGGCTGGCATTGTTGAGCTGGAAATTGATTACCCCTGCAATCGCATCCGAGCCATATTGCGCCGCCGCGCCGTCACGCAGCACTTCGACCTGCCGGATCGCGGAGGAGGGGATGAAGTTGATGTCCACCGCCTGCGTGCCGCGCCCGACCGAACCATTGATGTTGAGCAGGGCGGAGGCATGACGCCGCTTGCCATTGATCAACACCAGCGTCTGATCCGCGCCCAACCCGCGCAAGGTCGCCGGGCGGATCACGTCGGTGCCATCGGTGATCGACGGCTGCGGGAAATTGAGGCTGGGCACCAGATCGCGCAGCAGGCGCGTGGTTTCGGTGAAGCCGGAAGTGCTGAGCTGTTCGGCGGAAATCAGATCGATCGGCACCGCGCTGTCCCCAACGGTGCGGTCAGCCCGGCGCGAACCGGTAACGATAATCGTCTGCCCGGCGTCTTGAACGGCGGTATCGGCATCCTGCGCGAAGGCGGGAGCAGCAGGCATGACGAGGCTGGCAAGCAGCAGAGCACGAATTCGCATAGAGACCCCTGTTATAAATTTTTGCTGAGACCCATCATGCACCCGCAATCGTCGAAATGGTGCAACAAAAATTCTTTATCCCTGCAAACGTTTGCGCCATGTTGCCAAGAGGTCACAGTTTACAGCAACTTCTGATCGGATCAGATCAGCCGTTCGCGCGCGGCGGTCGGGGAAACAGCACCGGGGTGGTCTTGCGATAGGTCTGATAGGCCGGATCATCGCTCCAGCGTTTCTTGGCGATGCCATCGAGCAGGTTGATTCCGCTCACCTTGGTCAGCAACAGCGCCACAAACACCGGCGAGATAATCGCAAGGAAGCTCCAGCCCGACAGCAGCGGCAGCGCGATCACCAGAATACCCAGCCACAGCGTGATTTCGCCAAAGTAATTGGGATGCTGTGACCACGCCCACAAGCCCGATGTGATGAAGCGCCCTTCATTCGCGGGGTCGGCCTTGAACCGGCGTTTCTGCTCATCGGCGATCACTTCGAACGCGAAGCCGATCACCCACAACAGCGCGCCCGCCCAGAAGAATCCGTCGAGCGGCGCAGGGTCTGGCGCGGTGATGATGATCAGCGCCGCTGATGCGGTGAAAATCACCCACACCGCCTGCAACGTCCACGCCACCAGAAAGCGCGGCGGGTTGATCTTGATCTTGGCGAACCGTTGATCGGTGCCGCCCGAGGCATGGATGCGCGTAAACAGGAAACTGCCGAGCCGCACCGTCCAGATCGCCACCATTACCGCCACCACCGCCGCGCGGCTATCCAGCGGCCAAGCGGCCAGACATGCCGCCGCGATCACCGTCAGATAGGTGAGCGCGCCAGTCGTGTCGTAAAACCGGTCGCTCTTGAACAACGCAGCGGGGATGAATGCCAGCCAGTTGACCGCGAATGCCACCAGCGCACAAACGAACACCGCCGAATAGCCCTCCAACCGGGCGCTTTCGCCGCCGGCCAGCGCGGCAAAGCCCAGCCCCAGCGTCGCGGCGAGCGCCACAACGGCCAGGCTGCGCGGTGCATGGCGGAATGATACGCCGCCTTTCTCCATGACTGCCCCCCGTCGTTTGTCAGGCCAATGCGATGTGGCGCTTCATATGGTGATCGACATTGCCGAATTCGGAATCGAAGATGGTCAGCCGCTTGAAATAATGACCGATGGCATATTCATCCGTCACGCCGTTGCCGCCGTGGATCTGCACCGCATCCTGACCGATCAACCGCGCCGCCTGCCCGACCCCGACCTTGGCTGCCGACACCGCGCGCTTGCGCTCGGCATCCGGCGCGTCAAGCCGCAGCGTCGCAAGATAAGTCAGCGACACTGATTGTTCGTAGGCGGTATACATATCGACCATACGGTGCTGGAGCACCTGGAAGCTGCCAATCGCCACGCCGAACTGTTTGCGCTGACGCGAATATTCGACCGTCATCGCGTGGGCGACCTTCATCGCTCCGCAGGCCTCGGCGCACAGCGCGGCGATGGCTTCGTCTGCCACCAGTTCGATCAGCGACAACCCTGCACCCTCTTCGCCGATCAAGGCATCAGCGGGGACCGCCACCTTTTCGAAATAGACTTCCGACGCGCGGCGGCCATCAAAGGTTTCGTAATCGCGGGTGACGATGCCCGGGGCGGATTTATCAACCACGAACACCGACACGCCACCACGATCGCGCCGTTCGCCGCTGGTGCGCGCGGTCACGATCAGATGGCTCGCCCACGGCGCGCCGATCACCACGGCCTTGTGCCCATTGAGCACATAGCCGCTGCCGTCCTTCTTGGCGGTGGTTTCCAGATCGGCATAGTCATATCGCCCGCGCGGTTCGGCATAGGCAAAGGCGAACACCCGGCTGCCCGCCACGATCCCGCCGATATGTTCTTCCTTTTGTGCAGGCGTGCCCGCGTGCTTCAGAAAGCCGCCCGCGCACACCACGGTGGGCAGGAAAGGTTCAACCACCAGCCCCTTGCCGAATTCCTGCATGATGATCATCGAATCAACCGCGCCGCCGCCAAAGCCGCCATCAGCTTCGCTGAACGGCATCCCAAGAATGCCGAGTTCAGCCAATTGCGCCCAGATTTCGGGACGCCAGCCATCATTGCTGGCGACCGCCTTGCGGCGCGTTTCCCAATCATATTGTTCGCGCACCAGCCGCGACAGCCCATCGCGAACCATTTCCTGTTCTTCGGTGAAATTGAAATCCACGTAAACTCTCCCGTCACTCAGGCGCTTAAAGGCCGAGGATCATTTTGCTGATGATGTTGCGCTGAATTTCGTTCGACCCGCCATAGATCGAGGTCTTACGCATATTGAAATAGGTCGCGGCGGCGTGCTGCGCGTAATCCGGGCCGACCGGATACTGGTTCGATCCCGCATCGCCCGGCACCTTCGCGATATTCCCGTAAAACGGCGTGCCATAGGTGCCGACCGCTTCCAGCGTCAGTTCGGTCAGGCGCTGCTGGATTTCGGTGCCCTTGATCTTGAGGATTGAACTTTCCGGCCCCGGCCCCTTGCCCGCCTGTTCGCCTGCCAGCGTGCGCAATTCGGTGATTTCCAGCGCGGCCAGATCGATTTCCAGCTGGCTGACCTTGCGGGCGAAATCAAAATCCTTGATCAGCGGCGCGCCGTCCAGCGTTTCAGCCGCAGCAATTTCGCGCAGCTTTTCCACCCCGCGTTTTGACCGGGCGACCCCGGCGATCCCGCTGCGTTCATGCGCGAGCAGGAACTTGGCATAGGTCCAGCCCTTGTTTTCAACGCCCACCAGATTTTCAACCGGCACACGCACATCGGTCAACCAGGTTTCGTTGACCTCGTAACTGCCGTCCACCAGCTTGATCGGCTTCACTTCGATTCCCGGCGTTTTCATGTCGACCAGAATGAAGCTGATGCCTTC
>PHEB01000017.1 GCA_002842735.1 Alphaproteobacteria bacterium HGW-Alphaproteobacteria-7 | reverse complement strand
GGGGATCGAACAGATGATCTTCGTCACCGGGCGCGGCAAGACCGGGATTGTCGAACATTTCGACATCGCGTTTGAACTCGAACAGACGATGACCGAGCGGGGCAAGGATCTGTCGGTGCTCGAATGCACACGTGCCACACCGGGCGATGTGATCGCGGTGCGCCAGCAGGTGCCATTGGGCCTTGGCCACGCCATCTGGTGCGCGCGCGCGATTGTGGGGGATGAGCCCTTTGCGATCTTCCTGCCCGACGAGTTGATGGTCGCGCGCGAGGGCGGTAGCGGCTGCATGAAGCAGATGGTGGAGGCCTATAATCAGGTTGGCGGCAACCTTATCAGCGTGCTGGAAGTGCCGATGGAGCAGGTTTCCAGCTACGGCGTGATCGATCCCGGCGCGCAAGTTACCGGTTCCGGGGCGACGCTGACCGAAGTGCGCGGGTTGGTGGAAAAACCGGCGCAAGCCCAAGCGCCGTCGAACAAGATCCTCTCGGGCCGCTATATCCTCCAGCCTGAAGTGATGCGGGTGCTGGAGCATCAGGGCACCGGCGCGGGCGGCGAGATTCAGCTGACCGATGCAATGGCCAAGATGATCGGCACCCAGCCGTTCCACGCGGTAACGTTTGATGGCGCGCGATACGATTGCGGCAGCAAGACCGGCTTTGTCGAGGCGACGTTGGCGATTGCGCTGGCACGGCCCGACATGGGCGCAGAAGTGCGCGCGATTGCGCAAAGGCTGCTGGGATAAGCCGGGTTCGCCGCTTCACACCGCCGGTGTTGGAGACACATGTGACACTGTCCAGGAACAGAAAAACGCCCACCCCTGACGCGTGTTCGAGCAGCGGCGAAGGGAGCGGGCAGGACAGGTCATGTCCGCGATCCTGGCACCCGCACGGCGCGTAGGAAAGCGGCGGGTTGCTGGGGCAGGGCTCACCCTCGTCCGTTCGCCCTGAGCCTGTCGGAAGCGAAGCTGACCCGCAGGGTCAACGGCCGCACTTCCACTTTGGTTCGGTGCATCAACAGAAGGACAGTCCTTCGACAGGCTCAGGACGAACGGGTTTGGGGCTTATAAGCTACTCCGTCGCCTCGCCTGCCGACGCGTCAGCGTCATTGTCGCGGGCGATGGTCTTTTGCGGCGCAGGCTTGGCCGGTGCCGGGGCGGGCGCAGGTGCCGTCTCAGCCTCAGCTGCGCCCTTGACCAGACCGGACAGCGAGGAGCCATCCAGCCCCAATTCCTTCATCAATCCGTCAAGCACCGGTGCCTGCGCGCGGTAGGCGAGCGCCGCTGCGACCGCATCGCTGGCAAGGTTGCCCGATCCGCCGCCTGACCCGCCCGAACCATTACCGTCGCCAGCCCCGCGCCCACCATTGGTAAGCCCATCGACCTGCACGATCTTGATCGAATCGATCGCTTCCATTGGCTTGGCGCTTTCGCGGATGACTTCGGGCAGCACCTTGAGCAGCGCCAGCTTGGTTTGCAGATCGATCTGATCGTTTGACAGGATATTGGCGGCCTCGTTGATCGCGCCTTGTCCGGCGGCTTCGACTTCGAACCGCACCCGCGCAGCTTCGGCACGGAGTTTCTCGGCCTCGGCTTCACCCTGCGCTTCCAATCGGAGCGCTTCGGCGCGGTTGGTCGCGGCGTCTTTCTCCGCTTCGGCCTGCACCTTGACCCCGATCGCATCGCGTTCGGCCTGCTTCGACGCTTCGATCAGTTCGATCTTCTTCTGACGTTCAGCGATTTCACTTTCGCGCGCGGTAGCGACGCCTTCCTCGGCCTCGACCGCCTTGGCGCGGGCATTGTCCGCTTCGGCCTTGGCCTGGCTTTCTTCGCGGCTTTTGTTCTGCACCGCAATCTGCTGTTCCTGCCGCGCGATTTCGAGCGCGCGTTGCTGATCGATGCGGGCTTCCTCGACCAGGCGATCCGCCTCGATCTGCTGGGCATCGACCTGCTTCTTGGCTTCGATTCGCGCCGCGTCAGCCTCACGGTTGCGTTCGGCCTGTTCGCGGGCGATTTCGGCGGTCTGCGCAGCGCGCCGCACTTCGACTTCGCGTTCCTGTTCCAGCCGCGCATATTCCTGATCGCGCGCGATTTCGAAGCTTTTCTGACTGGCTTCGAGATTCTTGGTCTCGATCTGCACGCGGGTGTCTTGTTCGATATCGTTGCGCAGTTTCTTGCGCGCTTCGATCTGCTCGGTCAGCTTGGTCAGACCCTCGGCGTCAAACGCGTTGTTGGCGTTGAAATGTTCGATGCTGGTCTGGTCGAGCCCGGTCAGCGAGACCGACTCGAGCTCAAGCCCGTTCATCGCGAGGTCGTTGGACGAAACCTGTTGCACCTTCTGCACAAAGTCGGCGCGCTGTTCGTGCAGTTCATTCATGCTCATCCCCGCCGCGACCGAACGCAGCGCGTCGACGAACTTGCCTTCGACCAGATCTTTCAGCGCTTCAGGCTGCATCGTGCGTTGGCCCAGCGTCTGCGCAGCCATCGCAATTGCCTCGGCATCGGGGCGCACGCGCACGTAAAATTCAGCCTTTACGTCAATCCGCAGCCGGTCGAGCGTGATCAGCGCCTCGGTATCCTTGCGCACGACTGACAGCACCAGCGTGTTCATGTTGACCGGCATGGTTTCGTGGAACACCGGGAACACCAGCGCGCCGCCGTTCATCACCACTTTTTCCCCGCCAAGCCCGGTGCGCACAAACGCGGTTTCCTTCGACGCGCGGCGATAGAGCCTGATGAGAAACGCGAAGAAGATGACGACGAAGAGCACCGCGCTCACGCCGACAACACCATATGTCATCAGATCACCGGATGAGCTTGCATCCCCGGTCGTGGTCAAAGCCATTTGCGTTTCCCTTTAGCTATCCAGCCCAAGCAGCGGGCTTTCATAATGTATGGCGAAGAAGATCTGCCCTTCGCGGCGGACGAGCAGGACGGTATCGCCTGCGTTCAATTCAATCGTCTCGTCATGGGGTTCAACCATGACAAAATGCGGATGGCCGTGGCGGTCGATCACCTTGGCGCGGGCGGGCGATCCGGGCCGCGCAGTGCCGATCTGGATTTCGGCATCGCGCCGCACCAGTTCATCAAGCGTGACCGCAGTGGTTTCATCCTTCGGCATGATCGCGGCGAGAGGGCGCGCAGCGAGAGAGTTGAGCGGCAGCGCAGCCCCGCCAGCCAGCAGCGCGGCCCACCCAGCGGAAAGCGGCGCGCCCAATGTGCTGGCCAATACCATTTGGCCGATGACGCCGACCGTGCCGAACACGAACAGCAACGCCGCCAGCCAGATCAGAAACGGCACCCGGCCCAGCCCCAGCAGCGTGGTCAGCGCTTCGCCAAATCCGCTGGCGTCCAGCCCATCGGGCGCATCGAAATCGCCCGCCCCTTCAATCGCTTCGGACACACCGGCAAGCTGCACCAGCGCGATCAGCGCCAGCCCGCCGAACGCGATCAGAAACGGCAGGTTGTGCGGTTCAAGCAGGCTCATACCGCCAGCCCCGGCTGTGCCCCTGAAAGGATTGGGCGAAGAAGAAATCCCATGCGCTGAAAACTAGGACAAACGGGGACGAAACCCTAGCAGAATCGGACAAGGCCCGTCCGATTATTCGCCGTGTTATCAGGCAGCCGTCACCCGCAGCGGCAAGGTCTTCAGCCCGCCGACAAAGGTGCTGCTGGCGCGCTTGGCCTCGCTCACGCCGCGCCCGCTTTCGCTTTCGCCGCAAATTCATCGCGCAATTCGCGTTTGTAGAGCTTGCCATTGGCTTCGCGCGGCAGATCGGGGCGGAAATCGAACAGCTTGGGCATTTTGATCTTCGACAGGCTGCCGCCGAGGAACGAGCGCAGTTCGGCCTCCAGCGCGGCGCCCCCGTCTTTGGCGATATCGACCATGTCGCGCGGCTGCACCACCGCCACCACCTTCTCGCCCAGATCGGGGCAGGGCGCACCGATCACTGCGGCGTCCATCACCTTGTCGTGGGTGACGAGCAGATTCTCGATTTCCTGCGGGTAGATGTTCACGCCCCCGGAAATGATCATGTGGCTCTTGCGGTCGGTGAGGAACAGGAAGCCGTCATTATCGAGATGCCCGATATCGCCCAGCGTCATCCAGCCGTTGGGATGCATCGCCTCGGCCGTTTTGGCCGGATCGTTGTGATAGGTCGGCAGCAAGGCGTTTTCGAAATAGATCAGGCCGTCCTCGTCCGGGCCAAGTTCCTCGCCATCAGGGCCGCAGATGTGCAATTTGCCATAGATCGCCCTGCCGACGCTGCCGGGATGGGTGAGCCAATCGGCGCTGCCGATCATGGTCATGCCGATGCCTTCGCTGCCCGCGTAATACTCTTTCACGATTGGCCCCCACCATGCGATCATGTCACGCTTGATCGGTACCGGGCACGGCGCAGCGGCGTGGAGCGCGCGTTGGTGGCTCGACAGATCATAACGGGTGCGCACTGCCGGATCGAGTTTCAGGAAGCGCACAAAATGCGTCGGCACCCACTGGCTGTCTGTCACCTGGTAACGTTCGATTGCCTGCAACGCGGCTTCGGGTTCGAACTTCTCCATCATCACCACCGTGCCGCCCAAACGGTGCACGATCGAACACCAACCGATCGGCGCCGCGTGATAGAGCGGGGCGGGGGAGAGATAGACCATCGATCCATCGGTGGGCATGCCCGCCCCCATCACCGCCAACCCGACCAGCGGCACCGTGGCTTGCGGATCGGGATTTTCGGGCGGAGCGGGGCGGATGCCCTTGGGCTGCCCGGTGGTGCCGCTCGAATAAAGCATCACCATCCCGGCGCTTTGATCGGGAATCGGCGCGGGCGATTGCGCGGCGAGTGCGGCGGCGAAATCTTCTGCGCCGCCCCCGTTCCCTAAAGCGTCCATCACCAGCACGGTCAGGCCCGGACATTCAGCGCGGATATCCTCCAGCACGTCTGCGAAATAGCCCGAGGTGATCAGCAGCTTTGCTTGGGAATCGCGGATGATATAGGCGGCCTCGGGCGCGGTCAGGCGCGAGGAGATCGGCACCATCATCGTGCCTGCGCGCTGCGATCCCCAGATCAGCGTGAAATATTCGATGCGGTTTTCCAGCAGCACCGCAAAGGCATCGCCGGCACCGATCCCGTGGGCGCGCAGCAGATGCGCAAAGCGGTTCGATTCCGCCTCCAATTCGCCAAAGGTGATCTGCTTGCCCGACCCGGTCATGATGACGGCGGGATGATCGGGACGGGTCGCGGCGTGCGCGATGGGGTGCATACTCATGGCTTTGTCTCCCTTATCGCAGCGCGTAAATTGTGCGCCGTCTGGCTATCAGGAGAAATCTAGCCGAGCGGGACAGGCCCGCAAGCAAAAACAGTATGAGAAATGCTACTCATTTTCGGAAGAGGGCATCAGCGGGGAGCCAGTAGCGCCACACAAAAAAGGCGGCGGGTAAACCCGCCGCCATGATCGGACACCCTCTCCAATGTCCGGCCCACTTATCGTGGGCAATTTCGTAGCCTTAATTTCGCAGCCTTACTCGCCGCCCTGACCGGTCAATCTCTGGTCACGCACATAGGCGAGCTGTGCTTCGCTCTCCACCATATACGGAATCGGATTGACTGCAAGCCCATCGACACGGACTTCGTAATGCAGGTGCGGCCCGGTCGAACGGCCGGTCGATCCGACATAGCCGATCAGGTCGCCCTTCTTTACATTGTCGCCCGCTGCCACAGCCAGACGCGACAGGTGCGCATAGCGGGTTTCCATCGACGCGCCGTGATTGATGCTGATGTAGAGGCCGTAGCTTGAATACCAGTCGGCCCGTCCAATTACGCCGTCAGCCGTGGCGTAGATCGGGGTGCCGGTTGGCGCGGCCAGATCGATGCCGGTGTGGTTGCGGCGGCCACCCAGCACCGGATGGGTGCGCATTCCGTAATTGCTGGTCAGCTGCGCACCTTCAAGCGGCATCCGCGAAGGCACCGAAATTGCGCGCTGAGGAATTGGCGAGGAAAAAGCGGTTGCGTCCGCACCCATGCCCAGCGTCGGGGTGGTGCGCTCCAACGCGGTCCAGCCTGCGAACAGCGATTTGAAGCGCTGGTCATTATTGGCGGCATCATCATTTCGCGCTTCGCGCACAGGTTCGATAATATCGGCGCTGGTATTGGCATTGGCAGTGTTGGCAAAAGCAGGCGACGCGGCGGAAACCATAAACGCAGCGCAGGCCGTAGCTGCAAACTTGATAATGTGGCGCACGGCAAATTTCATAACTGACCCGGTTCCCGATTGCGGCTGATGCCGTTGGAAAATTCCGGCACGTCTGTTGCGCGCCCGTTGTTGGAGGGTGGTTATGCGGGGGTATCGTTAATGTGCAATCACTGTGTAAAATTCACGCGACAAACCGGCTGCAAGACGCGCTGAGTCGTTGAATGGCGGCTTAACGGCCCCGCCAAAGTGCTGTTTTACGAGCGTCTGCCATAGAGATTCGGGGTGGGCCTGCGCCATTTCGGCACATCGCAAAAAGTGTTTGGTGCCGAATCCGACGTGGCGGATTTCGTCGTCAAGGATGCGCGCAAGGATTTTCGCCCCGCCCGTATCGCCCGCCGCCTGCACCCGTTCGAGCATCGCAGGCGTCACATCCAGCCCGCGCGCTTCGAGCACCATTGGCACCACTGCCAGGCGCGCGGTGACATCATGGCGGGTGGCATGTGCAGCCTCCCACAGCCCTGCGTGCGCCGGGAGCACGCCGTAATGGCTGCCGAGCTGTTCCAGCTTGCGCGCCAGCAGCGCGAAATGCATCGCTTCATCGGCGGCGACATCGAGGAAATCGCTGACGAATTCTGCGCCCATTGCCTCCCCAAAGCGCCCGGCCATGTCGAGCGCCAGATCAATCGCCACGAATTCGATATGCGCAAGGCTGTGCCACAGCGCGATTCGCGCGCGCTCGGAACCGAACTTGCCGCGCTTGGGCATCTGGCTTGGCGCGAGCAATTCGGGCGTATCCGGCCATGCAGGCTGATCGGGCATGGGGACGTCATGCCGCCAAGCCAGCGCGCCCTTGCGCCAGTCGCGTGCGACACGGCGCGCAGCAAAGCATTTGGCGCGTGGATCTGGCGTCAACAGCGCGGTGCGAATGGCGTGGGCAACGCTTTCCACTGGCAGAGTCAGAGCGCCTTGGCCGCCGCCAGCACTTCCTCGGCGTGTCCGGCAACTTTCACCTTGGGCCAGATGCGGGCGATTTTGCCGTCGGCGTCCACCAGATAGGTGGCGCGCACCATGCCCATGTAGGTTTTGCCGTACATCTGCTTTTCCGCCCACACGCCCAGCGCGTCGGACAGCCCGCCTTCCTCGGCATCGCTGGCGAGCGGGGCGGCGAGGCCGTGTTTGGCGATGAATTTCTGGTGTTTTTTGGCCGGGTCTTTGCTCACGCCGAGCAGTTTGGTTCGTGCCGCTTCGAATTCGCCCTGCAAGGCCGAGAAATCCTTGTTTTCAGTGGTGCAGCCGGGGGTGTCGTCCTTCGGATAGAAGAAGATCACCAGCTTTGATCCGGCAAAGTCCGATGGCTTCACATGGCCGCCATCGGGGGTTCCCATGGCGATATCGGGGATGGCGTCACCAAGGCCTGCGAAATTACTCATCTTGTGTGCTCCTGTTGTTCGGAATCGAGAATGTCTGTGCCCAAAATTTGTTTCCACACGCCCGCGACGACATTCCGCGCCGCAGCAAACGCCTGCACCAGCGCATCATAGCTTTCGAACCCGCACGCCCGCGCCAAAACGCGCGCGCCCGATGGCGGCGGCTCCCGCCCGCCCGGTGCCAGCAGGCGTCCGGCCACCAGCATCCGCCGCATCAGCGCCAGTGGTTCGATCAGCGTGTCAGACAGCAGCCCGGCGCTGATCAGCCCCGCCAGCGCGGTTGCCAGATCGGGATCGAACGCTTGCGGCGCGACTTCGGCCAGCGGTGCGCCATCCGCCGCCTCGCCTTTCAGTTGCAGATAGTGAAGCAGAAACTCGATATCGACGAGGCCGCCGCGCGCCAGCTTGGCATCCAGCGGCCCGCCCGGCTGTTTGTGCTTCGCCATTTCGGCGCGCATTTCAAGCACGGCATCGCGCAATGCGGACTTGTCGCGCGGGGCGTGCAGCACTTCGGCCAGCACCGCCTCCAGCGCGGCGCGCGCATCGGGTGAGCCATGCAGCACCCGCGCGCGGGTGAGCGCCATGTGTTCCCACGTCCACGCCGCCTCTCGCTGATACTTGCCGAACGCCTCGCAACTGACCGCCAATGGCCCCTGATTGCCTTGCGGACGCAGCCGCGTGTCGACTTCGTAGAGCGCACCCTGCGCGGTCGGCACAGATAGCGCGGCGCTGACCCGGCTGGCGAGGCGATTGTAATAGCGGGTTGCGCCCAAGGGCCGCGGCCCGTCCGATTGCGCGGCGAAATCGCCCGTGAACAGATAGACGATATCAAGATCAGACGCATGGGTGAGCGCCCCGCCGCCCAGCCGCCCAAGCCCGAGAATCAGCAATTCGCTGCCCGCGATGCGTCCGTGGTTGATCGCAAATTCCTGCGCGGTCGCCTCGGCGGCGAGGTTCAGCGCGGCCTCGGCGGTGCGTGACAGCGCGCGGGCGATGTCGAGCGGATCGGCCAATCCCTCGATCAGCTGAATGCCGAGCGCGAAGCGAATTTCGCCCGTCACCACCCGGATCGCATCCAGCAGCGCCTCGTAATCATCGCGGATCGCCGCGCCGCGCATCCGCGCCATGATCGCGGCAATGTCACCCGGCAGATCAAGTGCATTCCTGTCGATCAGCGTGTCGAGCAATTCGGGCTTGCGCGCCAGCTCGTCCGACAGCGCCGGAGCCAGCGTCAGCGCGGCGACCAGCCGGTTCAGCAGATCAGGCCGCGCGTCGAGCAGGCGGAAAGTGGTGATCGCCGACGGCACATTTTCGATGATCCGTTCCCAGCGGGTGATCGCGCGCATCGGATCATCGCTGTGTGCAATCGCCTGGATAAGCGCCGGGGCGAGCCGGTCCCATGCCTCCACCGCCTGCGGCGAACGGATCGCGGCGTGCCGCCCGTCGCGCCAGCTTTCGATCCGTTCGGCCACCACATCCGGCTCGGCAAAGCCCCACGTGCCAAGCTGATGGGTAAGCGCGCTGGTCGGCATGGCCACCGCCACTGGCGCGGCTTCGGGTGCGCCGATCAGCTCTTCGTAAATGCGTGCGCTGCGTGCCGTGATTTCGGTGAGTTCCGCGATCAGCGCCGCGCCATCGGCCAGCCCATCAAGCCGCGCGACATTATCCAGCGCTGCGCCTTCGGGCAGTGCATGGGTCTGGCGGTCATGCACCATCTGCAAACGGTGTTCGATCATCCGCAGCCGGTCATAGGCATCGCCCAGCGTGACTGCATTTTCCGCGCTGATCCACCCCGCCGCCGCCAGCGCATCGAGCGCGGCGCGCGTGCCGCGCACCCGCAGCGATGTATCGCGTCCGCCGTGGATCAGCTGATGGGTCTGGGCGTAGAATTCGATCTCCCGAATACCGCCGCGCCCGCGCTTGATGTCGAAACCGGGGCCGGGGTCGGCCGGGCCTTCGTAGCTTTCGCGAATACGCAAGGTGAGCGCGCGGATTTCCTCCACCGCACCAAAATCAAGCTGGGCGCGCCATACGAACGGCCGGATTGCGGTGAGAAAATTCTCACCTGCTGCAATATCCCCTGCGGTCGCGCGCGCGCGGACAAAGGCGGCGCGTTCCCACGCCAGCGCCGCGCCCTGATAATGCGCCATTGCCGAACCGACCGGCACGGCCAGCGGGCTGATCTCGCTCGCCGGACGCAGGCGCAGATCGACCCGCAACACATATCCATCCGCCGTGCTGGCCGATAGCAGCGCCACCACCCGGCGGGCATAGCGCTGCGCCGCCTCGCCCGGATCATCACTCGCCCGCCGCGTCAGACGATTACGGTCGAACAGCAGGATCGGGTCAATGTCGGATGAATAGTTGAGCTCCCCCGCGCCCTGTTTGCCGAGCGCCAGTGCGATGAAGCCATCAACAGCGTCACTATCAGTGCGTTCGGCAATTGCGGTGCGGATTGCGCGGTCCAATGCGCGGTCGGCAAAGGCGGTGAGTTCGCCCACCACCTGCGTCAGCGCGAAGGCTCCGGCCAGATCGCCCACCGCCAGCGCCGCTGCCAGCGCCAGCCGCTCGCGCCGCAGTGCCACTTCTGCATCAGGGTGCTCGCCCTGCGCCCGCGCCCATGCCAGCGCCGCGTCACCCTCGCCTGCGCTCAGCAAAGCGGCCAGATCGGGCTGGCGTTCCAATGCGCGGGCGAGGAAGGGCGCGTGGGCGCGGGCGCGGGTCAGCGCGCTGTCCCAATCGGCGTGTGCAGCATCGGTCATCGCCCGCCTGTCTGACGCTGCGGGAGGCTTGCCGCAAGACCTGATGCTTGCGCGCCCGCGCCGGCTCTGCAATTGCACTGCCATGACACGGATCAGACACAAGGATGCGGTGACGATGAAAGCACGGATCGGGGCGCTTGGCGCGGTAATGGCGGCGGCATTGGCGCTGGCGGGATGCGATGCGATTGCGCCGAATGGCGGGATCGACGGGATGGATATTCCCGAAGTGGCTGACGGCGACATTTCCGAAGCCACCATGAAAGACGTCACCCGCATCCTTTCGAGCGACGAATTTGAAGGGCGGATGCCCGGCACTGCGGGCGAGGAAAAGACCATCGCCTTGCTGACCGAACGATTCAAGGCGGCGGGGTTGCAGCCGGGCAATAATGGTTCGTGGGTGCAGGAAGTCCCGCTGATCGAGATTACGGGCAAGGATTACGCCCCGCTGACGATTGCGGGCAAGGGTGCGAACATCGCGCTCGATTTCGCCAAGGACTGGGTTGGCGTGACCTACCGCGAAGAAGCCAAAACCACGCTGGCGAACAGCGAAATGGTGTTTGTCGGCTATGGCATCAACGCGCCCGAACGCGGCTGGAACGATTACGAAGGGCTCGACGTCAAGGGCAAGACGGTGGTGATCCTTGTCAATGATCCCGACTGGCAGGCGGATGGGCTTGACGGCCCGTTCAATGGCCGCGCGATGACCTATTACGGGCGCTGGACGTATAAGTATGAAGAAGCCGCAAGGCAGGGTGCGGCTGGTGCGCTGATCGTGCATCAGACCGAACCGGCCAGCTATGGCTGGAACGTGGTCGAAAGTTCGTGGAGCGGCCCGCAGGCCTATGCCCAGCGCGGCGAAAACGCCCCGCCGCTCACGCAAATGAACGGCTGGATCACCGAAGATGCGGCGCGCAAGGTGCTCGCCGCCGCCGGACAGGATCTCGACGCGCTGACCACGGCGGCGCAGGCCAAGGGGTTCAAGCCCGTGCCACTCGGCCTGACTGCGGCAACCAGCTTTGCCAGTGATTTTCGCAGTTTCAAATCGCACAATATCATCGGCATCCTTCCGGGGAGCGAAGCGCCCGATGAATATGTGCTCCACACCGCGCATTGGGATCATCTTGGGCGCTGCACGCCTGCGCCCGATGGCGATGACATCTGCAACGGCGCGGTCGATAATGCCACCGGCACGGCGGCGCTGGTCGCTTTGGCTGAGGCCCACGCCAAGGCTGGTCCTGCGCGCCGCAGTCTGGTGTTTCTCGCGGTAACAGCGGAGGAATCGGGCCTGCTTGGTGCAAGTTACTATGCGGCCAACCCGGTGTTTCCGCTGGCGCAGACGGTCGGCGGGATCAATATGGACGCGTTCCAGATGGCCGGCCCGGCCCAGGACGTGACCGTGGTGGGGCCGGGCAAGTCGCAGCTTGACGCCTTCCTCAACACCGCGCTCGAAGCCAGCGATCGCAGCCTTACGCCCGATCCCAAGCCGGAGGCCGGGTATTACTACCGTTCGGACCACTTCGCCTTTGCCAAGCTTGGCGTGCCGATGCTGTATATTGATGGCGGCGTCGATCTGATCGACGGCGGGATCGATGCGGGCACTGCCGTGGCGAAGGATTATACCGAAAACCGCTACCACGGGCCGAAGGATGAATTCGACGAAAGCTGGGACTGGTCGGGCGTGATGGCCGATTTGCAGCTGTTCTTCCGCATCGGCCGGATGATGGCGATGAGCACGAGCTGGCCCAACTGGAATGAGGGGGACGAGTTCAAGGCGGTGCGTGACGAGGCCTGCGCGGCGGCGGATGGGGGCTGCTGATCCGTTCATGACGATGATCATGCCGCCCGAATGGGCGCCGCAGGACTGGCTGTGGATCGGATTTCCGCATCTGGCTGAGGAATGGCCCGGCTGGCTTGCCCCTGCGCAAGATCAGATCGCCGCATTCGCCAATGCCGTGGCCGAAAGCGGGCAGGACGTGCGGCTGCTGGTGCGCGATGACGCCAACCACGCCCGCGCGCGCCAGCTTGTCAGCGCCAAGGTGACACTGGAACGGCGCACCTACGGCGACATCTGGCTGCGCGATACCGGGCCGCTGGTGGTGTTTGACGGGGCCAGACGCGCCGCGCGGCGGTTTGGCTTCAACGGCTGGGGCGGCAAATATCTGATGCCCGGCGATCAGGAAATCGGCGCGCAACTGGCGCGTGATGCCGGGTTGGCGATCAGCGCGTCGCCGATGATCCTTGAAGGCGGCGCGATTGACGGGGATGGCACCGGGCTGGTCGCCACCACGCAGCAATGCCTGCTGAACCCCAATCGCAACCCGGCGATGACCCGCGCCGATATCGAAGCAGAACTGGCCGCGCAGCTGGGTTTCACCCGTGTGCTGTGGCTGAGCGATGGGCTGATCAACGATCACACCGATGGCCATGTCGATAATCTCGCGCGGTTTGTCGGGCCGAACCGGCTGGTGGTGCCAGAGGCGACCGGGCGGGACGATCCCAACGCGGATATCTATGCCGATGCAGCCGCGCGCGCCGCAGATTTCGGGGTGGAGGTGGCGCGCATCCCCTCGCCCGGACGCATCGAGCGCGATGGGGCGATCGAACCTGCCAGCTATGTGAACTTCGCCATCACCACCCATCTGGTGGTGGTGCCGACCTTCGGTTCGCCCCATGATGCCGATGGCGTCGCCGCGATTGCCGCGCTGTTTCCCGACCGCACCACGATCGGCTTGGCGGCAGAGGCAGTGCTGGCAGGCGGCGGCGGGTTCCACTGCGCCAGCCAGCAAATGCCCGCCGCGCCCGCCCCCGCAGCGACGGCGGTTTAACGATTCGTTAGCGGTTCGGCGCGATGATCCCCGCATGAATCGCGCGCTTGCCCTTGCTCATCCGCTTATCGCTGCCACTGGGCGGATTGAACCGTTCAATCTTGCGCGCAGCATGATCGTGCTCGGCTGTGCGGCAGCGCTGATCCTTGCGGGCTAGGGTCTGACCCTGGGCACTGCCGGTCTGACAGGTTCAGCCGCGCAAATCGGGCGGGGTCGCTTCGGCGCGGATCAGCGCGATGGCATCGGAAAGGCTCATCACCCGCTGATGCTCTGCGCCCAGCGTGCGGATGGCGACAGTGCCTTCGTCGGCCTCACGTTTACCCACCACCAATAGGTGCGGAACCTTGGCGAGGCTGTGTTCGCGCACCTTGTAGTTGATCTTTTCATTGCGCAGGTCGGTTTCGACCCGCAAGCCTGCCGCCTGCAACTGCGCTGAAACGTCGCGGGCGTAGTCATCGGCTTCGGACACGATGGTCGCCACCACCGCCTGCACCGGGGCGAGCCACACCGGCATCCGCCCGGCAAAATGTTCGATCAGGATGCCGATGAAACGCTCATACGAACCGAAGATCGCGCGGTGCAGCATCACCGGGCGATGCTTGTCGCCATCCTCACCGATGTAATGCGCATCCAATCGTTCGGGCAGCACCCGGTCGGACTGGATCGTGCCGACCTGCCAGGTGCGCCCGATCGCGTCGGTCAGATGCCATTCGAGCTTGGGCGCATAGAACGCGCCTTCGCCGGGGAGTTCTTCCCATTCGAGCCCGTTCGCAGTCAATGCATCGCGCAGTTCCTGTTCGGCCTTGTCCCAATCGGCATCGCTGCCGAACCGCTGTTCGGGGCGCAGCGCCAGCTTGATGTCATAGGTGAAGCCGAAATCGGCATAGACGCTATCGGCCAGCGCGATGAAATCCTGCACTTCGGCCACGACCTGGCCTTCGGTGCAGAAGATATGCGCATCGTCCTGCGTGAACTGGCGCACCCGCATCAGCCCGTGCAGCGCGCCGTGGGGTTCGTTGCGGTGGCAGCAGCCCATCTCGCCCAGCCGGACCGGCAGGTCGCGATAGGAAGTGATGCCTTGCTTGAATACCAGCACATGCGCCGGGCAGTTCATCGGTTTCAGCGCCATCCACTGCGCTTCGCCCGAAATCACCGGGCCTTCATCATCCACGTTCGGCACTTCATCGGGGATCACGAACATGTTTTCGCGATACTTGCCCCAGTGGCCCGATTGCTCCCATTGGCGCGCGTCCATCACCTGCGGGGTCTTGATCTCGCGGTAGCCCGCGCCGTCCATCTTGCGGCGCATATAGGATTCCAGCTCGCGCCAGATGCGATAGCCCTTGGGGTGCCAGAACACAGAACCGTGCGCTTCTTCAGCCAAGTGGAACAGGTCCATCTCGCGCCCCAGCTTGCGGTGATCGCGCTTGGCCGCTTCTTCCAGCCGGGTGAGGTGCGCGTTCAACTGCTTCTTGTTGAGCCAGCCGGTGCCGTAGATGCGCGTCAGCTGCGCATTGTTCTGATCGCCGCGCCAATATGCGCCCGCCACCCGCATCAGCTTGAAGGCATCGGGATCGAGTTTCCCGGTGGAGGGCAGGTGCGGGCCGCGGCACATGTCGAGCCAGGAGCCTTTTTCGTTTGGGGCCCCCGACCAATAGACGGTGAGTTCCTCGTTTTCGGGAAGTTCGCGCGCCCATTCGGCCTTGAAGCTTTCGCCATCGGCGGCCCATTTGGCGATGAGCTGTTCGCGGCTCCACACTTCGCGGTGCAGCGGCTTGTCGGCGCGGATGATGGCGCGCATCGCGTCTTCGATGGCGGGCAGATCATCCATGCTGAACGGCTCGCGGCCCTCAGGCGCCTTCACGTCGTAATAAAACCCGTCGTCGGTCGCGGGGCCGAAGGTGATCTGCGTGCCGGGGAACAATGCCTGCACCGCTTCGGCCAGCACGTGAGCATAATCGTGGCGCGCGAGTTCGAGCGCGTCGGCCTCATCGCGGGCTGTCACCAACGCAAGGTCAGCATCGCCTTCGAACGGGCGGGTGAGGTCGCGCAGTTCCCCGTTGACGCGCGCGGCAATCGCCGCCTTGGCAAGGCCGGGGCCAATCGCGGCGGCAATGTCCGCCGGGGTCGATCCGGGGGCCACTTCGCGCACCGATCCATCGGGCAGGCTGATCTTGAGCAGTTCGGTCATGTTTATGCGTCCGTCTCGTTTGGCCGCGCCTTAGGACAAGCAGGCGCGCACCGGAAGAGCGGTGTTGAACAAATCACGGTTGGAGGCAGAACACCGCGCCGCCCCGAACCGGGCGGCGGGCCTCGCGCTTAACGCACAGCCCCCCGCCCCCGGATAGTCCGGGTGGTGGTGGTTGTGAGCGTGGTCAGCGCGCGTTGCATGGAACATCGCATAGCAAGCAACCCTTGCCGTGTCATTACCGCCACACAACGGAAAATGGCACGGCGCTGCATGGTACGCTTTCCTAAATGCAAAGCGTGCTTGACATACGCTATCCGATCTGCAAAGGAAGCTTTACATACTGATAAGGAGAATTGACATGAACCCATATTACAAGGCGTTGGCGTTGGGGGCGATCATGATCGCGGTTGCCCTGTTGGCGGTGTTCGACATCATCCCCGAACAGGTTGCACAATACGCGCCGCTTGCGGTCGTGCCGTTCGTGGTTCGCGGCAACAGGGCATGCCGCCCATGGCTTGGGGCGCGCCGGGCATGATCATTCGCACCCCAGCGGCGCGGCGCTATATCCGCATCCATCTGGCCTTGTCGGTGATTTATATCGCGCTGGTTTTTCTGGCTTCGTGGTTCATTCCCGATGATACGCCACCCACGCCGGGGGTAATCGCATTTGCGTTGCTGCCGGGAATGGTCGTGCTTGGCTGGATCTGGAACATGGGCCGCCTGCTGGTGACCATGGAGGATGAATATCTGCGGATGCTCGAGGTGCGCAAAATGTTGTGGGCCACGGCGATCACGCTGTCGATCTGCGGCGGCTGGGGCCTGGTGGAATTGTTCGCAGCGATCCCGCGCCTGCCGGTATTCTTCGTATTCCCGATCTGGTGCCTCGGCCTTGCGGTGGGCCAGTTGATCAACAAGCTGACCCTGGGCGACGGGGGCACCTGCGCATGAATAACCGCCTCAAAGTGATGCGCGCTGAACGCGACTGGAGTCAGCAGGATCTGGCCGAGCGGCTGGGTGTCAGCCGCCAGAGCGTGAATGCGATCGAAACAGGGCGCTACGATCCCTCGTTGCCGCTCGCGTTCAAAATCGCTGATGTGTTCGGCATACCAATCGAAGCCATTTTCCTGAAAGATGGAGATTCCGAATGAAGCTTGCCCGCTCCGTTTTCGCCGCACTCGCCGCGATACTGCTGCCCGCCGCTGCGCTGGCCGAAGACAACCTTTGCCCGCCGTTCGAGGTGACCGGCTCAGGCCCCGATCTGGTGCTGGTGCCCGGCCTCGGCTCATCACCCGCAGTGTGGGATGGGGTGAAGGACGGTCTCGCTAGGGACTACCGCCTGCACCTCGTCCATGTTGCAGGCTTTGCCGGGCGCGCGGCGGAGGGCGACCCGACGACCATTATTGAGCGCACCAAGGCGGAGATCATCCGCCATCTCGATTGCCAGCAGGTCCAAAGCGCCGCCTATGCCGGTCATTCGATGGGCGGCTTTCTCGGCCTGACACTGGCCGCCGATCACCCGGATCGGATCGCGCGGGTGGTGGTGGTCGATTCGCTGCCGTTCTTCCCGCTGATCTTCGATCCTGCCGCCACGGTCGAACGCGCTACGCCGCAGGCCGAAGCAACGCTCGCGACCTTGCTGGCGCAGGACGATGCAACCTTTGCTGCGGGGCAGCGGATGGGCGTGCAGTCATTAGTGCGCAATCCGGCCCATCACGCGCAGGTGGTGAACTGGTCGCTCAGCAGCGACCGGCCAAGCTTTGCGGGCGCAATTAACGCGCTGATGACCACCGACCTGCGCCCGCGCCTGGGGGATATCACTGCGCCTGTCACCGTGATCGCCGCCGTCAACGCCTTTGCTCCGCGTAGCCGAGTCGATCCGCTTTACGCTACCGCCTATACTGGATTGAAGGGTGCCAAAATCGTCCTGATCGACGATTCGTTCCACTTCATCATGCTCGATCAGCCCGTCGCCTTCGAAGCTGCGCTGCGGGCAGGGCTGGCGGACTAAACCTCCAAGGTTCCGCTGCCCGCCTCGGTCACGATCCGCTTCGTCCCCGCCAGCCGGGTTGATCGCTGCTTCACCCCGCCGGTAAAGCGATATTCGGTCACCGCGCGGGTGGGGGTGAGGTCGATCATCATGTAACCGCGCTGCGACGTGTCGGCCCACACCAGCTGTTCGTTTTCGGCCACCAGCGCCGCTGCCAGCGACGCTGGCGGGATGAAGCCGAGGTAGGTTTCAAACCCCGGCGAGCTGACCGAACATACGCCCAGCTCCACACCGACATTTGCGCCTTCGTGGCCGAGTTCAAACGCCCAGCCATTGTGGGTGTCACCCGCCAGCACCAACAGGTTGGCGTTGGCATTCAGCGCGGCCTTGAACAGTCGTTCGCGCGCGGCGGGGTAGCCATCCCATGCGTCCATATTGGCGGGCAGGCCGACCTGGCTTGCCGCCGCTGCCGCAGCAAGCCGCTGGCGGATATAGTCGGGCAGGCTATCACCCAGCTGGCTGGCCAGGCCGACCGGCGTGCGCAGGTTGCCGATCAGCACCTGCTGCACCAGCACCTGCCACGCGGTGCCGCCCGCAGTGGAGGTGGCGAGGCCTTGCGCCAGCCATTGTTCCTGCGCCGGCCCCAGCAATTGGCGCGCAGGATCGGCCCATTCGCCGTCCTTGAATTTTGTGAGCGCCTGCAATGCGCTTTGCGGGTCTTTCGACCCGGCCAGCACCTTGCCCAGATCAAGCTGTTCGTCGCGCCCTTCGATCCGGGTTTCGAGCCGGAACAAGGTCGCCAGATCGCCCACTTGATAGGCGGCATAGGGTTCATCGGATACCGGCATCCATTCACGGTACGCCTGTATCGCTGCCGCCTTGCGCACCGTCCATTCGCCCTCGGTAGCCGGCTGGTGGTTTTGCGCGCCGTCTTTCCAGCTGTCATTGGCGGTTTCGTGATCATCCCACACCGCGATCATCGGCAGCACCTGATGCAGCCGTTGGCAATCGGGATCGGCGCGGTAGGTGGCATAGCGCAGGCGGTAATCGGTCAGGCTGATGATCTCGGTTGCCGGGGCCAGCACCCGCGATGGTTCGGCCTGATTGGGATCAGGATAGGTGCCCGCGCCATATTCGTAGATGTAATCGCCCAGATGCACCGCAAGATCGGCATCATTGGCCTCAGCCGCGTGGCCATAGGCGTTGAACCAGCCAAATCCGTAGTTTGAGCAGGAAAACACCGCGAGCTTGAACTTTGCGGTCGGCCCTTCGGGAAGCGTGCGCGTGCGGCCCACCGGCGAGGTCGCACCGCCCGGTGCGATGAAGCGGTAGAAATACCAGCGATCAGGCTGAAGGCCGGTAACGACCCCTTTGGCGCACCAATCGCGGCTGGGTGAAGCGGTGACTTCGCCTTCGACAAGCGGGCGGGTGAAATCTTCGGTTTCGCTTACCTGCCAGGTCAGCGTGGTTTCCGCCTCGCCCACGTACCGCGTCCACAACAGCACGCTGTTGGCGCTTGGCTCGCCGCTGGCCACCGAATGGGTGAAGCCGCTGCCAAATGTGCGCGCCGACAGCGGGGTCGCGGCCAAGGCGGCAGACGCCCCGGCGAGGGTGAACAGATTACGGCGGGTCAGCGCCGTTTGGGCAGGGGCGGGTTGGCCCGCAGGTGTGGTGATGTTCATGGCGGCGTGCGTAACCCTCTCTCTTGTCATTGCGATGACAATGGTTGCCTTTTTGCTGCCGCGCAAGGCATGGAGCGTGCATGAGCGTAATCATGCATCACACGCTATATGATGGCCGCCGGATTGCCTTTCGCCTGACGCAGGGAACCGGCCCGGCGCTGGTGTTCCTGCCCGGCTATATGTCCGACATGACAGGCAGCAAGGCGGCGGCGCTGTTGGCCGAAGCTGAGGCGCAGGGGCGCGCCTGCCTGCTGATGGATTATTCGGGCTGCGGAGCGAGTGATGGCGATTTTGCAGATGGCACGCTCAGCCGTTGGCGCGATGAAGTGCTGGCGCTGATCGCCAGCTATGTCGCCGGGCCGGTGGTGCTGGCGGGATCGTCGATGGGCGGGTGGCTGATGCTGCTGGTGGCCGCGCGGCTGAAGGATCGCGTGGCCGGGATGATCGGGATCGCTCCCGCGCCCGATTTTACCCGCTGGGGCTATACCGAGGCGCAGCGTGCGCAAATGGCGGCGGGAGAGACGATTTACGAACCCAATCCCTATGGCCCCGACCCGACCCCGACCCATGCGAAGTTCTTTGCCGATGCCGAATGTCATCTACGGTTGGAGAGAGACGTCAACCTCACCTGCCCGGTGCGGCTGATCCATGGTCAGCGCGATGCGGATGTGCCGTGGGATACCAGCCTGCGCCTTGCCGCGGCCTTACGTTCGGATGATATACAGGTAACACTGATAAAGGACGGCGATCACCGCCTGTCGCGGCCCAGCGACATTGCTCTTATCAAGGCCATTGTGGCCCAATTTTACGGATAGGCCGCCCCAGTGCCCCTTACGTCTTTGCTCCTTGCCCTGCTGCTTCAGGTTGGCCCCAATCCGCTTGCGGGCGGGATGCAGGGGGATGATCTGGTGCGCGATCGCCCACCGCGCGATTCTGCCGTGAAAGGCGAATTGAACGCCAGCAGCGCATGGCACGCATCCTGTCTCGATCAACTCGCGGTTGATCCGGCGCGCGCGCACAGCATCGCGCAGATTCGTCGCAGCGAAACCACCGGGGTTGATCGGGTGCTGGCCAATCACTGCCTTGGCACCGCCGCAAGCGAGTTGGGATTGTGGGATGATGCCCGCGCCGCCTTTATCGCCGCGCGTGAAGAGACGCCGCCGGACGAAGCGCGCACCCGCGCGCGGTTTGCGGCGCTGGCGGGCAACGCCGCGCTGGCGGGCGGGGATGCGGCAGGCGCGCTTGATCTGCTGACGCTGGCGCAGACGGATGCACAGGCGGCAGGCGCGGCTGTGCTTGAAGCATTGGCCGCGATCGATGGCGCGCGCGCGTTGGTGACGCTGGGGCGCGGCGATGACGCACTGACCGCGCTGGAAGCCGCCACCACGCTGGCCCCCGAACGCAGCGAGGGCTGGCTGCTGAAAGCCACCTTGCTGCGGCGGCTTGATCGGCTGGACGAAGCGCAAGCCGCGATTGAACGCGCAGCACTGCTTACCCCCGAAAATCCTGAAATCGGGCTGGAGGCCGGGGTAATCGCGGTGCTTTCCGGGCGTGACGATGCGGCGCGGCAAAGCTGGCAATCGGTGATCGATCTTGCGCCGCAAAGCCCGTTTGCCGCCACCGCGCAGGGCTATCTTGCGCAGCTTCCCCCTGCAGCAGACACGGCGCCTGCCATGACAGTGGAACAGGGGCCGCAGCCATGACCCGCTTTTCCGTGCTCGCGCATATCGACAACGCCACCGGCCACAAGTGCATCGGTGCCGACAAGATCATGCCGTGCGGCGCGACCTGTGATCCGGATGCCTGCAAAACCATGGCGGCGGTGTAAAACACGCAATCAACGCGCTTGCGCCGGATGGGGGTAAGCGCGTATCGGCAGCAACACGATTAAAACAATCCGGCACAATATAATTACAGACAATTGATGCTGGATCGCAGGACGCCGGGAGCCAATGATGGGGCTGAAAACCACCACCGAAGCGACGCCCAAATCTAACGAGCGCGCGCTGATCAATGCCCTTAGCCTTCATCTGGAAGCGTCGCTGCTGCCTGGCGACAGGCCCGTAGACAAGCCTGCGCTTGAGGCAGCGGTAGGGTATCTGCTGGCCGCCGCGCGCAATCGCGCTCCGGGACAGCCGCTGGTGCAGATCGAATCCACAAGCGGCGAACGGCGCCATCTGCGGATCGCGATTATCAATGAAGATATGCCGTTTCTGGTCGATTCCGTGGCGGCGACGATTGCCGCGCAAAGCCTTGGTATCGATCTGTTGCTGCACCCGGTCATCGTGGTTGAACGCGATTCGGCAGGTGCGATCACCGCGTTGGGCAAGCCCGGCGAAAACCCCGCGTCCGGCAAGCGCGAATCGCTGATTTATTGCGAAACCCCGCGCGTCGATGCCCGCCAGCGGCGCGAGCTGCTGGAAGCCTTGCAGGCCACGCTTGGCGATGTTCACGCGGCGGTCAATGATTGGCCCGTGATGCAGGCCGCGATGGCGGCGGATCGCGAACAGGTTGACGCTGTTGATGCCGAAGCGGGCGTGTTGCTCGGTTGGCTCAATGGCGGGATGCTGACGCAGCTCGGCCACCTCACCCGCCACCGCGATGGCAGTGAAACCGCCGTGCTTGGCATCTGCACCGGTTCGGCGCGCGAATTGCTGGCCGAAGTATCGCTTGAGCGTGCCTTCGAATGGTTTGACCATCCCGATGCAGCTGGCAAGCTGCGCGCGCTGCTGGCGATCAAGTCCAACGTGCAGTCGCGCGTGCACCGCGCCAGCCCGCTTGACCTGTTCATCGTGCCGCAGCGCGAGCAGGGCAAAGTCACCGCGCTGTCCATCCATGCGGGCCTGTGGACGAGCGCCGCGCTGGCTGCGCGACCGGGCGAAGTTCCGGTGCTGCGCGATGTGTTGGGCCGGTTGACTGCGACGCTCGGCTATGATCCGGCGGGGCATAATGGCAAAGCGCTGGTGCACGCCTTCACCTCGCTTCCCAATGATCTGCTGACCGCGTTCGATCCGGCCAAGGTGATCAATCTGGTCACGGCCAAGATGGCGCTGCTCGACCGCCCGCGCCCGCGACTGGTGATGGTTCGCGCGACGCTTGAACGCCACGTGTTTGCGTTTGTGTGGTTGCCGCGCGATCAGCTTTCCACCGATGTGCGCTTGCAGATTCAGGCGATGTTGCTGGCCACCCCCGGCGCAGCGCTGCTCGACTGGAGCCTTGAGGTTGAAAGCGGCTCGCTGGCGCTGCTGCGGTTTCTGATCGATGTGCGCGGATGCGATGATCTGCCCGATGACGCCGCGGTTGAGGCGCTGCTGGTGGACCTGCTGCGCGGCTGGAACGAGGCGGTGGCGACCCATCTGGCCACCCACGAAGAGGAAGGCCGCGCTGCTGCGCTGGCTGGTCGCTATGCCCCCGCGTTCCCCACGGGATATCGCCTGTCCTACGGCGCTGCAGAGGCTGCGCGCGATATTGCCAAGCTGCGCACGCTGGCCTTGGCTGAAACAGAAGCCAATCCCGCCGACCGCGCGGTGCGGCTCTACCGCCTGGGCGAGGACGGGCCGGAGAGGCTACGGCTCAAGGTCTATGTCGTCAAAGGCGCGCTGGCCTTGTCCGATGCGGTTCCCGCGCTGGAGAATTTCGGCTTCCGGGTGGCGGCCGAAGTGCCGACCTTCCTGACCGATCCGGCGTTGGGATCGATCCATGATTTCATCCTGACCGTGCCCGCCGGGCTTGAGGCAGGTGCGTTGCTCGAACGCTCTGGATTGATCGAAGACGCACTGGCCGATGTGCTGAACGGCCTGGCCGAAGATGATCCGTTCAACCGGCTGGTGGCGGCGACCGGGCTGGCCCCGCGCGGCGCGAACTGGCTGCGTGCGGTCTATCGCTATCTGCGCCAGACTGGGGTGAGTTATACGATTTACACCGTGGTTGATGCGCTGGTCGGTGCGCCGCAGGTGACGCGCGCGATGGCGGCGCTGTTCACTGCGCGCCACGATCCGGCCTTTGCCGGTGGGCGCGGCGAAGCGATTGCGGCTGCGCAAACCGCATTCACGCGCGGGCTGGCGAAAGTCAGCGCGATCAATGATGACCGGCTGCTGCGGCTCTACCGTGCGGTGATCGATGCGGTGCTGCGTACCAACGCCTTTGCCCCGGCGGCGGGTGAGGCGTTGGCGTTCAAACTCGACAGCGCGCTTGTCCCCGGCCTGCCCAAGCCGCTGCCGTGGCGGGAGGTTTTCGTCTATTCGCGCCGGGTCGAAGGCATTCATCTGCGGTCTGGCGCGGTGGCGCGCGGGGGCCTGCGATGGTCTGACCGGCGCGACGATTTCCGCACCGAAGTGCTCGGCCTGATGAAGGCGCAGCGGGTCAAGAACGCGGTGATCGTGCCGACCGGGGCCAAGGGCGGGTTCTATCCCAAGCAGCTGCCCTCACCCGCGATTGACCGCGAAGCCTGGGCCGCAGAGGGCCGCGCATCTTACGAAATTTTCATCCGCACGCTGTTGTCGATCACCGACAATATCGTCGGCGGCAAGGTTGTGCACCCGGATGCCGTGCAGGTGCTTGACGGCGAAGACCCCTATTTCGTGGTCGCCGCGGACAAGGGCACTGCGACCTTTTCCGACATCGCCAACGGAATCGCGCAGGCCCGCAATTTCTGGCTCGACGATGCCTTCGCCAGCGGTGGTTCCAACGGATATGACCACAAGGCGATGGGCATCACCGCGCGCGGCGCGTGGGTTTCGGTGCAGCGCCACTTCCGCGAAATGGGGATCGATGTGCAGTCGGATTCCATTACCGTGGCGGGCTGCGGCGATATGTCGGGCGATGTGTTCGGCAACGGGATGCTGTTGTCAAAGGCGATAAAACTGGTCGCCGCGTTTGATCACCGCCACATCTTTATCGACCCTTCGCCCGACCCACTGGCCAGCTGGAAAGAGCGCAAACGCCTGTTTGAACTCCCCCGGTCAAGCTGGGAGGATTACAACGCCAGCCTGATTTCCAAGGGCGGCGGAGTGTTTTCGCGCGCTGCCAAGCAGATCAAACTGCCCAAACAGGCACGCGAATTGCTCGGCATCGAGGCCAAAGAGATAGAACCCGAAGCGCTGATCACCGCGATTCTGCGCAGCCCCGTTGATCTGATGTGGTTCGGCGGGATCGGCACCTATGTCAAAGCTCCGCAGGAAAGCCACATTCAGGTTGGCGATCCGGCCAATGATGGCTTGCGCGTCGACGCCACCGAGGTGCGCGCGCGGGTGATCGGCGAAGGCGCCAATCTTGGCATCACGCAGGCCGGACGCATCGCCTTTTCGTTGGCAGGCGGGCGCATCAACACCGATTTCATCGACAATTCCGCCGGGGTCGATTGTTCGGATAACGAGGTCAACATCAAGATCGCGCTCGCCGCAGCGACCGCTTCGGGCAAGCTGACCGCGAAAAAGCGCAACACGCTGCTCGCCGCGATGACCGATGAAGTTGCCGCCATTGTGCTTGAAGACAACCGCCTGCAGGCGCTGGCGCTGTCGGTCGCGGAAAGCCGCGGGCCGGAGGCCATCCCCGCCTATATCCGCCTGATTGAGCGGCTGGGCGAAGTCAGCGATTTCGACCGCCGCACCGAAGGGTTGGCCGATGGTGAAGCCTTGTCACGCCGCGCTGCTGACGGGCGCGGGCTGACGCGGCCTGAACTGGCGGTGCTGCTATCCTCGGCCAAGCTGGCCTTGCAAGCCGCGATCGAAGCGAGCGCGCTGGCCGATGATCCGGTGCTGGAACCGCTGCTGATCGCGCGCTTCCCTTCGGCCATGCGCCAGACCTATGCCGCCGAAATCCGCGGCCACCGGCTGCGGCGCGAGATGATCGCGACCAGCCTTGCCAATCGCATGGTCAACCGGCTGGGCATGGTTCACCCGTTTGAACTGGCCGAAGAAGAAGGCGTTGGCCTTGCCGAAGTTGCGGGCGCTTTCGTGGTGGCGGAACGGCTGTTCGCGCTGGAACCGCTATGGCGTGAACTGGAAGAGGCGGCGATCCCCGAAGCTGCGCGCCTTGCGCTGTTTGATCGGCTGGCAGCGGCGGTTGGCAATCTGATGTCCGATGTGCTGCGAACGGCGGCGGGCAAGGTTGCGGCGGGCGCGATGATTGGCGAATTGTCGCAAGGCGTCACATTGCTGACCGCGGCGCGTGAGGAATTGCTCAGCGCCGAACCGCGCGCGCGTTCGCTTGAACTGCGGCAGGTGTTTGTGGCCGCCGGTGCGCCCGATTCGCTGGCGGCGCGGGTTGCCAGCCTGTTTGACTTTGATGGCGCGGTTGGCCTTGCGCGGTTGGCGCTGGATAGCGGAATCGATGCCAAGCTGCTGACCCATGCCTTTGCCGGAATCGGCACGCGGCTGGGGCTGGACTGGGCGCAGGGGGTGGCAGCGCATATGTCACCGTCTGACGTGTGGGAACGGCTGTTGGTATCGGGGCTGGCGCGCGATTTTCAGCAGATGCGGATCGAATTCCTGCGGCGGCTGATGCGGCGCAAGGGCGGCAAGGACGATCCGCTCGGCGCGGTTACCGAATGGGCGACCTATAATGCCGCATCGGTCGCGCAGTTCCGCAACATGATCGCCCGCGCGCAGGCCCGCCCGCCGGTGGGCGCAGCAATGCTGGCGCAGATCGCCAGTCAGGCGCGCAATCTGCTGGAGAGATAGGCGGCACGTCTCGCCCCTTTCCCGTTTCTGGCAGCTTGACCCTTCGGCAATTTGCGGCAAGTCAAAGGCCGCAGACAGCCGGAAGGGCATAGGCACGCTATGACAGCATCTACTATCGACCACGCTGACGTCGTGATCGTCGGCACGGGCCATGGCGGCGCGCAGGCGGCGATTGCCTTGCGCCACCACGGCTTTGACGGGTCGATCCTGATGATCGGGCGCGATCACGCGCCGCCTTACGAACGCCCGCCGCTATCGAAGGAATACCTTGCCGGGGACAAGGGGTTTGAACGGATCATGATCCGCCCGGAAAAGTTCTGGGCGGACAAGGAGATTGCGCTCAGGCTGGGCGCGGCGGTGACGGGGATCGATGCGCGCGCGCGCCGCCTTACCCTGTCGGACGGCGGCAGCGTTACCTATCGCAAACTGATCTGGTCGGGCGGGGGCGATCCGCGCCGCCTGCCGGTGCCTGGTGCGGTGCTTCGGCAAGTGTTCTACGTGCGCGACAAGGGTGATGCCGATGCGATGATGGCCGCGCTGGCGGGCGGGGCAAAGCGGGCCGTCGTGATCGGCGGCGGCTATATCGGGCTGGAAGCGGCCGCTGTGCTGCGCAAGCTGGGCTGCGAGGTCACGCTGGTCGAAATGCTCCCCCGCCTGCTGGCGCGGGTGGCAGGCGCGGAAATGTCGGATTTCTTCACTGCAGAACATCGCCGCCAGGGCGTTGACGTGCGCTTGGGCGAAGGCGTGCGTGCGGTTCTGGGTGAGGATGCAGGCCGAGTAACCGGGGTGATGCTGGACAGCGGCGAAGAAATCGCCTGCGACATGGTGGTGGCCGGCATCGGCATTGTGCCTGCGGTTGCGCCGCTGATTGCTGCGGGCGCTGCCGGGTCTAACGGGGTCGATGTCGATTTCTGCTGCCGCACCACGCTGGATGATATCTACGCCATCGGCGATTGCGCCGCCCACGCCAATCCCTTTGCCGATGGCGCGGTGATCCGATTGGAATCAGTGCAGAACGCGCATGACATGGCGAACACCGTGGCCCGCGCGATCATGGGCGAGAAAGAACCCTATCACGCGCTGCCGTGGTTCTGGTCGAACCAGTATGATCTGAAATTGCAGACCGCCGGATTAAGCCTCGGCTTCGATCAGACCGTGCTGCGCGGCGATCCTGAAACCCGCAAGTTTACGGTGGTGTATCTGCGCGATGGCAAGCCGATTGCGTTCGATTGTGTGAACACGATGAAGGATTACGTGCAGGGCCGCAAACTGCTCGAAAGCGGGGTCGGCAAGGTTGATCCGGCGCTGCTCGCCGATCCTGAAATGCCGCTCAAGGATTTGCTCTAATACCAGCGCGCTTTGGCATAAGCTGGCGTAAAGCCCACCCGGCGGCCTCTGCCACTACCGGGTCAGGGTCTTCGGTTAACGCCTGCACCTGCGGGGTCAGTGCATCATTGCCGCTATTCCCTGCCGCATAAAGGCAATTGCGCACAAACCGATCCCGCCCGATGCGCTTGATCGGGGAGCCGGAAAACAACGCCCGAAACCCCGCATCGTCCAGCGCCAGCAATTCACCCAGACGCGGCGCAACCAGTTCGGCGCGGGGGAGGAATTCGCGCAATCCTTGTGCTTGGTGGGCAAACTTGTTCCACGGGCACACCGCCAGACAATCATCGCAGCCATAGATGCGGTTGCCCAGAGCTGCGCGCAGATCCTCTGGCACCGGGCCCTTGTGTTCGATGGTGAGGTAGGAAATGCAGCGCCGCGCATCGAGCCTGTAGGGCGCGGGAAAGGCATTGGTGGGGCAGGCGTCCAGACAGGCGCGGCACGATCCGCATTGGTCGCGGTGCGGTGCGGCAAGGGGCAGTTCCAGGGTGGTGTAGATCGCGCCGAGAAACAGCCAGCTGCCATGTTCGGGGCTGACCAGATTGGTGTGCTTGCCCTGCCATCCGATCCCCGCCGCCTCACCCAGCGGTTTTTCCATCACCGGGGCGGTATCGACGAAGACTTTCACCTCAGACCCCGGTTCGGCTGCCACCAGCCACCGCGCGAGCGCCTTTAGCCGCTTCTTGACCACATCGTGATAGTCCTTGCCCTGCGCATAGACCGAAATCCGCGCATGGTGGGACGAGCCGTCGAGCGCCAGCGGATCATGGTCAGGGGCATAACTCATGCCCAGGGCAATCACACTGCGCGCGGCGGGCCACAGCCCTTGGGGGGAGCGGCGATGGTCAAGCCGCGTCGCCATCCATTCCATGCTGCCATGACACCCTTCGCCCAGCCACGTCTCCAGCCGGGAGCTGCGCAGCGGGTCTTCGCCCGCGCTGGCAAACCCGCAGGTCGCAAACCCCAATGCCGCCGCCTGCGCGGCAATCTGCGCCGCCAGATCAGGTGTTGCCGAGGGGTTAACCATATTTCGAGAGGCTCCCGTTTAATCCTGCCGCCTAACCGCGTAACGCATGGATATGGCGGTAAGCGAACATCATCGGGCGGGCAATCACGCAGCAGGCTGGCGTGCGGCGACAATCGATGCCCGCCCCCTCGCGATCGAAGCGCGCGGGCTGGTTAAAAGCTTTGACGGCACCCGCGCGGTCGACGGGGTGGATATTTCTGTCCCCGAAGGCGCGATATACGGCATCCTTGGCCCCAATGGCGCGGGCAAGACCACGACTTTGCGAATGTTGCTCGGCATTATCGACCCCGACGAAGGCGTGCGCCGCGTGTTCGGGCATGATCGCCCGCACGATATCGGCCGGTTGATCGGCTATCTGCCCGAAGAACGCGGGCTGTATCCGGCGATGAAAGCGATTGAGGCGATTGCGTTTATGGGCGCGCTGCGCGGATTGCCGCTGAAAGAAGGCCGCGCGCGCGGGGCCGAACTGCTCGAACGCCACGGCCTTGGCCACGCGGCTGACCGGCAGATCAGGCAGCTGTCCAAAGGCATGGCGCAAACCGTGCAATTGCTCGGCACGCTGGTGCACCGCCCGCGGCTGGTGGTGCTGGACGAACCCTTTTCGGGCCTCGACGCGATCAATCAGGGCAAGCTGGAGGTGATGATCCGCGCGCTGGCAGAAGATGGTGTGACGGTGATCTTTTCCACCCATGTGATTCACCATGCCGAACGGCTGTGCGAAGGCGTTGCGATCATCGCCGGGGGCAAGGTGCCCTATGCCGGCAGTGTCGAGGCCGCGCGTGACCGGATCCCGGCGCAGGTGCGGCTGGAAACCCGCGCGCGTGAAGGCGCATGGCTGGCCGCGCTGCCCAAGGATGCCAGGCGCAACGGTGATTTCTTCCAGTTCCCGCTCCCCGAAACAGGGATCGAACCGCTGCTGCGGCAATTGATCGAAGGCGAGGCGGGGATTCTGTCGCTGTCAATCGAACGGGCGGGCCTTCACGATGCCTTCGTCGCCATCGCGGGTGAGGCCGCCGCCCGCCAGCTCGAAGCCGATTCGGCGGAGGTGCAGGCATGACCGAAGGTTCCGCCCCGATCCGCCCGCGTCTCAGCGCGCTTGAAGCGGCGTGGGTGATCGCCCGGCGCGATTTCGTCGCGGTGTTGTTCAGCCGCGCCTTCCTGTTCTTTCTGCTTGGCCCGCTGTTTCCGGTGATCGTCGGCGGGCTGGCGGGCAGCATCGGCGGGCAGGTGCAGCGAGGTGCGGTGAGCATCGAGGTTGGCCTTGCCATGTCGGCGGTCGATAATGCCGCGATGATCGCCGCGCACGAACGGATTGCCCCGCAATTGGGCGGCGCGCTGCCAGCCTTGCGCGAAGTGCCTCAGGCATCGGGCGACCCCGCGTTTGACGCACGCGCCTTCATGGAGGCGCGCCGGGGCAATTACGCCGCTATCATGACCGGCACGCCAGCCGCGCCTGTGCTGACCGGCACCGAAGGCCAGATCGCCCGCTGGCAAGGCCCGGTCGGCCTGATCGCCGCGGATGCGCTGTCGGCTGAACCGGCCAGCTTCCCCGCCATCGCCGCGCAGGTGGTGACCACCAGCGCCGCGTCGGAACGGTCAACCCGGATCCAGACCGCGCAGATCGCGCAGATGTTGTTGTTCCTGCTGACGATGCTGCTGGCGGGGATGGTGTTGTCCAACCTCGTCGAGGAAAAGGCCAACAAGATCATCGAAATCCTCGCCGCGGCGATCCCGATGGATGCGGTGTTCACGGGCAAGCTGTTTGCGATGCTGGGCGTGTCCTTCGTCGGCATTGCGGTATGGGGCGGGGCGGCATGGGGGCTGTGGGCGCTAGGCGGCGATGGCATCACGCAGGCCACTGGATTTGACCTTACCCGCCTGCCCGCGCCTGCGGTCGGCTGGCCACTGTTCATCGCGTTGGGCGTGGTCTATTTTGCGATGGCCTATCTGCTGCTCGGCGCATTGTTCCTGACCATCGGCGCCATGGCGAACACCGTGCGCGAAGTGCAGACGCTGTCGATGCCGGTCACGATGATGCAATTGATGGTGTTCTTCCTCGCCGCATACACCATCAACCATCCGGGGTCGGGCATGGAGATGGCGGCGATTGCCTTCCCGCTGTCATCACCCTTCGCGATGCTGGCGCGCGCGGCGATGGAGCCCGCGCTCTGGACTCACGCACTGGCGCTGGCGTGGCAGGCGCTGGCCGTGCTGGCGCTGGTCAAGGGCGGATCGCTGTTGTTCCGCAAGCGGGTGATGAAGTCGGGAGGGGCCGGACGGGTGAAGAAGGCATGGTTCACACGGCGCGCGAAAGGCACGCTTGAACCCGCCGAATAAGTCCTGAAACGCAACGCACTATTGACAAGCCTGTCAGTTGCGGCAGGATGCGGTTCATACGAGAGCAGCCCCAATCCAAGCGGCTGCCCGGCGGGAGAGAATAATGGCCACCATCGCCCCACCCCAGCGCCCGCAAGTGCGCCGCGAGCCGACCTCTTACGAGGCATTGAAGGCACATTTCGCCGCCCACCCCGAAGAACGTCCGCAGCACCCGCACAAGTGGGATGTCAGCCGCTCGGACATCTATTTCAATGACACCTGGCAGCCGATCTTCGCCGAAATGCGCGCCGCCGGGCCGCTGCATTACATCCCCGAAAGCCCGTTCGGCCCCTATTGGGCAGTGGTGGGTCACAAGGCGATCCAGCATATCGAGGCATTGCCCGAAACTTTTTCATCCAGCTGGGAATATGGCGGCATCACCATCCTTGAACGGCTGAGCGAGGAAGAGGCTGCGGCGGCCAATATCGACACGCGCGAACTACCGATGTTCATCGCGATGGATCGCCCGCAGCACACCGGCCAGCGCCGCACTGTCGCGCCCAAATTCACCCCCACCGCGATCACCGACATGGAAGCGGAAATCCGCGCCCGCACAGGTGAACTGCTCGATTCGCTGCCGCGCGGGGAAGTGTTTGACTGGGTCGATACCGTATCGATCGAACTGACCACCGGGATGCTCGCAATCCTGTTTGGCTTCCCGTGGGAAGACCGCCGGTTGCTCACCTTCTGGTCGGACTGGTCGGGCGATACCGAACTCGCCACGGTGCGCGAGCTCGACGAGCTGCGCTGGAGCGTGCTGCAGGAAATGGCAGCCTATTTCCAGTCGCTGTGGATCGAGCGCACGATGGACAAGGAGCCGGGCAATGATCTCATCTCGATGATGCTCCATTCCGAAGCGATGAACCAGATGCGCCCAGAAGAATTCATGGGCAATCTGGTGCTGCTGATCGTCGGCGGCAATGACACCACCCGCAACACCATGAGCGGCATCATCCACGCGCTCGACAAGTTTCCCGATCAGCGCAAATTGTTTGAAGAACAGCCTGAACTGATCCCCAACGCGGTGCAGGAATGCCTGCGTTACCAGACCCCGCTCGCCCATATGCGCCGCACCTGCACCGAAGACACCGAAGTGTTCGGGCAGACCATCAAAAAAGGCGAAAAGGTGGTGCTGTGGTATCTTTCGGCCAACCGCGATGAAGAGGTGTTCGACAACCCGGACAAGCTCGACATCACGCGCGAAAATGCCCGGCGGCATCTGGCGTTCGGTTACGGCATCCACCGCTGCGTTGGTGCGCGGCTGGCGGAATTGCAGCTGAAGGTGCTGCTCGAAGAAATGCACAAGCGCCGGATGCGGGTGCACGTCGCGGGCGATGTTGAGCGCGTGCGCGCCAATTTCGTCCACGGCTTCCGTAAGCTGGAGGTGGAAATCACCACCTTCTGACCGGGCGGAAAGTGCTTTAAGCCCGCGTGCGGCGCAGACGCATTTTCAGCGCGGGATGCGGTAGCATCTCAGCGCGCTGGCATTATTCCCGAAGCAGCGCCGGGGCCTGCAACCGTGCTGCAAGACGCGCGAAATCGCCGAGCGCGAAGGTGTCGTCGAACACCACGCCATAATGCGAATCGCGCCGCCACCGCACCTTGGCGCGCACTTCGCGCATTTCGCCGTTGACGGTCGGCACGGCGATTCGCACGCTCTGATCAATCGCCAGCAAACCGTCGCAGGCAATTCGTGCGCCCTGCTGCGACAGGTTTTCGACCACGCCCTCCAACCGCTGGGAAAGCGAGGCGATCGTCACCGGGAAGCACAGGCCCAGTCGCAAGCCGCGCTTGGGATATTCGCCGGATTCGCTAATCAACTGTTGCACGGCGACTGTGTGTGCAAAGGTGAAGCCGGCTTCGTTGCCGCGCTCCCAGACCTGGGTGAGCTCATAGGCAGTGCCCCCGGCCAGGTGCAGCGCGAAATTCTTGCAGCCGGGCAGTGTATGGAACAGCCGAACGCTTACCCCGGTTTCGGACACGTCGCGGATAACGCACACGAATTCGCCCTGAGCAGAGATCAGCTTGGCCGCGCGGATCAGCAAGGTAAAGCGCGGTGCGGCGCGCATTTCCTCACCCGTGACGGGCGGTTGCTGATCCAGCTTTGCTGTATTCGCAGCCTTGTCCATGCCGTGTTTTCCCAACCCGCCACGCACCCTGCTGGGCCGCTGACGGGACGCGGTTGCCCCATGATTCTTCGCGAGAATTAGGGGTAAGGCGTTAAGGCGGAGCTAATCGCGGTTAGGGGTAGTGCGTTGCTTGCGCTTGCCGCCTCGCGCGCTTGCGCTTGGGAGTTTTGACCCAAATTTATCCCCCGGATAAATTTGTGTAGTCAAAACTGGTGCGGGTGACTGGACTCGAACCAGCACGATCAAAGATCAGGGGATTTTAAGTCCCCGGCGTCTACCATTCCGCCACACCCGCATGATGCGCGACCGCTCATGGCACATCTTGCCCGCGCAATACCAGAGCCTGCCTGCGAGTGGCTGCGCGGCGGCGGGTAATTTGAACAATGGGATGGGCGGTTCGGGTGTGCAAAGCGCCAATGTTTCACGTGAAACATTGGCGCTCGGCGACTCCGTTACCGCATTTTCCGTGCAGCGCTTACGCTTTGTTCAAGCGCTCGCGGATTTCCTTGCCGGCTTTGAAATAGGGCACACGCTTGGAAGGCACGGGCACCGTTTCACCGGTGCGCGGGTTGCGCCCGCTGCGCGCTTCGCGTTCGCGCGTCGAAAACGCGCCAAAACCGCGCAATTCGACTCGACCTCCCTCGGCCAATCGCTGAGCGATCTCGTCAAAGAAGATATCCACCACCTGCTCGACTTCGTCGGCGCGCAGTTCGGGATTGTCTTTATGTAGTGCCTGCAACAACTCGGATCTGATCATGGTGATCTCCCGGTGCCCATGGGCGGTCTGGCCGCCATATCACACCGTAAGCGGGTTTGACCCCGCGGTTTCCTCAACTCGCCTCCGACCCGTAAGGCGCCCCCATTAATCGCAGCGCGCAGCCGGATGCAATCCCGCAACGTCTGACAATGAACAGATTGTCATAAATCGGGAAAATGCGCAACTTCCACGCGTGTCAGCAGGCGAATAATTCAGTCGGCCAGCATCATATCGGCGGGGTTGAGGCCGAGCCGTTCCATCCTGGCACGGATTTCGGGCCATTCCTCGCGCAGGAAAGCTTCGCGATCGGCCGCGCGCAGGCGTTCGGCGGCGCCGCGCACCACATACATGCCAACCCCGCGTTGCACTTCGACCAAGCCATCGTTCTGGAACTGCTGATAGGCTTTGGCCACGGTCAGCGGATTGGCCCCCTGCTCCGCCGCGAGCGCGCGCACTGATGGCAGCATCGCGCCTTCCGCATATTCGCCGTCGATAATCGCAGCGGCGATCTGATCGCGCAGCTTGAGATAGACGGGCCGGTTGGGGCTTGGGCGGTTGGCGTTCATGGTGATGGGCTGTCCCTTACGAGGTGCATCAGTGCCATAATACAGCCACGCGGTCAAGTTTGTGAGAAGCTTGATTGGAGCCACCTTTCGGTGGCTCAGACCTCCCGCCCCGCCTCCCCACCCGGCCACCAATAGTACCATTATGTTATGGTGGCCGGGTGGGGAGGCGGGGCGGGAGGTCTGCATCGTGCGACAGCACGATCGCAAACAAGGACGCAACAAAAGCTTCACACGCGCAAATGATACGCTAGGTTGCGCTCCCATGGGATCGCGCCGGAGGGGCGCGCAAAAGGGATATCTGCATAGATGGCAACGCAAGAGCTTCCGCACGGGGACAGCGCCGGGACTTTTCTCGGCCACCCCAAGGGTCTGTTCGTCCTGTTCTTCGCCGAGATGTGGGAGCGCTTTTCCTATTACGGGATGCGCGCACTGCTGATCTTCTACCTGACCAAGCACTGGTTGTTTGACGATGGTTCGGCGGGCGTAATCTACGGCGCATATACCGCGCTGGTATATATCACGCCGGTGCTGGGCGGCTATCTGGCCGACAAGTATCTGGGGCAGCGCAAAGCGGTGCTTTTCGGCGCAATTCTGCTGACATTCGGCCACTTCCTGATGGGTTTCGAAGGCAATGGCGGGCAAGACGCTGCCAGCCTCAACATCTTTTGGCTCGCGCTCGCCTTCATCATCGTCGGCTCTGGCTTTCTCAAGGCCAATATCTCGGTCATGGTCGGTCAGCTTTACCCGCGCACCGATGTGCGTCGCGATGGTGCCTACACGATTTTCTATATGGGGATTAACCTCGGTGCAGCGCTTGGCGCCATTTTGTGCGGTTATCTCGGCGAAACCTACGGCTGGGCCTATGGCTTCGGCGCGGCGGGCGTCGGGATGTTGCTTGGTCTGATTGTATTCGTGGTTTTCAAACCGCTGCTGCTGGGGCGCGGCGAACCGAGCGATCCGGCCAAGCTTGCCGGGTCGGTGATGGGCATCAAGCTCGAATGGCTGCTTTACGCCGTTGGCCTTGCTGCGGTGATTACGTGTTGGTGGCTGGTGCAGAATCAGGCCGTGGTCGGCACCTTGCTCGGCGTGGGCGGCACGATCCTGATCCTCTATGTGCTGGGTGAAGCGACCTTCCGCTTCGTGCACGGCTCCTACGCTGCCTCGCCGACACTGCCGCTCGCGATTTTCGGGCTGGGCGGGTTGCTGGCGATTGTCGCCTTCATCGGGATGTTCCTTGGCAGCATCTCTGAAACAGGTGCGCTCAATCTGACGCTGGCTGGATTCGGGGTGTCGCTGCTGGTGGTCATCTGGCAGTCCATCATCAACCGCAATCAGGACCGTGACCGCATCTTTGCGGCGATGTTCCTCATCCTCGGCTCGATCCTGTTCTGGGCCTTGTTCGAACAGGCCGGGTCATCGCTCAACCTGTTCACCGACCGCCATGTTGATCGCTCGATGCTGGGTTTCGAAGTGAAGGCTTCGATGTTCCAGTCGATCAACGCGATTTATATCGTGCTGCTGGCCCCGCTCTTTGCGTGGCTGTGGACTGCGCTGGGCCGCCGTGGGCTTGAACCGTCGACCCCGGCCAAATTCGGATTGGCATTGATGCAGCTTGGCGCTGGTTTCCTGGTGCTGGTGGCAGGCGCTGCGACCGGTAACATGACCCCGGTCATCTTCATCTTCCTGATCTATCTGCTGCATACGACCGGCGAATTGTGCCTGTCGCCGGTGGGCCTGTCGGCAATGAACCGCCTTGCCCCTGCTCATATGGCGTCGCTGATCATGGGGACATGGTTCTTCGCCTCGGCCACCGGCAATTTTGTCGCGGGCCTGATTGCTGCTGCAACAGGTTCCGAAGCAGCGTCGGGCGAGGGTGCAGGCAAGCAGGTCGTGCTGGACGTTTACAATCAGATCGGCTGGGTGGCGATTGCCGTCGGCGTTGGCGTGATTGTGATCAGCCCGCTGATCAAGAAGCTGATGCATCTCGACACGCTCAAGGATGATGGTCTGGCGGGCGAAGCCGAACTGGGCGAAGCCGCCGCAGCCGGAATCCACCCCGCGACCCGTCCGGCTGAATAGGCGTAGGTTTCGCACGAAAACTCGTCCAACGGCATGGACAACCTTCCGTTTCCTCGGCACACTTCGCGCCGGGGAAACGGAAGGGTTTTCGATGATCTCAAGACAAAATCTGCGTGCGCGCATTGGCGCATTTGCCACTATCGCCAGCGCACTTGCGCTCAGCGCCTGCGCCACAACCGGGAATGCTGGCGGGAACGCTGGCGGGGGCGATGTTGCCAGCACCAAGGCTGACGACAAGAAATTCGCCGCCAAGGTGGAATCCGACGGCGTATTCCCCTCGACCTATAAGCCCTACCCCAACATCGCCACCGCGATCCGCGGCGCGACGATCTATGATGGCAAGGGCGGCAAAATCGAAAACGGTGTGGTGTTCATGAGCGGGGGCAAGATCACCTCGATCGGCGGGCCGGACACCCCGATCCCGGCGGATATTGCGGTGTTTGACGGCACCGGCAAATTCGTCACCCCCGGCATCATCGACATCCACTCGCACCTTGGCGATTATCCCTCGCCCAGCGTCAACGCGCATTCGGACGGGAACGAGGCGACCAGCCCGACCACGCCCGAAGTCTGGGCCGAACATTCGGTCTGGCCGCAAGACCCCGGCTTCACCCGCGCGCTCGCAAATGGCGGGATTACGGCGCTGCAAATCCTGCCCGGTTCGGCCAACCTGATGGGTGGGCGTTCAGTCACGCTGAAAAACGTGGCCGCGCGCACGGTGCAGGGGATGAAGTTCCCCGGCGCGCCTTACGGCATGAAAATGGCCTGCGGGGAGAATCCCAAGCGTGTTTATGGCAGCCGTGGGCGGATGCCTTCGACCCGGATGGGCAATTTCGCGGTCAACCGTGAAACCTGGCTCGGCGCGATCAACTATGCCAATGACCCGAAGGCGAAACGCGATCTCGGCAAGGAAACGCTGGTCGGCGTGCTCAAGGGCGATATCCTGATCCACAACCATTGTTACCGCGCCGATGAAATGGCGCTGGTTTTGGATATGGCCAAGGAAATGGGCTACAAAGTCAGCGCCTTCCACCACGCGGTTGAGGCCTACAAGATCGGCGATCTGCTGCGTGAAAACGATGTGTGCAGCGCAGTCTGGGCCGATTGGTATGGCTTCAAGATGGAAAGCTATGACGGCATTCTTGAAAACGCGGCTTTCCTGCAACGCGAAGGCGCCTGCGTGGTGATCCATTCGGATGACAAGAACGACATTCAGCGATTGAATCAGGAAGCCGCCAAGGCGCAGAAGGCGGGCCAAAGGCTCGGCATCGATATTCCCGATGCGACCGCGATCCAGTGGATTACCTATAACGCCGCCAAGGCGATGGGGATCGAAGACATGACCGGCAGCCTCGAAGTGGGCAAGATGGCCGATGTGGTGCTGTGGAACGGCGATCCGCTGAGTGTGTATTCAAGGCCCGAAAAGGTCTGGATCGACGGCGCGCTGATGTTTGATGCCACCAACCCCAAGATGCGGCCCGTCAGCGATTTTGAGCTGGGCCAGCCCGGCGAAGGAGATGTGAAATGAAGCGGCTGCTTCAAATTGCCGTGAGCGCGCTGGCGCTCGGCTCCGCGCCCGCATTGGCGCAGGACGTGACAATCACCAATGCCCGGCTGGTGCTGGGCGATGGCGGTGCGCCGATTGAAGGCGGCACTGTGGTCGTGCGCGGCGGCAGCGTGGTCTATGCCGGGCCTGCCAGCGGCGCGCCCACGGGTGGGGCAAGTGTTGATGCGGGCGGGGCGTGGGTGACACCCGGCCTGTTCGCCACGGTCACATCGCTGGGCCTGTCGGATGTTTCGGCGGTGAGCGAATCGAACGATATTTCCGCGCGCGGCACCCCGTTCAGTGCGGCATTGGATACCTCCACCGCGATCAATCCGGCTTCGCAGCACATCCTTGTCCACCGTGCCTCAGGGATCACCCGCGCGGCCACGACGACCATGCCCGCCGGATCAATCTTTGCCGGACAAGGTGCGATCATCGATCTGGACGGTGATGCCAACCCGGTGATGCAGGCGCGCGCGTTCCAGATGATCAATCTGGGCGAAGGCGGCGCGCAGCGCGCAGGCGGCAGCCGGGTCGCAGCCTATGCCTTGCTGAGCGCGGCGTTGCGCGAAGCGCAGGCGCTGGTCGGCAAGTCCGGGATTCCGCAGACCACCGAAATCACGAAAGATGATGACGTGCTGCTCACCCGCTTCGACGCCGAGGCGCTGGTGCCGGTGGTGACGGGGCGGCAGAAGCTTTATGTCGCGGTGGAACGGGCGGCGGATATCCGCGCTGTGCTGGGGCTCAAATCGCAGTACCCACGGCTTGATATGGTGCTGGTTGGCGCGAACGAAGGGTGGCTGGTGGCTGATGCCATCGCCGCAGCGGGCGTGCCGGTGATCGCCGATGGGCTGACCGACCTGCCTGAAACCTTTGAACAACTGGGCGCCACCCAAAGCAATGCGGGGCGGCTGGCGCGCGCCGGGGTGAAGGTGGCGATCAATGCGTCAACCATGCAGGACCCGCGCCGTTTGCAGCAGGTGGCCGGCAATCTGGTCGCGCTGACCCGGATGCCCGGCGCGACGGGCATGGATTGGGGCAAGGCCTTTGCCGCGATCAGTTCCGTCCCCGCCGACATCAGCGGCATGGGCGGCAAGGCAGGTGTGCTGAAAGCAGGCGCGCTGGGCGATGTGGTGATGTGGGATGGTGATCCGCTCGAAGTCGGCTCCGTGCCGACGCGGGTGTTCATCGGCGGGGTCGAACAAAACCTCGAAAACCACCAGACCGGCTTGCGCGACCGCTACCGCAACCTTGATGAAAGCGCACGGCCCAAGGCTTACGACTGGTAGCCAAGACCTAACGGAGGATGCACGCATGGACGGATCACTTGTTGCACTGATCGCGGCGAATGTCGCCTTTGTCGGTACGCATTTCGCGATGTCGCATCCGCTGCGTAGCTCCCTGGTCAAGGCGCTGGGCGTGGGCGGCTTTCGGATCGCCTATTCGCTGGTGAGCTTTGCAACGCTGGCATGGGTCTATATCGCGTTCAAAGCCGCGCCGCCTACCGATCTGCCGCGTTCGGGCGAGATCGGTTGGGTCATCACCACGTTGCTGACCCTGCCCGCGATGATCCTGCTGGCCGGTTCACTGATCGGCAACCCCGCGCTGCCGACCCCGATGGCGCAAACGCAAGCGCGGGCTGAGCCTCGGGGCGTGTTCCTCGTCACCCGTCACCCGATGATGTGGGGCATCGCGTTGTGGGCGCTTTCACACATCGTGCTGTGGTGGAGCACCCGCACGCTGATCACCGCGCTGGCAATGGGCGTGCTCGCGCTGGTCGGCGCGTATTTGCAGGACGCCAAGAAACGGGCGTTGATGGGCGATGCCTGGGCGACGTGGGAACGAAGGACCAGTTACTGGCCGCGCTGGGGCAAGTTTTTGTCGGTCGGCGCGGTGCCGCTGGTCGGGGGCGTTGTGTTGTGGCTGATCGCCAGCTGGCTGCATTTCTACGTGGCAGGTATCCCGGCGGGGCTGTGGCGCCTGATTACTCTCCCGTAAACACTGCGCCGCGTTTTTCGATCAGCGCGGCGACGCCTTCGGCATGGTCGGCGGTGGTATGCATCATTGCCTGCGTGTTGGCGGCCATTTCCAGCGCAGAATCATAGCTGATCTGCTGTCCCTGGCGCAGCAGGTTCTTGGTGTGGCGCAGCGCGTGCGGGGGCAGCGCGGCGATTTTGGCGGCGAGCGCGCGGGCTTCATCCATCAGCGCATCGGCGGCGACCACCCGGCTCACCAGCCCCCAATCCTTCGCCGTTGCCGCGTCGATCACGTCGCCGGTGTAGAACAGTTCCGCCGCGCGGCTCATGCCGATCACGCGCGGCAGGATCCAGGTGCCGCCATCGCCGGGGATGATGCCGAGTTTCAGGAACGTCACCCCGAACTTCGCGCTCTCGCTTGCAATGCGGATATCGGCGAGGCAGGCGACATCGCAGCCCAGCCCGATCGCCGGGCCATTGACCGCCGCGATCACCGGCACGCGGATGCCATAGAGCGCGCGCAGCATCAGGTGGATATTATCGCGATAGCCGTCCGAGATCGCGGGCGCAGTGCCGCCAAACGTGCCCGCCTTGTTCTGCATCGCCTTGATATCGCCGCCCGCGCTGAACGCCCGGCCTGCACCGGTCAGGATCACCACGCGGCATTCCATATCGCGGTTGATCGCATTGACGACCGCCACAAACGCATCCCCGTCCCCCGGCGCGCCGAGCGGGTTCATCGTCTCTGCCCGGTTGAGCGTGAGGGTGGTGACCGCGCCTTCGCGGTTAATCTGGATCAGGGACATGGAAACCTTGCACAAACACGTCAGGCGGTTAAGCGGGGGTATAGAGAGAGTGCTTAAAGAGCAACACGTGTCATGATGCCCGTCGCCTGTGTGCAAAGGGGAATCGGAGAATTAGAATGCCGGGCCTTTTGCTGATTTCCGCACCACCTGCGTTGTTTGGCGCTGCGCTGTCAGCGGCCGGGCCGGTGCCCGCGACGCCGCCCCAAGCATACCTGCCCGTGACCCCGATCATGTGGAGTCTGGCAGCGGTGCAGGATAGTGCCCCGCCTGCCGATGCTGACCCCGCCACGGTGCCAGGCGAGGAACAGGATGATGATGCGCAGGGCAATGAAATCATCATCGAAGGCAGCTATGGCCCGCCCGCAGGCGACCCTGCCGAACAGTTCAACGCCGAAAGCTATCGCATCAGTCAGGCGGTCGATCAGGCGCTGGTCGAACCGCTGGCCTATGCCTATCGTGATGGCCTGCCCGAACCAATCCGCGACGGGCTGGGCAATGTCGTGCGTAATCTCGGCGAACCGAGCAATGCGCTCAATTTCCTGCTGCAGGGCAAGATTGGCAAGACATTCGAAACTTTGGGCCGGTTGGCGATCAATTCGACGCTGGGGCTGGGCGGATTGATCGATGTCGCGGGCAAGCCCGGCATCGGCCTGCCCTATCGCCGCAACGGGTTTGCCAATACTTTTGGCTATTACGGGGGGGGATCGGGGCCGTATCTCTATCTGCCGATCACCGGCGCGACGACGGTGCGGGACACGATCGGCGGTCTGCTGGATCAGGCGCTGTTGCCGTTCGTGGTTGGCAAGCCGTTTGATAAATTCGAATATGCGGCGGCCTATTTCGTGGTCAACGGCCTGGATTCGCGGCTTGAATTTGATGCCGAGCTGGCCGAAATCCGCGAATCCGACGATCCCTATGGGATGCGGCGCGAAACCTATCTTGAACGGCGGCGGCGCGAAATCGCGGCGCTGAAGGGCGAGGTGATCGAAGAGCCAGAAGCCGAAGATGCTGCACCAACGCCGCCAGACGACCTGCCACCGGAGACGTCATTGTCGTTGTCTGAACGGTTGCAGATCACTGCCGGCCAAGCGCCGGGAGGGCGCTGAGTAAAGCGCGCCTGCCGGACGATCAGGCGCGCGCTCCCTCGGCATTTTCCGCCTCTATTCCGGTGAAATTGTGCTTCAGCGCCTTCAGCACCGTGTCCACAATCTGCGGGGCGTTCAACCCGGCTGCGTCATATTGCTTCATCGGATCATCGTGATCGATGAAGCAATCGGGCAGGCGCAAGGTGCGCACTTTCAATCCGCCATCGGTCAGGCCTTCGTCGCTGGCAAAGGTCAGCACATGCGCCCCCAGCCCGCCGATTGATCCTTCTTCCACCGTCACCACAACTTCGTGGGTGCGCATCAGCCGGGCGATCAGATCATGGTCCAATGGCTTGGCAAAGCGCATATCGGCGACCGTGGTGGACAGCCCCTTGGCCTCCAGCACGTCGGCAGCTTTCAGCGCCTCGGTCAGCCGCGCGCCCAATGAGAGGATCGCGACCTTGGTGCCCCCAAGCTTATTGGCACGCACCAACCGGCCTTTGCCGATTTCCAGCTTCACCGGAACGTCTGGCAAAGGCACCCCGGTTCCATTGCCGCGCGGGTAACGAAAGGCGATGGGGCCATCGTCATATTCGGCGGCGGTGTAGGTCATGTGCACCAGCTCTGCCTCGTCGGCGGCGGCCATCACCACCATGTTGGGCAGGGTGGCGAGATAGGTGACGTCGAACGATCCGGCATGGGTCGCTCCGTCCGCGCCGACCAGCCCGGCGCGGTCAATCGCAAAGCGCACCGGCAGATTCTGGATGCACACATCATGCACCACCTGATCATAGGCGCGCTGGAGGAAGGTGGAATAAATCGCCGCGAAGGGCCGCATTCCTTCCGCCGCCAGACCCGCCGCAAAGGTCACCGCGTGCTGTTCGGCAATGCCGACATCGAAGGTGCGGGCGGGGTGCGCCTTGGCAAATTTATCAACCCCGGTGCCAGACGGCATGGCGGCGGTGATCGCGCAGATGCGATCATCGCTCTCGGCCAGCTTCGCCAGCGTCAGGCCGAACACGTCCTGATAGGCAGGCGGGCCTGCTGCGCTCTTGCTCTTTTCGCCGGTGATGACGTTGAACTTGGGAACGCCGTGATACTTGTCAGCGCTGTTTTCGGCCGGTGCGTAGCCTTTCCCCTTTTCGGTGACGACATGGATCAGCACCGGGCCTTCCGATGTGTCGCGCACGTTTTCCAGCACCGGCAGCAGGTGATCGAGATTGTGCCCGTCAATCGGGCCGACATAGTAAAAGCCCAGTTCTTCGAACAACGTTCCGCCAGTCACCATGCCGCGGGTGAATTCCTCCGCCTTGCCGATGGTGTCGTGCATCCGGCGGCTCATCTTTTGGATCACGCGGGAAGCCAGGCTGCGGAGGCCGAGATATTCGGATGATGACACCATCCGCGCAAGGTAGGCCGAAAGCCCGCCCACCGGCGGCGCAATCGACATGTCATTATCGTTGAGGATCACCACCAGCCGGTTCCCGGCTTGGGCGGCGTTGTTCATCGCTTCATAGGCCATGCCCGCGCTCATCGAACCATCGCCGATCACCGCGATGCCGCGTCCCGGCCGGCCTTTCAGCTTGTTGGCGATGGCAAAACCTAGCGCCGCAGAAATCGAGGTGGAGGAATGCGCCGCGCCGAAGGGGTCGTATTCGCTCTCGCTGCGCTTGGTAAAACCGCTCAGCCCGCCGCCCTGCCGCAGCGTGCGGATACGGTCACGCCGCCCGGTGATGATCTTGTGCGGGTAGCATTGGTGGCCCACATCCCACACCAGCTTGTCTTGCGGGGTGTTGAACACATAGTGGATTGCCACGGTCAGTTCGACCACGCCCAGCCCCGATCCCAAATGCCCGCCCGAGGTGCTGACCGCATCGATCATCTCGCTGCGCAGTTCATCGGCGAGTTGGCGCAGCTGTTCAGGCTTCAATCGGCGCAGATCGTCGGGAGTGTTGACCAGATCCAGCAGTGGGGTGTTTGGGGGTGTGTGCGGCAGTTGCGTCATAGCCCAAGGCCTTACACTTCGAATTGGGGCGTGTCGATTGAACGCTTGATCGAGGTCAATGCACGCCGATCAGGCGCAGGCTTTGCACAGCCCGCGAATTTCCAGCACCGCGCGCTGCGCCGTGAACTGGCGCGCGGCGGCAATGGCGCGCACCGCGCGGCTGACATCCTCGTCATCGACATGGGCGGCTTCCCCGCATTCGTCGCATACCAGAAAGATGCAATCATGCGCGCAGCCGGGGTGAGTGTTGGCGAGGTAGGCGTTGGCGCTTTCCACCCGCATCGCGAGGTTGTTCGCCACAAACACGTCAAGAATGCGATAGACGCTGTTGGGTGCCACCCGCTTGCCGCGCGCGGCGGAGAGATTGTCGGCAATGTCGTAGGCTGAGACCGGGCGTTCGTGCCGGGCGAGTTCGGCAAACACTGCCTCGCGCATCGATGTCCACTGTTCGCCCGCCGCCATCAGCGCGCGTGCAGCCTCGGCGATCAGGTCGTGGCCGCTGTGTTCATGGTGCGAATGGCTGACGGCGTGCTGTCCCATAGGCCGGATATAGGCGATGCAGACGGCATTCGCCAAGCGGTTCGGGCGATCAGCTGGTGTTGCGGTGAAAGTCTGCCCGATAATCGGCGGAAAAGCGCGCTAGCGGGCGATCACGAATTCGGCAGAGGGCGCGGGCGCTTTGAGCGTTTCGGCGGCCTGCGCGGGTGAGGACAGCTTGCTGCCCCAGCTATCGGCATTGGCTCCGGCGACCAGCAATGCACCGCCGACAAAGCCGATGGCAAAATTGCGATACAGGTCGGAAGCAAGCAGGCGCATGGGATAGCTCGTGATTCGAATGAATGTTGCCCCGGCCTCTGCCCGATGCTGAATTGCCCCGGGATGAACACAGGATTCATAAAGTAATTCTGTTGGAAAGCCGGATTGGTTACGAACCGGCTGAGAAAAAGTTACGATACCGCCCACATCAGCCGAACCGTTCGCAGTATGCGGTGAACCGCAAAGCAAACAATGCCCTCAAGTAGCGAAGCGATAGGGCACAAGCACGCCCTCAAGTAGCGAAGCGATAGGGCACAAGCACGCCCTCAAGTAGCGAAGCGATAGGGCACAAGCACGCCCTCAAGTAGCGCAGCGGCGGGGCAGCAAATCAATGCCGGAAATGCCGCATCCTGGCGAACACCATCGCAAGGCCTGCGGCGTCGGCGGCAGCGATCACTTCGTCATCGCGGATCGATCCGCCCGGCTGGATTACCGCAGTCGCGCCAGCCTCGGCAGCGGAAATCAACCCGTCGGCAAAGGGAAAGAACGCGTCGGATGCGACCGCGCTGCCGATGGTGCGGGGGGCGGGCCAACCATGGGTTTCGGCGGCTTCCTGCGCCTTGATT